>NZ_RBZO01000006.1 GCF_003628445.1 Oceanobacillus bengalensis
ATTTATTACATAGAATTGAATGAATTGGATTAGTTGGAACGCCGTATGCGGTGAAAGTCGCACGTACGGTGTGAACAGGGGGAAAAGGGAGCGATAACTTCAAACCCTTACCTATCTGTATAAAGACGGATAAGCACATTTTTTGTAGAATATTTAAAAGGCAGCATTGTAAACGGAAAGCTTCTTCAAACAAATAAACGTTTTTCACAATTGAAAAATAGTCAAAAGGATTGGATTGTGAAAGAACTTTATAAACTTTATCACAATAAAATGAAAGAAAGACGTACAACAAGAAAACTGCCTCTTGAACAGAGAGAGATAGTTATTTTATCTCTCTACGATCAGATAGAAAGGAAAGAAATTTGGATTCCATATGATGAAGTTAGAAAATACGTATTTAGTAAAATTACAAAGATAGTAAAATCTTTTGAAAACAATTTCCTGAGTTGTATGTTAAATTTGAAGCCGAGCATGCCAAAAGATAAGAAAAGTATAATACGAATAAAAGCAACGGTCCTTTCTAAAAGAAGGCTAAGCACTTTTTCTTAATGAAACGTCCTATTTAATTAGGGAAGTGACAACGCCTTTCCTATTGGATTTGACCATGAATAAATACTTGGAGGTGGATTAAGTGAAGTTAGACGTAAATAAACCTCAATTAACCATCATGGGTGTTAGATTTAACAATCAGAAAGACTTTAGAGGAGCGCTATACGCAATTAGTTCGAATATGATTGAAGGATGGCAACCTACTAAACAAGATGTAGAACAGGTAAAGCATTATCTGGTTTCAAAACATAAGAAAAAACTAGGATGACTAGGAAAAGATACATACTGTTATTTCATCAGATGTATTAGAAAGTATTGGAGTTAACTATGAAAATGGCGATACGATTTATGAAGCATATGCAATCGGAGGAAGGATTTCTTATCGTGATTTTTGTAGGTAACTTGTTATTCTATCCTTTGTTTCCACTATTCAATTAACGGATTGCGTTAGAAGAAGATGAACATTCGTAAATGAACTAACTTAGCAGAAGAGTGGAATTAAAAGAAGGAGAAGCTAACATTATTTGTTGCATTTCTTTCTGCAACCATTGCTGTAAATGATGTAACGATAAGAATTTCTGTATTAAGAGGATAATTTCTTTGGTACAAAAGGGTTGTATCCGATGGAATACTTAATTAAGTCTGCTACATGACAGCATCTCATCCAGAAGCCGTATCATATATGATACGGCTTCCTTATTTCTTTTTCAAGAAAGGATATGAAAATACTAATCCTAACAGATATACAATGACTAAAAAGTAAACGGGAAGTAAATGTGTAAAAGTTGTATAGCCAATATAAAAATGTGTTCCAATCCCTGCTATAAATGCAGGCAATGCTCCTAAAGCTAGTGTATTCCAAACCCATCGTTCCCCTTGTCTAAATCCCCACAAAGAAAGCATTAGAACAAGTAAACCAACACTCACAAGTGCACTGCCAAATCCTGCCCGGTCATGTGCGATAACAGGAATCAAATTGCTACTAATATTATCTAACATTTGCGGTGACATACATAGGAAGCTTAAGTCAGTTGATACAAAAACGTTAGTTACACCTATTGTGGAAATAACGATACCACCTACTACTAACAAAAATCCTAGTGTAATAAACATGAGCTGTCCGTAAAGTCCGTATTGCCACGCCCTGTCATTCTTTCCATGACTGGAATATGGGGTGTATGTGGCTGTTTTCCCTTCCTTAATGCTATAAAAATAGATTGGCAGTAAGATAAGCCAAAATAAAGCGTGTAGCCAATCAAAGTAACCGAAGCCGATGAAAAGTAAAATACCGAGAAAACCAACGATTGCTGCACTGTGAAAAGCAATTTTCGCCCAATGCATGCCATATTTAATTCCGTGCCTTGCAAGCTGGATATACAAGATTCCTCCAGATATCATTGTTCCAGCTAGCGCCATCCTATCATGTGACATGAATGATAGAATCAGTGGATTGATTTGTATGATGTCAGCGCTTGTTAGTCCGATAAAAGCCTCGTCATAAGGGAGGATTATACTCGTCAATGCAAAATATAAGGCAATGATGCCTCCAATTAGTATCGCGAGACCAAACAGAAATGAGCCGTGGCTTTTTTGTTTTTCAATAGGCCGAACTTCTTCAAATAATAATCGTTCATGAATTCGCTTTGGTAATCCAGGCCCCGCTTTTACATAGCCTTCTGTTAATATGAGCAAATCTGCTCCAGTATGAACTAAAGTACAAGCCTCATTTGGTGTCTCCACTCCACCAGAGGTTATGACGGTGAGCTCAGGGTTCAGGTTTTTAACCTGTTTTACCGTTTTAGCAAGGTATTCATTAGCATTTGCTGCTTCATGCCAATAGCTGTCCACTGTCCTTCGAGGGGCATTTATGACAATACCACCAAAACATGTATGCTCAATAAACTTCTCCAATTCACGTACTTTTTCATTCATTTCATCAGCGTGAAAAGATACATAGAAGGAATTTTCCAAATGTCTTTCACTTTTCGCTAAATAAATTTGCTCACTTGTTACGATAAAAGCGTCGACAAAAGGTGTTAAATGATCGACAATCATGTCCCATTCGTTTCTTTTTACATGTGTGTCTATCCTAGCAAAAATAGGAATCTGGATATGCAGGTTTGTTAATTTTTTAATTGCTAGTTTAAGAGGAACCTTTTCTTGATGATTAGCAAACAGAATGTGATTGTTTTCCCTTTTTGGTTCAGTTTGTTCTTTTGGTTCGTTTAACACGATTGGACCAATTTCTATAAATCCGAAGCCTAACTCTTGGAAGGCGTTCATACCTGATAAATTAGGATCAATATGGCCGCTTAACCCAGTAGGAGAGGGAAACTTCATATGATTAATTTCCTTGTGTAACTCCTGTGGGGGAGCCATATGTCCTAAAAAACCAACAAGACCCCGACCACCAGGAATGGATGCGATAGTATTCATCGATTCATGAATAAACTCGCGACTTTTTTTCGGCCTCATTTTATCTAGGAGAAGTTTTTTTAGTGGATGATAGGACCAATCTGGCATAAACAACACCTTCTAAAGTAATGACTCTACCTCTTTTTACCATATTATTGAAAAATTTACAATAATCATTCCTGCATCCTCCATTTGGAGTCACAATCTTTGAAAACCCACTGATATAAATGCTACGATACTTGTACAGAATAACAGGATCAGTCGAAATATAATTTGAAAAGGGGTTCTTATTATGTCAGACAATTTTTATGCAAAAGAAAACACAAAAAATTTGTCACAATTAAAAGATCTTGCACCAGAACAATTACAAGCTTTTACAGATTTTAATGCAGCTGTTTTTAAAGATGGAGCACTATCCATTAAGGAAAAGGAAATCATTGCAGTTGCCATTGCACATGTAACAGAGTGTGCTTACTGCATTGACAGCCATACCAAAAAGGCGAAAAAAGCAGGAGCAGCATTGGAAGAATTAGCAGAAGCTGTATTTGTCACAGCAGCAATCGAAGCGGGTGGTGCAGTTACTCATAGTACACATGTACACAATGCAAAAGAAACAGATGCTTCAGATGTGCTATATGCCCGCTCTAATTTGAAACATTTGGGTCAATTAGGCAAGTATGCGAAAGAAGGCTTTAAGGGCTATGCTGCATTTAGTGCCGCTGCAACAAAAGCAGGAAAGCTAAGTGCGAAGTTTAAAGAAATTATTGCTGTTGCCGTTGCAACCGCCACACAATGTCCGTATTGCATTGACGTCCATTCGAAAAATGCAGAGAAAAATGGAGCAACAAGTGAAGAATTAGCGGAAGGTATTATGGTATCATCTGCTTTAAGAGCTGGTGGAGCTTATGCTCATATGATTAATATGATTCAGAGTTATCAAGACTAGGAATGGTTTTGGTTTAGATTGTGTAGAAGACTCTGATCTACTAGTTATTACTTGAAAATAAATAATCTTTGAATTATAATTTTTGTATAGACCGTGGAAAGCGGTCAACCATCAGCGTGGTGGTACTACAGGGAGTAACCTACACAAGTTTGGTCGGCAGGGTAGGTTACTTTTTCATGTCTATCAACGTAACCACTAGTGTGATGAATAGTACAATGAATGTGGTTGTTGCCAAATCAAAGTCATTATTCACGTTCATCACCCCCTTTGCTGATGGGGGATTTTGAACGCGCTACCCTGGTTGGTCCAATTAGGCTTCTGAAGATGGGCATTGACAAATAGATTACTGGTAACTTATACTGTAAATAATTAATTGAATAGTTCTCCTAAAGGGGAGTAGCTTTTACAACAGAGTCGTCATTTCGGAGGGTTTCATTCTCCCGGCTTTGTTGGCAACGATTGTTGTTAGCAAGACCTTTACCTATTTTGGTAAGGGTCCTTTATCTTTTTTTGAAGACCTTTACCATGTCTGGTAAAGGTCTTTTTGTATTGATGGCCTGATTCAGACGAAATGAACTTTCAAATAATATAAATTTTTTTCGGCAAAGGAGTGAAAAAGCATAGAAGTCTCTTGAATGTAGCAAAGTAATTTATATAGAAAACGTTAGGAACAAGCTTGAATGAAGATAATATAGAAATTAATGGAGGAAAAAATAATGGAACTGACAATTTTAATTGAATATGGATGGGTTTTGCTACTATTAATTGGTCTCGAAGGCTTGCTTGCAGCCGATAATGCGCTTGTTTTAGCGATTATGGTGAAGCACCTACCAGAAGAAGAAAGGAAGAAGGCACTCTTCTATGGGTTGGCTGGTGCATTTGTTTTCCGTTTTGGTTCACTATTTATCATTTCTTTCCTTGTCGATGTTTGGCAAGTACAGGCGATTGGAGCCTTGTACCTTCTATTCATCGCCATTAATCATATTGTTAGGAAACTTTTCTTTAAAAAGAAGGTAGACAATATTGAACAAAAACCAAAGAAAAAATCTGGTTTTTGGGGAACTGTTATTAAGGTTGAGCTTGCCGATATTGCTTTTGCGGTAGACTCGATTCTTGCAGCGGTAGCCTTGGCAATGACGCTTCCAAACACGAATCTCCCGCAGATTGGTGGGATGGATGGAGGCAAGTTCCTTGTTATTCTTACCGGTGGGGTGATTGGATTAATCATTATGCGATTCGCTGCTAACTTATTTGTAACATTGCTTCAATCGAGACCAGGTCTTGAAATTGCAGCATTTGCTATTGTAGGCTGGGTTGGTGTCAAACTTGCTGTATTAACGCTAGGACACCCAGATATTGGTGTTCTACCTTATGACTTTGCACATTCTACTGAGTGGAAACTATTCTTCTACACCGTTCTAATTGGAATAGCTGCAGCTGGATGGTTCTTGACGAAAGAAAAGAAAGCACGGGAAGTAGAGTAACTTTTAGGGTAGTGGGGGAGAAATATCCCCTAGCCCTAAAAATTTTCATGCAGAATTATTAAAAATATAGTTAATTAAGGCTTTGCTGTCGAGTCTTTCAACTAGAAATGCAGAAAAAAACGGAGCTACAGGTGAAGAATTAGCGGAAGGTATTATGGTATCATCTGCTTTAAGAGCTGGTGGAGCTTATGCTCATATGATCAATATGATTCAGAGTTATCAAGACTAGGAATGTTTTGGTTTAGATTGTGTAGAAGACTTTGATATACCAGTTATTACTTGAATATAAATAATCTTTGAATTATTATTTTTGTATAGACTGTGGTAAGCGGTCAACCATCAGCATGGTGGTACAATATGCAGTAACCTACGCAAGCTTGGGTGGCAGGGTAGGTTACTTTTTCATGTCAATTTAAGTAACTATTAGTGTGATGAATAGTACAATGAATGTGGCTGTTGCCAAATCAAAGCCATTATTCACGTTCATCACCCCCTTTGCTGATGGGGGATTTTGAACGCTACCCTACCTATACAATTGTGCCTAAAACTATAATAACTAATAGTTTCCTATTTTACAATTATTTGGGCAAATATACTGGTAATCCTCAGTTTCTCTTGAGTACTTGTGTCAAGTTCTACGAGTGACAGGCACCTGTTATAAAACCTTTGCGTCTATTTTGGATGCAAAGGTTTTTTGGTTATAAATGGCTTTGTCGAACTTTGAAACGTATAATTCTTTCAAAGCTATAATGCAAAATATATAGTGAATTTAATGACAACTTTACACAAGACTAAGAACCAAAGGAACAGGTACACTGGTCCAAATTCTGCTTAATAATGAACCATAGTACCTGTTCCCTTGGTCCGAGTCTATTAGAAACTCACCTTTACTTTTCAATAAAAAGTGCTATAATAGTATTAATTAAATATAGGTTATCAAGAGTGAACGAGAGTACTGGCTCATTGACTTCACAGCAACCTGCCATGTGGTAAGGTGCTACAACCAGCAAAGCATTGCTTTGAATGATGACGAACGGCTAAAGGCTCTTTGTTGTATTCATGTGCAATAGGGAGTCTTTTTTTTGATTCGTTTCTTGAGCAATAAAAAACAAAAATGAAGGAGATTAGGATGATGAACATTAATGGAATGGCAAGAGGTTATATGGCAAAAAAACTGGGTGGAGAAGATTTCCTGCTACATGTTGGAGAATGTGTGGAGCGGCAATTAAAGGAATGGAACGATAGGTATAAGGTAAATATTATGAAGCTTGCAGACTATGAATTTGTTGTAATATACGAAGAAAAATATTATCATGTGCAACTTACCAAAGAGGAGATAGAATTACTTCAGAAGCAAAGCCCGTACGCACTTGACCGCGAAATTTGGAAAGAATTAGAGAATCAGGGACTTGTGATTGTTAGAGGGGTTGGGAATTATATTGAGAGGGTTTTGTATTGATTTATCCACTTTTATTATTTATAATATTGTTATTATTTTACCATAATACAAACTATTTGAATATTTGTCTTTTATCTATCAACAAAGAAAGGAGATGAGTAAGTGGAGGTTTCTTTCTCTCCTTTAGGTGACACAGCTGTGGTGATAGAAGTTGCGGATGCTATCACACCAAAGGCGAAAAGTGATGTACAAATTCTATCTGCTTGTTTGGATCTAAATTCTCCTGAGTGGATGCTTGAATACGTTCCAGCATATACATCGGTAACTGTATTCTATGACCCTTTGAAAATAACTAGAAATAATACACTGCCATATGAAATCGTATGTAAAGAAATTAGAAAAATGTGTAACACACTGAAAGGCTATGAAGATCCTGTATCTCGTACAATCAAAATTCCAGTCTGTTACGGCGGGACATTTGGACCGGATTTGGATTTTGTGGCGAAACATAATGGCTTGTCCAATCAAGATGTGATTGATATACATACGTCGGGTGAATACACGGTGTACATGATTGGGTTTGCTCCTGGATTTCCTTTTCTCGGAGGCATGTCAGAGAGGATTGCTACACCTAGGCGAGAATCACCCAGATTATCGATTCCTGAAAGATCCGTTGGTATTGCAGGAATGCAAACGGGTGTATACCCGATTGAAACACCTGGTGGCTGGCAGTTAATTGGCCGTACGCCAATTCGACTGTTTCAAGCCGAAAATAAGATCCCAAGTCTGCTCCGGGCTGGGGATAACGTTGTATTCTTTTCCATTAATCAAAAGGAATATCTCAACTGGAAGGAGTAGAATACATGATACATATAATCAAACCTGGTCTTTTAACGACTGTACAAGACTTAGGTAGGTATGGCTACCAGAAATACGGGGTTATTACGAGTGGAGTAATGGATCACTTGGCACATCGGATTGCGAATTTATTAGTAGGAAATGAAGAAAAGAAAGCGACACTAGAAGTAACGTTAGTAGGTCCTGTTATTCAATTTGAAAAGGATG
Source organism: Oceanobacillus bengalensis (assembly GCF_003628445.1). GTDB lineage: Bacteria > Bacillota > Bacilli > Bacillales > Amphibacillaceae > Oceanobacillus > Oceanobacillus bengalensis. The sequence continues at coordinate 7,859 of NZ_RBZO01000006.1, forward strand.
CACTGATCGCTCTTAGTGGGGCAGATTTATCACCAACGATTAATGGTAAGCCTGTTCGAATGTGGCGTACACTATTTGTAAAAAAAGGGAGTAAGTTGAAATTTGGTAGATGCAGGCAGGGTTGTCGCACATATATAGCAATTGCTGGTGGAATTAATGTACCAAAAGTAATGAATAGTCAATCGACCTATTTACGTGCCGGTATTGGTGGCTTCGAGGGAAGAGCACTCGAAGCAGATGACCGGTTGGTAACAGGTGAATTGAGTCGGCTTTCAAAAGACATAACTAGCATTATTACTGAGGAAGTGGATGATGAGGCAAGTGAATTGGATTGGTCGATTGCAACAAGCTTTATTTCTACATATTCCAGCGAACGGTACTTGATACGAACAATGGAAGGGCGCCAATTTGATTTGTTTGATGAAACTAGCAGACAAGTATTTTTTGAAAACGAATTCAAAGTAACTACACAATCTGATCGAATGGGTTATCGATTAAAAGGGGCAAATTTGCATGTAGCAGAAGCAGGTGAGCTTATTTCTGAAGCGGTAGCATTTGGATCTGTCCAAGTTCCATCAGATGGTAATCCAATTATATTACTTGCTGACCGCCAAACAACGGGTGGATATCCAAAAATAGGTCAAGTTGCTACAGTTGATTTTTCAAAACTTGCACAGATGAAACCAGGAGATAAACTACGCTTTAAAAAGATTACCCATGAAGAAGCACAAGTGCTTTATTTGGAACAGGAAGAGTCGATTCAACAACTAAGACAAGGCATTTTATTAAAAGCGAGGCGATGAACATGACATATGCGGTTGATTTGAATTGTGATATAGGAGAAAGTTTCGGTGCGTATAATATGGGAAATGATGAAGCGATTTTAGATTACGTCACTTCGGCGAATATTGCCTGTGGATTCCACGCTGGGGACCCTGGAACAATGCGTAAAACAGTCGAACTTGCGCTTGAAAAAAATATAGGAATTGGTGTCCACCCAGGCCTACAGGACCTTGTAGGTTTTGGGAGAAGAGAAGTAGCAATCTCTCCAGAAGAGGCCTATGACCTCGTTGTTTATCAAATTGGTGCTCTCTCTGCATTTGTGAAAGCTGAAGGAGGAAAACTTCAACACGTAAAACCACATGGAGCATTGTATAATATGGCAGCAAAAAGCGCGTCATTGTCTGGAGCAATCGCTAAAGCTGTATACAAAGTCGATTCGAATTTGATTTTATTCGGGCTCGCTGGTTCCGAATTAGTTAAATCAGGGGAGACTATTGGACTACGTACGGCACATGAAGTGTTTGCAGATCGTACCTATCAGACTGACGGAACACTTACATCGCGTCGTAAGGACAATGCGTTAATAACCGATGAGCAACAGGCAATTAACCAAGTGATTCGTATGGTGAAAGAGAATATAGTGTCAACTGTTCAGGGGACAGAAATCCCTATACAAGCACATACTATTTGTATTCATGGAGATGGACCAAAGGCTCTAGATTTTGCCAAATCAATTCCACAAGCATTAAGAGATTCAGGGATTGAGGTGAAGAAAATAGGTGATAGGTTTAAATAATATTAGGAAGTTCCGGAAGAATTTTGTTCAAAGGATTGTAGGTTCATAGGATCGTTTTTTTCAAAATGAATAACCACCTTTACTTTTCAATGAAAATTGATATAATAGTATTCATTAAATATAGGTTATCAAGAGTGAACGAGAGTACTGGCTCATTGACTTCACAGCAACCTGCCAATTGGTAAGGTGCTCCCACCAGCAAAGCATTGCTTTGAATGATAACGAACGGCTAAAGGCTCTTTGTTGCAATCATATGCAATAGGGAGTCTTTTTTTGATTCGTTTCTTGAGCAATAAAAAAATAAAAACGAAGGGAATTAGGATGATGAATACGAATGGATTAGCAAGAGGCTATATGTCTAAAAATAAGAGTGGAGAAGATTTCCTACTGCATGTTGGAAAATGTGCTGAGCGCCAACTAAAGGAATGGGACGACAGGTATGAGGTAAATATTATGAAGCTTGCTAATTATGAATTTGTTGTAATAGGGGAAGAAAAATATTATCATATGCAGCTTACCATCGAGGAAATCCGGTTACTTCAGGGAAAAAGCCCATATGCACTTAATCAGGAAATTTGGACAGAATTAGAAAATCAAGGACTTGCGATTGTTAGGGGATTTGGGAATTATGTAGAGAGGGTTTTATAGGGGGAGGCAAATGTTATACTGAACTTATATTTATGGAGAGGCTATGTATCCAGAAATTCTCGATGATTTTGTAAGATATTTAAGACAAGGAGAAAAATATTATTTTGGTAACACAATTGACTACCATTATTAATGAAGGCCAATGATGAAATTATAATATATTTAGCGTAAAAAAAGCGCATTATTCCACCCCCTTAAATTATTTGACAACCAAAAAGACTTCCACCGTATTTCCTAGAAGGTGGAAGTTTTTTTGTAAAGTATTTATGGTAATATAGAACTATAATATTAATATATTATTTAATAATATAAATAATCACACAGAAATAATTACAGAAATACATTTGGGGGATAAGAATGAGGAGATACTGGAACTTTCCTGCTGCAACGGGTGGAATGATTAATTCTATAAATAATGCAGGACTTGAAACATTTAGAGGAAATGCGCTGGATTCTTTAACGAGAGAGATATGTCAGAATTCGCTAGATGCCGTGAAGGACACGACTAAACCAGTTGTCGTTGAATTTAAGCGTTTTACTACTAATATTAATCAGTTTCCAAATAAGGAAGAATTAATTCAAGTCTTCGGGTTATGTGAAGATACTTGGCGTGGCCATAATAAGAAAAGTGAAGATTTCATTAAAGAAGCATTGAAAGTTATGAGTCAACCAGAAATGAGCTTTTTGCGAATCAGCGACTTTAATACAAAAGGATTAGAAGGAGCAAGGGAAGGAAAACTTGGATCACCATGGTCTTCGTTAGTAAAAGAAGCGGGTTCTTCCAATAAAGATGAAAGTTCAGGTGGGAGCTTCGGAATTGGAAAATCAGCTCCATTCCTAAACTCGAATCTGCGAACATTATTTTACTCTTCGTATGATGTTACTGGCTATAAATCTCATATTGGTGTGGCAAATATTATGTCATTTCAAAAAAGTGATGATCAAATTACTTTAGGAAATGGTTATTATACAGATAATGAGAACTCGACTGCAATACAAGGTCAATTACAACTAGATCAGGAGTTTCATAGAGAAAGTACAGGAACAGATATTTATGTTTCGGCCTTTGAACCGAAAGATGTTTGGGAAGAAGAAGTGAAAAAGTCAATTCTATTTAACTTCTTTATTACTGTTTTTCAAAAGAAACTAGTAGTTCGTATTAATGATTTAGAGGTAAACGATCGTAATATTGTAAAGCTTATTTCAGAACTCGAAGACAATGATGAGAACCAAATCTTAAAGAACTATTTTGAACTACTGACATCCAGCAATACGGTTAAGATTCCTTATCCTGCCAAGCGTTATAAGAAGGGGCCCTCCTTTGAAGAAGGCGAAGCAGAATTGCTGTTGTGCAATGGTGAGGATTTAAATAGACGTGTATTGATGACCAGAAAGACAGGAATGCGTATCTTTGAACAGAAAAATATTAGCGGAAGTATTTCTTTTACCGGAATATTGATGATTACTGGAACAAATATGAATAACATATTCAAACAAATGGAAAACCCCGCACATAATGAATGGTCGCCTGAACGATATGAAAAAGATCCAAAGTTAGCGAAGAAAATATATACTGAATTAAGGAAGTTTATTCGTGATACTGTTAAGAGCCGGTTTCAAGAGCAAATAACAGATGAAATGGATGCAGTTGGTTTAAGTGATTTCTTGCCAAATACGAGTCTTGACTCTGGTCAGTCAGTGAATAAGACGGAGTCACTTAACTCGACAATTAAATCTATTGTTACCAAAGAGGTTAAGCAAGAAACAGAGCCAAAACCTCGACGAAAAGGAAAAGATACCAAAGAAATAGAAGAACAGCTTGTAGGAGAGTTTGGAATCACACCATCGGGTAACGAAGGTGGTAGTATAGGTGAAACGCAGAGTAGCGGTGGAGATGCCAGTGCTGGTTCGGGTGTAGATGGTGCTGGTAATAATGAATTAAATCCAAATGAAGTAGGAAATACAGATAAAAAACGAGAACGGAAACCAAGCAAATACCCCGTTCAGATGGATCAAAGATATGTATGCATTGATAAAGGCAATGGAAAATATCGATTTGTCATTTCACCGAAAAAGAATCTTGAAAGTGCGCGCTTAGTATTTCGTGTTGTTGGAGAACAGAGTAATTATGATTTACCAATCAAACAAGCAGAAACAGACGATAGGAATGTTACGGTTGAAAAATGTAGCTTAAATACTGTTTATTTACATTCCCTAAAGAAAAATGAGCGTTTCATGCTGAATGTGGATATCGATTACTCCGACTATTGTGTAATGGAGGTTGAACTCTATGAAAATTAATACTTCCTATCCATATCCAGTACTTTATATGAATAATGACGACTATGTCCGTTCGGCTTTTCGAACAGATATCGCCATTCATGAAGCTTTTGGTGAAGTGAAGATTCATGTACAGTATAACTTAGAAAATGAAGTGATGGAAAGATTGATAGAGAAAGAGCGAAGTGTTTATTTGATTCATGTGGAATGTGCACAGACGAGTTTTCGCAATGTCTATCGGACCACAAAGAATGAGTTGGAAGTTTCTATTCCGACCAAGAAGCTGCGTGGGAAAATAGATATTCATTCTTTCGTTATTGCAAATGAACGAATCGAAGGCTACACGAATCCATCATTGAATGAATGGTTCCAAGGTATTGCCCTAACGTTTGAAAAAGGGAATATTCTTGCGATTGGTGATGCGATTGAAACCACACTATATGAGGAAAACTTGGAGATGTTAGATCTCCCATCTATTGCGAAGGTAACGAAATCATTGAAAAATGAATTTATGGAAGTAGAACTAAATTCAGATATTATTACGATTTCGCTTCCAGCATATGAATATAGCCAGTACGCAATGAATGCGAAATCAAATTTAAAAGATACGATTCTAGCAACAGTAATTTTGCCAAGCTTAGTCTATGTGTTCACGAAGTTAAATGATAATCAAGAGGATTTAGAAGAATATACGTGGTACCAAGTTCTAGATAAGATATTTGCTGATAATAACCATCGAATAGAAGACGTTGGTAGTGATTCATTGTCCGCACTTAAAGCAGCACAAATGGTACTCCGAAAACCACTGAAAGCTAGCTTTGAAGAAATTGAAAAACGAAATAGAATGGAGGATTAATGCCATGAAGCTATCGTTTATTTCAGATGAGACGTTGATGGATTTACGTACGAATTATGAAGCATACAAAGAACATTACTATTTAAAAGATAATGATTGGTTTGATACGTATTTTAAGGAGCCAGGTAGAGTAATCGAGTCAAAAATTGAATTTGACATGCCCGAATTTAATTACGATGAAGACTACACAATTAGTGATAGGGAAAACGTGAGAAGAATCTATGAATCTCTAAAGCATTTAACCGTTTCACAAGCGACACAGGAAAGACTTTGGACAGGTCTCGCACACTTGCAATTAAGGGATTTTGCGTATTATCGATTAAGAAATGAATTGCAAGATAAGAATGATAAGCGGATAAATACAGGAGTGTTCTTTAAAAACGGGAAAAAGAGATCACTCTTCGTCCATATCATAGCTCGATTATGGTGGGTTGGATACATGACCCATGACGAAACAAATAAGGAGAATCCGTATTGGTTAACTGACTTTTTCTGTGAAAAAGATTTCTCTGCAAGGTGTGTAGTATTTTTCTCTAGCAATCTAACATCCAACCCTAACGTTGCAAAAGGAGTTCTAAGAACATTAGCTAAATGGCAGGAAAACGGAATTGCGATAAAACGTGATCACTTTGTTCAAGCGAATAAGTATTTAAATGTTGTTGGTGGTGCAATGATATTAGATGTACTTACGATTGAGGAAGTTGAGGAGATGGTTGATGGTTATTTGAGGAGGTATTATGGGGTTGATGAAGGAAATATGGTTAAATTAGGAATAACTCCATAGATAGCAAGGCTTCTGCGGAAGTATCAATTGGATGATTAAAAATCACTTGCTACACTAATATCTCCCAAGTCTAATCTTAATTTTATAAGTGTATAATTGACATATAGGTGGCAAAGGAGCTACTCTCTTATGTTCTTATTTTTAAATCATGCAGGATTTTATAATTTTTTGTCGAAATAAGCTGAAATAATGTAGTGTGGGAATTTCCCATTTATAGGAAACCATATGTTAGATAGTTAATTTATAACTAAATTAATTTTAAAATAGCTTAAACAAAAATATCTAGTATATTTATAAAGACATAATTTAAACGAGTTGGTGGAAAATTGATGAAAGAAGTACGTAGTTGGTCAAAGCCATACCTAACAAATTTGATTGGGAGGAAAAAGGTTGATTGGTCTATTTTTAAATATGGCACAACTATTCCTAAGGAGTTCCAAGTAGATTTCACAACCGCTAATGGTGACCGTTCGATTAAGCTTGGAGAAAATATTCCTATAGAACTAATTTATAACGATGAATCATATAAAGTTTATTTAAGACATGTTAATAGAAAGGAATCTAATGGTGGTGGAGTTTTACAACTTCGGTATGATCATAACGCACCTTTAAGAGAATTATTAGAGAAAACCTTTTCAACTACATATCAATATTTAAGTGAAAATAGGGATGGAAAAATAAAAAAGCAAACACCTATTCCAGAAGAGTTGACAGAGTACATTGATTTTTATCAAACAGGTGAGCCATTTGTTTATAAAATGGAGTTTCAAACTAAATCTAATATGGAACAGTCTAAACCCACTTTTTGGTGGGTTAATCAAGGTCAAACGTATAACCAGGAAAAGAGTGGAGGTTATCTTTGGGCACCACAACAAAATAAACAAGGAAGAGCATTGCCACATCACGTATTACTTTTAGAACCAAAAGTCGGAGATATTGTTTTTTGTTATTCGTCATTAGAAGTCAAATCGGTTGGAGTAGTAAAAAAGGAAGCATATGAAGCTGCAAAGCCTACAGCAATAGCAAGTCATGATTGGCAGCGAGACGGCTATTTTTTAGAATTGACTTATTATGATTTATCGCCAACCATTCGAAAAGATGAAATTCCTGAGGAGTGGAGATTAAAAGAAAGTGGTCCATTTGACATTAACGGAAATCTAAAACAAGGATATTTCTTTGAACTGTCAAAGGATTTTGCAGGAAAAATATATAGCTTATTTACTGAAAGATTTGCTGCGGAGGTTAAATTGAAAATGGAGGGGTATCAGCCTAATCACGAAGGTCCAGTAGTAAAAGAAAATCCTATAAAATACTTTTCAAATAGAGAAGTTATTGATCATATTTATACATACATAAAATCAAAAGGCTTCTACTACAGAAAAGAGGAGGTTATTAATCTCTTCTTATCTCTAAAAACAAAACCTTTTGTTATTCTTTCAGGTATTTCTGGTACAGGGAAAACAAAAATGGCTCAATGGTTTGCTGAAAGTGTCGGTGCAACAGAAGAAAATGGGCAGTTTTCCTTGATTCCAATTCGTCCCGACTGGAATGATGGGTCAGATTTACTAGGGTTCATTGATATTAAGGGTGAATTTAAGGAAGGACCCTTAACGAAGGTTATACGTGATGCAAATTCGCACCCCGATATGCCATACTTTGTTTTATTAGATGAAATGAATTTAGCACGCGTAGAATATTATTTTAGTGATATTCTCTCTGTTATGGAAAGTAGGAAATGGAAAGATGGAAAAATCGTGTCGTCAAATTTATTAACGAAGGAAACAGCAGGAATTGAACTTAAATTGCCTGATAATCTTTATATCATTGGGACTGTCAATATGGATGAAACGACTCACCCATTTAGTAAAAAAGTATTAGACCGAGCTAACACAATCGAATTTAATCGGGTGAAACTTGATAATCTTGCCTTTTTAAAAGATTTAGAAGAAAAAGAACCAGTTGTAGTTGGACAAGAAGTCTTTGCTTCCAGTTTTCTACATTTGAAAGACGTGTTTAAAAAGAATAATGAACTAGTAGAACAGGTAACGAACGAGATAGTTAAAATGAATAGTGCTCTTCAATTAACAAATGCACATGTTGGCTATCGTGTTCGAGATGAGATTTGTTTTTATATGGCTTATAACGATCAAGGAAACTTATTGAAATTTGAAGAAGCATTGGATCATTGTATCCTGCAGAAGGTATTACCCCGTATATCCGGTAGCGATCTACGAGTAGATCAGTTATTACGAAATTTATATCAACTATTTACTAATAAACAATTTGAAGATGAAATGGATACTATAGAAATCGATGCTAATAATGCTATATATCCTCAAAGTGCTGCTAAAGTTGCGGAAATGCTTAGGAGGTTAAAAGAAGATGGTTTTACTTCCTTCTGGGTTTCGTGAGGATGTGGAATTAGTTCATATTGAAACTACAGATTTTTCCCTGGTTATTAAAGGTAAACCATTTCATGAACGTTATGAAGGATTAAAGCAATACCGATCCATGGACTACCATGATGTGATGGAATTTGCTGCCAACGGGGATAACATTCAGGAATTGAAGGTATATGATATCAATCAACAACAACTTATGGAGCCATCATTATTACGACCTATCTTTTTTGAGAATGGGATCTATCAGTTGTTAGTTATACCTAAGAACAATAAAGAGTTAACTTTCTATCATGAACACCCACTGTTAAGGCAAGCAGTTTCTCCAATGAAAATTGGGAATCAGCATATATTGACCGGTAATCTGCAATTTCAAAATGAGGTAGGTTTTACAACATTTGAAATTCGTTTTGGTAATGAAAAATTATTAGAAGTAACCTTAGAGATATTTCCATCTAAGCTAGATTATAAAAATGACTATAAAAAGTTATTAGAGGAAGTCAATGATGAAATATACAATTTGGCATATCATTTTATTCGTAAAACATATTTAGGTGCTAGGGTAAAGCTCGAAGGAAAGCCTTCAAGAAGTGAATTCTATCGTTTGATTAGTCATCATTTTCAACAGTTCTTGCAAGCGATCTCTCGTTTAGAACGGCAGCCTCACCACAAACTAGAAAAGACATATAAAAAGGCAAGAGGAGATCAAATTAGAAAGCTTGATTCCAAGAGTCGTAATTATTTACGAAAAAGAGCAAATTTATTTGTAGAGGTTGAAAAAGGAATTAAGTTTGAATCGAAACAACTGATGCCAATGAAAGGTTTACGTATTAAAAAAGAGCTTACCTACGATACAAACGAAAACCGTTACGTGAAATGGATGATGCAAAGATTAATTCATAAGCTCACAGATTTGTTAAATTCAATTCGAAGTATAAATAAACGATCTCCTATTGATCCCGATTTGGTTAAAAGAATTGAAAAGATGTTAAACCAGCTTCAAACAAAATTAAAGCAAACCTTTTGGAAAAATATTGGTAAATTGGATCGATCGGTGATGAGTTTAGTACTAGAAATGGCACCAGGATATCGTGATGCATTTCAGATATACCTAACCGTGTCTAAAGGGCTAGTACTTCAAGGAAAAGTATATCAAATGTCCGTTAAGGATGTTGCAACTCTATATGAATATTGGACTTTTCTTAAATTAGGGCAGATAATGGGCCGAAAATATACGTTAATGAGTCAGGACATCGTGCAAGTAAATCATGAAGGGCTTTTTGTCAATTTAGAGGCAAATAGAATGGCAAAAAGGGTTTATCGGCATCCAATTACAAAAGAGGAGATTGTCTTAACTTACCAAAAATATGAAGGTAGATTACCTACGATTCCACAAAAACCAGATACCATGCTAAGTATTGAGAAAAAAGGAAAAGACTATACCTTTAACTATATTTTTGATGCCAAATATCGAATTGATTATGCTCAAAGAGATAGTTATTACGAAAAACGTTACAAAACGCCTGGGCCAATGGAGGATGATATCAATACAATGCATCGTTATCGCGATTCTATTGTAGCGTCAATTGACGGACCATATGAAAGAATAGCTTTTGGAGCATATGTCTTGTTTCCATGGTTTGACGAACAATCCTATGAAAAACATCATTTTTACAATAGCATTGATAAAGTAAACATTGGTGGCTTACCATTTCTTCCAAATGCTACAGCGTTAGTAGAAAAATTTATTGAACGATTAATTGATAAGAGTCCAGAGGAGATTCAGTCGGAAGGAATCCTACCACGAGGTAAACAAGAAGAATGGACCTCCAGTTTTGGTGAGGCAGTGTTTGTAGGTCTTGTTTCTAGTAAAAAGGAATATGATGAGTTTATCAAAGATAGATATTTTTCTATCCCTACTGAGAAATTGAAAAATGGTTGGCAGAAAGCTAAATATGTTGCTCTCTATTTGAAAAAGGGTGTACTACCAGAACATGGTGTTAAAGTCTATGGAAAAATTACAGAGTTAAAGCCAGGGAATATGCTTATGAAATTTAAAGTCGAAATCTGGATAAACCTTCCCAAGATTATTAAACCAGTAAATTATGGGATTTCTAGTTATATACTCACCACGATGAACAATTTAAATACTGCAATAGAGCTCCCTGAATTATTTATGAAGTCGGAGAATGAAATGAAAATATGGAGAATGCTTAGAAGGGTGTCCGACAGAATAAAATTGGACCTAGATGATACGGAATTGAACCAAGCTTCACAAATAAAGGAATACCGAATTAAAGACATTACTGTGCAAATGAAAAGACAGGAACATGAAGTAGTGTTTGTATCAGCACAAAAGACGAATGTCATTTCTGTTGATCAGTTAGAGAGGAATCCTTCAGGTATCTTCCGGATATTGGTTGAAATGATGGAAGCAAGTAGTACTATTTAATAGAGAATGCACTTAGTATCCTTTTAGGATTCTAAGTGTTTTTTATTACAAGAGTTCAAATGAGTCAATGAGCACAGGTACTATTTAATACTTCCTAAAAAATTCACCCAAATCCATTTTCAATGCAGTAACGTGTTTTCTTCATAAGCGTAACAATCCATTATTTCAACAATATTATTATTAATAGTAACTTGAATGATCATCGCTGCGTCTAGATAACCAATATTCCAATAGAAAAAAATTCCATCATCTATTTTTGATTCATTTTGAAATTCTAAATTGAAATATCCAATTTCTCCAAGTAACTTTTCAGCCTTCAATCTTATATCCATAAACGTTTCAGCTCCTTTTTCGTTACTCCATGCTTATCATTGAATTCGATGCAAATTCATACTTCAGTTTTCTATGATTGATAATTATACATTCTGATAAATTTTATAAACAACAAACCACCCCCAAAAGAAAAAAACAAAACCTTCCCAACCCAACTCCCCCCAAATACAATTTCTTTTCGATTGTAGTAGTGAAGGGAGGGAATTACCATGGAATGTTGCGCTATGAATGTAAAGGAAGTGGCTAGCTATATTGGGCTTGACAGGATTCGCGCGAATAATATTCTGCATTTACGAGTTGGCCGCAAGATTTTTTACAAGAGATACGCAGGTTCAATTTCCCAAGAGTGACAATGAACTTCCACTCGTAGTCCTGCTAGCAAAAATAATTTTAAAAAACTACCTAACTTCAAAATCCCTACAAAAAAATGAAAGGATGGAAACAATGAACACAACAGTTGATGAAAGGTCAAAAGCAATACTAATCGAATTTGAAAGAGAAGTCGAGGCATTTAACGAACGTAAGGAAAGGATTCCATTAACAGAAGCTGCTAGAAATCTTATGTATGCCCTATTGTTAATGCGATGTGAGGTTGGCTGGTTGGATAATTTCCAAGCTCACAATCACGTACTTCGTAACCTGTCCCGTCTACCACAGGCAGAACTTGAAAATGCGCGATTTGAATTACAAGCGTATGGGTTCATCTGCTTCCTTATGAACGGTGAAGAAACTGCGATTTACCAACTAATTACGTTCGTAGACTAACCGCTTTTCTATCCCAATAAAAAATTAAAACATATCTAACCCAACTCCCCCCAAATACATTTTCGTTTCGATTGTAGTAGTGAAAGGAGGGATAATTCATGGAACGATACACAATGACTGTAAAGGAAGTAGCGGATTATATTGGGCTTCACACGGACACCATTTATGATTTGGTACGTGAAAATAAGATTCCGCATTTTCGCATCGGCCGCAAGATTCTTTTTACAAAAGAAACAATCGACAACTGGGTTCTTGAACAAGTACGTACGAAGTCGGAACAATAAATTGGAAGGGGAAATGAAAAGTGAACTACATTAAAGAACTTAATTCATTTAGGGAGTGGATTATGCTAAATCAACTCCCATCAAATGCGATCTGTTTATGGCATACACTGCTTTCCATAAACAATGCAACAGGGTGGAAAACGAAATTTAACGTGCCAAGTGTAACGGTACGGCAAATGTCTGGATTATCGAACCAGCAGTTATCGAGAGCACGTAAGACATTGGTTGAAGAAGGAATTCTTCAGTATGAAGCTGGGAAAAAAGGAGTAGCACCTGTTTATCAATTGAATAGTTTCTACACGCTTAATCAAACATACAAAAGCCAATCTTCATCCCAAATTGATGATTCATTTGATACACCATCACATATCGAATCTGATGAACAATCTCAATTGCAAGACAAATCCGTTGACCAATCTGTTGAACATTCCAGTAAACAAAATGATACCAATTCTAGGAACATACTTAAACAGAAACAAAAACAAAAGAGTAGTAGTAGAACGCACGAGAAACAAAATCCTTTTACAATCTATGAACAGAATTTTGGCATCTTGAGACCAATTGCTAGGGAATCCTTTATTGCCTGGTGTGAGGATTTCGGTGATGATGTCATCATATATGCGATTGCGTTTGCTGTAAAACGTGGGGGGAGAACGTTTAGCTATCTGGAGGAAATTTTAAGAGAATGGGCAAATGCCAAGCTTGAAACGGTAGAGCAAGTAAAAGCATATGAAAAGCAAAAGGCTATGGACAAGAAGAATATTGTACCATACCTGAAACGAGATAAAGCAAATAATAAAATACTCTTTGATGAGTTAAGAGAGGAGTTGAAGATATGACTCCTAAAGAAGGTCTAGAAGTACTCGAAACCATTGCTGAGTTGTATCCGAAATTTGAAGTGACCAAGCGGAAAGTTAGAATACTGCTGCCACAATTTGAACAGATGGACTTTGAGGGTGTAATGAACAATTTATCTAATCATGTTGCAACATACGCTTATCCGCCAACAATTGCCGAGATTGCCGCTTACTTACCAGAGCCAAATAAACATCTAGAAGACTTGAAAAAATGGGAAGAAGAAGCAGCTAAAGTACCAAAAGAGGTGAAGGATTGTTTTAAAGCAGAACTCGCTAAACTTGTCGAGGAGAAAAGCAAATCATGAATCTGGAAAATTATGAAGCAGAAGCATCCGTACTCGGTTCCGTGCTCTTAGATGGAACGCTTTTTAAAGAATTGGAAGTTAATGCAGAGCACTTTTCATACATGGCGCACAAAAAGATTTTTCACGCCATGAAGAAAGCTTCAGATAAAGGAGAATTTATTGATGTGGTTGTTGTTACAACCTACCTGGGAGATGACATTTCTCAGGTGGGGGGAACAATGTATTTACTCCAAATGACGGAATCTGTAGCATCAACAGCTAGTATGAAACAGCATGAACGTCTGATTCTCGATGCCTATCGGCTACGGAAAGCGAGAGAGTGTGCCATCGATTTTATCAATGATGCGAGTGAGGACGCCTTGAATAATCTCGTAAAAAACGTGCAACACTATCGTGATTTATCTACGAGTAAACAAGAAAAGACTACATACGACTATTTGCTAGAAATTAGTCAAGACATAAGCAATCCAAGAGAAAAAGCTGGATGTCTAACGTCTTATCATGACTTTGATGCATTAACGGGAGGATTACAAAAAGGAGACTTAATTATTGTTGCTGCAAGACCATCTGTTGGGAAAACAGCCTTTGCACTGAATTTAGCTGCAGGCCACTGTAAGAATAACGGCTTAGCAAGCCTATTCAGTCTAGAAATGGGGACAAAGCAACTGCTACATCGAATGATTTCTTCTGAAGGGCGAATTAACGGAAGGAAGTGGAGATCGAATACTTTCTCTGATACTGATTTCAGAAATGCGATGCGAGCAATTGGTGTGATTTCGAATTGGGATATAGACATTTATGATTCGAAAAGAAGTTTACTAGAAATTAGGTCAGCGATGCGCAGAAGAATCCATGATAAACCAGAGGGAAATCATCTCGTTATGATTGATTATTTGCAGTTAATCAATCCGACAGCAAGACGGGAAAGACGTGATTTAGAAGTGGGGGAGATAACGCGTGAATTAAAACAGCTAGCTGTTGAACTAAATATCCCGATTGTTCTCCTTTCCCAGCTATCAAGAGGAGTGGAATCTCGAAATGATAAACGACCACTCATGTCAGACCTTAGAGAATCCGGTAACATCGAGCAAGATGCAGATATCATTTCCTTTCTATATCGAGAGGATTATTATAAAAAAGATACACTGAAAGGGAATAGAGTGGAGGTTATCCTTTCCAAGCATCGAAACGGGCCTACCGGGACAGTGGAGCTTCAGTTTGAGAAGGAGTATGGGAGGTTTGTGGATTTGGGCTGAAACGTGGGGGCGGGTTCTCTGTCCCAGAGTTGGGCGTGTGCCATTGGGACGTTATTCTTTCCTTCCTAATGGCACAGTGAACACGTCCCCTTGTCCCTTAACTAAAGTATTTCTTTGCCAATTTTTCTGCCGTTCGTGTTGCTAACGCTTGAGCAGTCAACGTTGGGTTCACTCCTCCACCACTATTAGGCTCGACACTAGAGTCAGCGATGAAAAGCCGTTTTACTTGGTATGCTTCACAATTGGTATCTACAACAAAACCCATACGCATGGTGGTTAGGATATGGGCAAATAAGTTAGCGGGCCAATCAGTACGGATAATTTTCTTCGCTCCAGCTTTACGTAAAATATCTGCAGTGATTTTGGCTAACTCATTTCTCTTCTTCGTATCTTGCTTGCTAGGCGTGTACTGGATCACAGGAGCGGCTCCATGCTCATCTTTAACGAAAGGATCAACGGTAACACCATCCCTTTTATTGGGCTGATCATCAGTTAGGATCAAGAAGCTTAACGTGTTTCGGTAACTATCCATCCACTCTTTTAATTCATTCCCTACAACTCTTCCTTGTAAATCCCAAGGTACATCAGGAGATTGCTTTAGCTTAGAAGCATAGCCACTTTGACTGAAACCAAAAGTTAAGAAAGAAGTTAACCCAGGGCTGAGTCCAGATGGTTGAATACTTCCCAGTCCCGGATAATCCAACCTGGCAGCTGATGTATGGCCAACAAATGGATTTACGTTCTGATTACCCAATATACGCATGAGATCCTTTTCATCAAAAACCCCTGTCATCCAATCCCAATAATTATTCGTTAAACCTCTACCAACCCATTCATTAGAAGGTAGATCTGAATTTAGCCAAAGTCTTGGATTTTCTATACTACCTGCCGCCATGACAATGGCTTTTCCGTACAATTCCCCGACTTCACCTGTCCATGTATCTCTGAACTTGACTCCAATCGCCTTTACGCCTTCCTCTGGATGATTCTCGGTTAAAATTTTTGTTGTAAAAGTGTTTGGCCGAATTTCTACATTCCCTGTCTTAAGTGCTAGAGGGATATAACTAACGTTGGTCGAACGTTTGGCTACTTTATCAACTGATGGCCCATATGGACAGCCATTGATACAATGACCGGCTAGTGTACATCCCTCCATATGGGACAATTGATGAAGGCTAGTATTTGGATCCATCAACCGTTCATTAGGAGGTAAAATGGCATTCGGTTGCGGTCGGTAACCAGGAGAAGTAGGGTTTAAGGTATCTATTAATGACCATCCAGCCTTTTCAGCTCCATAGTAAAACAATTCCTCTTTTGACGTGGTAGGGGCAAATTGAACTGGCAGTGTATGTTCAACCTTTTCATAATAGGGAATTAATTCCGAGTAGGAAATTGGCCAGTCATCAACCGCTGAGGCAAAAGCTCGCGGTGAGTTTGCCCAGTAATGTTGTGTTGACCCTCCTACACCAGAGGCTTGCCAAGCCATTCCATGTTCAGGGATATTTCGATACCATACTGACTGGCGGCGATCTGCTGGCCCAAAGCGGAAGCGGCCAGAAACAACATCATTCATTGTATTTTCTTGTCTGTTATATTGATGACGTAAGAGGTTAACATCTAAGTCGGATGGATTTGAACTGCTGACGGAGCCACGATGCTGATTAGGTTCTTTCCATTGTTTATTTCCATACCAAGGACCGGCTTCAAGGACTGTGACCTTGACTCCTAGTTCGCCTAACTCCTTAGCAACAACCGCACCTCCAGCTCCAGCTCCAATTAATATTACGTCTGCATCAATTGACAACCAGATTCCTCCTTTCCAGTTTGAGCTTGCAAGATAGGGAGACAAGCTCTCCGTTCCAATTAGACAGTGATTACGTCCCCACGTCTCAGAAATATTTGTTTGCTAAGTGTTCGGCTGTTCTAGTGGCTAATGCTTGTGTAGTTAAGGTTGGATTGGGGCCGCCCAAGGAATTATAATCTGCGCTATTGTCGGCTATATAGAGACGTTCGACCTGATAAGCTTCGCATGATGTATCAACGACGTAACCCATCCGCATCGTGCTTTGTAAATGAATATAGTAATTTGGTGGAAGGTCACTTCGGTGAATCTCTTTCGCACCAGCTTTCCGTAACATATCTGTGGCGATTTTTACTAATTGTTCTCTTCTCATTTTTGATTTTTCACTTGGTGTATAATGTACAAGTGGTATTGCACCATGTTCATCTTTAACATGTGGATCTAACTCCACTCTATTGTGAAATTGTACCTCGTCATCTGTAATGACTGAAAGTGTGAGCGTTCTTCTGTAACCCTTCATTGCTTCTTCCAGTTCAGAACCAACGAGTCTACCTCGACTTTCCCACATCTCTTGATTGGACTCCCCGAGGCTATTATAACCGTACTCGCTAAAAGCAAAAAGAGTCTGAGCGGAAATACCAGGGCTTTCCCCAATATTTTCAATCATACCGAGACCAGGATAATCAAGCCGTGCTCCTGATGTATGACCAACGAATGGATTAATGGATGGACTTCCGATAATTTCCGTTAATGTTTCCTCATCAAAAGTTCCTGTAACCATGTCCATATAATGGTTTGTCAGACCACGACCTACCCAAGGATTATGAGGCAATTCAGAGTTCAACCAAAGTCGTGGTGTTTCGATACAACCAGCTGCCATCACAACCACTTTTGCACGCAATTCTTCCGTTTCACCAGTCCACGTATCACGAACTTGAATGCCTACTGCACGTTTGCCTCGTTTGACATCATTTTCAGTTAATACTTTTGTGACAAACGTATTTGGTCTGAACGTCACATTTCCGGTCTTCATTGCAAGAGGAACATAACTGACATTTGTTGAACGTTTCGCCATCTTTTCGTACGTCGGCCCATATGGACAGCCTTGCCCACAATGCCCACTTAGTGTACAACCTTCCATATGACTTATTTCTTCCATAGAATAATTTGGATCCATTAGATGCTCATTTGGTGGCAGAATTGCATTTGGTTGTGGCCGATAACCACTACTCGTTACATCCAATGTTTTATTTAAGGAAAAACCTGACTGTTCAGCTGCATAATAAAAAAGTGCCTCTTTCGATGTTGTTGGCGCAAATTCGACTGGTAATGTTTTTTCCACCTTTTCATAATAGGGGATAAGGTCAGCGTAATTAATTGGCCACTCATTATCGATTGCATGGGGAAAAGCCCTTAGTGAGTTTGCATAGTAATGAATCGTGCCACCCCCGATACCAGCAGTCTGCCATAGGATGGTCGGGTCAGGAATGTTCCTGTACCATGGTCCGCGCCTCCGGTCGGCTGATCCCCATCGGAATTTACCACTAACGAAATCATTCATATCATTTTCAAGTCTTGTTATCTGTTTACGATAAAGCGCCCCATCCAAATCATTTGGATTGGAACTTTCTTTTTCCTCACCACGATTTTCATTAGGGTTGGGCCAGTTTTTATTTCCATACCAAGGACCTGCTTCAAGTACTAATACACGGATTCCAAGTTCACCAAGCTCTTTGGCAATAACTGGTCCGCCGCCACCAGCTCCAATAACAATCACATCAGGATCTGTCTTCATTTTCACCCTCTTTTCTGTCTGTTCTCGAAAAACACGACTTTACGCCAATGATAGCGAAAGTCGATGTTTTTCTTAGGACTTAATCTACTTCTTTCGCTTTTACTTCTTCATATTCTATTAACATGCCACGGAAATCACGGTAGCCCAATGACACCCCAGGATAACCAACTTGTTGCCAACCCCAAGGGAAAAATTCTAGGCGTCGGTCATCTGGTGGATACAAACGTGTAGTTCCATAAGCTGGCCACTCAGAATAATAACCGAACATGGCGAAGCGATTTAGAGCATCGATAACGTGTTTGATCAAACCGCCATTATTTTGAAATGGAGACGGCAACAAGTAAAGGTCGAACGCTAGATTTTCCAATGCAGATAATGTTTGAATTCGGTCTTCCCGGGAAAGGCGAGAAAACATTCCTCCCCCAGGAAATTGGATTTGCGGAGAGGCTTGGGCTCGCCCAGTATTCACAAGCTGTGTTGCTGCCTCATCTAACATGATTGCTGTAGGGTAAGCGAGGGGGAGGGTAATGTGATGCAACTGTTCTTGAATAGCAATATAATGATCCAAACCATAGATGAGGTATTCATGAACCCCCATATCTGTAATATTGATAGGTGATTCGTATCCAATCCTGCGTGTTGACGGGACTAAAGAATCAGTAAGCGCCCGAAAAGTAGCCTGCAAATAAATTTTTGTTTGAGAATTTGAATCGATGATGTTTCACCTCTTTCTAGTTTTACAGAATAGTAATATTGTATTGTTTCATGTAGCTTTTTATGATTTAAACTGGAAGGCTTTCTATCATTTTGAAGGAATAGGAAAACGTAATGGTTCACATGGAGAAATAGCCTATCACTCCTTTAAAAGATAAAAGCGGAGGATAAGCATGATTATTAGGGTTATGATTTTTGTGTGGTAATTCTAAAGTCTTTACATATCTCTTTTCGGGTATAACACGATTGGGGTTGTCTTACATGATTAATTATCGCTATTCAGTAAGTTGGCAAAGTTTCTTTTCATGTTGGATTCTAATTCTTTTATATCGTTTCCTATTCGCGATACCATAGTAAGATTAGCTTATCAATAATTAAAGGTAGGCTACCTATTAAAAGGTTAGTAGCAGAAATGAGAAACCACCTGTGAAATTTATTACGAATTTCGCAGGTGTTTTTTTTCGTACCTATCCTAGTTTTAGGGTGTGAGCAAGACAAGACTATAATATTAATACATACGACAAGTGACAGGCACCGATGTTTGGTGGATTCGTAGTGAAACAGAGGGGAGGCACTCCGTCCTTGGGTCACGAGTACGTTCCAAGACTGGAGTGCTTTTCCCTAAACACTCAAGCCCACCACATATCTCCAACAGATTCTTTAACCATAATAGGTTTGAGTGTACTAACCGCTTTGGTAAATCCCTCATCTATAGACATCAGTCCATCCTCATGTTCGATGCTAACGACATAATCATATCCATAAAGCCGTAGTGTACTGAGCATATCAATCCATTCTTTAGAATCATGGCCAAATCCAACCGTGCGGAAATACCAGGCACGATTTTGCATATCAGAATAGGATGTCATGTCGATTAAACCATTTCGATTTACATTTGGTTGGTCGATAATGGTATCCTTCGCATGGAAGTGATGAATCGCATTTTCACGACCCAATATTTTTATTGACTCAACAGGATCAATGCCTTGCCACCACATATGGCTCGGATCTAGGTTGGCTCCGATTGCTGGACCACATGCTTCTCGTAATCGTAGCAAAGTTGCTGGGGTATGTACCGAGAAACCTCCATGAAGCTCAAGGCCTATTTTTACATTGTGCGATTCAGCAAAAGCGGCTTTTTCCTTCCAGTATGGAATGATTTTCTCTTCCCATTGCCATTTTAAAATATCCTGAAAGTCATTTGGCCACGGTGCGACAGGCCAGTTGGGATGTATAGCATCCTCATGATCTCCTGGGCAACCAGAGAACGTATTTACGACAGGAATTCCAAGTTTGTTCGCTAGCTTCACCGTTTTGGTGAATAAGGTATCCGCTTCTTCAGCAATTTTCTTTTGTGGATGAAGTGGGTTGGAATGGCAACTTAAGGCACTAACAATTAATCCTCTACTCGTAATTTTCTCCATAAAATCCATCTGCTTCTGTTCATCTGCTAGTAATTCATCTACCTTACAATGGGCATCTCCAGGATAGCCACCCGTACCAATTTCAACCGCCTCTATTCCTTTAGCGGCTACATGATCAAGCATATCTTCCAGATTTTTATCAGAAAATAAAACAGTAAAAACTCCTAATTTCATGAAATAACCTCCTCCTTTGTAATCCGTTACATCCATTATACATAAAATTTTGTAAAATC
The DNA here is from genome assembly GCF_003628445.1 of Oceanobacillus bengalensis. Taxonomy (GTDB): domain Bacteria; phylum Bacillota; class Bacilli; order Bacillales; family Amphibacillaceae; genus Oceanobacillus; species Oceanobacillus bengalensis. The sequence goes on from NZ_RBZO01000006.1 coordinate 28,624, forward strand.
AACACATTTATTCATTGTTTTCTAAATTTTATTAAAATTGTGTTGACAAAGGGGTTGTTAGATTTTAAAATCAAATTGTAATCGATTACAAATGGCTTTATTTGAAAGAAGGAATCATCATGGCTAATATCCAACAGATTGCTAGGAAGGCAGGGGTGTCTGTTGCAACGGTTTCAAGAGTATTAAATAATGCAAACTTAGTAACTCCCCAGACAAGAAGTAAAGTAGAGAGTGCGATAAAAGAATTAAATTATGAACCAAGTATGCTTGGTAGAAATTTACGAAACTCAGAAAGTCGTCTAATGCTTGTGCTACTTCCTAGTATTTCTAATCCCTTTTACAACGAGATTATTAATGGCATCCAAAACACTGCAATTGCAAATAACTACAATATCCTCCTATGCGAAACAGACTCCAAGGCCGAACGGGAAAACATTTATCTGAATATGATTAAAAATAAACTCGCTGATGGTGTTATCTCGATGGACCCGACCATCAACATGGAAAAGCTGAATGAGTTAGCAGAAAATCACCCAGTTATTCTCTGTAGTGAGTATGAAGAAGGGGGAAGCATTCCGTACATTACGACGGATAGTGAGTTAGCGGCTTATCAAGCGGTTAAGTATTTAATACAACTCGGGAATGAAAAGATTGCACTTATTAATTCAGATGAAAAGTTTCTTTATGCTAGACTTCGCCGGGCTGGGTATGAAAGAGCATTAAAAGAATTTAATCTTCCTATCCGTGATCAATGGATCTATCACACGAAAGACTTGGAATTCCAAGACGGTGTGCAGGCGATGAGAATGCTCCTTCAGCTAGAAGAGAGGCCACAAGCTGTGTTTGCTGTTTCTGATACATTAGCAATTGGGGCGTTAAAAGCTTTAAACAGTGGCGTGCAAGCCTTTGAATCTATTGCGGTTGTGGGCTTTGACAATATAAGTTTCTCCAATATGACAAACCCTACCCTTACGACCGTCTCACAGCCAATGTATAAAATGGGTTGTCTTGCAGCAAACATGCTAATGAGCAGTATTAAGGGGGAGAAGGTAGAAAACATTGTTCTAGATCATGAGTTAATTATTCGCGAGTCTACGATGGGATAGGAGGATTTCAAATCAAACAAAGAGGAGGTAGGTATCGTTCCATGAAGTTTAATGTAGGGATTATTGGCTGTGGATCGATTACACGATTCCGTCATGCACCAGAGTACAAAGCAAATCCACATGTAGAGGAAATCATCTTCTATGATCGAAATATCGAAAGAGCAGAGCGGTTAGCTAAAGAATTTGGTGGAAGAGTCGCTAAAAAGTTAGAAGACTTACTAGACGATCCGACCATTGTTGCGATTAGTGATTGCTCCTCTAATGAAGCCCATCATATCAATACATCGAAAGCATTATTAAGTGGGAAGCATGTGTTATGTGAAAAACCATTAGCGATAAGTGTAAAGCATGCGGAGGAAATTGCCCTTGCAGAACGCCAATCTGGAAAGAAATTAATGGTTGACCACAATCAACGTTTTACAAAAGCGCATCAAAAAGCTAGGGAAATTTTAGATAAAAAAGAGCTAGGCGAGGTGCTTACCTTTAAGACAACATTTGGACACAAGGGACCAGAAGGCTGGGGAGCTACGAAATCAAATGCGACTTGGTTTTTTAAAAAGGAACGTTCACACTACGGTGTTGCCGGTGATTTAGGTATTCATAAAATCGATTTAATCCACTACTTATTAAACGACGTAATCGAGGATGTGCATGCATTTACGGCAGCACTTGATAAGGTAGATGAACAAGGAAATTCGATTGAGGTTTGTGACAATGTCGTTTGTGCATTAAGAACGAAAAAAGGGAGATTGGGTACAGCATCCTTCTCTTGGACTTATTACGGATCCGAGGATAACGCGACAACAATTTACTGCCAAAAGGGGATTATCAAAATCTATCAACAACTTGATGCACCGCTTATCGTTGAGAAAATTGATGGAAAGATAATCAAATATGAAATAGAGCAAATGCAAACGAATGACAACCAAACCAATACTGGTGTGATTGATGCTTTTATTAAGTGTATCGTGGCCGACGAAACGCCACCAGTAACAAGTCGGGAGGCGATTGCCTCTTTGCAAGTAGTTGAAAAAATCCTTCGCTCCGAATAAATAGAAGAGGTTATACAAGAATTATATTCTGAATAATTTGATTACTTTTATAATGTTTGTAATGGATTACAAGTGAGGGAGAGGGAACAAGATGTTCGATCAGCTTACAATTAATTCGAAGACCTATCAAGGATTATCGTTAGAGGATGCTATTAAGGGATATGGTTAAACGAGTTGGGGGTGTGGATGGATTATGCAACGAGTAGCAATTGTAGGGTTAGGCTTTATTGGTAAAACACATTTGGAAGCCTATCGGAAGGTCCCATATGCTACAGTTACAGTCATTTGCAATCGACAAGGCAGAAAGGATGAAGTTAATTTCGTTGGGACAATCGTTTCTGACTATGATGAGCTATTGCGTCGTAAGGATATTGATGTAGTTGATCTTTGTGTTCCGACATTTTTACATGAGGAATATATAACGAAGGCTGCTGAGGCAGGGAAACATATCATTTGTGAAAAACCGTTGACATTAACGGTGCAAGCAGCAAATAGAATAAAACAGGTTATCAACAAGCATGGAGTAAGGCTGTTTGTCGGACATTTGCTACGATTTTGGCCGGAATACCAAACAATAAAAGCATATAGTGAAACAGGAAAAATAAAGAATATTGACGTCGTTCACGCAAAGAGGTTAGGTCAAATTCCAAATTGGAGCGAATGGTTTCAATATCCGGAAAAAGGTGGAGGCGCCTTGTTTGATCTTCATATACATGATATTGATTTTGTGTCTTATTTGCTAGGTAAAATAGCTAGTGTTTATGCAGTCGGACAGCAAAATCAATACGGGGCATGGGAACATATTATGACAACACTCACCTTTAAAAATCAGGCAAAGGCATTTGTTGAGGCATCTCATCGAATGCCAAAGGGTTATCCGTTTACAATGTCACTACGCGCACAGTCAAGAAGCAGTGTGTTAGATTTTACATTGACAGCTGGGGAGAACATTGAGCATATCAATGATAGTCACTTGGTTTATTACGAAGAAAATCAGCTATCAGAGTTGCATGATACCCAACAAGCAGATGCGTTTCAAAATGAGTTAACTTATTTTATTGATTGCCTGGAGCACGATCAAAAGAATGACATTGTACCATTAGATGATGTTCTATACATAATTAAAGTCCTCCAAGACATTGAAAAATCACTGAAAACAGGGCAAGAAGTACAGGTTTTGTAATTGGTATATCCAAAAGGATACTTTTGACAATATTTGGAAGCGCTTTATCAGATAAAAAGTCACTGTTAATGATGGTTGATGTTTAGGACCAGAATTTCTAACGATTGGTTTCACAATATTTTCCATATAGATTTTAAAAAATTAAGGGGGTTTTTTAATTGAAAAGGTTCGTAAAATTGTTTGTTTTACTTGCATTGATTCTGGTACCGTTGCTTGCCGCATGTGCTTCAAATGATACTTCTGATGATGCTGGTGATACTGGTGATACTGGTGATGCTGAAAACACTGAAAATACTGGAGACAGTGTCGACTCTGGAGATTCAGGAGACTCAGCTGAAAAGTACAAAGTAGGTATTTTAGCACCAGCTGTGACACATGGATGGGTTGCTGCAGTTGCTTATCATGCAGAATCTCGTGCAGAGGAATTATCAGATACAATCGATTATCAAATCCATACGAGTAGTGATGCTTCCGAAATGACTGCCCAGCTAGATGACTTAATCACATGGGGAGCAGAAGCAATCGTTGCGTTCCCACAATGGGAAGGGATGGAAGTTCCAATTCAGCGTGCGTTAGATGAAGGAATTGAAGTCGTAAACTTCGATATCGCAATTGATGTCGACGGCGTGTACCGTGTTGCAGGTGATAACTATGATATGGGTGTTCAAGGAGCGAATTATATTGTTGACAAGATTGGTACGGAAGGGGAAGTTGTTATTTTAGAAGTGCCATCAGCAGGTTCTGTCTCTGAACTCCGAAAAGGTGGATTTCTTGACACGATTGAAGAAATTGCACCAGACATGAACCTTCACACCTTTGCGACACAATTTACTAGAGAAGATGGTTTAACTGATTTTGCTGATATTTTAACAAGCATGGATCATATTGATGCCGTATTATCATTGGATGACGAAACATCAGTTGGTGTCCTGCAAGCCATTAATGAAGCAGGAAGAACAGACATTCAAGTGGTAACTGGCGGTGGAGGGATGCAAGAATATTTCAAAATGATGCCAGAAAATGAAGACATTTGGATTCAATCCGCACTATACAGCCCAGCTATGGTTAAAGATGCAGTTGACATCGCAGTTGATTTACTTGAGGGAGAAGAAGTTGCAGAGGAAACAGTTATCCCTACAACAATCGTTGATAGAGATAATTACGAAGAATTCTTAGACGACGGCTCCCCGTACTAATCTGGAAGTTGCAGACCCAGGAAGGTACTGTAACGGAGTACCAGTTCTCATTAAATCAATTGAAAGAGGGGTTATGGCTATTCTTGCTATATCCTCTTCTTTTTTAACGCTGGTTTCTTACTGATCAAATGTATGAAAAAGCAGGCCTAATGAATAGGTATGCCTACTTTTAATAATGGAAGTGATTGCATGTTAATCGAAATGAAGAATATTCGAAAGTCCTTTGGGAGTAATGATGTTATCAAGGACGTGTCCTTTTCTGTCAAGGGCGGCGAGATCACCGCATTGCTCGGAGAAAATGGAGCAGGGAAATCCACCTTAATGAACATCCTTGGTGGGGTGCTTCAAATGGACGGGGGCTCTATTTTAGTAGATGGAGAGAAAGTAGACTTTGAAACACCAGCCGGTTCACTAGAAGCAGGTATTGCTTTTATTCATCAGGAGCTTAATTTAATCAATGATCTACCAATTTATGAAAATATGTTTCTTGGTCGGGAAATAAAGACGAAACGGGGAAGTCTGGACCTTAAACAAATGTATCAGCAGACAGCAGAAATATTTGAACGAATGAATGTAGATTTGGATCCAGGGAAAATGGTGCGAGATCTGGATGCATCCTATAAACAAATTGTTGAAATTTGTCGAGCGATGATGACGAACGCTTCCATTATCATTATGGATGAGCCGACCACATCGTTAACAGATACCGAGATTAAGCGCGTGTTTAAGATGATGGAAACGATGAAGGAGCAAGACGTTGGAATCATCTTTATATCGCATAAATTAAATGAAGTAAAGCAGATTTGCAATCGATACCTCGTACTTCGTGATGGAAACTTGGTGGCAGAAGGCAATGTAAGTGATGTAACCACGAAAGTACTAGCTAGCCACATGGTTGGCTATGATGTGCGAACAGAATCGTTAAGAAGAGAGAAAACGCCCGATAATGAAGATGGGGAAGAAGTATTAAGAGTGGAAGGACTGACAGATGGGGCTTCATTCAGGGATATATCCTTTTCTGTTAAAGCAGGTGAGATTGTTGGTGTGACAGGTCTACTAGGGGATGGTCGAAGCGAACTTTTCCAAGCAATCTTTGGTGCGGAGAAGCTTTTATCTGGAAAAATTTACTTAAACGGTAAGGAAGTAGAAATTAATCATACGTATCAGGCCATTAAAGAAGGAATAGCCTATCTTCCACGTAACCGTAAAGAGAATGGAATTATTAAGGATATGGATATAATCGAAAACGCCTCAATTGTAACGTGGCCGCTATTTTCAAGGCGTGGGATAATTAACATAGAGAGGCATCGCCAGACGTTTTTTGAGCAACGGGATACGTTAAGGTTAAAAATGGGAGACTTACAAGATCGTATTACAAGTCTCTCTGGCGGGAACCAACAAAAAGTCGTCTTGTCCAAATGGTTAGCTGTGAATCCAAGAATCCTCGTTCTAGATAATCCTACCCAAGGAGTCGATGTAGGGGCAAAGGAAGATATTTACGACATTATTTTAAAGCTTGCCGAACAAAATATTGCCATCATCGTGCTCTCCAGTGAAGCACAAGAAATTATTCGCTTATGTGACCTGGCACTCGTCATGTATCATGGCGTTATCCAAGGTGAGGTTCGTGATGAGTTGATGAACGAACATACCATTATGAGGTTAGCAACCGGTGGGGAGCTTGATGTAGAAAGGAGAGAACAACCATTATGAAAGCCGAATTTCAGAACACACCTCCCGTAAAGCAGAAGAAATCGTTGTTAGAAAGCTTTAAACATAAATGGTCAAATGACCCACTTTTCAGTATTTTAATTGCACTTATTGTGATGGTTATTTTGCAGACCTTAACGCTAGGTTTTGATTATGGATCCGTTGGTGAATGGTTCCAGGCTTGGATCAATAATTGGATTAATATTTTACGAAATAATGCTGGTGTCGGAATTGTTGCATTAGGGATGACCTTTGTCATTATGACAGGGGGAATTGACCTAGCTGTAGGTTCCACGATGGTTATTACAGGAGCCTTTGCGATGTATCTCCTAGATACAGGAAGTGCAGGAATCCTAGGTGCGATCGGTATTGATGGGGTTCCTGCTATTATTCTTACAATCATTTTAGTGTTAGGATTTGGCTATCTATTAGGTGCACTTATCGGTGTTACTGTCACCAAAGGGATGGTACCTCCATTTATTGCAACATTAGGTGCGATGATGATTTTCCGAAGTGTAACCCAGCATTTTGCGCAAGGGTACAACACAACGGTTCCAATGGAATTTTTACAGATATCGAGCTTTAAAATAGGAAATTTAATGATTATGCCTATCATTTATTGGGCAGTTATTGCTCTCATTCTGTACTATGTGTCGAAGCGAACGACCTTTGGAAGACAGATTATTGCGGTTGGATCGAATGAAAGAGCTGCAAAGCTATCTGGTGTTAATGTCAATAAGGTAAAGCTTCGTGTGTATGCATTGATGGGACTTCTCGTTTCAATTGCGGCAATTATTCAAGTATCCCGGATCGGTTCCATGGACTTCTCGAACGCTGGACGAGGCATGGAAATGGATGCAATTGCTGCAGCTGTTGTCGGAGGTACCAATATGCTAGGAGGAAGAGGCTTCATCCTCGGTACCGTTTACGGCATGCTCATTATTGCCGTGATGAATAACTTGCTAAATCTATTCGGCGTACCACCATTTTTACGAGAAGCATTTAAAGGAATTATCGTCATTGTTGCTGTACTGTTGCAGCGAAAGGAAAAGAGCGTTTGATTTGGTGGCCGAGAAGAAAATCAATGAAAACACCACCATATATAAAACTTAAGTTAGAAAGGTATCTGTTAGATATAGCGGTTTTTTAAATATAATAATTCGTTTATGAGAAGATGTAATCGTTCTAATCTGGTTCATCTTCGTTATGGATCATAAACAAAACGATGCATGTCTTTGATGAAATGCATCGTTTTGTTTTTCTCTAAGGCTCTTTTCGCATAATTTGTTGCCTTTTTTATAATTGACATTTTGTATAAATTGTTGATTTCTTTAATTCAGAGTTTTCCTAAATACACCGTTCCGGAAACACACTTCGCTTTCCACGGGCGGCTGATGAGCCTCCTTCGTGCTGACGCACTACGGTGTCTCATCTAGGCCTTTCCTCCCGTAGGAGTCTTCGTGTGTTTCCTCCACTGAGTTTAAGTTATAACCATTATCTCCTGCAATACGGAAAGTCAAAAAGCATTGTACTACCTTACTAGGCCGGGTGAGTGGAGGGCGGTGACTCCTGCGGGAATAGCACGAGTCCGAAGACCCCGCAGGAAGGGCTTTTCTTCCGAGGAGGGCTGAGGCCGTGCCCGCGGAAAGCATCCGCCCGGAGCGATCCCGGACGGCGAGAGTTGCTCAAAATTAAGATAATCTGAATTAAGTAATTCCACACTTTATATCAACTGTGAATCAAATTTACAATAGCTTAAAAAACAACGATCTTTTAGAAAACAGCTTACTGTTAAAATGATGGGGAAGTGATCTGTTTCCCAGTGGAACAATTGATATGAATATACTTGTAATATTAAATAGAACCTACGTTAATCGATTCGTAGTGAAGATTCGGGAGGGAATGAGCTGGAGAAGCGAAAATGGAAGATGGAAAGGGGATTGTATGAAAGGTAGGGATAAGTTCTTTCAGATATAACTAATGAATAAGCACGTGAACGGATGCAGTGCTTCTTTAGTCCATCTAAAAATGATGTATAGGACTTAAGCAAAATAAACAAGCGAACAGCAGATTTGGTTGTGCTGTCCGCTTTCTAGTTATTTTATCTCTTGTCAGATGGAGGAGTCCAGCTCAGTTGCACCGTCTATCGTTACGAAAAAAAACTTTATCCCCAAATTTCTTTCGATACATCTACAATAAATTTCAATTTTGCCCATTGCTCCTCTTCTGTTAAAATATTTCCGTGATGCGTAGAAGCAAAACCGCATTGGGGGCTAATGCAAAGTTGGTCTAAGGCTACATATTTTGAAGCTTCCTCGACACGGGCTTTGATCGATTCTTTATCTTCTATTTCGCCACTTTTAGATGTGAAGACACCTAGTACTACTTGGGCTCCATCAGCCGGGATATGTTCTAAAGGTTTGAAACCACCGGATCGTTCATCATCATATTCTAAGAAAAACCCGTCTACCTTTTCCTTCGCTAAGAAGTTAGGAGCAATTCGGTCATATGGCCCTTCAAACGCATGAGTAGATTGATAGTTTCCACGGCAAAGGTGTGTCGTAACAGTTAGGTCTTCTGGTTTCCCATCCAACACACCGTTGACTACACGTAAAGCAAGGTCTATCAATTTATCTCTTTCTAAGTCACTTTTCGCAAATGGTAGCTCTGGTGCACAAAGTCCTGCAATATACACATCATCTAGCTGCAGATAACGGCAACCAGCATCATAGAATGCCAGGATTGCGTCGCGATAGGCTTGGATAATATCTTTGGCAAAATCTTCAATGTCGGGATAAATTTCCTCATTGCGGATGCCAGCATTGAAAAATTGATTTGGACTAGGAATCGTCATTTTTGCAACTGCCCGGTCACCGACGATTTCTTTTAACTCGATAAAATCGTTTAGGTGTGGATGGTCAGGATTAAAAGAAATTTTACCAGTGACACGCACATCATATGCTTCTGTTTCAACGCCCACAAATTTATAACCATTTTCTGGCATATAGCCTTCTACACCATTTAAATGCTCCATGAAATCAGTATGCCAAAATCTGCGTCTAAATTCCCCATCCGTAACTGCCCTGAGGCCGATTTCAATTTGTTTATCAACAATTCGTTTAATTTCTTGTGTTTCTACTTCTCGTAATTCTAAAGCTGTAATTTTCCCTTCCTTAAAATCTTTTCTCGCTTGATGTAAATTGTCTGGCCTGAGTAAACTTCCTACATGATCAGCTTTAAATGGTGCTTTAACTAATGTTTTTGTCATTATAAATCCCTCTTTCTTATTTTTTTATCAAGGTAATATTGCGAATGATCTTACTGGAAATCCTGTTGCTCTTTCTGGTTTTGGAACGATATTAAAAATTACTGAACCTTTTGGTGGGAGTTGATCTAAATTCGTTAACAACTCAATTTGGTATGTATCTTGTTCCAAAACATAATACTCACCAATTAGTGACCCGTTTTTACGAAAATCACTTGCCGAATCCGTATCAAATGTTTCATGACCAACGGCTTTAATCTTTCTTTCCTCGAATAAAAATGTTAACGCATCAATTCCCCAACCAGGTACATGACTATCTCCGTTTTTATCCTTGTTCTCAAAGGACGCTTTATCAGCCCAACGTTTACTCCAATCTGTACGTAAGGCAACAAAAGTACCGGACTCAATTTTGCCATGCTCTGTTTCAAAGTCTAAAATATCAGCTACAGAAATGCTGAAATCATTGTTGGCATCTGCTTCCTTCGATTTATCAATAACGACAAGTGGTAATACAAGTTCTTTTAAACCTAGTTCCTCTAAATACCTTTGATCACGAACAAAGTGAATGGGTGCATCGATATGTGTCCCGTATTGTCCAGGAAATGTAAATCGTTGTGCAAAAAATCCATCCTCGTGTGTGAAAAGTGTCTTGAACTCCGCATCATCAAATGCTGAAAAATGTGGAGATTCAGGTCCAAACGTATGCGTTAAATCGACCCATTGTTTTTCTTTCAATACTTCAATTGCTTTAGTTAGTTCATTAGCTGTTTGTACATTTGACATTTAATCCACCTCTTTATCGTTTTGTAAATACAAAAAAACCTCTTCAATGATAAGAAGAGGGTTAGATGTACACATCCGCTCTTCTTATCTTCTAAGCTCTTGCTCCTGGAATTGGCACAGTACTATATAAGTCCGCTGCCGAGGCTTCAAAGGGCCAGTCCCTCCACCTCTCTAGATAAGAAATTTTTAAATATTAAATTATATCTAAGATACGCTTAATGTTTTTTGTTGTCAAGAATAATTTTTAAATAGATAGGAAAAACATGACACCAAGGAATTTCTTCTCATCCTCCGTTGTAACAATCCTTGCATTTAAAAGATATTTCAGTAAATGATTATTTTTCATGAAGGAAAGTGATGGGATTATGTTAAAATTGCATTAACTTGAGTAGAAGCGTTAGATCAAGTTATTGGTAGGTGGTACATTCATTCTGTTATTTGTTCTGAAAGTGGGGATGCTATGTTGTTCCAAAATGGACAGTTGAAAGTCCGGAGATTACAAGTGAAGGATAACTATTTATTAGTAAAGTGGCTTTCCGATCCTTCCGTTCTTGCGTTTTATGAAGGAAGGGATAACCCTTTTGATTTAGACAAAGTTAATAAAGCTTTTTATGATTCTGATGATGATGAAGTTAAATGTGTAGTAGAGTTTGATGGTAAAGAAATAGGGTATATCCAATTTTACCCTTTAGATGATGAAACAAAAAAAGAATACGGATACCAGGATGCAACGATTTATGGTATGGACCAATTTATAGGTGAAGTAAGTTATTGGAATAAGGGGATTGGAACACTACTTGTTTCATCAATGGTTACATTTTTAATCGAGCATAAGGAAGCAGAACGAGTAGTGATGGACCCACAAACCTGGAATACATGGGCCATAAGATGCTATGAAAAATGTGGATTTAAAAAGGTTAGAATACTTCCAAACCACGAGCTTCATGAAGGAGAATATCGAGATTGTTGGTTGATTGAATATTATAACTGATCGATGCGTAATAGGAGGTATTTCTTGTCCATAAATAAAGTTACAAACCTTTTTTGTTTTTCCATAAAAAGTATTGACAATAATAAAACACCATGATAATATTCAACATAATATTATGAAAATAACAAATAATTTAATATTTTCTTATCAAGAGTGGCGGAGGGACTGGTCCGATGATGCCCGGCAACCTATTAAGCAGTTTTCAAATTGCTTAATAAGGTGCTAATTCCTGCAGGAGAATATCCTGAGAGATAAGAAGAGATAGAAATATAAACCCTCTTCTTATGAAGGGGGTTTTTGTATGGGGATGATTAAATGAAGAAGGAAGGTAAATACGATGAATGGATAGGGATTAAAGGGCTATGTGAATGATGACAATATCGATTTTAGGAGGATTGAAAAATGAAAAGATTAACGTATTTAGTAATTGGGATTATTGGATTTATGTTAATACTAGCAGGCTGCTCTTCAGAAAGTTCAGATGGGAAGCCAGAAAAAATAAGACTTGATTATGCATATTATTCGCCTACAAGTTTAGTTTTAAAGAAATTTGGTTGGGTGGAAGAGGAATTTAGCGAGGATGGAATCGAAATAGAGTGGGTATTAAGTCAAGGAAGTAATAAAGCCTTGGAATTTTTGAACAGTGATAGTGTAGATTTTGGCTCATCTGCTGGTGCAGCTGCATTCATGTCAAAAGCAAATGGTGCACCAATTAAAAATGTGTATATCTATTCTAAGCCAGAATGGACAGCACTTGTAGCAAATCCAGATTCCGGAATTGAAACGGTTAAAGATTTAGAAGGGAAAAAGATTGCAGCAACAATAGGTACGGATCCATATATCTTTTTACTTCGTTCATTACATGCAGAAGGTGTGTCACCTGACGATGTAGAGATTGTAAACCTACAGCACGGAGACGGAGCAACAGCATTAACATCTGAATCTGTTGATGCATGGGCAGGGCTTGATCCACATATGGCAAGATTAGAGCTAGAGTCAGATGCTAATTTATTTTATCGTAATATAGACTTTAATACATACGGATTTTTAAATGTAAGGGAAGAATTTGCTGAAAATTACCCTGACTATGTCAATCGTGTGATTGAAGTTTATGAAAAAGCAAGACAATGGATCATCGAACATCCAGAAGAAGCAGCAGAACTCTTATCAGAGGAAGCAAGTATTGAACTAGACGTTGCCAAGAAACAATTGGAACGTAATGACTTCTCTGAACCAGTCCCAAGTAACGTTCACCATGATGCAATAGTAGAAGCTGGTAAGGTTTTGCAGGAAGGTGACGTTATTGATAGGGAAGTTGATATCGAGGAACTTACTTCGGAACTTATTGAAGCGTCTTTCGCGGAAGAAACAATTGAGAATGAATAGTTACGTTTGGAGGAGAGAGTAAAATGGCAAAGCATGAAGGGGAAATCGCATCATCCGCTCTTGTTACAAATCGAACACGTGGAAAGAAAATAAGACAGGTAAAGACGGACTTCAGTGGTGGGAAGGTCATTATTTTAGGAAGCGTGTTGCCTATCTTACTTGTTATCGTTTGGGAGATTTTAAGTAGAATGGGTGTGTTTCCTGCTTATCAGCTCCCTGCACCAACAACCATTATAGAAACAATTAGGGAAATGGCTCAGGATGGGACATTGTGGACGCATATTGGTGTTACGACATTCCGTGTCTTTGCAGGATTTGCTTTAGGCACAATTGTTGCAATTATTCTAGGCTCTTTTGTTGGATTTTATAAAAAGGCGGAACAGATATTTGATCCGATGATACAGGCCTTCAGGTCGATTCCATCCCTTGCCTGGGTTCCATTATTTATACTATGGATGGGGATTGGAGAACCATCAAAAATAACGATGATTGCTGTTGGAGTGTTCTTCCCAGTTTACTTAAATATTGTTAGTGGAATTATGGGCGTAGACCGAAAATTAATCGAAGTTGGTAAAATGTATGGCTTAAATACGTTTCATTTAATAAGAAAAGTAATTTTACCAGCCTCCTTACCTTCTTTTCTTGTCGGTTTACGTAGTGGACTTGGCTTAGGCTGGATGTTTGTTGTTGCTGCTGAGTTGATGGGTGCCAGTCAAGGATTAGGTTACCTGCTTGTGCTTGGTCAAAATACACTTTCTCCTGAAATAATCATAGCAAGTATTATTTTATTTGCGATTATCGGAAAATTATCAGATTGGGTTCTGAAACTAGTTGAAAAACGAACATTACAATGGCAAGACAGTCTTATTAAATCATAATTAGGGAGGATCTGTAAGATGAGCCTGGAATTAAGAAACATAAGTCGATCATTTGATGGGAAGCAAGCAGTGAGCAATATCTCTTTTTCTGCCCAGCCTGGTGAAATTATTGGTATTCTTGGAACAAGTGGTTGTGGGAAAAGTACATTATTACGTGCCATTTCCGGATTGGATAGTAGCTATAACGGTGAAATTGCAATTAATGGAAATACGACGAAAGAGATTCGTGACACGACAGGATTTATATTCCAAGAATCAAGATTATTTCCTTGGCTAACCGTATTGGATAATATCACCTTTGGGTTAAAAGGGAATAAACAGGATAAGATTATCCGTGCAAAGCAATACTTAGAACATGTTGGATTGAAAGAGTGTGGTGAGCTTTATCCAAGACAACTTTCTGGTGGAATGGCCCAACGAGTAGCTATTGCTAGAGCTTTGGTTACATCTCCGGAAATCCTTTTATTAGATGAGCCATTCAGTGCACTTGACGCATTCACTAAAATGCAGTTACAGGATTTATTACTTAATATATGGAAAACATATCAATCAACCATTATTTTGGTTACACATGATATTGATGAAGCGATCTATTTATGTAATCGAATCATTATCTTGCGGGGACAACCTGGTAAAATAGATAAAGAAATAGAAATTAAGGAACCCCACCCGCGTGACAGAGGAAGTAAACAATTAGTAGAGTACAAGGCAAAGATTTTAGATAGTTTGGATTTAAATAAACCGAGTGTGAAAACTTCTTAACTAATCACTTCCTCAACGCATGTCAGATTGAAATCTTAATTGCAAAGCCGATTGATTTTATTAACTCAATCGGTTTCTTCGTGTATGAAGTTGCTTCATTAAATAAAGGAATTACTCGAATAAAATTGTTGGAATTTTATGTTAGAATAGGATAAAGATAAATCAATGGGGGTAGAGTAGGTATGGAAAACGAAAAGTTAAAAGGGTTACTGACTTTAGGTTCTTTACTAGGTGTATTGGGATTACTATCGCTTTTTTTCAGTCCCAATTTAGGTACAGCTCTAGCGGATAGTTGGCTCGTAGCACAAGGTGATTATGCAGACTCTTCCTTATACGAATTTAAGTTAAAAGCAAATACGAATAATTTCTTCGCTATAGGTAGCATCCTTTTTACGATTGGTCTAACTACGATTGTCTTTACCTATTATAAAATGCTCACTGTAAAAGACTAGATTAGAAGAAAGGTACCAGGCTAGAGACATTAGTGTAGGAAGGTGTTAGAGATGAATCGAATTATGGTTATTGGAATATCAGCAGGTGTGGGGAAGTCAACCTTTGCTCGGAAATTAGGGAAGCTATTACATCTAAATGTTTATCATTTAGATTCTTTATATTGGAAGCCAAATTGGGTAGAAGCTTCATTAGAAGAATTCTCAAAAGCACAACAGAATATCGTTAATCAAAATCAATGGATTATTGAAGGGAATTACAATAATACATTCGAGATACGTGCAGAACATGCCGATACGATAATCTATTTGGAACTACCACTCCATGTTTGTTTATATCGTGTTGTGAAGAGATACGTAAAAAATAGAGGGAGAACACGATCCGATATGGGTAAAGGATGCAAGGAAAAGTTAGATTGGGCTTTCATAAAATTTATTTGGACGACTTATTATCCGCGTAAGAAAAAAATGGAGGAACGATTCCAGTCTTTCCAGAAACGAGGTACAAACAAAGAGATTATCGTCTTAAAGAGTAAACAAGAGATTCATTCTTACTTAGAGAAGATAACAAGTAGCAAGAATTAACAAGGGAATGTATATAGCAATGCAAGAATGGAAGCTTCAGTAGGGGACTGACTCCCAGCCGTCCCCCTAGATGTTCATAACTGATAAATGTAAATAGCTAAAGCTACGAACGACAAGACGATTACAATGGCATAAATCCATAGTAAATTTTTTACGTTTTTCGTTAAGGATTTTGTTTCATATTCATGTGAACGCTTTAATTCAATTTCAGCTAAATTGTCATGGTCTGCATACTTATTTGCTTTATTTTCTTCATTCCTCAAGATGTAAATAGTAGCTATTAATGCGATGACAAGCGTTATTACAATGACGATTGTTGCAATCCAAATCATATTTCCACCCTCGGTTTTTGTTTATTTTTATTTACTTGAAGCGTAAACACATCATTACGAGCATAGTGCCCAACTGGGTTAAAATCAAACTTTGCACATGTGATCTGATCCAAATCGAGTTCTGTTATAAGAATGTCTTCCTTTCCCTAACTTGGTTCGACTTCATATTCTCCTAATGGGTTCACAATCGCACTTCCCCCGCGGCACATTTCTTCTGGTGATGTTTCAAGTTCAGTATAACATGCCAAATCACTCGGATACATAGACTTTGTTACATATTGGTTAACACCAATAACAGAACAGCGACCATCCATCGCAATGTGGCGAAGCGTAGATTGCTAGGAATCTCTTGCATCAGCTGTTGGGGCTAGATAAATCTGAACCCCTTTTGCATACATATTTGCTCGAGCGAGAGGCATATAATTCTCCCAACAAATCAGTGCACCAATTTTGCCAAAAGGTGTATCAATGACTGGCATCGTACTTCCATCACCTTCACCCCAGATCAGTCTTTCAGATGCAGTTGGTTTTAAATTCCGATGTTTCCCGAGCAACTCGCCGTCAGGTCCAAAAAAGCGGAAGAATACGAAAAAGCTTAACGATAAAAATGTATGAACATAAGCATGAGTATACAAATCATATTATACATGTTATATTTTAATTAATTGGAAAATTTTAAATAGAGTAGTGATATGAAAAAGTTAGATACCATTATTTCTTCCTCTGCTCGTCTACTCTTTTTGGAGGAATGATACGTCTAACATACATTGAATGGAGGAATAACAAATGTCAATAATTCAGAATTTACGTATGCCTGTAATTGGTTCACCATTATTTATTGTTAGTAATCCGAAGCTAGTGATTGAGCAATGTAAGGCAGGAATTGTTGGATCAATGCCTGCACTTAATGCTAGACCAGCCTCCTTACTTGACGAATGGTTGTCAGAAATTACGGAAGCGCTTGCAGATTACAATGAAAAAAATCCAGACCGTCCCGCAGCGCCATTTGCGATTAATCAAATTGTACACAGGTCAAATGAACGATTGGAACATGATATGGAATTATGTGTGAAGTACAAGGTTCCGATAATCATTACATCCTTAGGTGCCCGTGAAGAAATATTTGATGCAGCACATAGCTATGGGGGAATGGTTCTCCATGACGTCATTAATAACACTTTCGCACACAAAGCAATTGACAAAGGTGCAGATGGCTTAATTGCTGTTGCAACTGGTGCAGGTGGACACGCTGGTGTGAAGAGTCCGTTTGCTTTGATTCAAGAGATTAGACAATGGTTCAACGGTCCGCTTGCATTATCTGGATCCATTTCTACAGGAGGAGCAGTCTTAGCTGCCCAAGCGATGGGAGCTGATTTCGCATATATTGGTTCACCTTTTATTGCAACACATGAAGCACGTGCTTCTGAAACTTACAAGCAGGCAATCGTTGACAGTAATTCAGATGATATTATTTATAGCAGTCTTTTCACTGGTGTCCACGGAAATTATTTGAAATCCTCTATTAGAGCAGCTGGATTGGATCCGGATAATCTACCAGAAAGCGATCCGTCTACGATGAATTTTGGAGAAAAGTCTGTGAAGCCGTGGAAAGACATTTGGGGAAGTGGACAAGGTATTGGTACTATAAAAGAAGTAACTAGTGCAGCACAATACATAGATAAGCTCTATGAAGAGTATACGGAAGCAAAAAGTAGACTGGCAAATTCATATATATCAAATCAGTGAACAATTCGTTAGTAACGATAGAACATGAAGGGATTTGAAAGGTAACATACAAAAAGCAATCCGTTGAGGAGGAACTTAAATGGAACATATTATTGTAAATACACAGAATGGAGTCCGTACGTTGACACTTAATAGACCTGAGCGTCTCAATGCGGTCAATGATACACTTAGTAATGAGATCATTCAGGCAATTACGGAGGCTTCGGCTGATGATGGGGTTCGTGTCATTGTAATTACAGGGAGTGGACGAGGTTTTTGTGCAGGTCTTGACCTATCAGATTATGCGAAAAAAAATCCATCTACTTTATCACGTCACGAAAGCTTAGACGACCTCGGTTGGGTTGGTCATCAAGCATTAGGCATTGTTGATTGTGATAAACCAGTCATTGCAGCAATCAATGGGATTGCTGCTGGTGCAGGACTTGCTCTTGCCCTTGCCTGTGATTTACGCTTTATGTCAGCAGATACAAGGGTAACAACTGGGTATATTCGCCGTGGCTTAAGCCCTGATGCGGGAATGTCCTATTTTTTACCACGTTTAGTAGGGCAGGGTAAAGCAACAGAATTGATCTATACAGGCAGGGACATATATCCAGAAGAAGCAGAACAGATTGGTTTAGTTAACGGAATATTCCCAGATGAAGAATTTCAGGAACGGGTGATGGCTTTTGCAAGTGAACTCGCGGAAGGACCACCAGTTGCAATGACATTATCTAAAAGATTGCTAGCCGCAAGCCCAGAATCAGATTTAAGGACGATTCTAAAGCAAGAGTATGCTTCCATTAAAAATTGTTTTGGAACGAAAGACGTTCAGGAAGGAATTCAAGCCTTTACCGAGAAAAGAAAACCCGTGTTCCAGGGTCAGTAATTATATAGTTGTAGATTAAAAAGAGATATGATTTCCGGTCATATCTCTTTTTGTATTGAAGTATTTTGAGATAATGCAGCTTGGGGAATTACTTTTGCTGCTCGGAAAGCTGGCGAAGCTTCTTATCGTGCTGTAGGGTTCTACTTAATACATAATCGGTGGTTTCCTTGGTTTCTGTTAATTCCACACGTATTCCATCAACCTTTTTTCCTAAACGACTAAAACCTTTGTCCATTTTTTGTTCTAAGTTTCCCATATCATTTCTCATGTTATCCATTTTCGATTCTAGGTCATTTCTCATGTTGTCCATTTTTGACTCTAAATCATTTCTCAACTGATCGAATTTATTATCAACATGAACTGAATGTTGATTTAATGCACCTAGAATTTCATTTAAAATCGTTTTCTGTTCCATATTGTCACCTCCCTAAGGACATTATAAATGAACTTGACTAAATTGAAAAGTCGCCTATCATTCATCGAAAATTCATTTTAATGCCATATAAAATACTATTTATAAAAGACATACAAGATAAAATCAAGGAAAATTTAATAATAGGAAAGAAGGTAAGTTGTTTTTCCTTTTTCAAAATAATTTATCTATGAAAGTCAATTCTAGAATTATTTGATATTTTGTCGATTTTAGTAGAAACCAAAATCCTCTAATTATAAGTCTATGCGCGAAATGAAGTAAATAGAACCGATTAAACCAATTATGATTAAATTGTAATATAGGACATACACTCTTAAACAAGCTGTAAAAAACAATCCAGTGATACCGTGGTACGATTAGCTTGTCAATAATTAAAGGGGGACTACATAATGAAAAAGTTAGTAGCTCTAATTGTAGGATTAATTATTATAGGCATTTCTGCCACAACGGTATCAGCAGATAAATATGAAGTAAAAACTGGAGACAACCTCTGGACGATAGCAGAGAATAATCATACGACTGTGGAGTCGTTAATGGATATAAATAATTTGGATTCTGATTTAATTTTTCCTGAACAAATTTTGAAGCTCAATGAAGAGAAAGAATTAGAATATTACGCTGTTAAACAGGGAGATACATTAAACGTTATTAGTAAAGCACAGGTTCATGACGGAACAGTGGCGAATCTAAATGCCTGGGACAATCTCAGCTCTAATAGAATAAACCCTGGTCAGGAACTTGTTGTAAATGGAACAACAGAGAAGAAAATATCGAATACCAATATAGACTCTGAGGAAAAATCTGAAACGTTGAAAACGTTGGCAAGTACAAAACCTAATGAAGGCAAAGAAAATCAGGAAGTGTTAGAATCTGTGGAAACGAAAGAAAATGAAGTAGCAGTGGAAGCAGAAGTTCCTAATGGTAGAACGTTTTCTGTTGAAGCAACTGCATACACAGCATATTGCGCGGGATGTTCAGGTATTACTGCAACAGGTATTAATTTAAGAGAAAATCCGAAAGCAAAAGTAATTGCTGTTGACCCAAATATAATCCCACTTGGTTCAAAAGTGTATGTAGAAGGCTATGGATATGCCGTTGCAGGTGATACTGGTGGTGTTATAAATGGGAATAAAATAGATATCCATGTTCCAACGAAGGATGAAGCTTTCAAGTGGGGAAGAAGAACAGTAGAAATTACCATTGTGGATGGATAAAGATAGAATATGTTTAGTTACATAGGTAGAGTAGGAAGCACTTGCGCATTCGCATAGAATGTCGCAAGTGTTTTTTAGGCTATTTCCGATTTCATTCTGTGATATGCTTAATTTATATTTGGGGTACGACCGAGATACGTGTAAAAAAGGGTCATAGTATGGAATAAATTCCCATCTGCAACCCTTTTTGCTTTTTCCCGTTTATATACTATACAGGAATATCTCCCTCGATTGGTTGTGGGACATTTTCTAAATCGATCATATAGTCTCCGAAACGTTTTATATGCCTAGTCAAATATGGGCTAAGCATGACAATATCTTCTTTTGAAAATACATAGCCTTCCTTAGAAAGTTCCCACAAAATAAGTGTTATGTCACATACATTTTGGAATATTACTGCGTTGGCAACTAAATCATTATATTTAATTCGCTTTTCTTGTTCTTCTGGATCATTTTCTGAAATGATGCCATCGCCACCAAAAAATAACCACTTAGAAAATCCGTTATATGCTTCGACTTTGTTTGTACTAGCACCAATTTGCTCTCTTAGTTTTATATCAGATATATATTTAAGCAAAAATACAGTTCTTATAATCCTTCCTAATTCCCTAAAAGCTTGATATAATCTGTTTTTTCTACTATAGTTACTTAGTTTTCTAAGTAGTGTAGAAGGTAATATTTTCCCGGCTTTGATAGAAAGAACTACTTGGAGCAGATCTTGCCAGTGTGTTTCAATTAGTTCCCAGTCAACGGTATCACTAAACAATTGGTCAATGTGGTGATATTGTGTGTCCTTATCAGCCTTGTAAAATTTTAAATCCTTCCAATTTCGAATACGAGGCATTAAATTAATCCCCAATAAATGTGCAAGTGCAAAAACAGGCGTCGATTGACCCTGAGTATCAGCATGTAATGTATTGGGCTGAATGTCTGATTTATTTTTTAGCAAACCATCAATAATATAAACTGCTTCCCACACCCCACAAGGAATGAAGTGGCTAAAGAGTGCAATATAAGTATCTGAAACATGGTGATACGCAATCCCCCCATAACCTCCATATCTTATGTGGTATTCAGAGATTAAGTTTTCTTCATAGAGATCAAATTTTGTTCCATCCGCAGCAGCCGATTTTCCATCACCCCATAGTTTAGGTAAACTAAATTGATTGTATTGATTTAAAATATCACGAATAGCTTCGTCGATTTTAGATGCATTAATATGTCGCCGATTTACAAATGAAATCATGTGTGGGGTTACTAACTTTTTCATATGCTTAGAAGTCTGTGTTGGTCCTAAATTACATCCGTACCCAAAAGAAGTAATGATATAACGTTCCATTGCATTTTCAAGCTTAGGATCTGAACCAGATAATGGTCCGAAATGCCTTGTCCATTTTGTCCAATGTGCAACATTACAAAGAATATCTAAAACATTTCGTTCAGGTAACCGTTGAGAAATGACTGCCTCTAACGCCTTACTTGTCTGAGGTTGTTCTTTTCTCATTATTTTTCTCAACGTGGGTTCTCCATTTTCATTAATGATTACTTGGCCGTTATCTGGGTAGCTTATATCTACTTTTTGTGCAGTATCTTCTAGCCAGTGCTTTAATTGTTGAACAAAATCTTCTGAATTTGAAGAAAAACCGAGTTCTTTACAGTATTCAGCTACCATAGGCTTACACTCATCCCAAGAAAGGAGCTGTTCACGGTAATCGGCGAAATTTTCTGATCCCTTCACACAAAGATCCCCCGTTTTTAACTCGCTCGCAAGATAGGAAAAAATACAGATCTCAAGGTGTTTACGATGTATTAAATTATTTTCTTTAGGAACATAAATCGTTTTTTTCCACTGTTCACTAGCAAATGAAAGATCAAAATCTATTTGTAGATTTTCAATTTTTCGGTTCTCATGATCACGTAAAAATCGCAAGGCTTCTAAAAGTGATTGATCCTGAGTGGTTGAATCAATTTCAATCATACTAATCAATCTAAAAAGAGTTTTCCTGTGACTTTTATAGAATTTCCATAAAAGAGGAAGGTAGTTATTGCCATTATATGATGAAATGGATTCGCAATCTTCTTTTAATGAGTCGATACCACCTCTTTTTCCCAATATCTCCTTTATTTTTGGACCGGTCAAGGTATCGTCCTCATTTATACTTGTGATATCCAAGACTTCTGCCAAAACAGAGATGAGATTTTCAGTTTTTGACCTATGTTTTTCTCGAAAAAGTTCAAGCTCCTCTTTTCCTTTATTATGTATAGTTCTGACTCTTTTGAGAAACATCTCTACCAGACTATCAATAGCTGAAATTTTTGAGCGATAAGTCATACAAAGTAACAGTGTATATCTCTTAGGCAAATTAAAGTCTTTTAATTCAGATACATCAAGCGCTTTTGCTTCTAAAGCGAAGTGCTTAATTTTTGAATTTGGAATATCCTCTAGTAAGCTATCAATTTCTCCTATAAAATTAGTTAACCAGTGTAATTTATTTTGTATTTCCTTCATATGAGAAAGTGTTGCGCTTTTTGGAACTTCTTTTAAAAAGTTATATTCAGAAGTCCGTTTATCATCTGTAGTAACAAGTAATTGGTCTAATTTTTGCTTAACTTCAGGAGTCAGTTTTGAAAATAATGAATTAAACAGCTGGTGATTCACTAAGGTTCTTATACGGCGAGCCAATCGATCTAATGTACTAAAAGCAGGTAACTCACATCTTTCTTTTATTAATACTTCAATGGATACGTTTATAAGATCAGCTGGATTGTCCATTACCTGAGTGGCCTTATAAATTGAAGTAGTTGCAATATGTAATACTTCTTTTCCATAAGGACGTACATTGAGGTATTCTCTTATTGCTTTTTGATGTCGGTAAATTGATTTACTATTGTAATTCGGTTCAACACTAGTAGATAGATTCAAACAAGTCCGAATATGAATCACAATCTCTACAGGAATATCTTTCGGCCGAGGGAAATAACCAAGACGTTGGAAAGATTTTAACATAACTAGTAAACTTAGAACTGAAACTGGTCCTCTGGCAGCTTTATGTGCAAATTGATTTTCTTCGGATGTAGGGGAGTAAACATCACGAAGTTCTTTTGAAGTAGGACGTTTTTTAAATCTGGGGTAAGCCGTACGTTCTATAGATGCCAAATTACCAACTCCATTCACAGTAAGTTAGGGCAGTGACAGGATAGCTGCCCTAGTCCGTCACATTATTCCCTAAAAATCTAACAAGTTATTAATTCGTTTTTTCTAGTTTCCTTTTATTAATCGCTCGATATAATGATCCCTGTGAAAGTCCTGTACCTTCTACAATTTCTTTTACCGAGTATTCTTTGCTGTCATACATCCTCAAAGCTATTTCAATTTTCCCTTGATCCACTTTAGGTCTTCCAAGTTTTTTTCCTCTTTTCTTACTTGCTTCTAATCCTTCTTTAACTCTTTCTACAATTAAATTTCTTTCTAACTCTGCGATGACACACATCATTTGAAACATGGCTTTTCCCGTTGATGTTCTTGTATCCATGTTCTCTTTAATAGAAACGAACTTTACATCTGTATCCTCGAATTGCTGAATAATAGAAAGAATATCAAGTGTTCTTCTCCCTAAGCGTGAAATACTTTCTACTACAACGGTATCACCTTCCCTTATTACATCTAACAATGAATTAAGTCCATCTCTATCCTTTATAGTCCCAGTAAATTTCTCTTGAACCATTTTTTCACAACCATACTCAGAAAGTAATCTAATTTGTCGGTCTAAATTTTGGTCAACTGTAGAAACTCGGGCATAACCGATTATCATAAAGAAGCCCCCTGCACAATTTAATAATCTTATTGTACAAGAGACTTCATTTTTGTAAAAGTATTTGGTAAAACTTTTGGTAATTATTTTTGGTAACCTATAAAACTAATAAAATCAAGCATCAGAATTTCTAATTAACGTTGTTACAAAAAATATGGTTTTTGGTAACAATCTTTTTATTAATACAAAACCAATCAGATATAATTATTTTGATAAACGCTCCATGAGAGTAGCTTTTTCTGCTTCAAAACCAGGTTTGTCAAGTAAAGCAAACATATTCTTCTTGTATGCTTCGACTCCAGGCTGGTCAAATGGGTTAACTCCTAATAGATGGCCACTAATCCCACATGCCTTCTCAAAAAAGTAAACCATCTCACCGTAAGTGTATTCATTCATTTCATCCAGTTCAATCACGAGATTAGGTACTTCTCCGTCTATATGGGCCATAAGGGTACCCTGAAATGCACTTTTGTTGACTTCATCCATCGTCTTACCGGCCAGGAAGTTTAATCCATCAATATTTTCTGGATCCTCCTGAATAGTCACTTCAATTCGAGGTTTCTTAATCTGTAAAACCGTTTCTAAAAGGTTACGTCGACCTTCTTGTACATATTGCCCCATGGAATGCAAATCCGTTGAAAAATCGACGGAAGCAGGGAATAACCCCTTTTGATCTTTTCCTTCACTTTCCCCAAACAGCTGCTTCCACCATTCCGATACGTAGTGAAGGGAGGGCTCATAGTTAACAAGCACTTCAATTGCTTTTCCCTTATTGTAGAGTACATTTCGGACTGCAGCATACTGATAGCTCTCATTTGTCAATAAATCAGGATTGTTGTATTTACGGGCTGCTGCTGCTGCCCCTTCCATCATATGATCAATATCAAGTCCTGCTACGGCAATTGGTAAGAGACCAACTGCTGTTAGCACAGAATACCTTCCACCTACATCATCCGGAATAACAAACGTTTCATATCCTTCTTTGTCCGCGAGCTTTTTTAATACGCCTTTTTCCTGATCTGTAGTGGCAAAAATACGTTTTCTCGCCTCTTCTTTTCCGTATTTTTTCTCCATATAGTCACGAAAAATACGGAAAGCAAGGGCCGGCTCTGTCGTTGTTCCTGATTTGGAAATGACGTTAACAGAGATATCTTTCCCCTCTAATAGTTCAAATAAATGAGATATATAAGTAGAACTGATATTGTGACCGGCAAAATACACTTTTGTCTTATCGTTCATTTGGTTATGAAAGCTATGGGACAAAGCTTCTATAGCTGATCTTGCACCCAAATACGAACCACCGATGCCAATGACAATCAAAGCATCTGATTGATTTTGAATTCTCTTTGCAGCTTGCTTAATGCGCACAAATTCATCTTTATCATAGTTTAACGGTAAATCAACCCAACCAAGATAATTCGATCCGGGACCTTTCTTTTCATGAAGATAACCATGAGCAACTCGTACAAATTCACTTAAATGATCTACTTCACTCTCTTTCATAAATGATAATGCGTTCGAAATGTCAAATGAAATGGTCATATAAATTTCTCCTTTATATTTGCTTCTATTCTTATTTTTTTTCCACAGCATGTCCACCAAATTCGTTTCGCAAAGCAGCAACCACTTTACCTGTAAAGGTATCATTGTCTAAGGAACAATAACGCATTAATAAAGACATAGCGATAACAGGGGTAGCAGCTTGAAGATCCAATGCTGTTTCAACTGTCCATTTCCCTTCACCAGATGAATGCATAATGCCTTTAATTTCATCTAATTTTGCATCTTTAGAAAACGCGCGTTCTGTTAAATCCATGAGCCAAGAACGAATAACCGAACCATTATTCCAAACTTTTGCTACCTTTTCATAATCAAAATCGAATTCACTTTTTTCTAATACTTCAAATCCTTCTCCAATCGCAGCCATCATTCCGTATTCAATTCCATTGTGAATCATTTTTAGGAAGTGACCACTACCTGCTTTTCCAGCATATAAATACCCATTTTCGACAGCTGTATCTCGAAAAATGGGCTCGACAATGCTCCATGCTTCAGGCTCTCCCCCAATCATATAACAAGCTCCATCCCGAGCACCTTCCATACCCCCGGATGTGCCGGCATCCATAAAGCTCACTCCCACTTCCTTTAGCTGGTTGTATCGACGAATGGATTCCTTATAGTGAGAATTACCAGCTTCAACCACGATATCTCCCTCACTCAGAAATGGTGTTATCTCACTAATAACGGAATCAACAACGGAGTGTGGAACCATAATCCAAAAAACTCGTGGCTTTTCTATTGATTGAACAAGATCTTGTAAGCTAGATGTACCTTCAGCCCCGTATTTCTTTATTTCTTCAACAGCATTTGTATTTAGATCAAATGCTACTACATCATGTTTATGGTCAATTAAGTTCTTTCCTAAGTTTAGCCCCATTTTTCCTAATCCAATTAATCCGACCTTCATCATTAATCCTCCTTGAGTATTTCTATATTTTTTGAGTTTTTCATCTATAGCGTATTGGATTCAAAGTATAATCATAATCTTTCTTTTACCACCATCTATAACCATCCTCTTCCAATAATTGATGAGCAGCTTCTGGTCCCATCGAGCCAGATTGATATGAATGAAGTGGAACAATATTTTCCTCAAATGTCTCTAAAATAGGCTGTACCCATTTCCAAGATAATTTCACTTCGTTCCAATGAGCAAAGAAGGTAGAATCTCCACGCAGAGCATCAAATATTAAGAGTTCATATGCTTCGGGCACGTCTTTTTTACTCGCTGAAAAATCAACAACAATAGGTTCTAATTTTCCATTTATCGGGTTTTTACTATTTAACTGCAACGAAACACCTTCATTAGGACTTACATTAATAACTAATAGATTGGGTTCAGCATTTTGGATTTCATTGGTATACAAATTCTTTAATGGGTTTTTGAATTCAATCACAATCCGCGTTAATTTTTCCGTCATTCTTTTTCCTGTCCGGATATAGAATGGGACCCCGTCCCAGAAGGAATTATCAATCCATAGACGAGCAGCGACGAATGTATCGTTTTTAGAAGAAGCATCAACGCCAGGTTCTTCTAAGTATCTGACTACTGGTGTACCGTTTATTTCACCTGATCCATATTGGCCACGAACGACGTGGATACCTACAGTATTTTTCTGTAATGGTCGCAGAGATTCCATAACTTTTCTTTTCTCATTACGGATATCTTTTGCACTAATCTGTTTTGGGAGATGCATGGCTGTCATCATCAACAGCTGTAGCATATGATTTTGAACCATATCACGAATAGCGCCTGCTTGGTCATAATAACCAGCCCTCTCTTCTACACCAACCGTTTCACTAGCCGTAATTTGCACATTGGCAATAAACCGATTGTTCCAAAGTGATTGCAGCACAGGATTGGCAAATTCCAAGGCTTCAAGGTTTTGAACCATTGGTTTTCCGAGATAATGGTCAATCCGGAAAATTTCATCTTCTTCAAAAGCTTTGCTTAATTTTTCGTTTAAATCTTCAGCAGATTTTAAGTCATACCCAAATGGTTTTTCGATAATCAATCGTTTCCATCCCTTTGTCGAACCTAAGCCACTCTCCTTTATGTTTAAAGCAATTACATCAAAGAATTCAGGAGCAACAGAAAGATAAAACATTCGATTCTCTTCAATACTCTGGTCTTTTTCATTTTGTTGAACGACTTCAACTAACTTCTTATACCCTTCAGCATTCGTGAAATCTAACTGGCAATAACGAAATGCCTTTACAAACTCTTGTTTTTCGGATTTATCATTTATCAAGTGTCTAGAAAAAGTGTATAGCGAGTCTGTTACATGGTTTTGAAAATCAACATCAGACATTTCGTCTATTCCTACACCAATGATCAAAAAAGAATCTGGTAATTTTTGATTCAAATATAAATTAAACAAGGCAGGGTAGATTTTTCGCTTAGCTAAATCCCCAGTTGCCCCAAATAAGACAAACGTCATAGAATCCACTTTTCATTCCTCCACTTTTTCAAAGCATTTTCAAATAGAAAAATGTCTGATTTTCTTCGTTTCCCCTACAAAACAACAAGGATTTTCGCTATTGCGTTATCCTACTTTTGGATGTAAGTTTCGTTTATTTCTCCCAGCTTGTCCGGTAATAATGATATCTCTTAATTGAGAATGTCCACATTTTGGACAGGTTTCATTATTTATGGTGATGATTAGACATCTTTCACAAACTTTTCGCTGCTTAGTTTTGAACCTTTCCATGCGGATCTCTCCTTTCGTAAAAAGCAACAACATGTATAAATTATTAAATGAAGTTTCACTTCATCTCACCATGCTTGTAGCAGTATTCCCTTAAGGTTTGGTAGTATTCTTTAAGCTCGCTATTACTTGAGCAAAATCAGTATATTACGTATGTTATACTTTTGAAAGTACGCACTTTATTAACATATAGATACATTGGTATAACATAGTGTTAAAAATAATACTATAAACTTGAATCCAATACCAAGAGTGAAAAGCCAAGGACAGCGATTATACAAGATTCGCTGCCCTTGGCTTTTTAGTAACTGATTCTTTTATTAAATGTTGTGTTTAAATGTTGTGTTTTTTCAACCTTTTAAATACGTAGAGATATAAAAAAACACGGACAGCATCTTTATTAAGATAGCTAACCGTGGTTTGTTAGTATATGAACTTTTTAACACTTTTTCGAACCCCTAGGAGAAACTCTTTTTTCTACTGAATAGACGATTTGTTTTCTGTTTCTTTTTCCAATACATTCTCAATATAATCTTTACCCCATTCATACATAGCATCCAGAATAGGCATCAGACTTCTTCCATACTCAGTGAGTGAGTATTCAACTTTTGGTGGAACGACAGGATAGACTTCACGATGAAGAATCAAATGGTCTTCAAGTTCGCGCAATTGATTAACAAGCATTCTTTGAGTGATACCCGGCATGAGGGCCTTTAGTTCACCAAAACGTTTGGTTCCTTCTTTTCCTAGATGCCACAATACCAACATTTTCCATTTTCCACCAATAATCGAAAGAGTCAATTCTTTTTCACAATTAAACACTTTTTCCCCAAGATTCGGCATTCATTTCACCTCCAACCCTTATTATGTCCCATAGTATACTTTTTGTTACTATATGATAAAAAAGTGCATACTTTTAATTTAGTAACATACCCAGTATACTGAGTATCATACCGTTAGTAAATAGCTATCAATTGGATACAATAACACTGTGCAAAAGAAAGCTATACGGCACAATTATACTATTATATAAGGAGCGAGTAATAAATGAAATTACAATTAGCATTAGATCTTGTAGATATTCCAGGAGCCATTGAATTGGTGAAAGAAGTAGAAAATCATATAGATGTTGTAGAAATCGGCACGCCGGTTGTGATTAATGAAGGCCTTAAAGCAGTAAAGGAAGTGAAAGCTGCCTTCCCTAACTTAACTGTATTAGCTGACCTTAAAATCATGGATGCAGCTGGATATGAAGTTAGCCAAGCATCTGCAGCAGGCGCTGACATCATCACCATTCTTGGTACAGCTGAAGACGAGTCCATTAAAGGTGCTGTAGAAGAAGCAAAAAAACAAGGTAAACAAATCCTTGCTGATATGATCGCAGTTAAAGACATTGAAGGTCGTGCGAAAGAACTGGATGAACTAGGAGTAGATTATATCTGCGTTCACACAGGTTATGACCTTCAAGCTGTAGGAAAAAACTCTTTCGAAGACCTTGCAACCATTAAGAGCGTTGTAAAAAATGCAAAAACTGCTATTGCAGGTGGAATCAAATTAGAAACACTTCCAGAAGTGATTAAAGAACAACCAGATCTTGTCATCGTAGGTGGCGGTATTACGGGCAAAGACGATAAAAAAGCTGTTGCAGCTAAAATGCAAGAAATGATTAAACAAGGTTAATTGCGACTATGCAGACTACTCAATATTTAGCTGAAGTCGTTGAAGAATTAACTCGGACTGTCGGTTTAATTTCTGATGAAGAAGCAGAGAAGTTGGTTAACAAGATTCTGGAATCCAAGAAAATCTTTGTTGCTGGTGCAGGTAGATCTGGATTTATGGGCAAATCCTTTGCCATGCGAATGATGCACATGGGGATCGATGCCTATGTAGTCGGTGAAACCGTAACAGCTAATTTAGAAAAAGATGATCTGTTGATCATCGGTTCAGGTTCAGGTGAAACGAAAACTTTGGTTTCGATCGCTGAAAAAGCAAAAAGCTTAGGTGGGACAGTCGCAGCTGTAACGATTTTCCCTAACTCTACGATTGGGAAATTAGCTGATATTATCATTAAATTGCCTGGATCACCGAAAGACCAATCTGAAAGTGAATATAAGACCATACAACCAATGGGATCACTTTTTGAGCAAACGATGATAATATTTTACGATGCATTGATCTTGCGTTTTATGGAAAAAAAAGGCTTAGACTCTACTAAAATGTACGGCAAACATGCCAATCTCGAATAGAGTACACTTTAAAAAATATGGAAACATCGTAAAGACCGCATTTATTTCTTTTATGAATTGCGGTCTTTACTGCATATTACAAATAACACAGTCCATACAGGAAAGAAAAAATAGCCTCTGATTCAGTCCCTTCTATGGCCGGATCAGAGATCATTATTGGGTGGGGCACAGCCAAGAATTTAGCCATCACTCACAGTATGAGCCCTATTTGGGTTATCACCAATATTTCACTGGTAGGCCCCATGTCTATATAAGTTTTTTTATGGGAAAATTAAATCCTATTGGCGATGAAAAACGCTTCATAAGTGTAGTAAACAAAACTCTTCGTTTTATAAAACAAAGGAATGAGGTTGAATAAATGGTTCGATTCGGCGTAATCGGTACTAATTGGATTACAGAAAGATTACTTGAAGCAGCAAATGATGTAGAAGATTCTAAACTAACTGCTGTTTATTCTCGCACGATTAGTAGAGCAGAAGAATTTGCAAGTAAATATGGAGTAACAAAAATATTTACAAACCTAAAAGAAATGGCAGTTAGTCAAGAAATTGATGCGGTGTACATTGCTACTCCCAATTCATATCACGCAGAACAAGCTATATTATTTTTACAAAATGCATGTGTTATGTGAAAAGCCACTGGCTGTTAATGCAACCGAAGTAGCGAGGATGATTCAAGCCGCAAAAGATCATAACGCCCTATTAATGGAAGCAATGAAATCAACATTACTTCCAAACTTCAAGGTCATTCAAGATAATTTACATAAAATTGGTCCTATCCGTAGAAACTTTGCAAGCTATTGTCAGTATTCATCTCGTTATGATAAATACAAAGAAGGAATTGTCCTTAATGCCTTCAATCCAGAGTTTGCGAACGGTTCATTAATGGACCTTGGTGTCTATTGTTTGTATCCACTTATTACATTATTTGGTGAACCAAAAGAAGTGAAGGCAACTGGCATTATGCTTGATTCGGGTGTGGATGGTGAAGGTAGCGTCATCTTAAAATATGATGATAAAGATGCGATTGTGATGTATTCCAAAATAACGAACTCTTATTTACCAAGCGAAATTCAAGGAGAAAAAGGAAGTATCATGATTGATAAGATTCATACGGCTGAAAAAGTAGAAATTCACTACACTGACGGCACGGTTGAACAATTAACAGTCGACCAATCTCATCCAGCTATGTATTACGAAGTGAAAGAATTTATTGAATTAATCAACCGAGGAAAAACAGAGTCTGATACTAACTCACATAAAAACTCATACACCACGATACAAGTGTTGGATAAAGTGAGAGATGAAATAGGTCTTGTATATCAAAGTGATCATAAGTGAAAAAATACAAAAAACCCCTACAGCGACTTGTATTATTCTCTTGAGAAATTACGAATCTGGCCTGTTTGTCGAAGAATACAAGAAATCGTTTTAGAACTTACCTAAACTATTTTGCAACCATTCTTTTTTATAAGAGCATTACAGCATTTTCTCCCCAGCTAACAAATTTAAAGGACTTTTGCTTATTATGCAAAGGTTCAATGCTCATTTTTTAAGATGTGTTTCTTCTTATTAATTTGTGATTTAGTTTAAGTATTCCCTAATAGGGACCTACCAACAACCGCACTTTTCTGACCCCACCCTACCCTACAGAGTAAAAAGGGTTGTAAATGTAAAAAAATCCATGCTATGACCTTTTTTTACAAGTACCTCGGTCGTACCCCTATTTAGGAACAAAAGGAGCATAATCAAATGAGCTGGTATGAAAAATTGAAAACATATTTTCCTGTTAGTGAAATGAAATCAAAGGAACAATTAGAGACACTACTAACTGAAAAAGGAGAGTTATACGTTAAGAATGAAGGAGAGTATCATATTGTATTGTATGCAGATTTTTCTTCGTTTCTATTTGTTGACTTTCTATTGGTTTCTAGGGAATCGCGGGGAAAAGGAATTGGCCATCAAGTAATGGAAAAGCTTAAAGCAAAAAATAAACCAATTATTTTAGAAGTTGAACCAATAAATAAAGAAGACCAAGACACGGAAAAAAGGCTACGATTCTATAAACGAGAAGGATTTAAACATGCATTACCAATTATGTATCAATTCCAATCCTTAGTAGTTAATGAAGAAACAGAAATGGAGATTTTGTATTGGGCAGACGATGAAATAAACGAAATGATGATATATGAAAATATGAAAAAAGTATATAATCAAATTCATGCATACAAAGCAGAAGAATTATATGGATATCCCCCAAAACAAGTGAGTGAAGTGATACGCTTTGAAAAGAATCGGGAGTAGAAAGGTATCAACAGTCGAGTCATGCAAACTGTGGAAATAGGGAGATACCAGTGTGTAAATATTTCCCTTTTGTGTCATAATTCTCATAGGAAAAGGGGAGAACAATGTGCAAAAAATTATGATCGTAGAAGATGAACCCAAAATTGCAGAACATTTAGCGTCCTATATGAATAAATACGGATATGCATCGTTTAAAGTAACAGATTTCAATCATGTTATGGATGATTTTTATAAGAACAAACCCGATTTAGTTCTTCTTGACATTAACCTTCCGAGCTACGATGGATACTACTGGTGTAGGAAAATTCGGAAAGAATCGCTTTGCCCAGTTATCTTTATATCGGCACGAGTCGGTGAGATGGACCAAGTAAGGGCGATAGAAAATGGTGGAGATGATTTCATTACAAAGCCATTTCACCCTGAAATTGTAATGGCAAAAATCAGGAGCCAACTTAGGCGTGCTTACGGAGAATATGCCATACAGACAGAAGAACGTGTTTTGGAAACAAAAGGATTAAAACTCTATCCAGAACGACTAGAGCTATCTTTTAAAGGGAAGGTAGTTTCCTTATCCAAAAAAGAAAACGACATTATCGAAAGCTTAATGGAACGTTATCCACGTATTGCGGGTCGTGAAGATTTACTAGAAAAATTATGGGACGATCAAGTATATGTTGATGAAAATACACTCAATGTTAATATTACTCGAGTTAGAAAAAAGTTTGAGGCAATTGGGATAAAAGAGGCGATAGAAACGATGAGGGGTGCTGGCTATCGATTAAACATCTCCTGGGTTGAGGAAGAGGACAAATGAAGCTATTTTTTAAAGAACATGCTTTATTAATTGCCGTACAGGTTATTCAATTTACAGTAATTGTAGCCGTTTACTGGCTTAATGGGGATCACCATATTAAAACTGCACTCTATGCTATTTTTCTAGGCTTCTTTTTCCTCGGTTGCTATCTACTCTACCATTTTTATAGCCGCCGGAAATTCTTTGAGCGACTTGATAAACCGCTTGAGTTCCTTGATGACTCCTTCCAAAAAACCGACCAGACTCCTGTGTCCATTGCATTAGATAGCCTTTTAAAAGATCAGTATAATCTTTACCAGAAGGAGATCAAACGATTAGAGTCTAAACAGGAGGAGCATCTGAAATTTATGGATCAATGGGTGCATCAGATGAAGACACCGCTATCTGTTATTGAACTTACCGCACAAAATTTAGATGAACCAGATTCATCTAATATTCGTGAAGAAACAGAACGAATGAAAAATTCCTTACATACGATTTTATATATGGCACGTTTACGCTCCATTGAACAGGATTTTCATATAAAACCTGTATCCCTATTGAAATTAATTCATGAAGTAAATAGCGAAAATAAGCGTTTTTATATTAGGAACAAGGTTTATCCGAAATTTCAAGCTGAAAAAGAAATTACGGTAGAAACAGATGAAAAATGGCTGTTTTTTATTGTTTCACAATTGATACATAATGCAGTGAAGTATACAAAAGGAAAAAGTGGCAACATCCATATTTCCATTTATGAAAGAGAATCCGAAGCAGTATTAGAAGTAATGGATTCTGGTGTAGGTATTCCACAATCGGATCACAAACGAATTTTTGAAGCCTTTTATACAGGTGAAAATGGACGCAAATTTAGAGAGTCTACTGGTATGGGCCTCTACTTAACGAAGGAAGCTTCTGTTCAACTTGGGCATCGAATAGAAATGGATTCAAAAGTTAACGAAGGGACGACTTTTCGAATCATTTTCTCCCCTACACAAAACCTTACAAACTTGTAAGGAAAATGAAAGAAGAATCGATTTTTAATGTATATAACAGAGGGTATACTAAGGTCACAAGTTGAAGTGTTATTATCTGAAAGGAGAGCTTGTGATGCTGAACGTAAAAGAAGTTAGTAAAATATATGAAGGAAAAATGGCATACCGCGCATTAACAGATATTAATTTAACCATTGAAACAGGAGAATTCGTTGGAATAATGGGGCCATCTGGAAGTGGGAAGACTACCCTACTTAATATGATTGCAACCATTGATGAACCAACTACAGGAGAAATTCTGATTAATGAAAAGAACCCGCACAAACTAAAAAAAGATGCATTGGCTAAATTTCGCAGACAGGAATTGGGGTTTGTATTCCAAGACTTTAATTTACTTCACACATTAACGGTCGAAGAAAATATTGTCCTTCCACTAACACTTGATGGTACGAAAGTAAAGGTAATGAAAAATAAGGCAAATGAAATTGCTGAAAAACTCGGGATTACACACATTATGCAAAAACGCACGTACGAAATTTCTGGTGGACAGGCACAACGAGTTGCTATTGCTCGAGCGATGATCCACACACCAAAACTATTACTTGCAGATGAGCCAACTGGAAATCTCGACTCGAAATCTTCTAAGGATGTCATGGAGATGCTGCAAACGATTAATCAAAAGGAGCGTACGACAATGATGCTCGTTACCCATGATCCTCAAGCTGCGAGCTACTGTAATCGAGTTGTCTTTATTCGTGATGGTAAATTTTATTCTGAAATTCACCGTGGTGATAATCGACAAGCCTTTTTCCAAAAAATTATTGATACACTTTCCTTACTAGGGGGGGATGGGCATGACCTTTCGTCAATTCGCCTTTAAGAATGTCACGCGTAACAAAAGGTTATATGCCGCATACTTTCTTAGTATTCTCTTTACCGTAATGGTCTTTTTTACATTTGCCATATTTTCTTTTCATCCGGTACTTAGTGCGGATGGTTTTAATTCCAGTGTTACAAAAGGGATGAATATTGCTGGTGGCATTATTTATGTCTTTTCGTTCTTCTTTATTTTGTATGCAATGAGCTCCTTCTTACAATCCCGAAAGAAAGAATTCGGTTTATTGATGATGCAGGGAATGTCACTAAAGCAACTACGTACCATGGTTTTTCTAGAAAATATGGTGATAGGATTTTTCGCAACGATTGGCGGGATTCTAATTGGTTTAGTGTTTGCGAAATTGATCTTGTTGTTGGCCGAGAATGTATTAGTCATTGACAACAGCCTGAATTTTTACTTTCCGATAGAGGCGATTCTGTTATCATTCTTATCCTTTATTGTGTTGTTCTTCTTTATTTCTTTGTTTGTTTCCTATATTTTAAGAAGTAAAAAACTTGGTGATTTAATTAAAGGAAATAAGAAGTTTAGAGGAGAGCCTAAGGCAAATATCTTTTTAACCTTGATAGCCATCATTCTCTTAGCAGCAGGCTATATCGTAGCATTGGTAACGGAGGGAATGGATGTACTAGCAGTTATGTTGCCAGTAATTATTGTTGTTACCATTGGCACCTATCTGTTGTTTACACAACTTAGTGTGTTCATTATACACAAGCTGAAGAAAAATGAGTCAGTCTTCTGGTACAAAACAAATATGATTCTTTTTTCTGATCTATCTTTCCGATTAAAAGATAATGCACGAACATTCTTCATGGTAGCAATGGTCTCAACGGTTGCATTTAGTGCAATTGGAACATTATTCGGGTTTCAAACGTTACTTACAGAGGGGATAAAGATCGGGAATCCGAATACATTTACCTATACGTTAAATGATAGTGAAGAGCAGGATGTAGCTTTCATCAATAAAACACTACTTGACGAGGGTATTGAGACTGAAACGGCACAAGCAAACCTTCGCTACTTTGAAATAGCAGAAGATCCTCATATATTGATAGCAAAAGAAACAGACTATAACCAGCTTGCGAACCTTATTGGAGAAGAAAATATAGAGATTCAAGATGGACAAGTGTTCGTAGTAGAATATGAAGGAATGGAAGATTTTGCGCAAACGGATGAATTATTAAATCAAGCAATTAAGCTAAACTCAGGGGAAACATTGAAACCAAATGCAAATGAAGTTATATATTCAAGAGCTCTTCCTGCAACAGATTCTTATTATGTTGTTTCAGACCATGATTATGAAGAGCTCGCCACCATTCCAACGCATGAAGAAAGCTTTCATGCATGGCAGGCTACAGAAGGGGAACAGGGAGTTTTAGAAGCTGCTGAGAAGTTATATAGCGAACTACCTCCTTATGAAATTACTGCAGGTGCGTATGATGTTTATCAAATAAATAAGCAGTACAGTCCGATCTTATTTGTTGGATTATTTATCGGTATTGTCTTTTTCGTATCTGCTGGTAGTTTCTTATATTTCCGACTTTATATGGATTTGGACGAAGATAAACAAAAATTTAAGTCGATTGCCAAAATGGGCCTAAGCAATAAAGAGTTGAAGAAGGTATTGAATAGACAAATTATGATTCTATTCTTTGCACCAATCATTGTCGCGCTTATTCACGGGGCAGTTGCTCTTACTGCACTATCCCATATGTTCTTCTATGATTTATTGAAGGAATCGATAATTGTTCTAAGTGCATTCTTCGTTATTCAAGTTATCTACTTTTTCATTGTACGCTTTTTCTATACCAAACAGATTAAAGCGGAGATTCTATAGAAAGGTGAAAGACATCTAATGCTTATTGTATTAGATGTCTTTCGTTTTGGATATCGCATTCGACAATATTCATCAATATCCATCAATATTCGACAAGTGACAGGCACCAAATTACTATGATTGGAAAACGTGCCCTTCTGATATAAGGGATTTTATCTATAATCTACAAAAAGGAGTTACAGGAATCATAACGGATGATTTACTAGGTTTTTATTTACATGGTTCTTTAGCTATGGGAGGATTTAATCCGAAAAGTAGCGATATCGATATTTTAGTGATTACGAACTCATCAATGAAAATGGAGGATAAAAGGAATTTAGCACAGTTCTTCCTACATCAATCTAATTCCCCATATCCAATAGAAATAAGTTTCCTACATATAGAACAATTAAGGAATTGGCAACATCCCTGTCCGTATGATTTTCATTATAGTGAATTCTGGAGAGAGCGATATGAAAGTGATTTATTAAAAGGTACATACAATTATTTTAGTGAAGACCTTCACGTCGACACAGATTTGGCAGCTCACATTACAATTATTAATCATCGAGGCATATGTATCGATGGTGAACCTATTAAAAAAGTATTCCCTTCCGTTCCTAAATCAGATTATTTGTCGGCAATAATCAGTGATTATCAGGAGTGTATAGAAAATATTGAAGAAGACCCCATTTATTGTTCTTTAAATTTGATTAGAGTGTTTTGGTATCTAAAAGAAGGAGTAATTTCATCAAAGCAAGAAGCTGGGATTTGGGGACTAAAAACGTTACCACACGAATTAGAAATCACGATTAGAAAAGTTGTTAATAGTTATGCAGATAGGAAAGATACTTATTCTTTTGAAAAAGATGAACTTATCTTGCTAAGGAACTATATTTCAGAAAAGGTTCAAGAATTATTACGGGTGCTTAATTAAAAGAAGGATAACCGCTTTTTTTGTTGAATTTATTACATAATATAAAAAAAAGAGGTAATTATCATGATAGCTAATAGTGAAAAAGAAATGCTGTTACTTAATAGCAACCAAAATTTTAAAACTTTACTCGAAATAATTGAAACCATCCCTAGTAGAAAAAGGAATATTTCTGTTGAAACGGGGGAAAGAGATAAGAATTTTCGTGATGTGTTAATGCATCTTTATGAATGGCACGCCATGCTTGAGAGATGGTATAGAGAAGGAATGGATGGAGATACTCCATTTATGCCAGCACGCGGGTTTAAATGGAAGACTATTAAGCTACTTAATATACAAATTTGGGAAAACTATCAAGATGTAACATTAAACCAAGCGATCAAGAAGTTGGCGTTAAGCCATGAAAGAGTAATGAATCTAATTAAATCACATTCCAATGAAGAAATCATGACCAAAAAATATTATAAGTGGACAAAAACGAGTAATTTATACAGCTATTTTGCAGCAAACACTTCCAATCATTACATATGGGCTATCAAAAAATGTGAAATTATTGCAAAGCAAATAAAAGAAAGGGAGATGAATTGAATAGGAATTACAACAGAAATTAGAACAAATTAAATGGGCGAGTGGGTTTGTAGTGGCCAAAAATCATGACAAAAAAACAGAAATTAGTTATCCTAACTAGTTCTGTTCTAAAGTGCTGTTAGACATCAGATGTAAGTTTCGGTAGAATCAGGATTTAACGTAAGTGATACGTAATGAGTATCGGGTATGAATATGAGCACTCCACTACATGCATTAACGAAACAATTTAATTAACGTCAGAACGAAGGAAACCTCCTAACGTTATCCATATTGATTCAACCCTCCTCAAATAGTGACAAATAATGTTGCAAGTAATAGAAAAAATATTGTAGGAATTCGGAATAGAGATTGAAGAAATTAAAAGAGGTGGCAGTGCCCAATTACTAAAATAGTAATAGGAACTGCCACTACATTTATATAAAAAAGGGGAGGTTTCAATTTACTAGTTAAAAGGCGTTTAAAGATAAAAAGGTATCACTATATTTTCGTTATTCAATACTCGTATCTTCTTCACTATCGGGCTCTAATTCAGATTCGGTATTTTCTTCGATTTCTGATTCTAGCTCCTCAGATTCTGAGTCTGCTCCAGAATCTGATTCTAGCTCTGAATCAATATCTTCGTCTATATCAGATTCTAATTCAGGGGCTTCACTGTCAGATTCTAAATCGGAATCTAATTCAGTTTCCGTATCTGACTCCATATTATTCTCATCTGTTTCTACATTCGTTTCTTCTTCCATATTTTCTTCCGGCTGGGGTTCTTCTTCATCTGTTGTTCCACCGCATGCAGCTAACGTGATAACAGTAGCGACCAAAGTCATTCCAATTAGAATTTTTTTCAAATACATCGGTTTGCTCCTTCCATTTAAGATAACTCTATCATAATCCTGAAATGTGTAGATAATAAGGGAAGAAGATTACAAACCAATGAATGTTTTGTTGCAATAGTAGAATAGAATTAGACATAAGGTGCTACGGGAAATATCAGAAGAGGGTTCATTTTTCTTAGCGAGGAGTGCTATAATAAAATGAATAGTTTTAAAAATAATAATCTTTTATGTGTTAAATACATTAAGATACTTAAGGGGGAAGACAGCATAATACATACGAATTGGAATCTTAATTCCTTGTATAATAATGGAGGAAAATCAACAGAACTTAAAAAATATATTGATTTACTAAGCCATGATCTTAATCTTTTAAGAGAAAGAATCGGAAAGATTGATCAAGGTAATTCAAATGAAATAATTAATCTTTTCGAAAGTCTTCAAATGGTAATGAGTGGTGTATCTGAGATAGAGGATTTCTCGGTCTGTGTGTATGCTGAAAATGTGAAGGGAGAAGAAGGTCCGTTATTAATGAACCTGAGCTCAGAACTAAAAGCAGCGCTTGATTCTGTTATTGCTGATTTCGAGCTACTACTCATGAACCTACCTGAAGAATTTTATACAGAAATCATTAATTGTGAAGTAGTAAAACCGTATCAATTCTATATAGAAGAAAGAAAAAAGCATGCAACAGACAAGCTTTCTATGAAACTAGAAAAAGCAATAAATCAGTTATCTGTCAGCGGTTTTGTTGGATGGGAAGACCATTATGAATTAATGATGTCTAGACTGCAAATACCGGATGGGGATAAGTATCTTTCTATTGGTCAAGCACTCAATCAGGTTGAATTTTCAAGTGATAGGATCAAACGTAAGAAACTAGCAAAGTCTCTAAATGAAGTGTGTAAAACGAACGAAGATATCTTCGCATCAATTATTAACAATATAACAGGTTTTCGATTAACGACGTATAAATTAAGAGGTTGGGATAATCCGCTTAAACAAATGCTAGATCAAAACCGAATCCAGGAAGAGACGTTAAACACCATGCTTGCTGCAATTCAAGAAAATAAAGGAATCCTACACACTTATTTAGAGCGTAAAGTAAAAATAGAAAAGAAGGAAAATCTCGCTTGGTATGATATATTGGTTCCTAGCTTTTCACCAAAAGCAACGATTACATATGAAGAAGCATGTCGACTCGTCATCACACAATTTTACCGATTTGACGAGAAGTTAGGCGCGTTTGCAGAAAATACATTGCAGCATGGCTGGGTTGAAGCAGAAAATCGTTCAAATAAAATGGCAGGTGCATTCTGTGCTAATCTTCCCGTCTCGAAAGAAAGTAGGATTTTCATGACATTCTCAGGGAACTACGAAGATGTTGTAACCTTAGCGCATGAGCTTGGACATGCTTATCACAACTCGATTCTACAAGCAGAGCCTATATTCGCTCAGCAAAAAGGGACAAGTGTAGCAGAGACAGCGTCTACTTTCACGGAGAATCTAGTAATCGATGCCGCCATTGAATCTGCGAATAGTAAAGAAGATAAACTAGCACGAATAGAAACAAAAATAATTAGTGGAATGAAATATATCGCAATGCTACCAGCATTATTTGAATTTGAACAGAAATTGTATCAAAGAAGAGCAGATGGAATACTCACTGCGAATGAAATTTCAAATTTAATGAGTACTTCAGAAAAAGGAATCTATGGAAATACCGTAAATGAGCCAAATACTTATCAATGGATCACACTTAGTCATTTATATGATACGGAAAAAGCATTTTATAACATTCCATATACAATTGGCTACCTCTTTAGTACGGCTGTTTATGGTTACGCAAAACAACATGGGAATGGATTCATGCAGAAATACGAAGGCCTACTCAGAAACTCAGGTAGAATGACTGTAGAAGAGCTTGCCTCCACCTATTTGAATCAAGATATGAAGGACATCAGTTTCTGGAGAGCGTCCATTAAACCTACCCTTGATGCTATTCATGCCTATATAGAACTAACGAATGACGCTATGTAACTACAAAACTTGA
Organism: Oceanobacillus bengalensis; assembly: GCF_003628445.1. GTDB lineage: Bacteria > Bacillota > Bacilli > Bacillales > Amphibacillaceae > Oceanobacillus > Oceanobacillus bengalensis. The sequence goes on from NZ_RBZO01000006.1 coordinate 70,090, forward strand.
GTGGAGTGAGATACAGTGACAAAAGTATTTCCAATTATTGAAACAGATCGATTAATTTTACGAGAAGTAAACACCAACGATTCAAACGATATGTTGGCCTATTTATCTAATATAGATGTTGTGAAACATATGGGATTAGAACCTTGTCAAACAGAGAAAGAGGTATTAGATGAAATTGCGTGGTATCAAGCGATATATAATGATGGAACAGGAATTAGATGGGGGATTACTTTAAAGGACGCTGGAAAGGTTATTGGAAGTTGTGGTTTTCTTAATATGAACCCTAAACATTTTCGAACCGAAGTTGGCTATGAATTAAGCAAAGATTATTGGGGAAAAGGCATAGCCAGTGAAGCATTACAGGCTGTGGTTCATTATGGGTTCAGTCATTACCGGTTCGAACGAATTGAAGCATTGATTGAACCCGCTAACCTACCATCGCTAAGACTGGTAGAAAAACAAGGCTTTAAAAGAGAAGGTTTGTTAAGGCATTATGAATTTACTTGTGGCAAATTCGATGATTTATATATGTATTCGATTTTAAAAGAAGACCTTACCAATATTTAGATAATACGCTTCGAGCATCAGAGCAAATAATAAGGTTAATGTTATGAGTAGATGGGATTTTATCAAAAAGAGACGAAACAGCACCATAGCTTGTCTAAATATTCGAAAGCTCCTGGCATGGAATTTCCTTTATCCACATATATTTCTATATCAATATGATGGGGGGTTATTATGTGGGAAATGTCGTGCAATTAGAACACGTAACAAAAAAATTCGGTAAACAGCTAGCGGTAAAGGATGTTTCTCTTACAATTGAGAAAGGATCAACAGTAGCAATCTTGGGCCCAAATGGCGCGGGGAAGACAACGACTATTTCGATGATGTTAGGGTTACTGGAACCTACTGAAGGAGTAGTAAAAGTTTTTGACAAAAGCCCTAAAGAAACAATCGTACGTGATAGAATCGGAGCAATGCTGCAAGAAGTAAGTATCATCGATATGCTAAAGGTTCGTGAAGTGATTGAAATGTTCAGGAGTTACTACACTTCCCCACTTCAGGTGGAAGAACTTATATCTATAACTGGATTAAAAGAAGATGTGCTAGGAAAATGGGCCAATAAGTTATCAGGAGGACAAAAAAGAAGAGTCGGATTTGCGCTTGCTCTTACAGGAAATCCTGATTTAGTATTTTTTGACGAACCGACTGCCGGGCTCGACATAACAGCTAGAAGGAATTTCTGGGAAAAGGTTGAAACACTAAAATCACAAGGGAAAACAATTATTTTTACAACGCATTATCTACAAGAAGCTGATGATTTTTCTGAACGCATTATCCTTTTTAATAACGGAGAAGTTATTGCAGATGGTAAAACAGAGGAGATTAAGCGCAATCTCGCAACCAGAAGCGTATCTTTCCTAACAGATGACAAAGAAGTGATGGCATTGGTACAGACTTTTCATACAGTAATTAGATGTTTCGAAAAGGATGGTCGCTTTTATATTGTAACAAGTGATACAGATGCAGTGCTTGCGCAAATTTTCCAGCAAGGCATTCATGCAAAAGATGTTGCGATTGAACAAGGACGTTTAGAGGAAGTGTTTGAACATTTAACTTCGAATGATCAGGAGGTCATGTGAAATGAATGCTATCATGACCCAATGTAAGTTTGAATTATTACGTATTTTTCGCAACCCATATTTTGTATTCTGGACATTGTTCATGCCTATCGTATTCTATTTTATATTTACGAATATCGTAAATACTGGTGTACCTGACCAAAATGAATGGGAAGCATATTACTTAATGTCTATGACGACATTTAGTGTGATGGGATCAGCAATTATGAACTTCGGAATTCGAATGGTACAAGAACAGACAGGTGGGTGGTCCACATTCTTGAAACTTACTCCTTTTCCTGCTTGGGCATATTTCACTTCAAAAATGTTTGGTCAACTCACCATGCATTTACTTTCCATCATCATTGTCTTTCTGGCAGGATTTCTAATCAATGGTGTATCCCTGTCATTTAGTGAGTGGTTGTTCTCTGGATTATGGATACTAATGGCTTCTATACCTTTTTTAGCACTAGGATCATTGATCGGTACAATGAAGAAAGTTGAGACTGCAAGTGGTGTCAGTAATATTATTTACTTAGCATTAGCCGTATTAGGTGGCATGTGGATGCCGATTCATACCTTTCCTGCATTTTTACAACATGTTGCAGAATGGTTGCCGTCCTATCACTTTGCTAGTGGTGCATGGGAGATCATTTCTGGTAATTCTCCAGATTGGAAAAGTTATCTTGTGTTAGTGGGTTATATGTTTGTTTTTATGGTCATTGCAACATACGTCAGGGGAAAACAAGAGAGTTGAAAATGTATAGCCTACAAAATGATTGCCTCTTAATTTCTTATTGTAAATTGATAGGCAATTTTTTGTTTTAATAAAATGGAATACATATGAAAAATCAATCGTTGGTTTGCTTATTGGTGAATGCTGGTATACTAATATATATCACCTAAAACATATTAGGAGTTGGATCATATGGAAAACAAATCAATTCAGGCAGCACAACAATTTAGTGAGGAAAGGTTTACAAAAATAGAGATTATAAAAACAAAAAGAAGTTCCGTATTTTTGCTAAACTTTCTTCCAGGTCAACAGATGAAGCCCCATAATCACCCAAATCGTGAATTATATTTACATGTTTTAGAAGGTAATGGGGTATTATCGATTGATGGGAAGGACCTTGAAATCAATCAAGGGGATGTTGTCTACTGCGACCCAGAGGAACAAATCGGTTTCACTAATAATTGGGAAAACAACGTATCGATATATGGCACAATGACAAAAATAGACAGCTAAATGTGAAATAAAATGAATGATAACGAAAGGAATGCGAGATGACCTTACAGCAACTGAAATATGTGATTGAAGTGGCAAGAAGTCGTTCCATTAGCAATGCGGCACAGAATTTGTTTATTAGTCAGCCCAGCCTTTCAAATGCACTTAAAGAGCTGGAGAAGGAAATGGGGATTACGCTTTTTCAACGAACTAATAAGGGGATTGTGATTACCCCTGAAGGCTCGGAATTCCTTGGTTACGCTCGGCAAGTTGTTGAACAGGCTGAGCTCCTTGAAAATCGCTATGCAGGTAATCAGTCACCACAGCAGCATTTCGCTGTGTCTGCCCAGCACTATGCATTTGCGGTGAGTGCTTTTGTGCGATTACTTAAAGAATATGACCGTGAGGAATATGAGTTTGCACTACGCGAATCAAAGACATATGAAATCATTGATGATGTGAAAAATCTTCGCAGCGAAATCGGCATCTTATATGTCAATGAATTTAATAGAAAGGTTATTTCTAAGTTTCTTAGAGAAGGGAATTTAATTTTTCATGAGCTATTTGAAGCAAAGCCACACATCTTTATTAGCTCTGAAAATCCGCTTGCTAAAAAGGACTATGTGACATTGGCTGACTTAAACCCGTATCCATATCTTTCTTATGAACAGGGGGACTATAACTCCTTCTATTTTTCAGAGGAGATTCTTAGCACGCTCTCTAGGCCGAAAAACATTAAAGTTAGTGATCGGGCCACATTATTTAACTTACTTATTGGACTAAATGGCTATACAATTTCAACGGGCGTAATTAGCCATAAATTGAACAGTAAGGATATTATTGCGGTTCCGTTGAAGGTTGAAGAGCGGATAAATGTTGGCTATATTACGCATAAAAATATAGCAGGTAGCAGGTTGGCTAACATTTATATTGAATATTTAAAGGAATCAATTGCAGAAGAACTAAAGGTCCTATAGTTTAAAGCTATAGCAAAAGAAAGATTTTATGTGTTACCTTATCTCCCATGCCACACTTACCTTACATAAACAAGGGGAGAGATGTAAGATGGGAGTAGAATTAAAAGCAGGGAAAAGATTCATTACACCATTTCTTCATGATAATGTAGGGAGCTTCTTGCGTCCTGAAAAGTTAAAAGAAGCACGTGCAGCTTTAGCAGAAGGGACTATTACAGAAAGTGAACGAAAGAAGGTTGAAGACGAGTGCATTATTGATTTAATTGAAAAACAAAAAGCTGTCGGCCTACAATCTATTGGGTGGATACGACCCAATAGCCGATCTCTTATTTGCAAAAGAAAATGTTTCTGCGTATTACTTAGAATTTGATACAGATCGTGCAGGTGACTTTTCACCTCTGAAACATGTAAGTAAAGAGGGAGAATTCTTAGCTGAATACGTTAAAGAAGTAAAGGAGAGAAATCAAAGTGATTATATCTCCTTTTATTTTTTACTTGGAATTTATTCCAGCTAAACATATAATGAGTTTAACAATATACATACTTTTGGAAATAATTTAATAAAATATAAGATTGCAAAAAGGGAAATGGAATGGACTTTTATTATTAATGAGGGAGCGTTGCCTATGGATAATAATGTACCCCATTGGTATGGTGAAACTGCTCAAAGTATTGCTCCAGTTGGGATTATAATGGCTGGATTTATGTTAGTCTATTCGATATGGTTTGGTTTTTCCTGGGGTATATTAGGTTGGATTCTATTTGGATTTACTGTTTTATTATCGTTATTTTTAATCATAAAAAGCGTAAAACACATTAAACATTCCAAACGATTTATTTACAATGAAAGTGAAGAAGGTAAGAAAATAGGTAAAGCCATGGGTATTTTAAGTGGAATAAGTTATGGGGCATTGTGGTTATTTGTCATTCTTTTTTTAGTATTTGGGCTATATAAATTCATTATGCCGACGGTTACATTCATCATTGGATTACATTTCATTCCACAAGCACGAATATTTAACAGGAAAATTGATTACTTTGTTGCCCCTTTACCTATATCATCATCAATTATTGCATATTACTTTGCCATTGAAAGTAATAACTCTTGGTCTTCTGTTTATGCAATTGCAGGAATTGGTGGCGTTTTATCTACTGCTATTTACGGATTGTATATGATTATCACTTATAAAAACTTAGCCATAAAACATGGCATAGATTATTAACAGGATTATCATGCATCATATTGGCAATTGTTACAAGGCAATGAAAAGAAGTATTTACAATGGTTGTTGGCTTGTATAATGAAAGCTTTTCTTACGAATATTTTTGTCAATCGCGAAAGGGGGTGAAGAAAATAGAAGATGAAAGATATCTAAAAGCGAAGAAAAAAGTGGAAAATTTAAAGGCGTTTTATATTCATCTTATCGTTTATGTACTTGTGAATACAATGTTTGTTGTCATTAATGTACTGACCTATAAATACGCTGAGCATTGGTGGTTCTTCTATCCGTTAATGGGATGGGGTATTGGATTAATATCACACGGACTTTCCGTTTCCTCATTTGGGCTTTTTGGAGCAAATTGGGAGGAGAAAAAAATACAGGAATATATGGATAAAGATAAGAGGAATCTTTAATGTGTAGGTGTTAATTCTCCCATAATATTGCAAGGGGATGATTCACCTCTTTTTTTTGGAATATAACTGTAAAAGACAATTTAATTTAGGGAATTTAATTAACAAAATGATCAGGGAGCGATGGATTTGTTTGAAATAAAAGCAATTAGCTGGATACATTTACGTTGAGGCCGAGCCAACATATGGAGAGGGAAATATTGAATTTTTTGCTGTAAAAGAATCTGAAAGAGGGAAGGGGCTAGGAGGGCAATTATTGGCAGTTGGCTTGAATTGGTTATTTATATTCGATACGATAGATATTATCACACTTTGTGTTAATTCAAGTAATGAAAAAGCAATAAGACTATACGAACAGGTGGGGTTTAAGCGAAAGCATGAATTGAGTTTTTTTACGAAAGAGATAGAAATAGATGTATAAATGATTTGAAATCATCAGGAGGTCCTATATGCTCATACTACGTTCAGGAATCACTGGTTTTCAGCCAGCACCATCGGTTGAAGAGCTCGAATTTAAGCAAATTTGTTATTCTCTCTTCGGGTCAAAAGCATTGGATTATACTGAGGATGAAACAGCAAAGAATTTTTACGAGTGTATCCTTAAAGTGAAAGATAAAAAGGTTCACGTCCTGCTGAATGCTCAGTATCCTTTTATCGCATTTACCGCCACTCGTGAATTAGATGTACTACACTTTCCTTTTATCAACGAACCTGAATTATCAACCATATTTGAACAGTATTATGAAGTATTAAATCTTAATCAATTAAATGAGCCATTAAGATATACGCAGAAAGGAAAAAAGATTATCGTACAAAATGAAAATACGTTACACCAAGACGAATTAGAGCAACTTATCTATTGGCAGCCCAAAACAGTAGGAGCCGTTGTATTTAACGATTGGGATTAGATTAGAAGTGAGGGATGGAAAGTGACGGAAAGAATGCAGGAATTCTTAAAGATTGAGATTTCTGATCAAGATTTTTACGATGGGATAATTGATTTCATCTATTCATATAACATTAGATGTGGAGAATATGAATGCAATCAATATGTGATTAAAAAAATGGATCTTCAAAATTACATTATTTTTGAAGAATATACATATAGGAAAAACGGGCAGAGAGATATCCATCATCCTATCTCAGTAACAAGAAATCAGTTAATTACACAAATTAACAATTATGCAAAGAAGCAAGGTTTTGCAGTAATGAACTACAATGAATAATCGAAAAATATAGTTGCATATATTAGAGTCAAAAGAAGAGTCTAAGAAAAACAGGGAAATCAAGAGAAGAAATTGTATTTCGGTTTAGCTGGTATGATTGTTGGTGTGGTACATTTACATACTTTTCTAACGAATGCTACAAATAGTCAAGAGACGGCAGCTCGGAAGCAAATAGAACAATTAAATAAAACCGTTGCAGACGTAAAAAAGAAGAATTAAAAACACTATAATACTTAATGTTTAACAAATCAGTAAAATGAGGTATAATACAGGTAGATAGTAATAAAATATAAAGACTGAACGGTGCTGTAACACCATCCAGTCTAAAGTAGTGTAATAGCCCTTCAAGGGGGCGACTCACGAAAATTAGAGAAATAACTACCCTAACATGCTCGTCAGGCTCATAGGGTGGTTATTTTTTTTGATGAAATGACAGAATAGCCACAATCAGGCTGGAAAATGAAATCATTAACACAAGCGCCTGGAAAATTGTCATCATATCACCCCCTTCCTTAAAAAATAAAGGGAGTGAGTCACCACCCATGAAACCCTATTAACACTTGTTCTAATTATATCATAGATGACCTACCATATGCATGCCCTATACGTTGAAAATGGGGAGGACTTTTATAAGTTAGGGGTTGCGATGTAGATGCGCTAGCTGAAGTACAACACCAAAGAATACATACTGCCCTCATAAAAATCTATAATTTCCAGTGATGAAATATTTCAAAAATCTGGTAATCTCTTAATCCCTAAAGTCGTGATAGAATGGAACTTTAAGCCAAAATTTTAAAGCTAAAGTTACATACAGTTAGAATGTACTAAAGGAGTTACATCATGGCAACAATTCAAGACATTATTTCACAATGGAAAAAGGCATTACAGATAGAAATTAATTTTTTAAAAAAACAAGGTGGAAATCGAATCGTTATCTCTGATGGGAAATGCATCCGAAATCATGATAATGGAGCTACCTATTGGTTTTCCCTAACTTCTGAAGCAACCCTACCTGATGGTTCAGCCATTCGAATTGAATATAAAGGTAAGCAATTTCATGGACGAGTTATCTCTGTTCAGGGGTTTGATGTTGTACTTGAAATGGACACTTACTTTGGTGATGAAGTGGATGAAGCATTTCTATATAGCGAAGCATGGGAACTGCTTGTGGAATTAACGAAAAGGCTTGACGAAATGATTGAGAAACCGAAGAAACTCAAACGTGTAACACGTCTATTATTGGCTAATTCCCCCACAAAACATCCAAAAGAGAAGATTAAAAATGCACTACATGAAGTCATTTTAAGGGCGAAATATAACCCAACCACTTATATTTGGGGGCCACCTGGAACAGGAAAAACATACACATTAGCTCGAGCGATTGCTAAACACTATGAAGCAGGCAAAAAAATATTAGTTATGGCACATAGCAATGCGGCAGTAGACGTATTGACGTTAGAAGTAGCGAATTACGTTAGAGAAAAAAATAGATGGAAAACAGGAGACATTGTCCGAAACGGATACAGTGCTGACCCTAGAATAAATGGACAAGCTGATTTATTAGCTAGCCAGTTAGTCGAATTAGAAAATCCAACACTTCAGGAAAAAATAGAATCGCTAGAACGTGAGAGATATCAGTTACAGCGTATGTTTTCCCATAAGAATCGTGACTTACTCGCAGAAGTAGAATCCAAGTTAAAACTTCTCCGCGCAAGTAGAAAGAAAAAAGAAGGTCAATACGTAAAAGAAGCATCTGTTCTAGGAGTTACTTTATCGAAAGCAGCGATAGATTCTAACGTATTTGAACGTGACTTCGACCTGATAGTGATAGACGAAGTAAGTATGGCGTATGTTCCACAGATTGCATTTGCAACATCCTTGGGTAGGAAAGTCGTTGTGTGTGGTGATTTCAAACAACTCCCACCTATCGCCATGGCTGAGTATAAAATAGTAGATAAGTGGCTAAAAAGAGATATTTTTCAAGTTGCTAAAATAGAAGAGAAAATAGCAAACGGGGAGCTGCACCCAAATTTATTTATGCTCAACAAACAACGTAGAATGCACCCAGCGATTTCAAGTTTTACCAATCACTTTATCTATCAGGATAAAGTAACAGATCATCAAGCGGTTAGAAAAATACGTGATCCTATAACCGCTAAGAAACCATTCAATGGGGAAGCAGGAATACTTGTTGATGTATCCAAAATGGGTGCCTATTCATTAAAAGAAGCCGCAACTGAATCTAGGTATAATTTAATTTCGGCACTATTGTCTTTACAGTTTATTTTATCGGCGAAAGCGGATGGCATGAAATCAATTGGCGTCATCGCACCATACAGAGCGCAAGCCAGGTTACTTTCCGCTTGTATCCAAGATATTATACCTGAAAATACAGAGAAAAAAGCTGATGAAAAAATAGTAGCTGCCACCGTGCATAAGTTTCAAGGTTCAGAAAGAGATATGATTGTATTTGATAATGTTGACAGTTATCCGCAACCAAGACCTGGTAAGTTATTAACAGATGCTACCAGTGAAAGATTAATCAATGTTGCCGTAACCCGTGCGAGAGCAAAGTTTATCAATATTGTAGACCGTGATTTTATTCAAAATAGAATTACTAAAAATAAAGCAACGCGTGCATTATCCGATCATTTATCCGAACACAACAAGACGTATTCTCGGCACGAATTATTAGATATTTTAACAGAGACTTACAACCAGAATATGCAATGGTTTTCCGCAGAAGACTTGTCAATGATTGTTAAGGATATTCGAAGTGCAAACAAGATTACGATATCTGCACCGTATCCTGCAAAGATTGATAAAAAGATATGGGCCGTGTTAAGAGAAGTAAAGAAAAAAGCAGAAATCATTTTTATCACGCCGAAGAAAGATAGCATTGCCCTTCAGTCTTACGGTCATATCCCTAGAGATTTGGTTATGCCTTTTATTGAAATGGATAAGAAAATAATGTGGGTTGGTACGCCGGTAATGAACAATACTAGTTTCGAATCTTCACCAGAAGCTCCCTTTATTATGTGTCGACTCGTCGCTAAAAACGTGATCAGTCTATTGTATCGCTACTTTAACTTGCAAAAACCACAATACGATAGGGAAGAAATAGAGCAAAAAGTGGTGAGCCACCGTAATACGTATACATTAAGTAAATATATTTCGATATGGGACAGGTGTCCAACCTGTCAGAGCAGTAGAAAAGTCGAAGTTTCAAAAGGTAACATAACACTTGTTTGTAGCCACTGCGGTACCCGCGGGCGAATGCGTTATATTTTGGAAAGGTATATCGAGTATGTTGACCTGCGCTGTAAAGCATGTAACGGTGTGCTCGATGTACCAGAGGATGATCGCAATATGGGCGTGGAGTGTAGCAGGTGTAATGTGAGAGTAAATATCGACTCGTTGCTGTAAATATAAATAATTTAACATCAGCAACGTCGCATAGTAACTAAAGGAGACTTTTTTCCAAAAGGGAACGCCTAAGTGTAATCCAGCTCGAATTATCGTAAATGAGCTGGATTATTTTTTTGTGGAAAAAGTTACGACTGTCTTTGTTGACGGCGGTTAGACTGCAATCTAAATTGTTTTGTTTATTCAGATTGAAAGTAGTATAATATTTTTTGAATACTATGGCAACATTGGATTTGGACGTATTGAGATAGGAAGACTCGTTCTAGGGAGGTGTTGTTATGTGGAATATAACAAAGGAAGCGAAGGGAAAATTCTCAAGATGTAATCTGCTACCAATCCATGAATCTGACCATGACTGGGAAATTGTATTAAGAGAAGCAGAGGAAGAGGGAGAAGACATTATTGCGGCATTAAAGGCAGATCTTCTAGAAGTAAAAGAAGAATTGCTACAAATTCTACCAGACTGTTTCATTCCTTACGTAGAAAACGGAACGCTGAATCAGCCAACATTACCAAAAACGATACGTGAGAACTATTTACAATGGATGCGTGAAGCGGATAGGGAATTTGAGCAAGTGTTAGATGCTGCACATGAAAATACAGCACACGCTGTTCGCAGTTTACCAGCTGCAGTTCAAGAAGTCTTTAATGAAAGCCTACATGATTCTATCATCGAGCGAATCGAACGGGAGGGGGACACGCTTCATCTATACATCAACACTGAGAGTGGATTTCAGACAAAATCCATGATTCATTTCACTTTCAGGCAGATCAGAGCGGAAGATACGGATGACCCAATCCAAGTTGGGCAATGGTTGGTTTACAATGAGCTACAGAAAACGGGTGACAGTTTCCATTTTCGAGTGTTGTTTGACTCTCCGGAAGCCGAGTGGACGATTACAATGAAACATTTAGATGCAGAATATTTTTATCGTCCTTGTCTCTATACAGTATTACAAGATGAAGGGAAGATGGAAGAGACATCCTTTTCAGAATTTCTAGCACAATTAAATCCAGAACATGACTATTGGTTTATTACGCCACATGTAACATGTGCCATTAAAGAATTGTCTGAAAATATCGTTATAGAAAACGGAAATATAGAGTGGGCACAAAATAAAATGGTTGTTACCGTGGGAAAGGCTTGTTTTACCTATGCGTTAGATGCATATAATCCAATAGAATTCATTTATACGAACGTATACGAAGATCCATATGCGCATCAAAATGAACCTGTAGCAATGGATGAACTTGAACAAGCAGCATTAAGTGATGATATAGAATTACAAGTCCGTGCATGGAACACGATGTATACGAATCCAAAGGAATTAGCAGATATCATTAATTGCGTGTTATATAAAATGGAGATAACAGAAGAAAATGAAATGATACGCACCGTCTATGTGAACCATTTTTATAAAGAAGGGATTTTGACAGAATCAATCATCGAGAAATATCATACAATAATTGATTAGATGGATCTTAAAGGGATGGGAAAGTATGAAGAAGAAGCTCGTACTTGTTCTATTAATAATCAGCTTTGGTATTAATTGTTATATACTAGGAAAATGGATTCTGGTTGATCAATGGACCAGACCTTCCCAAGAAGAAAAAGTTATTTTAGGTGAAATGGTTCAGAAAACAGTTGAAAGTGAAGCTTACAAAGAGTTAGCAGAAAATGAAAACATCATTGCTATTAATACAAGTATGGATAAAAAGAAAGGTGGGGGATTTCCCTACTACTTTAGTGTAAGTGTTCGTACGGATAAACAGACTTATCTATTTTATTGCAATAACGACAAATGTTCCAAAATGGAAAATGGGGCATGGACATACTCCATCTATCAAGATGAAGATTCCCGACTGCCATTTAGGAAGTAGAGGAAACAGCCCAGTTCACCGTGTGTGCTGGGCTGTTTGGATAGTGACCCTTGCTTATCTAGTTTCCAGTAACTTTAAATCGCGATTCTTGATAGTCATCAACAAGACGCGTTTTCACCCCATCAATAACTTCTTGCGTAACACCACAAGCTCTTAAGTAATCATTAAAGTTCCCATAGGCTGTCATAATATGGTCATATGCTTTTATGATATCCTCCCTATTTGAGAGAAAGAGATTCGATGAAAGCTGTTTAAACTGCACGAGTAGTTTTTGCAAAGATTCTAGATTCGTGAAAGAGACCTCATAATTAGAGATGATATCTTTCTTTTCCACACCTGCAATTCCAAATAGCAGCATTGCTAATACGCCGGTCCTATCTTTGCCAACCTGACAGTTAAAAAGGATTGTACCATCTTTTGCATGATAAATCGTTTGAAAAATCTCTTTCACTGTTGGACGTTGTTTTAATAGTTCAATATAAAAATCACCCATCGATATTTCTTCTGTACCTTTTAGTTTTGTAATATCTGCAACGCTTTCCGTAATGAATGAAATGTTATGATAATCTATGGAATCAACATCTCCCAGAAGATTCCTAGACTTCTCAATTTCATCTTTCCTTCGTAAGTCAATTACCGTAGAAACACCGTATTCCTTTAAAAATTCGATGTCTTCTTGGCTAATTTTACTCAAATCACTCGACCGCAAAAAAGCATGCCATTTCGTTTGTTGTCCTTTGTCGGTACTGTATCCACCAAGTTCACGACAGTTCTCAATATTGTCAATCGGCAAGCGAACCCAATTTAGCTTAGCATTTTTCATTTTTACCCCTCCTGAATTAGTAATGGCTGTAAACATCTATCATCTAAAAAGAAGATTATTTCATTTCTTCTTCATGATAAGATACGAATTTTCATTTAATTTCATCAATTCTTCATGATTTATGAACGTTTAATTAGGTCACTAGAGCTATTCACATTTATCAGTGTGAAAAAGTTGTGAAGTTCTCCGTATCATTATTGGAAAATGGTACAACATAATAGAAAAGGAATTTGGAGGATACATCATGAAAATTCGAAACATGGTAGGAAGAGCTTTAGTCGATAAAAAACTTGCAGACAATTTAGAGTCAAGATTTCATAAAAACCGAAGAGATAACATAAAACGATAACTGCATGTATTATACGTGGAAATACGGTTATAATGCATGCAGTTATCATTATTTACATGAATTGCATGTTTTTCTTTTAAATTCTGGGTAAATATTATAAAAGAACTGCCTGTCATATTCGTCACTTCCAATAGCAAACCAACCACCGTCTCTTAATTCACGTTCAATTCCTTTATGTTTTGGTTCTTTCTTTGGAATGTAATTACAATTTGGTTTGTGCGTTGTTATTGTCTTTGTTGGCTTATCAATATTCATCCAAATCATTCCAGTCACTCACTTTCTCTAAATCTATCATACCATAAAAAGACCTTTGACAGGAATGAATAGGAAGTAGTTCCCTATATATTCGTATCGTCTTCCTATTAGAAAGTGAATAAAAGGAGGCTACAATACTTAGAAACTTATTCTTACATACATATAAAAAAAAGTCCGAGACATCCTGAAGGTTTATGACTCGGACTTTCATTATAAGGTTATTTTCTACCAATTGTATTCATGTTTGCACGAACAGCATGAATCACAGCAGCACGTAAACCGTTTTCTTCAAGGCTTGCAACCGATTGAATGGTTGTTCCTCCGGGAGAACATACATCATCTTTTAATTTACCAGGATGTTGTCCTGTTTCTAATACCATCTTCGCAGACCCAAGTACAGCTTGGGCTGAAACTGTATATGCCTGCTCCCTTGGCATCCCATACAGTACAGCTGCGTCTGCCAATGCTTCGATAAACATGTACACAAACGCAGGAGAAGAACCACCAACAGCACTTGCAATATCCATTAACGATTCATCAATCAGTTCCGCTTTTCCAAAGCTCTCAAACAGCGTCTTGATTTCCTCAATTTCTTCTTCTGTCATAAATTCATTTGTGCTAAAGCTTGTTAAACCTTCCCCGACAGCTACAGGCATATTTGGCATCGCCTTTACCATTTTAACCTTACGACCAAATCGTTCTTCGTTCTGCGAGATCGTTTGACCAGCAGCAATGAGAACAACAATTGCATCTTCTCGGATAAAGTCTTTTATTTCTTCGATAACAGGAGGGTACATATCAGGAGTCACAGAGAGGAAGATAATATCGCAGTTCCTTGCAACAGATACATTATTTTCTGCTATTTGAACACCATATCTTTCTTTTATATCTAATAATTTTCCTATTGAACGGTTAGAAGCAAACACATCAACAGCTTCACTGTACCGGGCATTTATAATTCCAGCAATCATTGCGCTCGCCATATTTCCACTTCCAATAAAGCCTATTCTTTTTTTCATTCTAATCATTCCTTTCAGGGTGAATTGCTGATGCATATCAAAAGTACATTGTAATATAGGGGGATTTTGATAGCAAATGACATGAACTGACTATCGTGGTAAACTATGTAGAAATGAAGATTTTTGGAGGTACTTTGATGAGTTTAAGTAATAATGATATATTGGTTCGATTGAGATTTGCGCTAAACATAAAGGATTCAGAGATGGTAAAGATTTTTAAACTTGGCGGCATTGAACTAACAATAGATGAAGTTAGGAAGATGCTTGTTACTACTAAAGAGATAGAGGAATCAGAATATGATGACTACATTACTGTTAATAATTTGAAGTTAGAGTCATTTTTAAATGGTTTTATCACGCATAAAAGAGGGAAGCAAGAGACAAAATCTGGACAAGCAGACAAGCCTTTAATGTCAATTAATTCTAATGGTAGTGTGAATAATGTATTGTTAAAGAAATTGAAAATCGCACTCACTTTAACAAGTGAAGATATGATTGATATATTAAAAGAAGCAGGAGTCACCATAACAAAAGGAGAAATGAGTGCCTTGCTAAGAAAAGAAGGACATAAGAATTACAAAGAATGTGGAGACAAATTCGCTCGGAATTTCTTAAGAGGATTGGCTTTAAAATATAGAGGATAATGATATGAATCAACAATAATGCAATATTCAGATACAGAAAATTAGCATTCTAAGCTTCCTATGCTATAACGTTCGTTTTAATTATGTCCCAGCCTTTTTTTCCATGTAAGTAACATGGTGAGTATTTTTTTAAGCCAATAGTTCTGTTCCTTTATTTTTCGAATAATAATAGAAGATACGTCGCTATTTAAATTCTAAACATGACATTACACGTTTAAATAATAAGGGGGAAACAGAATGGAGAAGGTCTTAAAAGTATCATCGAAATCAAACCCAGCATCTGTCGCAGGTGCAATTGCAGGTATTATTCATGAGCGAGGAAATACAGAAATTCAAGTAATTGGAGCCGGTGCACTAAATCAAGCAATCAAAGCCATTGCAATTGCGAGAGGCTTCGTAGCTCCCAGTGGTATTAACCTCGTATTTATCCCTGCATTCCGTGATGTAAAAGTCAATAATGAAAGTAGAACAGCAATCAAGCTAATTATAAACTCCAGAAAAAGAAGGTAATATAAAAAATTAATATGTTGTAAAAGGTAGGAACAAAATGTTTCTACCTTTTTTGGTTTGATTTTTTTACTGAAGGGGTATAGAATGAAAAATTTATCGTTGGAAAAGATAAAATGAAGGATTGATAAATTTATAAAAAATCCAGTTTATAAGGGGGCAAACGATGAAAAATGTTTCAAATGTTTTTTACATTACAGTTGTTTTAATTATTATATCCGTTCTACTTGGTGCAATATTTCCAACACAAGCTGAACAATTAACTGCCGATTTAAATGCATTTTTATCGAGGACATTCGGTTGGTACTATATGTGGCTTATGATTGGGTTGATCAGTGTTTCTATAATTATTGCGGTAGGTCCATATGGAAAAATCCGTCTCGGGAAACATAACGATCGACCAGATTTCTCCAATGCATCATGGATAGCAATGCTTTTCTCTGCAGGACTAGGAATTGGTCTTGTTTTCTACGGGGCATCTGAACCGCTATTTCATGCATTTTCAGACAGTCCACTTTCTGAACCTGGTACAGATCAAGCGTATAAAGAAGCATTTTCCCATACTTTTTTTCACTGGGGGCTTCATGGCTGGGCAATGTATGGCATCGTTGCACTTTCATTAGCCTTTTTTCAGTTTCGAAAAGATGAACCAGGTCTAATTTCTTCCACTCTGAAACCGTTGTTTGGTGACAGAATGAAGGGACCTTTTGGTACAGTAATTGATGTTCTAGCAACATTTGCCACAATCTTTGGGGTGGCGACTTCATTAGGACTAGGGGCTGCACAGGTTAATGGAGGATTAAACCATCTCTTTGGAATTGAAGTTAGCTTTACAACGCAATTTATTATTATTATCATTGTAACTGTTTTATTTCTCACATCAGCCTGGTCTGGTTTAAGTAAAGGGATAAAATGGCTATCCAATACAAACATGGTACTTGCGATCTTGTTATTCCTTGCCGTCGTTATTATTGGGCCAACATTACTTATTTTAAATATGTTCACAGAGACATTTGGCTTATATTTGCAAAACATTGTTGGAATGAGTTTTCGAATGGCTTCATTAGAAGGAGATAATCGTGCATGGTTAGATGCATGGACTATTTTCTACTGGGCTTGGTGGATATCATGGGCACCGTTTGTTGGAATGTTCATTGCCCGTGTATCACGTGGCCGAACCATCCGAGAATTTATGATTGGTGTGATGGTTGTACCAACACTTATCATTGCCATTTGGTTCGCGACATTCGGTACAACTGCTGGCGAGGTTCAAAGAAGTGGTGTTGATTTAACACAATATTCAACGGAAATGGTTATATTTAATATGTTTGACCAAATGCCATTTTCCTTTTTCCTATCCTTAATCGCGGTGTTGTTAATTATTACGTTTTTCATTACATCAGCTGACTCAGCGACATTTGTACTAGGAATGCAGACAACAAATGGATCACTTACCCCACCAACTGCTGTAAAACTTACATGGGGTCTAGCACAATCGGCAGTGGCAACCGTTCTCCTATACGTTGGCGGACTTCAAGCATTACAGAATACGATTATTGCCGCCGCATTACCATTTTCCTTTGTGGTCATGTTAATGGTTATCTCACTGATGAAGGCACTAAATAAGGAATTAAGATTAATAAAAGGGAAGAAATCTTAAAGATTAAGCAGCGCGATGATATTGTTATCGCACTGCTTTTATTTTCGCCTTAATTATTTTCGACAAAATACAACAAAACTCGAGGAGTGACAGGCACCTTATGTTTATTCATTAGTCGGATGGAAACAATATCTCATAAGGTATACAAAAGTTGCCGGTATCAATGAAATGGAGGCGAGAGAAGAATGACTTCTAATTCATATCGAAGGGAGCAAGATACATTAGGAGAAATATTGGTTCCAAAAGACGCATATTATGGTGCACAGACTCAACGTGCAATAAATAACTTTCAAATAAGCAACAGAAGATTCCCTCATGAATTTATTAAAGTTCAAGCCATGATTAAAGCAGCAGCGGCGAAAGCAAATATGGAAAATGAATTGCTTGCTAAGTCAATCGGAAATGCAATTATCGGGGCATCTGAAGAAGTAATGGAAGGAAAGTGGGACCATCAGTTTGTACTTGATGTATATCAAGCAGGTGCTGGCACTTCTCAAAATATGAATGCCAATGAAGTTATCGCAAACCGCGCAACGGAACTGCTAGATGATGCAGAAAAACATGGACGTATTCATCCGAATGATCACGTCAATATGTCTCAATCAACGAACGATACGTTCCATGCAGTTATCCACATTACTGCAGCGGTAATAATCAATCAAAAGCTACTACCAAGGGTCAAGCAATTACACGATGAGCTAAAAAGAAAATCCATTGAACTCATGCCTGTCATGAAATCAGGGCGCACACATTTGCATGATGCGATACCGATTCGCATGGGACAGGAGTTTTCTGGGTATGCAGAAACCATTCATGAGGTGTATCAGCAGCTTGAAAGGGTAACAGATAGCCTATATGAGATTGGAATTGGCGGGACTGCAATTGGAACAAGAAATAACATTCATCCAGACTATAGTAAAAAGGTCATACAGGAAATTTCTCGTCGAACGAACTTGCCATTTAGGGAACCTACCGATATGTTTTCCTATATGCAAAACACAAATGCACCTATCCGAGTCATGCAAGTTATAAAGGAATTATCGATTCATCTTATCAAAATTACGAGTGACTTGCGCTTACTTGCTTCAGGGCCAAGAACTGGATTAACAGAAATATCTCTTCCAGGAGTACAACCAGGATCCACGATCATGCCTGGAAAAGTCAATCCAGCAATTTTAGAAATGACACATATGGTTTGTTGCCAGGTAATTGGCTATGAGACTACAATCGCAACAGCTGGGGTAGCGGGCCAATTAGAAATTAACGTGATGATGCCGCTCATTGCCCACACATTTATCGAATCGCTCGAAATTATGTCCAATGCACTCCCTACACTCGTAACGAAATGCATTAGTGGAATCACGGCAAATGAGGAAAATTGTAAAAACTTCATGGAGAACAGTCTAGCTCTTGTTACTGGTATTAGTTCCATCGTTGGTTATGACATGGCAGCACAGATCGGAAAAGAAGCAGATAGCAGAAATGTTCCGATTAAACAAGTTTTGCAAGAACGCGAATTACTTACACCTGAAATAGAAAAAGCATTGGACCCAAATGGAATGGTGTGAATGAGAAACAATAAGAAAATAATAATTAACAAAACACCTGCGAATTATTCCAAATTCGCAGGTGCTTTCATTGAATGAATTAATATTTAAATATATTGCATAACGGGAACTAATGTTCTATAATGTAAATAAGTAAAAATGGAGGTATTGTTCATGAGACCAATGCTCACAAAAGATATTCATATAAATGATTTTAAAAACTATTATTGGTTAAAAAAAGAACTGCAAGTATTATGTAGAGAAATAGGGATAAGTACATCAGGATCTAAAGTAGAGATTTCATCAAGGATTGAAACCTTTCTACTGACAGGAGAAATAACGAAGTCCCCCTTAAAAACAAGAAGTGGTAAGAAACCACGACAGAACATTGAGTTGAGTCTTGATACGGTAATTACAGAAGATCATCGTTGTAGTCAAGATGTACGTGCATTTTTCAAGGAACAAATTAGTCCCAAATTTCATTTTTCTACCTACATTCAAACCTACTTTAAAAATAATGCAGGAAAAACATATCGTGATGTTGTTGAAGCCTGGCACGAAGAAGAAGAACGAAAAAAAGACCCATCCTACAAAAATAAAATCGGAGCTCAATTTGAATATAATCAATTTACTCGTGACTTTTTTACCGATCCTAATAATAAAGGGAAAAGTCGTGATGAAGCAATCAAAGCTTGGAACAATATTAAAAGTCTTCCAGGGAGCAATAAATATACACCTAATAAATAGAATGTTGAGAACGCTTTACGATTAAGGCATTTGCTTTTGACTATAATCATTATCATTTTGCGCAAGATAATGTATATTGATTTAAAGGGAGGCGGCAACTTTGAGGACCATGTTAAAAGAATTGAGGGCACGTGATGGATTGAATCATTTAGCTATCAATTAAAAAGGTTTTGAAGCAAACTGTGTCATTTACTAAAGAAGACCAATTAAACGAGAAGCAGGATACCCTCAAGCTTACGATAAAATATTTCGAATCATTAACCCACTTTTATTTGTAGCAATTATGAAAGCATCCATAAACTCTGCTTTCACAGGGAAATCTCAAATCATCTCAATTTGTTTATGAGTGCGTTGCTAATAATCATTGATACCGTATATTTAGCGAATGTGCGCAATAAATAATTGCATAAAGAAAGATATATTTAGAATGAAGGAGCAACGAAATTGAAGCCAACTCAAAACGAAAAAGTAGATCAACTTATCGAAACATTACCTTTGAATATTCAAGAAATAACAACTTCACTAAGAAAACTGCTATTCGAAATATCTGATTTTACAGAGGAAGTAAAGTGGGGGATGCCTTCTTATTATAAACATAGTAATATTTGTTACTTACAACCTTCCAAAAAGCACGTGAATCTAGGATTTTATAATGGAGCAGGCCTTAAAGACCCTGACAATCTACTTGAAGGAACAGGTAAACAAATGCGTCATATTCGAATCAAAAAGATAGAAGAAATTAAACCCGAACAATTTAAGAATCTTATTGAAGAAGCTATTGATTTACAAGCATAACTAAATCATAATCGAAACCGAACATTCCAAATATGCTGGAGTGTTTTTTCTTTTACTCAGGTCCCTTAAGCCATTAATTATGAAAGGGCAGAGAAGCGTCTACTATTAGTGTATGCAAGGAGTAAAGCAATTAGGACAAAGTAATCCAATCATATATCAATTGTAACACTACTTACTAACTTGTAACGAAAGACATCCTCTTTTAAACATGCTGTAACCACAGATAGGGGTTAACCATGCTAAGATTAGCCTGTCAATAATTAAAAGGAGGACTACATAGTGAAAAAATTAGTAGCTTTGTTAGTAGGTTTAATTATTTATAGTTTATCTCAGGTGGTGGTATCTGCAGAGGAGTATGAAGTGAAAAAGGGAGACACCCTTTGGGATATAGCGAATGAACATAAAACAAGTGTAAAACAGTTGATGGATATAAATGGATTGGATTCTTCCTGGATTTACCCTGAACAAGTACTAAGCTTGGCTGAGGAAGAATTTGAATATTACATAGTGGAGCAAGGAGATACACTGAGTAAAATCAGCGAGAAGCATGGCGATGATGTCACTATCGCAAACCTAAAGGCATGGAACCGTTTATCTTCTGACTTCATCATTACTGGGCAAGAGTTAGTCGTGACTGGGGCGGAAGATGCAGCTCAAACTGCTGAAATTCAGCACAAAGGTTCAACGAATGAAGTAGAGGATTCGGAATCAGTAGTGTTTAACACAGAAAGCACAGAAGTAAATGAAACAGAAACCAAGGGAGAGCCTGAAGAACAAGATGCAACAATCAAAGGTAAGACCCTGTCCGTTGAAGCGACTGCATATACAGCGTACTGTGCAGGATGCTCTGG
This sequence comes from Oceanobacillus bengalensis, assembly GCF_003628445.1. Taxonomy (GTDB): domain Bacteria; phylum Bacillota; class Bacilli; order Bacillales; family Amphibacillaceae; genus Oceanobacillus; species Oceanobacillus bengalensis. Next base: position 91,277 of record NZ_RBZO01000006.1, read on the forward strand.
TATCACTGCAACAGGTATTAATTTGAAAAATAATCCCAATGCAAAGGTAATTGCTGTTGATCCGAACGTTATCCCACTTGGTACGAAAGTATATGTAGAAGGTTATGGGCATGCGATAGCAGGAGATACAGGTGGTGCGATTAAAGGGAATAAAATAGATATTCATGTTCCAACGAAAGATGAAGCGTTTAGTTGGGGTAGAAGAGTCGTCGAGGTCACTATTTTGGAGTAATGCGTCAAGGAAACTTTAAAAAGTATTTATATATAACGAGTGCTCTTCACGTTGATGAAGAACACTCGTTTTTTTCATTGTATTTCGAAAAATCTACTTTAATCAATGGTATATTATGCTAAAATTACACTATAGTAGCTAAATTCAAGGGAGGATCTAACATGGATAAATTGATGAAATCGTCAACAGATAAAGCTTTATGTGGGGTATGTGCAGGGATAGCTCAATTTTTTAGTATTGATCCATTGATTGTAAGACTAATATTTATTTTCACTCCTGTTTCCATACTCGTTTACCTTCTATTAGCTGCGTTTTTACCAGAGAATCCATCCCTTTATTAGCATTAGGAGACAAAAAGATTGTATGGTTGCTTGAGGCATTCCGCTAATGAAGTACTGTTCGTTTATTATCAATTGAGAAAGAGGATATAAGTTTATGAATGTTAGAGGTGTAGAAATGAATATAACAATTACAAAACCTGAAACAAAACATACGAAGGCAATTGCTAAGATCTGTGCAACTGGGTGGAGACAAACAGTGGAAGGGGTTTTAAGTGAAAATTACCAGATCGAAAATGTTCATTTTTGGTATAACGAAAATAAAGTTTATCATGATATCAAAGCAGGAACCTATTCACATATAGCACTATTACATGATGAAGTAGTTGGTGTGATTGGTGGTGGAATGACAGGTGAAAACGTGGGAGAGATCTTTGTGCTTTATGTAGATGAAACGCTCAGGTACAAAGGGATTGGAAGACTACTTCTTGAAGCACTTACGAAGCAACAATTGGAGAGCGATGCTACAGAACAATGGGTATCTGTTCAAGAAGGAAATATGCGGGGAATTCCTTTTTATGAAGCTAGGGGTTTTGTGTTTCAAGGGAAAAAAACCACTGTGACAGAAACGGGAGAAAAGCAGACTTCTTTACGATACAATAGACAATTAGCTGAATAGACAACAATAAGCAACTTAATAATGAAAAGAGGAAGTGTTTGGTGACACCTTTTACCGAAAAAGTGATAAATATCATTCGAGATATACCTGAGGGAAAAGTTATGACTTATGGTCAGGTTGCGCGTCTCGCAGGAAACCCGAGAGCTGCACGTCAAGTCTCCCGTATCCTCCATTCAATGAGCAAGAAGTATCACCTTCCATGGCATAGGGTAATAAACGCAAAAGGACACGTAGTAATCAAAGAAGATGATGCTTATCATGCGCAAATATTGAACCTTCAAATGGAGGGGATTGATGTGGACCATCGTGGCAAGATTAACTTAGAGAAATATCAGGCTTGAAAATAAAATATACTTTTTTTAATAATCAGGAAGGACAATAGATTAAAAGAGCGAATATAAGAAATATAATACGCTTTTAAGGTGGTATTGTATGATGAGTAGTCCAATATTAAATCAAATAGGAACCGTTTTCATCCCTGTTAGTAACATAGAGAAAGCAAGAGATTGGTATTGTGAGATATTAGGATTAGATACAAAAGGTGAGATACAATTTGGCCATCTTTATATGCTACCAATGAACGGCTCAGGGATTGTGTTAGATAGCAAGATTTATTCAAAGGATAATGTATTCAGGACTCCCGCGTTTCATTTTAATACAGAAAATATAGATGATGCATATCAATTCATGAAGGAAAAGAATGTAAATATAATAACGGAAATTAGGCATGAACACTATTTTAATTTCAAAGACCCTGATGGAAATTTACTAATGATTTGTAAATGCTGAGGAGGAATATTGATGGATCAGATTATTCACCAAGAACAGGAGATCGATTTCCTCCCATACGTATTTATTACGTTTATATCTTTGGTGACGATTAGAAAGTCAGCCAAAGTGGAGAGAGTTAGAAAAGTATTAAAAAAACAACTTGAACAACAGTATAATAACCTTGGCAAGGTATAAATGTTCCCGTAAAAGAATCAGGAACAATCTATTATAGATAGGTTCTAGACATTGGAGTTGTAAATCTTACACATTTAAAGCTGGTGTTAACGAATGAATATTTCTTTATCTCTTGTACCATACGAAGATAAGATGATTCTCTTTCAATTGATACAATTATATCGCTATGACAGCAGTGAGCATGATGGACATGCGCTAAATCACCATGGTTTATATTCTTATAAATACTTAGACCATCAATGGACAGAGGATTATCGCCGCCCATTTATCATTAAAGTAGACGGTGAGATTGCGGGTTTTGCGTTAATTATGCTTTGATGTCCCTAAAGCATATACAAAACATATCACAGCAGCCGAGACTAATGTCATAAGTGATTACTTTATCATGCGTAAATTTAGAGGTAAAGGGATAGAGAAAAAAAAAACGCGTTTTCATTATTCGATCGATTCGAAGGTACTTGGGAAGTAAGACAAACAAATACCAATAAAGCTGCTCATACATTTTGGAAGAAAGTTATTACAGAATATAGCAAGGAAGACATTAAAGAAGAAATAATAAAAAGTGACTTGTGGAATGGACCAGTTTTTGTTTTTCGGTATAACCTTCTCCATTTAGGTAACGGTTGTAGAAAGTGATACTTTTCTACAACCGCAGGAAAAATCTCTATTTACCTTTTTCAAACTTAGCTAGAAATGTCATTGCACGTTCTAAAGGTACATCCGCATTATAATGCCAATTTTCATAATCCATTTCTCCACTTGGTTCACAGTAGACAAGTTTTAAATCCATATCAAGTGTTAGCAACTTCAAGTCAGTAGGAGAATAGCACCTTAAAGATTGAATGATTTTCTTATCTTTGTTCTCATCAATCCAACACGTATTAATCATCCTACTTTCATATGCATCAAAATCATAATGACTATTGTAGTTTCCGAATTTCATTTTTTGCCCGGTAACCTTTGACCAGTACCAAGGCGTGTAGACATCTATTAGAGCAATACCATTTGGATTTAACCAGTTCGTTACTCTTTCTAACAACACTTGTTGGTGCCTATCAGAACCAATTCCAAATCCATCCCAGTAGCAAATAACGTCAAATGCTTCATGTAAGGTTACCTCGTAAAAATCTCCATGAACAATGCTTAACCTTTCACTAACATTATTTTTTTGTGCAAGTTCTTTCATATGCCCGACAGCTGAAGGTGCAAGTTCGATAACGGTTACTTCATACCCCTTCTTCGCAGCAGCTACAGCGAATTGCCCACTTCCACCACCTAGTTCAAGTATCTTCTTAACTGGGTATTCACTATATTTATCTACTTTCTCAACTAAGCTGTCCAATAAACGTTCCGTATTATATTCTTTATTTGCATGTAACCACTCGAATTGTGTATCATAAAAATCTTTTGACCATTCCATAAAAGCCCTCCTTAGAATAATTTAATCGTTTTCTAAGCATGCTTTTAAGTGAAAATTAAGAATACTCAAGGGAATCCTCCTTTTGTATGACGGAATATTTCTAATTTAGTATAATCAATTTAGGTTGCTTATTCAATTAAAAGGAAAGCATGATCTAAAAGCAGAGAATAATCTTAGCAAATACTTTTAAAACTGAAAGAATCAAATAGAAGTTATTGAGGGGGAGTAATCGGTGGAGTTAATTGCACTTAATCAAAATCTGTTAAAGAGCAACAGAAACGAGCAACCATCACTGTCTATGATTACTCGCTTTTCTGTTTTACTTATCACCATCGTTTAATCTTCTTGCTTCCTCAGGACTCGACATTTTAGTCGATCCTTTATAACGTAACCCAACATCACGGTCGGATTCCACGCGTCCACTTTGTTTTAATTTCTTTTCTTGACGATCTTTTCCCATTTTTAGCACCTCCTAACATTAACATGGGTCTTTTAAAAAGAATTATGCGCGATAGTTATATTGACTGTTTTCTAGAAGATTGTTGCTTTTCTTTTTCTGCGGCTATGCTGTAGAAGCCTTTCTTGTCCTGGGGGAAAAGCACGTGTCTGAAGCCCTCGCAGTGAGTGGTCTTTGCTGGCGAGGAGGGCTCTGAGTCCCTGCCCTAGGATGCGCGTACTACCCGGAACGGAATCGGGCATAGCACATACGCAGAAGTTTATATCAAATGTCAATTATAAAAAGGCAACAAATTATGCGAAAACAGCCTTTATAGAAAACAATTCATATCAAATCAATATAATTATGCTAATATTATGAGTATTAGTTTTGGTAAGGATTTTATTATAAGAAAGGTTAACGAGGAGGATTAATAATGACAACACCAAAACATATCGTATCAGCTGCAACAATAGTATTAAATGATCAAGGGAAAATTTTATTGATAAAAGGGCCGAGAAGGGGATGGGAAATGCCTGGTGGACAGGTTGAGGAGGGGGAGTCTCTAAAGAATGCTGCTATTCGAGAAACAAAAGAAGAATCTGGCATTGATATTGAGATTATAACGTTTTGTGGTGTATTCCAGAATGTAAAAGCTAGTATTTGTAACACATTGTTTTTGGCTAGACCAATTGGAGGAGAACTTACAACTAGCTCGGAAAGTCTAGATGTTGGATTTTTTCCAATAGAACAAGCAATGGAAATGGTTACTTTTAAGAATTTCAGGCAAAGAATGGAGTATTGCTTGAATCCAGATCTTCATCCGTTTCTTGTTGAATTTTGAACTAGCAGTTTCCTAAATACATCCATAATAAGATTGGAACAGGAACAAAAGTATATGCACCGAATAAAAAAGTAGGAGTAGCTAAAGGATTAGCTCGTTCGTTCAAAATGATTCGATGGCTGGTAATTATTTATTTTCGAATCTAACCTTTTGATACGAGTAAGTGCGTTCGCATAATCTATTTGACGATAATGATGATTTCCACCAGGTTCTTCATCGGCTTCGTCAGCAATAGCTACGACCTTTTGTAGGGGACTAAGATGTAAATTGCCCTCTGGCAAGTATGAGTCTGTGTGAAGAAGAACTGCTAGAGCAATTGCCTTGGCATCTCTAAAATCCTCGCCACAGCGAACAAGTAATTTATGTGCGCGGGCAGCACCTTTGATGGCATGGATATCATTTTCTTTGTACATATCATAATCCCATTCTCCGCTCCCGCTGTACCAGCTATAATGACCGATGTCATGCAGGAAGCCTGCTTTTGCTGCTAAATCAGGATTTACATCTGATTTAATGGCAATATCGAAAGCTTTCTCAGCAACAGAAATAGCATGTGCAATTCCAGAACGACCAACATACTTTTGAGCGATCGGGTGTATGAACAACATTTCTAGTGTCACATTTCTATTCATTTATTTTCCTCCTTTTTATCTATATTTCGTATGAAATAAAAAAGTTTATTGTTGTATACAATAACACTTCTCAACAAGTAATACAATCGTTTTTCTATAAATTTAAAATTTCATTTTTGAAAAGGATAATTGCCTATCTATAGCGAATTCATAGAAATAACAGTATTAGAAATTTAATAATGAATGGAAGAAAGGAGGCAGAGAAGGGGTTACAGTTATAAATGAGAGGTGAAAGAAATGAAAAAGGCCGTTCTATTTGATTTAGACGGAACATTACTAAATAGAGATAAATCCTTGGAGGTATTTATTGCTGACCAATACGAGAGGTTAAATAAATGGCTTGGCCACATACCAAAAGGTACCTATATTTCAAGATTTATCAAGCTTGATAATCATGGTCTGATTTGGAAAGATAAAGTTTATCAACAATTAGTGGATGAATTTAATTTGAGACCGCTCACTTGGGAATTTCTACTTGAAGATTACCTCACACGGTTTAATAATAATTGTATACCTTTTCCTAATGTCTCTTCAATCTTAGAGCAATTAAAAACTGAAAATTTTCTATTAGGAATGATTACGAACGGCAAAGGGAGTTTCCAAATGGATAATATAAAGGCTTTGGGTATTGAAAATTATTTTGATACAATTCTAATTTCTGATTGGGAAGGAATGAAAAAGCCAGATACTGTAATATTTAAAAGAGCCTTAGAAGGATTGAATGTTTCACCCAAAGAAAGTATCTTTGTTGGGGATCATCCAGAAAACGATATATTGGCCGCACAAAACATAGGAATGACTGGAATATGGAAAAGAAATTTCCAATGGACAATGTCGGGAGCAGATTACATAATTGATGATTTAATCGAAGTACCGTTAATTGTCCGCAAATTAAATGAAGGATAGAATGTGGGATGCTATGAGCACCCCACAGTTTCTTCATGCCAGTACACATGAACAAAAAATTAAAAAGGTGGTTACTATGAGCACGCTAACAATTATAGAACTAGTATCTGAAGAAGAAATTATGAAAGCTTTTCCGGTAATGAAACAGTTACGAACTCACCTTGATGAAAGTACCTATCTTGAATTAGTTCACGAAGCACAAGAAAAAGATTGTTATAAAATGTATGCTTTATTTGATAAAAATGAAATTGTTGCAGTAACTGGTTTCAAGCCTATGATTACTTTGTATTACGGAAGATTTGTTTGGGTATGTGATTTAGTTACCGATATGAATAAGCGATCTAATGGCTTTGGCGAGAGGTTGCTTAAATATGTCCAGGATTGGGCAAAAGCAAATAATTATGAAAAAGTTGCTTTATCTTCAGGGCTTCAGCGCACTGACGCACATCGCTTTTATGAAGAAAAGATGAACTATGATAAAGTTAGTTTTGTTTTTAAAACCGAGGTGCCTTCATAGGTGCCTGTCACTTGTCGGAATATGTCGAAAACCGAAAAGTGACAGCACCTACATTAATCCACCAGATCCCCAATTTATTACATCCTCCTTCCTCCTTTACCTTGTAATACGATATACCTCCATTTCCAATTTTATCCATACATCCTTTTGAACAGACAAGCGGAAAATAGAATGTAGTTTTAATTGGAATGGAGGAATTTGGCCAATGAAAAAAATATTTTCGGTTTTGGTTCTTTCTTTGATGTTTGTTTTTCCATTAAATGCTCATGCTCAGATTAAAATGTTTAATGAGCCACCATTTGATTACTACAAAGTTTCAAAAGGAGACTCCTTCTGGTTTATCGCCAAACGCTATGGACTGGATTACCAGGAGTTGATGCGATTAAATCCTAGTGTCGTCCCAACAAATATGCAAGTCGGCAGTGCAATTCGCTTAAGAGATACTGCTAAAAGTCCTGCATCATTTGAACAACAAGTAGCAGATTTGGTAAATGCTGAAAGAGCGAAAGTTGGATTAGGTCCACTGAAACATCGTGCTGACATTAAAAACGTTGCTGAAAAGAAAGCAATGGATTTAATCAATTCCAACTATTTTGCGCACAATAGTCCAAACTATGGATCACCATTTGATATGTTAAAAACCTTTGGCATAGCTTATAGAACAGCTGGTGAGAATATAGCAAAAGGGCAAAAATCACCACAAGAAGTAATGAATGCTTGGATGAATTCCCCAGGACACAAAGCAAATATTCTAAAAGCAGAATATGACTCCATTGGCGTAGGCTATTACCAAGGAGCATGGGTACAATTATTCACCGGTTCATAATAATGGTGCCTGTCACTCCTCGAATTTTGGCGATTTATGTCGAAATATAGATGGTGACAGGTGCTTTAATATGGTAAAATTATCCTATGCATAAAGGAGGTTCTGGATCAACATTCATACGTAAGGCTCAATTTCACAGAGAGCTTCTATAACCAAAAATAATTACATACAAGATTTACACAATTTTGGGAAAGGAAAGCAATGAAAAAAAGAACGCTTTTACTACATCTCTTATTATTGTTTATACTTATCATAGCTGCATGTGGTACGGAAGAACCGAAACAAGAGATTTCTATGCAACATACAAAGGATGTATTGCTTTTAGAAAAGCCGATTATCGAAAAACAAGAAGATGAGGCAATAGCGGAAGATAAACAACTCGAGAACGTTCAAGAAAAAAAGGTACAAGCCATCGAACAAAAGCCGGTTGTGAAATCTACCGAAGAATTGAGTAAAGAAAAAGAAGAATTGGTCCCACTAAAAGATGAGACTGAAGAAAATAAAAAGTTAATCGAAAATGATTCTGCTGGTGACACGGAAGCACCGAACGAAAAAAATGATAAAGAAACCTTCCATCAAAACGAAGAAACTACCATAAAAGCTGGTGTGCCAACGATAAATGCTTCTCTTCCTGATGATAACTCGGAAGCAAGAGTCACACCGATTACACATGTCGTCATTCATTTTTCGAGCAACGTACTTGCTAAGCCACAAGACCCATTTGTTCCAGAAGATATATTTAATATTTTTAGGGATTATGGGGTGTCGGCCCATTATTTCATCGGAAGAAATGGTCAGATCTATCATTTGGTTTCTGAAGACAGGGTTGCCTATCATGCTGGAAAAGGGAATTTACCTGATTTTCCAAACTATAAAGACCATTTAAATGATTACTCCATCGGGATTGAACTTGCTGCTATTGGGACTAAGAAAGAAATGGAACCCATGATGTCAGAGTCTGCCTATGAATCTATCAATCCTTCGTACATCGGCTACACTGATGCGCAGTACCATTCTTTAGATCTTTTACTTCATGATATCCTGTCTCGAAATACGACAATTAAAAGGGATAGAAAACATATTGTTGGACACGATGAATATGCCCCTACACGAAAAACAGATCCAGGGTCACTGTTTGATTGGTCAATCATAGGTTTTTAATCCATATCGTTTAAAATCCGTTTTTCTGGAATTGCATTATTTTTAAATATTTGCAACAATTAATTTAAGGTAATTACCAGAATTGGAGGAAGACGATGAGTGAATTTCATTTAAGTTTCAAGAATAAAAAAGTTAGAATCTGGTTCTATTTAATGATACCGGCGATCCTTCTTAGTATTTTATTAATTATCTATTTTCCTAACAATTTGCCTCGAATATATAATATTATACCGTCTTTACCCGTCTTCATCGCTTATGCTGTGTACTATCTTTGGTCATTTTTGATTAATAAAAAGAATAAACGATAATTACATAATTAAAGCAGACTAAGGGAATTATAAGATGGATTTTATATACTTATTGGAGGGTCCATAGATGGTACAACAGAACATACATGAACAATTACAACAGGCAAGTCAGAAAATAAAAGATGCTCAGGAAAAGGTTCTACAGGCTCAGGGGAAGGATTTTCAAGTATTGGAACAAGCAGAGAAGCAATTACGATTAGCGGAAGAAGAGTTACAAGGCGTAAGTAGTCAAGCTGGAACAGAAGCGACAGAGAACTCTCAATTTCAACAAGCTTTTGAAGAGCTACATGATGTACGTCAACAAGTAACAGAAGCGCAGCAAAATATTAATGATGTGTTGTAATTGTAGATGACATCAAGCAGAGAAAGGCTAACCATTCCATTTTGGTTAGCCTTAATATATTCATTTAAAAGTAAGAAATCACTATACCTCCAACTGCCCCAGCTAAAACAACAACCCATGGCGGTAATTTCCAGAATACCAACATACTAAATAAAATTGCAGCAAGCGCAAAATCTACCGCTGTAAAAATCGAGCTAATCCAAATTGGCTGGTAAAATGCGGAAATCAATATACCAACAACAGAAGCATTTACGCCCATTAATGCGCCTTTAATTTTCGGGTTGCTGCGTAAAGAATCCCAGAATGGAAGTGTCCCTAAAATTAAGAGGAATGCAGGTAAAAAGATTGCAAACGTTGCAAACAATCCACCTTGCCAGCCGTTAATTACTGTTCCGATATAAGCTGCAAAAGTGAAAAGTGGTCCAGGTACTGCTTGGGCTGCCCCGTATCCTGCTAGAAATTCTTGTTCTGTCAACCAACCTGTAGGAACAAATTCTTGTTCTAGTAATGGTAATACAACATGTCCACCACCAAACACAAGTGCACCTGAACGATAAAAGCTATCAAATAATGCAATCCAATCAAGTGATGTGAGATTACTTAATATCGGTAATAAAATTAACAGTCCAAAGAAAAGAGACAGGACGATATAACCAAAGCGCCGTGAAATTGGAAATCGTGCAACATTCGATTTTTCTTCTTTTAACGTTTGCTCTCTATACATAACAAACCCAACTACACCTGCTAATAGAATAACACCAATTTGTGAATATGCTGTTTGCCAAAGCAACGTAATAACCAAAGCAAATAGTGCAATTGTTTTCCGTTTTATATCAGGAGTCAATTTTTGTGCCATTCCTAAAATGGCATGTGCGACAACAACTACTGCAACAATTTTCAAGCCATTAATCCAGCCAGCTTCTTCCATATTAAATGTATGTAGAACCGAAGCAAAAATAATGAGTGCAATAACAGAAGGTAGTGTAAAACCAATAAATGATATGATTCCTCCCAGTACACCACCCCTGATTACACCAATTCCAATTCCCACCTGACTACTAGCAGGTCCAGGTAAAAACTGACATAATGCCACTAAGTCCGCATAACTTTTTTCATCCATCCATTTCCGTCTACGAACATACTCCTCATGGAAGTATCCCAAATGGGCGATAGGCCCACCGAAAGAGGTTAACCCAAGTCTTGTGGAAACGACTAATATTTCGAGTAGTGTTTTTAATTTCATCTTTTCACCAGCTTTCTAATCTTTTATTTCTTTAAATAATTCATAGGCTTTCGCACGCGCTTGAATCAGTACTTCTTCACCTTTCCTTGTTGCTGAATAATATTTGCGTATTTTCCCATCAACTTTCTGGTCTTCACGCTTTAAGAGTCCATCCGCTTCCATGTTGTGAAGAATGGGATAAAGTGTTCCGGCACTAATTTCATAGCCATGTTCCTCTAATTCCTCATGCATCCACGCACCATAAATAGGATGTTCCTTTGCATGATGAAGGATGTGAATCTGTATAAACCCTAGAAAGAGTTTTCTAAGTATTTTATCCTCCAGTGTCATTCACTCCTTTCCTGTTATCGTAAGTCAATATCGAAAGCCGATATTGAAGAATGATATATAGAAACTATCATATATGCCAGCAGGTTACAATGCCTTTTAAGGGAATAAGGCATTATTTTACATAAAATTTACATAATAGATCGATTAGCAAAGAAAAGGAGTTTTACATCATGCAGGAATTATGAGTAATCATGTCGAATTTAAATATATTATGAGTGATATGTACATTCCACATTAGGAGGTAAATCATGCTAAGTAAACAAGGATTTAATTTATGGGCAGATGAATATGACAAAACAGTCCAAGTTAGTGAGGAAAATAATTTGTACCCGTTTGCTGGGTATAAACGTATCTTGAATACTATCTTTAACGAAGCAATGCAAAATGAGAAATCCAAAATTCTTGATATCGGTTTTGGAACTGGTGTATTAACGAGTAAACTATACGAAGAAGGACATCAAATGGATGGATTAGATTTTTCTTCTAAAATGGTATCAATAGCACAAGCTAAAATGCCAAACGCAAATTTAAAGGAATGGGATATATCTAACGGTTTACCAGATTTTGTATCTGAAAATAAGTATGACTCGATCATCAGCACCTATACGTTACACCACCTAACAGACGAAGCTAAAGTACAGCTAATCAAACAGTTATTGCCTATACTTAACCAAAATGGAAAGTTACTTATTGGCGATATTGCTTTTGAAACAAGATCACAACTGAACAATTGTAGAAAAGACAGTGAAGGCTACTGGGATGAAGAAGAAATATACTTTGTTGCTGAAGAAATCACAGCTACACTAGCCGCATTTTGCAGTTGTACATTTTATCCGATATCTCATTGTGGTGGCGTTTTTATTATCTCAGGAAGTGTCATGAATCAGAGGTTAACTTGTCAATAGGACCCTTTACTTTTAACCCGAGAGTGTTAGTTTTCCAAAAGGAGTTGGTTTATTGCTAGAGACAACAAGTTGTATACTTACATTCGTACAACAAACAGATTATGAGAATGTAAGACTTCTGTATATCAATGAAAAAGTTCGCAAATACCTTGGTGGCGTTATTGAAGAGAAGGGAATAATAATAAGATTTAACAAGATGATGCAACCGACTAGAAATGCTTTCTACTTTACCGTTAAAGAAAAAGGGACTGACGCCTTCGTTGGTTTAGTTTCTTTTGATACACATCATGATGGCAACTCCACTGAATTATCTTTTCAATTCCTACCAGATTATTGGGGAATGGGATATGCTACAGAGGTTTGTAATGCAATGATTGCGTTTGCTTTTAATAAACTACAAATCAATACCCTTGTCGCTGAAACTCAAACAGCTAACATTGCATCATGTAGATTACTTGAAAAGATAGGAATGGAACTGCAAGAAAATGTTGTGCGATTCGGAGCAGAACAAGCAATTTATCGATTGATAAAAGAAGTTGATACATAATTAAAAAACGAGTTAGTATGGAACTTATTGAAATTAAAATACATAACAAGTCTTTTATGCTGGTTATCATTCGATACGAAATTGATAACCAGCTTTTATTGTACATAAGTTAGCTTGATTTCAGAAAACTCAAAAAGGTGACATCCATCACAAAATGATGTATAGTTACCTAGGTAACTAATTCTAATGGAGGTTTTTTTGTGGTTCAATCGTTTTTTCAACGGAATTTACAATTTAACAGATCATTTAAAAAGAAATTAAATGAACAATTAATGAAGGTAGGTTTATATCATTCCCAATGGTCAATTATCTATTACTTGAAACAATTTGATACGACAACCCTTGTTGAGATTAGCAACTACCTTGATGTTGAAAAACCGACGATTACAAGAACCGTCAATCGACTAGAAGAACAACAGCTTGTTGTTAAGATCCCTAGTGAAGATAAGCGTGAACGGAGAATACAGTTAACGGGTAAAGGTCTCGCGTTATACGAGGAAGCAAAACAAATTGTAGATGCATTTGAACGCTCACTACTTACAGGAATACCGGATGATGACCAGAAAAAGACAGTTGAAGTAATGCAACTTCTTCTCGAAAAATTAAAGTAAGGGGGAGTTTTTTTGGCAAGAAAACCAAAATTATGGACAAAAGATTTTATTATGGTATCCATATCAAACTTTTTATTATTCATTTCATTTTATATGCTAATGGTGACATTAGCGGTTTACTCCATTGAGAACTTTCATGCATCCCAAAGTGAAGCCGGCTTAGCCTCTAGTATATTTGTTCTAGGTGCGGTAATCGTAAGACCAATTGCTGGAAAGGTAATTGACACGGTAGGAAAGAAAAAGTTGTTACTTATTGGTTTATCTCTATTCTTAATTATGATGCTCTTATATTTTCCTATTAATAACTTAGGTCTATTATTCCTTATCCGATTTCTACATGGATTTTCATTTGGTATTAGTACAACAGCTACAGGGGCCATTGCTGCAGATATTATTCCTATGGCAAGACGCGGGGAAGGAATGGGATACTTTTCTACAAGTATGAACTTAGCGATGGCAATCGGTCCGTTTTTGGGATTATTTATTAGTCAACAATTTGATGGCTCGATGATTTTTATTACAACGACTATTTTCGCTGTAATAGCCGTCTTATCAGCACTATTTTTGCATGTGCCACAGATAGAGCAGCGGAATGAAAACATACAAGTAGAGAAACGATTCAGGATAACCGATTACTTTGAAAAAAGCACATTACCAATCGCTTTGTTCGTAATGATTTGTGGCTTTGTGTATTCCAGTATCTTAACATTCCTAACAGCTTACGCCGAAGAGATTAATTTAGTTAATGCTGCAAGCTTTTTCTTTGTTATGTATGCAGTTTTTCTATTGCTTTCAAGACCATTCACAGGGAAAATGTTTGATATAAAAGGGGAAAATAAAGTAATGTACCCTTCGATCCTAATGTTTGGGATAGGCTTGGTAATTTTAAGTCAAGTAAACTCTGGGTTAGTTTTACTTATAGCAGGAGCAATTATTGGGGTAGGCTTTGGTACACTTCAATCAAGTGCACAAACCATTGCCGTAAATGAAGCAGAACGGCATAGAGTTGGATTAGCGACATCTACATTTTTCGTATTCTTTGATTTAGGTGTTGGAGTTGGTCCGTTTTTACTCGGATTCATCTTGCCTTTAACTGGATTTAGAGGAATTTATTTAGGTATGGCTATGCTTGTCTTCTTTAGTATGCTTGTTTATTATATCGTCCACGGTAAAAAAGCATCGAATAGACAGGAGCAAAACAACTCCATGGCTTCATAGGTAAACATAATAAACAATTAGCGCATTCCCTCCATAAGGGAATGTGCTTTTTTCAAATAGAAATAGTCATATATACATCCTTTCATTGATAAATTGATAGTAGGTAAAAACAAATAGCGTAAAAAGACTTTCATCACATGAAAGGAGAAGATGTATGCCTTCTAAGCTAAGCAAAGATTACTCGTTTTCAATTACACCAAAACAACCCTATATCGATGAAGACATCCATATTCGTTTATCAGGTTGTGAACCAGGAGAAATCGTGACGATTAGAGCAAAAACATTGGATGATGAACATCAGCCATTTGCGTCTTTTGCCACGTTTAGGGCGGACCCAGAAGGAGTTATAGATTTAAGTAGTCAAAAGCCAATGAATGGTACGTATAAAGAAAAGGATTCGATGGGCTTATTTTGGTCAATGGAATATACTGGTAAGGGAAATAAGTTGTTTATTAAAACAACATCCTGTCCCATTACTACCTACTTAACTGCCGAGGTCGGGAAAGATGTTATTGCTGGTACACAGGTAACTCGCATGCTTGAACAGGAAACGATTCATAAGATTGAACTAAACAATAATGGGATAGTCGGCACATTATACCGTCCAAAAGCTTCCAATGCTTATCCAGCAGTAATCATTTTAGGAGGGTCAGACGGTGCGGTACATGAACAAGCAGCAGCCATGCTTGCATCAAAGGGGTATGTTGCACTTGCTTTAGCATACTTCGGAAGAGAAGGGTTACCTGAAGGACTGATCAACATTCCTCTAGAATACTTTGGAGGGGCAATAGATTGGTTACAACAACTTACCTTTGTTAACGAAAATAAAATTGGTGTTATCGGATTTTCTCGAGGAGCTGAAGTAGCTTTATTGTTAGGTTCTGTTTATCCTTCAATTCAAACGATAATCGCGGCATCACCAAATGGACTCGTCTTTTCTGGGATAAAGGATTATCAGCCAGTAAACCAATCCGCTTGGACCTATAAAGGAAAAGAAATTGCCTATTTTCATTCCAATTTAAAAATCCAAGATGTGCTAACTTTCTTCGGTGAATGGATGACAGGTCAACCAATTTCAAACCTTGACGCAACACTAAAAGCAATAGAAAACCGAAAAAAGGTTTATGCGGCACGTATTCCAGTAGAAAAAATAAATTGCCCGGTTTTACTTCTTTCTGGAGAAGATGACCAGTTGATTCCCGCTTCTAAATTTTCAAAAATGGTAGTCAGAAAGCTTGCAAATAAACAGTCTAAACATATATCTTTTAAAGATGCGGGTCACTTTTCTAGCTTTCCTTATGCATTGCCAAATATTCCAACAAACGAACTTATCTCAAACCGTGCAAGAATGAAAATGACATTTGGCGGAAGCAAAGAGGCGAATAATAAAGCAGCAAATGAATCATGGCATCATATCGTACATTTCCTTGATCAATATTTAAAAAGCTTAAATAATCCTGTGAAAATCTCCTACATGAAATGAACGTTTGGAAAGAGTAATCATTCTCCCGCTGGAATGATGTTCTTTATTACGTTGTTTGGATAAATACTTGTACATAAAAATCCATCTACAGAGAAAAATAGCGGATGGAGGTGGTAACAATGAGCAAAAATTCAAAGAAAAAATTAAATGGAATGAGCGATGAACAAGCAGTTAGAGGTAAATTGTCCAAACAATTTGATCATGAATTTGCAAATGAACCATTAACACCAGAAGAGAAGTATAATAATAAGAAAACGAAAAAAAGACAATAAGCTTTATTCATTGTGCCTGTTCGCTTTTCGACAAATTTCGAGGAGTGACAGGCACCGCTATTTGCTATACAATGAATGGTGTGATTTTGTATAGCAAGGGAGCACTTATAATGAAGCAGTTTCTTAGTTTAGAAGAAATACAAGCTAAATGTGAACAAATACAAGATAATTATGAAATAGATGAAGACAAGTTTTACCAGATTATAGAAAAGTGGGCTGAGAGAGATAGCTCAGTTGAAGAAAAAATAGTATCTAGCTTCAGGGAATTACTTGCAGTTGTTAGTACCGAAATGACCAACATGGAAGCTTCTGTTCAGATGGACGCTACGTGTAGACAAGGCTGTGCTTTTTGTTGCTATTTTCCAATCATTGTTAGTGAGATGGAAGCGAAAATAATGAAAAAAGCGATTGAGAACTTTCCCGAAGAGAGGCGTATTGCTATCCAGGATCATCTATCAAACTATTACCAAAAACACGGTGATAGGGTAGAAGAGATTACATCCCTTGATTTCAACGAAGATAATGACTTCAAACTTAAATATAGAAGAAGTCTTGTTCCATGTCCGCTACTGAATCCACAAACAAACCAATGTATGGCCTATGAAATCCGCCCAATTCCATGTCGAACATATGTGAATTACACGGATCCAACCGTATGTGAAGAGAATCTAATGCCAAAAGAAACGGTCAGCTTTGAATTTTTATACGAACAATATATGGGTGTATTAAATGAATTTATGCAATATCTGTATGAAGCGGAAGATACAGCATTTATCACCTATCCAGATGATATGTATGCAAATGACTACTTGGTGAATTGGCTCAAGGTCTTGTAATACTAATCCAATCATAAGAGAGAGGGACAGCACATTTTCGTGTTTCCCTCTTTCTTTTTCGTTCATAAATTCACATATAGTTCTTAATCTACATGTACAAGCATAGAATGATACCATCTACATTTTTGGAGGGCTATGTAATGACAGTTGGTTTACTAATCATTCTATTCTTTGTACTTGTTTTACCATTTTTTGTAAAAATCGTTGAAAGGAATTTAGAAGTATTTTTATTTTTGATGGGTTTACTGGCAGCGATCGTTAGTGGTGTTTTTGATAAGGAATTATTCCAAGTCTCACTGACAAACCCAATTAAAATTACACTTGCAGTCCTAGTCGCTGGACTACTTTTTAAATGGCTACAACAACCAATTGAAAATGCTATCGTAAAAATGAGTCAGGCATTAAATATTCGCCTATTTTTAGGGTTATTAATTGTAATTCTCGGGTTTTTATCAAGTATCATTACGGCCATTATAGCAGCTATCATTCTTGTTTCTGTGATAAGCATCTTAAAACTTGATCGTAAGACAGAGGTACAAGCTATTGTCCTAGCTTGTTTCTCTATTGGTTTAGGTGCGGTATTAACACCAATTGGCGAGCCATTAGCAACGATAGCAATAAGTAAATTAGGGGAGGATTTCTCTTATTTATTTCATTTAATTGGGATGGAAATTATTGTTGCAATTATCGCAATCGGAACCTTTACATTCCTTTGGTTACAACCTAGTCAAAAAACAAATTCCAAAACATTTAAAAGGGAAACAGAGGGATACCATACAATCATCTTTCGTTCCGTTAAAATCTATTTATTTGTAATGGGCTTAACTTTGCTTGGGGCTGGATTTGAACCGCTTGTAAATCGGTATTTACTAGATTTAGATTCGTCTGTCTTATACTGGATAAATATTCTTTCTGCTATACTTGATAATGCAACATTGGCCGCTGCTGAAATCAGTCCAGAAATGAGTGCCGAAACAATTCGTTATATCATTCTAGGGTTAATTATAAGTGGGGGTATGCTTATTCAAGGAAACATTCCAAATATTATTTCAGCAAACAAATTAAGAATCACGAGTAAAGAATGGGCAAAATTTGCTGCACCATTTGGATTCACGTTGATGCTAATCTTTTTTCTCTATTTAAATATTTTCGGGTAAAGGTCATAAAAAAAACCAGGAGAACAACTCAACGAAGTAGTTCCATTTTTATGAAAGAACATTTTAATTAACAGACCAAATCGCATTGTGACTTGGTCTGTTTCATTTCTTTTATATGTAACTTTCTAGAAACGATACTATTGATAAACACCATATAGCCAAATATTGAAACATTTTTCTAAGTAAATCGTATGTAATGGTAATAATAAAGGAAGGGAAGTTAGTGATCATTATTAAAATTATTTTAGCAATTGTTGTTTTATTATTATCTGGTTATGGATTATTCAACCCAAGTATAGATATGACGTCTATTACGTTGTTATTACTAGGAGCATTACTATTAACGATGGGGAGAGAAGAAATAAAAAAAGAGAAGAAAACGGTTGGTTACTTGTTGATTATAGTTGCCTTTTTTAACATATTTGTCTCCGTTCAAGACTTTTTATTGAGTTAACCCGTGCGGAAAGAATATCAACTCCGTGTCCTTTAACAAGTGTCACATCTACTAAACATAGGAATATGACCAAACCCCAAAAACGCTAGGATCCATTCAAATCCAAGCGTTTTTGGGCGCTATTTCGTTTTGATAACGTTACTTCTTTTTACGATTCAACGTCCTCATTATTCACTCGTCTAAAACCTTCCTGCTGTAGGTAATCCGCAGCTGCGTTATAACTAGCGTACGTTCCATCTAGCAGGTCACCAGCATAAATATCCCATGTGTCATATTCATGAATAAGTGTTAAGATTTGTTTCTCACTGTTTATCCACGCTTCTTCAAATACTTTAAATTCAGAAAGAGAAGCAATTGCTTGTGTAATAATCGTTCGAAGTTCCTCTTCTGTGAAATCTCGAATATTTGTCATACCTTTTTGATCGGTTTGATAATCTCCATCAATGTTTTCCGCATAGACAAAGCCGTTTCCATTCGGGTGCAGGTGATACACGACTATCTTCTTGTCAAAGATGCTTTCTTCATAATGGAAATTCACTCTTCCAAGTGATATATCATTTCGTTTTAACTCCGGAAAGGATTCAATAATTGTAAGTTTCTCTTCAAATGTTAGCATGGTACCTCCAAGTTACGTATGTTTAAAAATTCCATTGCCTATTATACCACTAATTTTTTCTAAAATACTATAGAATACCTTTATATGAATTCTGATGGTGTATAATAATGGGAGAATAAAAGCAGTTGAGGTGGAAAATGAATCGTTTAGCAAATAAAAAAATCGTTATAACTGGTGCTTCCTCAGGAATTGGTGAAAAGGTTGCTTTTAAAGTTGCGGAGCTTGGGGCGCGTCCAATATTACTAGCGAGATCAAAAGATAAGTTAAAAGCAATTTCCGATAAAATTAACAAAGATGCAAATATAAATAGTACGTATTATCCACTTGATGTAGGTGATTTTGCTGAAGTAAATGTAGTATTTAAGCGAATAACAGAAGAAATTGGTCAAGTTGATATCCTTCTGAACAATGCTGGATTTGGTATCTTTGATTCTTTTCATGAAGCTAGTTTGGGTGACATAGAGAGGATGTTCCATGTAAATGTTCTCGGAATGATGGCATGTACAAAAGCTGTTCTTCCGTCGATGATCAACGAAAATGGCGGGCATATTATTAATGTTGCCTCTCAAGCTGGGAAGCTCGCAACACCTAAGTCAAGTGGGTATGCTGCAACAAAACATGCAGTTTTAGGCTTCACCAATACCCTGCGATTGGAGCTTTCAGATACAAACATTTTCGTTAGTTCCGTTAACCCTGGCCCGATTGAAACAAGTTTCTTTGACATAGCAGATAAGAGTGGAAACTATGTGAAAAACGTCAAAAGATATTTGTTAAAACCTGATCATGTAGCAGAGCAAATAGTCCGTTTAATGCAAAACCCAAAGAGAGAGCTAAATTTACCACGATGGATGAATACAGGCAGTGTACTCTATAATCTACTCCCAAGCATTTCCGATAAAGTAGTTGGACGTTTTCTCAACAAAAAATAAGCTGGATAGGACCTAAATAACACCTCCCACCCGAGAGACGAACGATTATAGAATACCAAGCTTAGAATGTTAACTTACTGTACCTTAATATTACTCAAGAGTTTATATAAAGTGTTGATTTCTTTAATTCAGTATAGTGAGAAGTACGTCGTTCCGGAAACACACTTCGCTTTCCGCAGGCGGCTGGTGAGCCTTCTTCGTGCTAACGCACTACGTAGTCTCACCTAGACCTATCCTCCCGTAGGAGTCTACGTGTGTTTCCTCCACTAAGCTCCTGCTCTATTTGATTTCAACTAAAAAAATGCTGCTTTCGCGAGGGAAATCTACCCAAAACGTGACTCTGTGTTCGATAGCTTTAATAACATCTAAAGCACTTAACATAGCGTAGGCAGAATGCGTAGACTCCTGCGGGAACAGCACGTGTCCGAAGACCCCGCAGAAAGGGCTTTTCTTCCGAGGAGGGCTGAGGCCGTGCCCTAAGGTCCGCATCCGCCCAGAGCGATCCCGGACGGCGAGAGTTGCTCAAAATTAAGATAATCTGAATTAAGTAATTCTACACTTTACATCAAATCCAAAGTAAGTTAAGTTGTAATGGAAGATTTTAAAGCATCGTTCGGATTTTTATATAATAAATCACTCTTACCCGATCCTCTCTCTAAACAATCAAGTGACAAGGTTTGCCATCTATGCTAAAATAACAACGTATAATAAATAAAATATTGTAAGTTTGTAGGGGGACCAGTGTTGCTGGTTGAGATTGTATCCGTAAGATACAGACTCTTAGAACCTGATCTGGTTAAAACCAGCGTAGGGAACATATACTCATGACTTTGATGCGAATTGTTAATGGTATGCGCCCTAGGATTACCCTAGGGCGTTTTTAATTACATAAAATGATGTATCAATCGGTATGCTTCCCCTATAGAACTACAGTAAAACTACTAAAGAGAGGGAAGAATCAATGAAAAGATTACTATTTTTGAGCCTTGCTCTATTGTTCCTTGCTGCTTGTGGTAATAACGAAGCAAATGAAGAGGCGACTGAAGGAACAGAACAACAAGATTTAGAAGAAATTACACTCGTCCTTGATTGGACACCAAACACGAATCATACTGGCTTGTATGTAGCACGAGATAAAGGATACTTTGAAGAGGAAGGGCTTGATGTTGAAATCATCATGCCTGGTGAAGCTGGTGCAGATCAGCTAGTAGCATCTGGACAAGCCGATTTTGGTGTGAGTTATCAAGAAGGAATTACGATGGCGAGAATTCAGGGAGTTCCAATTGTGTCTATTGCAGCAGTTATCCAACATAATACATCGGCTTTCGCATCTTTAGCCGATAGTAATATTACTGCACCGAAGGACTTTGAAGGAAAGTCATATGGTGGATGGGGATCACCAATTGAAGAAGCAGTGCTAGATTCTATGATGCAGCAAGAAGATGCGAATGTAGATGAAGTAGAGATTGTAAACATTGGTGATACGGACTTTTTCGCTGCAATGGAGCAAGGGATTGATTTTGCTTGGATATACTATGGTTGGACTGGTGTAGAAGCAGAGCTTAGAAATGAGCCAATAAATACCGTTTATTTAACCGACTATAGCGAAAAACTAGATTATTATACACCTGTTTTATCAACAAACGAAAAAATGATAGAAGAAAAACCAGAAACCATCAAGAAGTTTGTAAGTGCTGTAAGTAAGGGTTATCAGCTTGCAATCGATAACCCAGAGGAAGCGGCAGACATTCTAATAGAAGCAGTACCTGATTTAGATGCAGAACTTGTACGTGCAAGTCAAGAATGGTTGGCACCTAAATATCAAGATGATGCACCGCGTTGGGGAGAACAAAAACTTGAAGTATGGGAAAATTATTCGAACTGGTTGTATGAGAATGACCTTTTAGAAGCAGAACTTGATGCAGAAAAAGCATTTACAAATGAATTTTTACCGAATTAGGGGGATGAAGAGATGACAAATGCACTACTAAGTGTACAAATCATACCGAAGACAAAAAATGGGGAAGACACGATTCCTTTTGTGGATGAAGCAATTGCTGTAATTGAGGAATCTGGTGTGAAGTACCAAGTGAATCCACTTGAAACAACGATGGAGGGTGAACTATCTGAGCTTTTTCAGATTGTTGAGAAGATGAATCAAAAAATGACTGAACGAGGCTGTCCAAGTGTTATTTCGCAAGTGAAAGTATTCTATAAGCCTGATGGAGCATCAATGGACCAGCTAACGGAGAAATACCGATAATGCGAAGTTTTTTACAAAAGGGATGGAGACCAATTCTGGTCATCGTCCTTTTATTACTTGGTTGGCAATTATCAACCATCATCCTCCAGATTCCAGAATGGTTATTACCATCACCAACCCAGATAGTTCGTGAGGCAATAACTGGTTGGTCCATTTTTTCAGGACATATCACATCCACCATTCAATTAATTTTTATCGGATTCATCATCGGGTCAAGCATTGGAATTTTTGTCGCTATCGCTTTACATTTGGTTCCCATTTTACGTGAAGCATTTTATCCATTAATTATTATCTCGCAGAACATACCAACAATTGTTCTTGCTCCTTTACTAGTTATTTGGTTTGGGTTTGGAATGCTACCAAAAATTATCGTAATTACACTAGTCTGTTTCTTCCCAATTACTATTGCACTATTAGATGGTTTTAGGCAGTCAGATAGAGATTTAAAGCATTATATGCAAATGGCTGGTGCGACAAATCGGCAAATATTCTGGAAGTTAGAGTGGCCACATGCATTACCTGCATTATTTTCAGGGTTAAAAATTTCTGCTACCTATAGTGTGCTAGGTGCGGTTATTTCCGAATGGCTAGGAGCAAGTGAAGGAATTGGTGTATACATGACCCTTGCATCGTCTTCCTTCCGAACAGACCGTGTTTTTGTAGCTATTTTCATCATTGTGATTTTAAGTTTACTGTTTTTCGGAATCATTCTTTTACTTGAAAAAGGCTTGATTAAATGGAAACCAAAGGAGGAGAGAGAACGTCATGAGTAAACTAGAGGTTAATGCCGTATCGAAATCATTTGGAGATAATGAGGTACTACGTGATGTTTCTTTTTCTATTTCTGACGGCGAATTCGTTTCATTACTTGGTCCATCAGGTAGCGGAAAAAGTACATTATTTCGAATAATCGGGGGTATCGCACAACCTTCGTCAGGTACTGTAAAATTAGATAGTAAAGAAATCACAGGAAAACCCGGGTCGATTAGTTATACACCACAATCGCCTTCCCTCATGCCTTGGCGTACAATTTTAAACAATGTACTCCTTGGACAGGAAATTACGGGGTCACGTGATGAGCATAAGGCACTGGAAATGATTGAACGTGCAGGACTGAAAGGATATGAAAACAGCTATCCACATGAGCTTTCTGGTGGAATGAAGCAACGCGTTAGTTTTATTCGAAGCATGTTAAGTCCTCAAGGCTTAATCTTGTTG
Source organism: Oceanobacillus bengalensis (assembly GCF_003628445.1). Lineage (GTDB taxonomy): Bacteria > Bacillota > Bacilli > Bacillales > Amphibacillaceae > Oceanobacillus > Oceanobacillus bengalensis. The sequence continues at coordinate 114,907 of NZ_RBZO01000006.1, forward strand.
GATGAACCTTTTTCAGCACTCGATGAATTTACACGCCTTGATATGCAAAAGTGGTTGCTATCGATATGGGAATTATATCAACGGTCCATACTCTTTGTTACGCATAATATCGAGGAGGCACTTTTCCTTTCAGATCGTATCATTATTTTGTCCGCAAAACCTGCATCCGTTAAAAAGGAGTTTATCATACCATTTAAACGACCAAGGGATGAACGCATCTTATTATCGGAGGAATTTTTACAATGGAAAAAAGTCATTTATGAGGAGATGAGACAACAGGATGTTTCAGTCGATTATTGATGCTCATATCCATTTAGATGCTTATAAGATAGGGGAAAGACAGAGACTCTTGAAGGAAATGAGCGAAAATAATATTGAGACAATGATAACTGTTTCGCAAAATCTCCCATCAGCTGTTATTAATCTTTCCATGGCTCGCAATGAACCTAAAGTGAAGGCTGCATTTGGTTTCCATCCTGAGCAGCCGCTACCAAAAGAAACAGAAATAGAGGCCTTAAAGCTTCTGATGAATCATTACCAAGAGGATATGGTAGCCGTTGGTGAAATTGGCCTACCATATTATTTAAGAAAAGATAATCCAGAAATACAAGTAGAACCGTATATCGAAATATTGGAGTATTTTCTACAAGCAGCAGATGCGATTCACAAGCCCGTAGTACTTCATGCAATTTACGAAGATGCTCCTATTGTTTGCTCATTGCTCGAAAAACATAATATAAAAAAAGCGCATTTTCATTGGTTTAAGGGAGATACAAAGACAGTTAGCCGCATGATACAAAATGGTTACTACATTTCGATTACGCCAGATGTCTTGTATGAAGAAGAAATCCAACAATTAGTGGGAGTGTATCCATTATCACAGATGATGGTTGAAACGGATGGACCATGGCCATTTGAAGGTGTCTTCAAGAACAAGCTGACACATCCGAAAATGATACACCAATCTATTAAGAAAATCGCTGAAATAAAAGGGGAGAAACTAGAGGACGTTTATAAGAAATTATATGTTAATACACGTGATTTTTACGATATGTAAAGAAATAGAGTCACTCTTTCACGTTTTCTTTCATGTAAAATCATTACCTCTATGCGCTTCAATAATTGTATTTTAATTAAGATTATATTATCATTTAAATGTTGAAGTTTGTCGAATATATTTTTATATTTGTTTTAGCGTTTACATAATTGAAGACTCATTAGTGAAGAAGGAAAAGGAGTACTTATAATGAAAATTGGTATTGATAAGATAGGGTTTTATGCACCACATTTATATGTTGATATGAATAAGCTAGCAGTGGCTAGAGATGTTGAACCGGCTAAATTCACGATAGGTATCGGTCAAGAAAAGATGGCTATTGCTCCAATTACACAGGACGCAGTAACATTAGCAGCCAATGCAGCTTTTGGGATTTTGGATGCGTCAGATAAGGAAAAGATTGATTACGTTATTTTCGGAACCGAATCTGGTGTTGATAACTCGAAATCAGCAGCTGTTTATGTACACGGTTTGTTGGGGCTAAATCCCCATGCACGATGTGTCGAAGTAAAACAAGCATGTTACGGCGCAACCGCTGCAATTCAAATGGCTAAAGGTCATATTGCATTAAATCCAGAGAGTAAGGTATTGGTACTTGGTTCAGATATTGCTAGATATGGCCTTCATACTGGTGGGGAATCAACACAGGGTGCTGGTGCAGTAGCGTTATTAATCAGTGCAGATCCGAAAATCATGGTTCTTGAGGATCAAAATTCACTCTACACAGATGATATTATGGATTTCTGGCGTCCAATCTACTCTGACAAAGCATATGTTGATGGTAAATTTTCAAATGAGCAGTATATTCTATTTTTCAATAAAGTTTGGGAAGATTACAAAGAAAAAACAGGATTTGGTTTAAAAGACTTTGAAGCAATTTGTTACCACTTGCCATATACAAAAATGGGACTTAAAGCACTTCGAACGGTTTTAGACCAAGGAACAGAAGAGGACAAGGACCGTTTACTTGCTAACTATGAATTCAGCAAAACCTATAACAAAAACATAGGGAATATTTATACTGGCTCGTTATACTTAAGCTTGCTATCTCTTTTAGATCTAAAAGAAGATTTGGAAGCAGGTTCCCGTATCGGATTATATAGTTATGGATCTGGGGCAGTTGGAGAATTCTTCTCCGGTATATTAGAAGCCAATTATAGAGAGCATCTATATGTAAATCAGCATACAGAATTATTTGAATCAAGAAGAGAGGTTTCTGTTGAAGAATACGAAGTAATTTTCTCTGAAACACTTCCTACTGATGGTACAAACGTAGAGCTAGAGATTGATCATGACCCTGCTGTCATTTGTTTAGCGGGTGTAAATGGACATTCCAGACAATATATCAACAAACTACGATAAGGCTACAGTCACCCGAATATTTTGCCTGCAACACATTGGTAAAATATTCGGGTATTGTGCTACCTAAAACCTATTATTGAAAGTGAGGGAATCACATGAAGAAAATCACCTTAGGCAATAGTAACTTAGAAGTACCTAACATTGCACTCGGTTGCATGAAAATGGGGAACATTAAATTAGAGGAAGCAAAGACTGTTATTGATAATGCACTTGAGCTTGGCATTAATTTCTTTGATCATGCCGATATTTATGCTGGAGGGAAATCAGAAGAAATCTTTGCAAAAGCAATTAATATGAATCCATCAATGCGTGAAAAAATAATCATTCAAACGAAAACGGGTATTAGAGAAGGGTATTATGATTTTTCAAAGGAACATATTGTAGCATCTGTTGATAAGAGTTTACAACGTCTTAATACGGATTATATCGATATCCTACTATTACATAGACCAGATGCGTTGGTTGAACCTGAAGAGGTTGCAGAAGCTTTTAGAGCACTACATAGTAGTGGGAAGGTAAAATACTTTGGGGTAAGTAACCATAACCCATATCAAATTGAACTACTTAAAAAGCATGTTGACCAAGACTTAATTGTTAATCAACTTCAACTTAGTGTGATGCATACTGGAATGATTGATGCAGGGTTACAGGTAAATACAAATCATACGAACGCAATGAATCGAGACGGAAGCGTGTTAGATTATAGCCGTTTGAATGAAATGACGGTTCAAGCATGGTCGCCATTTCGTTATGGGAATTTTGAAGGCTTTTTTATTGATCATGATAAATTCCCTACATTAAATGCAAAACTTCAGGAAATTGGGGATAAATATAATGTAAATAAGTCAGCAGTTGCTATTGCGTGGATTCTGCGCCATCCAGCAAACATTCAGACAGTGGTAGGAACCATGACACCTGAGCGATTAAAGAATATCGCAAAGGCGTCTGAAGTAGTATTAACAAGGAAAGAATGGTATGAAATTTATAGAGCAGCTGGAAATGACCTGCCTTAATATTCGGAGTTGTCCATTTCACATATTAACAAAAGGGGAGTTGCTATCTAGCTCTCCTCTTATTTTCGTTGCATGTAATTTGTCCCCCTCAAGCCATTTATGAAAATCTAGTATAAGTGGCTTACGATCACCACCCAATGCAAACCAAGCTTTCATCTCTTTTGGAAGGTAAGCAGCAGTATGCAATGTACCTGCCCAAGCACCATACTTTTTTGAAAAAATTCCCTTTTCAGTGTCATTCATCATTTGATAAGCATGGTAGGCGTTATTAACCGTGTTTTGTTGCTTTTTTATTCTGCTCAATCTTTCTACTGACTCATCCATCCGATACCGATTTTCTTCTACTAATGTTTCAAAATGATTGGTGCAACTGTTTGATTTGCGTGTTTCTACTCTCCTCGGAGAAGCTTCAACAATCACGGATTCACCACTTTTATCCAGCAAGGCATAATTAAATGAATGTCTGTGGGGCAGTTCTTTCAATAGTGTAACTGCTTCTTCTATATTCTTACAGTTTTCAAGAACAATACGACCAATCATATTACAGATAAAACCATCATCTGACTTTTTACGATGGACAAAATTATAACCTAGCGAGAGCCCCTTCTCATTTAGTCCGTCTGTTCGACCTGTTATTTGCATACTAGGACCAATTGTTGCATAGCCAGTATCCGTTGGCTGATAGAGAACATATCTTCCTTCGTAAGTAGAGGGAGCATTATCATAATTGCGTACCATATAATCTGATTCTGTAAAGATGGAACATCCGCTTCTACCGTATTCCAAATAATACCCACCAAATTCCTTTAATGCTGACTCTGCATCCATTTGAAGGGAGTCAGCTAGTCCTTGAATTTCATCTAGTAAACCAGGAGCAAATGTAAGGAGTGCTTTTGTTGCATCATCTTTATTACTATTAAATTGTCTTCTATTGGAACCCCATTGTTTCTTTCTATTATCTAGAATAGGGGAACTTTTTAATAATTCACCCTGCATGTACCCAAAATCGTAATGATTTCCTCTATATTGAACAATATTGCTAAATACTTTTTTCATTTAGTAAACTCCCCTGAGATGATTCGATTCACTCAAAGTATAATCGATTGTGTGGGGAAATCAAATAGATTTGCTGTTAGCAAAAGCATGTTTTCTAAAAGATTGTTGTTTTTCAGCTATTGTAAATTTAATTCAACATTGTGTAATTCTCGCTTACACTTATTAATGCCATGTATTGCCTTTCGCTGCGGAAGAACAGTTTCTCTATTTGTTTAAAGGTTACGATCCATAAAATCAAGTTTTGGAAAGGTACTTTTTCCTAACCAACAGCATTATTCTAGTTAATAGTGAAGTAGAGCAGACTTCTAGTGGAGGAAAGACACGAAGACTTCTGCGGGAGGAGAGGCCTAGATGAGACAACGCAGTGCGTTAGCACGAAGGAGGATCATCAGCCGCCCTAAGATGCGCGAAGTGTCTTTCCGGAACGGCGTGTTTAAGAAAACTCTGAATTAAAAAAGCAACAAATTATGCGAAAAAAGCCTAGCAAAAAATCCACATACTAAGTTTACTATGCAGCATTCATATCATTGTAATCGTCGTCCTTTTTTGGCTTTTTTATATCCCAATAGTACACTCTTGGTAGTCCCCAATATAGCCAACCTTCATGTATCATTTGCGTTCCAACAAAAAGAATCGTTTGCCAATCGATACCTTTCATCACCACCACTCCTTTCACCTCATTTATATCATTGTTGCAGCCTGTCTTAGAACTATATTTTATTCATAACCTCTCCGTGCGGTTCATTCAGAATTCCCCTTTTAGAATGTGGTATAATATACCCGAACATTTACATCACATAACTTAGCTGGAGGTAAACAATGAAGAACTATTTTTCTAAAAGTAAAATTTTACTACTCATCATTGCAGCTGTTCTTGTCGTAATAACGGCAGGCTGCGGAACAGAAGCAGAAGATGAACAAACAGAAACAGAACCTAATAACACAGGTGAACAAAGTGAGCAAACAACAGAAAGTAAAGATCTATCAAATGAAGAAAACCCAATCGTCACCATCACAATGGAAAATGATAAAGAAATCATAGTGGAATTGTATCCAGAAATTGCGCCAAATACGGTTGCTAATTTTATATCTTTAATAGAGGATGGCTTTTATGATGGGCTCATTTTTCACCGAGTAATACCTGACTTCATGATTCAAGGTGGAGACCCGAATGGAAATGGTACAGGTGGACCTGGTTACGGGATAAAAGGGGAATTTGATTCCAATGGATTTGAAAATAGCTTGGAACATTCGCGCGGTGTAATCTCGATGGCACGAGCAATGGATCCAGACTCTGCAGGCTCACAATTTTTTATTATTCACAAGGATTCAGCCCATCTTGACGGAGAATATGCAGCATTTGGACAAGTTATAGAGGGAATGGATGTTGTCGATGAAATAGTTGCGGTTGAACGAGATGGTGCAGATAAGCCACTTGAAGAACAGAAAATGAAGTCAGTCGCAGTTGATACGAAAGGTGTCGAATATCCTGCACCTGAAGTGAAGTAGGCAAAGAATAAGTCGACTTTAGTGAGAAGTATATAATATATAGTGGGGGTTAATACCGATGAATAAATTACCAGACTGTCCTAAATGCAACTCAGAATATACGTACGAAGATGGAACACTATTTATTTGTCCAGAGTGTGGCAATGAATGGTCGTCTGAAAGTAATGGTGAGAACGATACCGTGTTCCGAGACATTAATGGCAACATTCTTGAGAATGGAGATAGTGTTACAGTGACAAAAGATTTGAAGGTAAAGGGAAGCTCTTCTGCGATAAAAAAAGGAACGAAAGTAAAAAATATTCGACTCCTAGAGGAACCTGTTAATGATCATGATATTGAAGCTAAAGTTCCTGGTATTGGAAGCCTTTATTTAAAAACGAATCTTGTTAAAAAATTATAAACAAAAAATGAGCAAAGTACATGATGTACCTTGCTCATTTTATTAATATACTTTATCACCGTTAAAGATTGAATTCTTAACAACGACATAATCCACATTACGAATTGCCTGTAGTTCTTTTCCTCCAGCATAAGAGATTGATGATTGAAGATCTTGTTCCATTTCATCCAATGTATCTTGTAAGGCGCCTTTATATTCCACATACATCTTTTTACCTTCTACATTTTTCTTTTCGCCTTTTTGGAACTCTGATGCAGAACCAAAGTATTCTTTAAAACGTTTCCCATCTTTCTCAACTGTTTCTCCTGGCGATTCCTCATGGCCCGCAAATAATGAACCAATCATCACCATTGTGGCACCAAAACGGATTGATTTCGCAATATCACCGTGCGTGCGTATACCACCATCAGCAATAATTGGCTTACTTGCTGCTCGCGCGCACCAGCGTAATGCAGCTAATTGCCAGCCACCAGTTCCAAAACCAGTTTTAATCTTTGTAATACATACTTTACCAGGTCCAATACCAACTTTAGTCGCATCGGCACCTGCATTTTCTAGTTCTCTTACAGCTTCTGGTGTCCCCACATTTCCAGCGATTACAAAGCTTTCTGGTAGGTATTTCTTAATATGTTGAATCATATGGATAACCGCATTAGAATGACCGTGTGCGATATCAATTGTAATATATTCTGGTACTAAATTTTCATCTGCCAGTTGTTTAATAAAATCATACTCATCATCTTTTACTCCGACACTTATGGAAGAGAAAAGATTGCGCTCATTCATATCTTTAATAAAAGCAATTCTTCTTTCAGGATTAAAACGATGCATGATATAGAAATAGCCATTTTCAGCTAAAGTAAGTGCTATTCTTTCATCAATAATTGTTTGCATATTTGCAGGTACTACTGGTAATTTAAATGTCCGACCACCTAAGGTCACTGTTGTATCACATTCAGAACGACTATTAACAATGCATTTTGCAGGAATTAGTTGAATATCTTCGTAATCAAATACGTTTTCCATTATTTACACCCCTAAATACGAATAATATAATTCATGTCACACATAAACGTCCGACATTAGCTAGATTACATTATTATCGGACAGATGTCAAAGTTTATGTTAATATTTTAAAACGAAGTATAAATTAGAAAGTTCGAACGTTCAGTAATGTATTTAACTGTTCGTAAAGGTAGGATAGAGTTTGAAAGGGGAGAAGATGAATGAAGCACGCATTAGTGATTGGCGGTACCGGTATGCTATCAAACGTATCACTTTGGTTATTAGATACTGACTATCATGTATCTATCATCGCTAGGAATGCTGAACGAATGACACAATTGATAGAAAGGGCAAACTTGAAAGATCGTATAACACCATTACTAGTTGATTATACAAACGAGGAAGCACTTAAAGAAAAAGTACATGCAACATTAAAGCAAAATGGAGATATTGAAATGGTAGTAGCATGGATTCATTCAATAGGGGAAAATGCCCTTCAAATAATAGCGAACGAGGTATCTAAAACGAACAGTAGTTGGGAATTATTTCACGTATTAGGTAGTAATTCAGATTTAGATGAACTCAAAAGAAAAGCTCCAGTACCAGTAGGGTATTATCAAGTCCAATTAGGTTTTGTGAATGAGGGTTCTCGTTCGAGGTGGTTAACAAATAAGGAAATTTCAGATGGCGTCATTAAGGCGATGAAGTTGAGAAAGAATGTGACAACGATTGGTCAAGTAAAGCCGCGGGAAAATCGTCCGTAAATGATATAGAGAAAAATTTTACAAAGTCACTATGCTTCGTGCAATAGAAGCGGGGGGATTTCATTTGAGATTTGACTATTGTATTTTCACTTCAATACCTGATGTTGATGTTTTAAACGGTATTTTAGAACTACATAAAGATATATTCGGTACTTCTGATGATTTAATAAATAAAATGTCAAGTAAACCTCAATTATTAATTATTACTGCTATGGAGGGTAAAAAAGTTATTGGTTTTAAGATTGGATATGAAATTGACCATAGCTCATTTTACAGTTGGTTAGGCGGAGTGGATACGTATTACAGAAATCAGGCTATTGCTACGATGTTGATGGAAAAGCAACATCAATACTTAAAAGAAAAAGGTTATAAAATTGTTCAAACAAAAACAATGAATAAATGGCGTAATATGTTAATTTTAAACATAAAAAATGGATTTGATGTAGTGGATACTTATACCGATGAAAAAGGATTACATAAGATTTTACTCCAGAAAAATTTACTCGACTAATAAGCGCTTTTATACAGAATAGTAGAAAGGCTACTATACTGAAGAAGGATACTATGTTTAAGGAGAAACATTACAATGATGAAAGAAAATGAAATCATTTCTATTATTAAAAAGGATAAGTGGATGATGGAAATATTGCAAACTGCTAAAACATTACATTTGCCAGATTGGTGGATATGTGCTGGATTTGTTCGTTCCAAGATATGGGATACAGTACATAAATTCAATGAAAGAACACTTATTCCCGACATCGATGTCATTTACTATTGGCCTAACAATATCGATAAATTAGAAGAAAAGAAATATGAAAAGATACTTCATTCTATCAATCCAACTATTCCTTGGTCAGTAAAAAATGAAGCAAGAATGCACATGAATAGTAGTATGCCACCATATACTTCATCCATTGATGCTATTTCCAAGTTTCCGGAAACAGCAACTGCTTTAGGTGTGAAGTTAGATGAATATAACAATGTCATATTGACAGCTCCGTGCGGTATTCATGATGTCGTAAATTTAGAGGTAAAGCCAACTCCTTTTTTCACCGAGAATAAAGAACGTATGCAGATTTATGAAGAAAGAATAAGAAGAAAGAATTGGAAATCCACCTGGAAAGAATTAAAAATCACCCAAAACCATAACGTTTATTAAATATACGGAAATCGAAGTATCGGTAGCGGTGCGTTTAATATAATTTTGTGGAATAAGGCTTAGAGTTTTCTCTCTAAGCCTTATTATTTACACTAACTTCCGAAAAGGATGAAAATATAACCGAACAAAAAGAATAAAGATAATCAATGCAGAGATACCAAAAAGAATTGGAATTGGTAACCATTCTGCCCATAGTCCGACCTGACCTTCTGATTCAAAAAAAGTTAAGGATTTAGTAACCATGTCCCCAAGCATATCAAACAAAACAATAATGAACAGCATCTAGTTTCGTCGGATTGTACAGCCAACCTATCGACAATTATAGAGAATTTAAAGCTATACACACACGACTTTAATAATTTAGTGTATAAGCGTGCGTAAATCGCCATTATCAAACTCTAAAGATAAAAATGTGATAAAATGATAGAAGGCGGTAGAAGGAATGACAAATTTGACTAATTATCTCGTCATTCTTATGCGTTAAATTAAGTTGTAATGCAGCCGTTAAAAGTGTAAATAGTTAGAATAAGGAACTAAAAACTTCACTAAATAAGATGTTGCAGAGACGCGTTCAAACGAATTTACATGAACAACGATACTGATGATTGTTTGTAATTCGCTCTGAGAGCTTACCGTTCCCCTCTAACAGACCCCGAAAACCCTTTATAAATAAAGGGTTAAACGGTATTTATTCACGCAAAAAACGTAGGTGTTAACATTATATTGGTTATTATTTTTTGGAGGGTGAATCCTTTATAAATCAATATATTCTGAGATTTGAAGACATTACTACATTTTTCCATATGTTAGTATAGTAGGAAAGAGGAGGAAAATGGATTGAAGAACAAAATGATAGAAAGTGTTCATCAGGTTTCGACGCACAGAACGCCCGATCTTATTTCTTTATTGCTAAATGATAAACGTTCCGATAATACTAAAAGAGCTTATCGATATGACATTAATCGATTCTTTACATATATGACAGGCGAAGAAGCTACTTCGGCTAACGTTCAAGAATTCTTATCCTTGCCAAAATCCAAGGCGTTGGAAGCAGTATTAATATATAAAAACTTCTTAATAACAAACGAAAAACAAGCAGAATCAACAATTAATAGAAGAATATCCGCAGTTCGTTCGCTTGTAAGATTAGCTAAAATGTTAGGCTACTGTGACTATGATTTACAGGAAGTAAAATTTGAGCGAATTCAAACCTATCGAGATACTACTGGGATTGGTTTGGAACAATTTAAAAAAATGTTAAAAGTTCCAAATCGGAAAACGTTAAAGGGAAAAAGGGATTTGTCTATTCTATTATTATTGTTCGAAACTGCGTTGCGTAGAGGGGAATTGACAAAGATTAAATTAGAAGACTATCAACAAGAAAGTAAAAATATTTGGGTATTAGGAAAAGGAAGAGGTACACAAAAGGAATCAATTACGATTTCTACTCAAGTTATCGGGGTCATTAATGACTATTTATCTGAAAGAAGAAAAAAGGGAAAATTAACTACTGCAGATCCACTCTTTGCGACAACGGATAGAAGGACATTTGGTTCTGCGATGAGCGGAGAAGCAATAAGAAGAATTGTAAGGGATTGTGCGTATCATGCTGGTATTGAAAAGTCGATGTCTCCACATAAAATTAGACATAGTTCTATTACAATTGCATTGGATAAAACCAATGGAGATGTGCGTTCTGTACAAAAGCTTTCTCGTCATAAGAAAATAGATACCTTATTAATATATGACGATAACAGGAAGAATCAACAAGGGGAGATTACTGAGTTACTTTCTTCTCTGATTTAAGGAATTCTACAGGGCTGCCATAAAGGCTACTCATTTTTAAAAACCACTTAGTATTTATGAAGTAATCGAGTGCGTTACCATAAGTAATGCTTTTCTGTTTGCAAAGGGCAGGTTTGTGTAATGGAAAAATTCATATATTTATACATATTATACTTTTAAGGGGGAGCATTTGTTATGGCAATATCTGATTATTATAAACAACTTCGCAGGAAAGTTGGAACAGACCTAATATTTATGCCAAGTGTCGCTGCAATTATTAGAAACAAAGATAATGAGATATTGTTTCAATATCCTGTGGAAGGCGAATACTGGAGTTTACCAGCAGGAGCAATTGAACCAGGAGAAACACCGGCACAAGCACTTATTCGTGAAGTTTGGGAAGAAACTGGATTGACGGTACAACCAAATAAGTTACTAGGAGTATTTGGTGGTGAAGATTTTCGATTTACATACCCTCACGGTGACCAAGTAGAATACAGTGTATTTGTTTTTGAATGTTCAATAGTTAAGGGGGAACTAACTCCAATTGATGATGAATCTACGGATTTATGTTTTATTAGAGAAGAAAGAAAACCGAAACTTGCCTTACCATATCCAGATTTTATATTTAAATCTCCTCCATCAAATAGCGTTTATTTTCAATGGGAAGCAAGTTGGCTTAATGAAAAAATGTAACAATAATATTTCATTATGCTAACTTATGTGTTGATTAGAGAAGGTTTAACGCTTCTTTTGTCGAATTGTTGTACGAAGGGATTGGAATAAAAAATACACTTAAATAAAAGTATATTGACTTTGGAGGAGAATATTTGTGGAACAAAACATTTTGTCGGAAAAATTTATTAATTTTGCAATAAAGGAATGCAAAGGATCGAGTCAATTGTATGAATATCTTTCTTTAAAGGTTGCTGAAGATAAAGAAATCTTGAAATTAGCATCACATGCAAGGGAAGGTCAACCTGTACCTAATTTATTGTTTGGTGCCGTACATTACCTATTATTAAAGGGCAAGACTCATAATCTTAAAGAGTTTTACCCAAGTATAACTAAGAAGTCAAGAAGTGTAGAAGAATCGTATGCTTACTTTAAAGATTTTTGTGAACTATATACAGACGAAGTAATTCCAATTTTAAAAAATAAATTAGTCCAGACAAATGAAGTAAGACGTTGTTCCTATCTTTTCCCAACTTTTAAATATATTTATGATATTGTGAAGAAACCATTAGCCCTAATTGAGATAGGAACAAGTGCGGGTTTACAGCTCCTATGGGATAAATATGGCTACTCATATGAAACGAATGAAATTTACGGAGATAAGAATTCAGAGGTTCATATATCTTCTCAAATTATAGGTGAAAATCCCCCGTTTTTACACGGGGGCATCCCACCAGTAACTTCAAGGATTGGAATAGACCTTAATATAATTGATTTAACTAACAATGAAGATTATCTTTGGTTGAACGCACTCATTTGGCCTAATCATAATGAAAGAAGAGATTTATTTAAAAAAGCAGCACGTTACATTAGAGCTAATCCTTTAACTCTAATTGAAGGAGACGGGGTTAAGTTACTTCCAGAACTATCTAAAGATATTTCAAGAGAATATTCTATTTGTATATTCCACACACACGTAGCTAACCAGATGCCCTTAGATATGAAAAAGAGATTACTTGAACAAGTAAAAATGATAGGTGCAGACAGAGAAATATTCCACGTTTATAACAACATTCAAGATAGAGACTTACACCTTGATTATTATATTGATGGAAAAGAGTACGCCAATAAAGTTGGAAAGACTGATGGACATGGAAGATGGTTTTCATGGGAGTTATGATTAAGAGTTTGTGAAACCGTGTACTTAAAGTAAAGGACACTTTAAACAATCTAATAGTTTAAGGAGGGCTTTTATGTATGGACTAATTGCTATATTCGATGAAACAACTGAAGAACTGATAAAGAATATTTGGAAGGAATTAAAAGACAACTTTATTTCATCTTATGCCTATGAAGTGGAAGATAGGAAACCCCATATTACATTAGCAAGTTATAACAATATAAACAAAAAAGATTTTATCAAGCAAATGGATGTAACATATCAAAACCAGTCAGTAATTGATATAAAGTTTAATACAATTGGCTCTTTTCTCAGCTCTGGTGCATTGTTCTTCTCTCCAACTACCACAAAGGATTTAATTGAATTTCATTTAAACCATCATAAGGACTTTGAAAGTTTTAATGATAATCCAAATTCATTGTATTTACCTAATAATTGGATACCACATTGTACGATTGCAAATAGGTTATCTCAGGAAAAACTAAATCAAGCATTTGATTACTGTTCAAAAAGACATCGTACAATACGCGGAAAGATAGTGGAAGTTGTATTAATTGATGTATCTGATAAAGACAAAGCACCAATCATTTATTCAAAGGAATTAAAAAAATAACTGTATCAATAATAAGAACTGGTGCTTTAATACAAGAACGATTAAGAACGAAGAAATAGAAGATTATGAAGCTATCATTAGAGAAAGTATGTTATTTTGTATTCATCATTTTCTCCGAAAACAAGTAACTGGAACGATTTCTTACAACGATATTATTCAAATGACAGTTCTTGTAGATTTGAAATCGGGTACAGTGAATGTTGAAGGAAGCGTTGAAGAGCTAAAAGAAATTGCTATGGATGAAGAATTTTACATAAAAACGTTTAAGAGTCAAGCCGAGTTTTTTATTGAAAATAATATATCTAATCCAAAGAAATACTATGATCAGTTTAAATAAGTCCTTGTTCAAGTAATTTGGTGCATTAACGAAAGAAGAGTTTAGGAAATACCTAAAGGCTATTACGCTAAATGGTTAGTTGAAGAAGATGTTCTTTTGATATCAATGGAAGGAGAGATTATTTATCAAGAAAGTAGTTGTTGTTTTCATCCTTCTTTTACTATTATTAGCAGGATGTAGTAGTGTTCAACATAATACAGATTTAGGAAAGTCTATTTATTCGATTGTAAAAGATAAGCATAATAGTGAAATAAGTCTTAAATCACTGACGTCTTTCGATTGGGAAAAGGGATTCTTATTTACACCTTATAGTACCGAAGAAGGAATAGTAGAACAATTAGGTGTTAATTTTAATGACCCGAGTGATATCGCCTGGAGAGACGATATATACTTATTAGTCTTCATGAATGATGAAAAGGTTGTTCAATATGTTGAGGTAGAACGTCAGGGGGCCGATTTCACAATAGGGGAAAAGAGGTATCTAACTCCTTCTGATGATTTAATAATTATTGAAAGGCATTAAAGGAACTTTCTTCGTGGAAGTAGCTGGTGCGTTACTACAATAAGTTGCGACGATTATTTTAGTAACTGACAAGTTAGTGCAATAAAAACAACTAAATTGTTGAACAGTTTTTTAAACGCATAAAGTTACATATAGAATTCTACAAACATACATTCATTGTGTTAATATGTAGAAAAACACAAGGGGGGATACCGTCCGATGAAAACAGTTAATAACGTAAAGTTAGAAAATTTTTCGGATGAATATCTAGAAGTCTTAAAATCTTTTGAACTTCCTGCAGATCAAGCAAAATTCACTGCTTTACCGAGCAAATATTTCGAGGTCACAGAAGGACAATATAGAATTGTCATCGTAAACGAAAATGAGCCTATAGGTTTCTTTTTATTACATTCAACGGAACGTGTAAAAGAGTATTCAGATAACTCAAATGCAATGTTGTTAACTTCATTATCTGTTAATCAGACGAAGCAAGGAAAAGGGTATGCTAAACAGGCTATGTTCTTATTGAGTGATTTTGTTAAATCTGAATTTCCTAACTGTAACGAAATTGTATTGGCTGTTAATTATAAAAATATTCCTGCTCAGAGACTGTACTCAAAAATAGGTTATAGGGATACAGGCAGGAGAAAAATGGGTCCTATTGGTGAACAGTTTATTATGAGCTTATTATTGTAATTTAACTTACTCTTCAATTAACTGGTCGTTCCTTTTGTTAAATAGGCAGAATAGCAAAGGGGAATAAATAGCTATGAGGTGTTTAAAATAAAAAATTAATAATTGGCATTATAATTTTGATTGCACTTTGGTTAATACTTCCGTTTTTCAACATAAACTCATCCTATGTGATACCTAATTTAATAGAATGGGTTACAAAGTTTGTTCTTCCTTGGATAATTTTATATTGGATAATTAGATTGGTAAAAGCTATAGAAAAAATTAAATAATAAAGCTATTATCCATAAGGAAATTTATACGCGTTGGATGGACTAAGAAAGCTGCAGTTATAATCAACATTAGATTAGCTGTACTCGAACCGCAGAAAGCATATGATCATTTAACTGAGTATGCAGAAATACACGATATAAAGATATTTAAATCAAAGGATTATTTAATCCCGAAAAGACTAAATTGAGCCATTTAATTGAATGATTCTTGAAAATTAAAGGAGTGAAATAATGATTTTTTTCTTTTTATTATTGGCTTTAGTCCTGTTTTTAATTATTACTAAAACTAATTTTTTCAAAAAAGTAAACTCAAACAACAAATTCATGACACAATTGGGAATGGCTATATTGGTGGGAACCATAACAATACATACTATTTTTACAAGTGATGGGGAAACGGCTTTTAAATATCTAGTTATAGGAATGGGGATAATGTCATTTATTGCTATTCTAATTGAAATGATAATTCAAAGAGGAAAAAAACATCATGATTGTAGCTAACTGCTTTATTCACTAACTAGCGCAAGAGCAGAATAAGGCAATCGGCAGGTTAATTGACAAAATAGACAGTTATTTCTGTTTGTTTTAAACGTTTTATTTGATATTTAAGCTGGAGGGGATAAATAATGAAAGAATTCGAGCTTAGCTTTAAAAATAAATATGTAAGAATGTTTTTTATCTGGGTGCTTCCTGTGCTCTTACTATCAGCAATACTATTTTTTCCTTTACCAATAGAATACCATTGGATACCTCATATTATTCTTATTACCGCTGTAATTATCTTTTATTGTTGGGTGAAATTTGATAAAAACAAAAATAAAAGGTAACTATTTTATTGCATCAAGCTGCAAAAATTCAATAAACCAATCAGAATGCGAGTTTCTTTTCTTTTATTAATAATTTTAGGGATATTATGTTAACTTCAAATAAAATCCTGTTAAGCTATCTACAGGATTATTTAATAAGGAAGTTAGTATTTAGACTGGTCTCAAGGGGATATTTTATTATGACATTAGTTTTGAGCGATAACAAAAATGTATTTATTCGACCATATGAAGAGGGAGATTTTAATAAAATACAAGATTTAAACAAAGAAGAAGGATGGTCTAATTTAGTAGAAAACCATTTGAATACGAAAGAAGCCTGGAAAAATTCAAATGTATCCTATGTTGCTGAAACAGAGGATCAACAAGTAGTTGGCTATATAAGAGGCTTTACTGATTCTTGTATAGGCCTATTTATTTGCGAATTGCTAACTGATAAAAAGTATAGGGGATTAGGGTTAGGAAGAGAATTAATCCGCTATGTACACAATATTTATCCGAAGACAAGGGTTGAATTACTTGCAAATAGTTCATCTCGTACATTTTATGAAGGACTGGGTTTTCGTGCCTTTTATGGATTCAGAAAAATAAGCCATGAATAATTTTCTCAATTATGCTAACTGGTGTATTACCACAAGAATGGTTGAGAAAGGGGGAGAGGTTATTTGAATTCCAGATTGAAGTCGTTCCTTTCTGGACTTATGGGCGTACTTGTAGGAATTATGGTTGTTAGTATCATACGAAATGGAAAAATAGATTGGGATACTATCGGTTTTCTATTAACAGCAACTTTGTTCGTATTATTTATTAGATTAGGCTTAAATTTATATAAAAAATGATAGGCGTTGCTTTGAGGTTGCAACTTTTTGTTGTGTTTAATTTAAGATGGTTATTACTCTAAAACTATATTCAGTTACACAACAGCTTTGTGTAGCAAGGAGGGCTTATGAAAAAGGTTGTACTTATTGGCTCTGGTGGTGCAGGGAAATCTACACTAGCAAGGAGATTAGGTGAAAAGCTAAAAGTAAATGTTTATCACCTTGATACTTTATTTTGGAAACCGAATTGGGTCGGTGTTCCAAAAGAAGAACAGAGGAAAATTCAAAATGATTTAGTGAAAAAAGAACAATGGATCATTGATGGAAACTATGGTAGTACGATGGACATAAGACTTAATGCAGCAGATACAATAATTTTCCTTGATATTCAAAGGAGAATCTGTCTTTATCGTGCTTTTAAACGAATGTTAAAATATCGAAATAAAACAAGACCAGATATGGGAGCGGGATGCGAAGAAAGAATCGACCTAGGTTTTCTGAAATGGATATGGAATTATCCAAAAACTAAAAGACCTGAAATTTTGAAGAGACTTGAACAATTGCCTAAAGGTAAACAAGTTATTATTTTAAAATCGCCAAAAGACGTTGAACAATTTATAGAAAAGTATAATAAATTTTAATAGAAGCCCTTCTCTTATTTACTATATAGTGCTTTAGTACAAAGAAAAAAAGTGCTTAGAAGCTCCTTAACTTTTCGGGAAATATATTTCTAAGATTCAGTTTCAAATGAATTGGCAATTTCAACTAAAACTTCGGGAGTGACAGTTTCAGCAATTCTTTCATCGATACTTAAAATATATTGCCAGTCATTCTTTGTAAATACTAAGGCATAAAAACCTATTTTATGCTGAGAAAGTGAAATATACCTGGCGGTTGTTTCATCTTTCAATTTATACGTATCTATTACTTGCCTTTCATTAAGCTCGATACCATTTTCAGTAGCCTTTACATCTATTTTATAATGATTTTCGGGATGTTTATCATTTACAAATTGTGCACTAAAAGAAATCATTGACATCACCTTCTGAATCATCAAATTTACCAAAGTGATGAGTAAAAGCTATCGGAGGCACCCTGAGCGGTAACTGTAACTCTTTATTAGAAAAAGTATTCGAATTGAGTTAAAGCTCATCTATGGTTGTATAACCCCATTCTGTGTATATTTCCTCAAAGGATGGTTACTTTTGTCTTCAGAATTAGCGTAGACTATACTGTCACTAATCATAACGATAAAAATAAATAAAACAATTATTCACTTCAATGTTTAACCTCCATAAGCACTATTAGGATTATTTTTTCCAATTAAAACTTACTATTGCCTAAAGTGTAAAGATATAATATTTATGATTGCTGTTGCGTTAAATGGTGCGATTGTTCCCTTAGAACAGTCGCTTTCTGTTAACCAGCAGGATAGTGAAAGGTTATTATTGGGTCGAGTAATTATTTTAGAAAATTGAAACAAATATACTTTATGTTTCGTAAATACGATACGAGGGGGTAATGGTATGAAAAATGTTATACATAAACAAAGCAATTTTTATCGAATAACTCTGGCATTTCTTTTGTTTGGTATTCTATTGTTTGTTGTTGGTTGTTCATCAGACGATGAATTACCTTCCAGTTCCCAAGACGAAAACTTAACTACATTAGAGACTGTTTTAGAAAATACATTTACTGGACCAAACCAAAAGTTAAATGAACTATTGGAAGACCCTAATAATGCAACTATTATTGGAGAGGACAGTGAAACTAAAAGCCCAGAAAGTCCCACTGAACTTGATTTGTTTTTAGAAGAAAGGTATCAATCCCATTTCACTGATGATATGTTCGGTGAATATATCGGAACATATGCGTTGAGTTATCATCCTTCTGAGAATAATTCGATGGAAATTGACAGTATAGATATTCAACAAAATGAAACAGACGAAATTACTTACGATTTTACTACAAAAGTTCAGTACCAGAAAGCAGGAAACGAACCTAACATCTACAATGTAACTGGTCAAGCTAACTTTTCAGAAGAAGGCAAAATAGCTGGATTTGAATTTTTCTCAGATGAAGGTTTATCAGAAGCACTTAGAGAAAGCTAAAAAGTTAGATTTAAAAAGGACAAAGCAAGACCAATCCAAGATATGTAACGAACTGGTACTATAGCGGAAGAGAATGGGGGAGGATTTAAAATTATGAAAAAGAGGTTCATTTTATCATTACTTTTAGTTGTGCTTTTGCTCTCAGCTTGTAACAATGAAGACGAATTATCTGGGAAAACTTTTGAAGTTGCTTATACGCCAGTGCTTCAAGATGATCTCGACAGTCCTAATAGATATGACTCCATTATGACATTAGAATTTTTAGATGGAAATGTAGTCAATAATACCTTTTACGGAGAAGGAACATATGAATTGATTGACGATGTACTTGAACTTCATTTTGAAAATGAAAATGAAAATTTAAAAATAAAATTTACAGTTAAAGAAAGTGATAAAGATTTCAGCGAGTATTCAGCGGAAATTAGGGATGTTGATTTTGAAATGATTGATACAGATAAAATAAGCGACTTTAAAAATCTGACCGTTAGATTAATTAAAGATATGCCAATTGAAATCCTGAAAGAATAGTCCTTATAGGTCAACTTTTAGTTATTATACTAAGTGGCGCGTTACCACAATAAGTGTCGAGGATTTCTTTGGTAACTCGCGTGATATATTTGAAGTAGATGGCGGAATTAAAAAACAAACTGAAAGGGTATTCAGAAAATAAAATCGATATTCTAGTTTCAGGTTCAACTATCTTTGAATCAAAAGATATAAGGTAAGCCCCTCAAATAACGCATATAAATACACAGCACCAGGAGGATTAAATAGTTTGGTGGAATTTGCCACTAAGTTTAATAGACATAAAGTAAGCGTATGGTTATGGCTTATGGTTCCAGCTTTTATAATTTAGTATCGTACTTATTTTACGAATAATAATGGATTATTTATGTTGAGTATTTATGGAGAGGGAAAAACAGAAATTAAGGTCCGGTTTTGTGTAAGAATGAAACGTATTTCTACCTATTACCGTATTATTTTTAAAGCACAAACAGGGGGGAATTATCTTGAAAAAATCGTTATCATTTTTAGCAATAATTATTATCGGTCTTCTTACGGCTTGTTCTAATGATACAAATCAATATCAGGAAGTAATTTCTAATTATCCTGAAACCATTAAAGAGAACATTGAGGAGCTACCTGAAGAATTTAGAGAGAATATAGTAGTCCCTTTAAAATTGCCTGAGTCTTATAGTGTTATTGATTTTGGCTACACAAGTGAACCTATCAATGACCCCGATGGAAATATTGTTCTTACTAATTTTATATATGCTGGAAACAACTCTCAACTTTTGTTAAACACAATGTATGGAAATGTATCTTATGCGAACGAAAAGAGTAGTGAAACGGTTACTTTAGATAATGGAATTGAGGCAAAAGTAGTTGACTATAGTTTAAGATGGGAGGACCAGGATGGTAATCATCACGAACTATCGTTAATAGTGCCGCCTGATACAACTGATACCGAAATTACAATTGAAGATTTAATAGAGATAGCTAATTCAATGGAGTAAATATTAATTTTTATTAAATAAAATGGTGCATTACTTTAAAATCCAACTGGCTTTCTAAGGGTGCAATTATTGAATTAATAGCGGTAGTCTATTTATATTCTAAATTACCAATTCTTGCGATTATCACTCAACTTTTATTATTTATTTCAAAAGGAAAATGAACAACAAAAGAATTAAGAAAGTTAACGAAAAAAAGGTGCTATCTACTAAGAAAGCACCTTTTTTAATCAATTATTGTTGTTTGGTTTCTTTATTAATAGCATAAATACGATAATTAGTGTGAAAGCAAGGAATGCTAAAAATGGTATGGTAATAAATCCAAGCCAATTAATATATTCAGCACTACACGGAACCCCATTGACACATGGTTTTATTTGTGCAAATCCCGGAACTTTTTGTTCTAAATAGTGGAAGAGCGAAGTAAACCAACCAATTAATGCTATTGGTAATACATATTTTTTCACCGTCCGGTCATTTTGAAAAGTAGCTATCCCAAGTATCAATGATAATGGATACATCGTAATACGCTGATACCAACAAAGTTCACACGGAATAAACCCTCTTATTTCACTAAAATAAAGACTCCCAAGTGTTGCAACAATGGAAACGACCCATGCCATATAAAGTGAAAGCTGCCCTATATCTACTTTCTTCATATCCTACATTTCCTCTAATGCGTTATCTATAGCATCTTTAATTGCTTCATAGTCAAAGGGGTCTTCAATCATTGTTTCATTTACCATGATTGTTGGGGTGAGTTGGACATCAAATTCTGTTACCAATTCTGTATCCTTATTGACTTCATTCATTTCTGAATTACTTTCAATTGCCGCATTTAATTTATCCGTATCAATGCCTGATAGCCTACCCGCTACTTCGTTAATCTTTTCTGTTGTAACCCAACTGCTGTGATGATCCTCACTTGGTTGCTCCTTGAAGAGTGCCTTATGAAATTCCCAATATGCATCAGGATTTTGTTTATAAACGGATTCTGCAGCTAATGACGCCAACTCTGATTCTTCACCGTGAAATAAGACATTGATAAACGAGAATTTCACCTTTCCAGTGTCAACGTAATCACTGACTAATTGTGGGTAAATCGTTTCACCCCATGCTTTACATGAAGGACACTTAAAATCACCAAATTCCACAACTGTTACTGGTGCATCGGTGTCTCCTATTGTGGGTTGCCCATCAATTGGTGGTTGTTTGTCCAATGTCGTTCCTTGATTTGAATCCGTACGATTGTTGTTGATAACAACTAAGGCAACAATTAAAGCAACCAAAAATAAGGTTATAATAACGACAAACTTAAATGAAGACTTATTATTTTTCATCAAAACACCTACTTATCCTATTATTAATAAATTTCATTTTACCAATTTAATATTGTTCAAATACTTTATTAAAATTAAGAATTTGACACACATATTAGCAATTGCTAATATGATAATAACAAATCATATTAGTGATGTCTAATATAAGGAGGAAATTTCGTGATAAAAGTTGATATCGATACTAAAATGAAGTTCTTACATGGCTTTTCAAATAAAACGAGGGTTCAAATACTCGAAAGTATAATAGAGGATGAAAAAACGGTTTCTGAAATTGTTGACGATTTAAATGGCAATCAATCCAACATTTCACAACATTTAACTTGCCTAAAAGGTTGTGGACTTATTGTCGGGAGGCAAGATGGGAAATACGTATATTACCGTGTGCGTAATCAACTAGTGCGTGATTTATTATCCATGTTTGATGTGGTACTTGAGGATATTCAGAACGATATTGCTTGTTGTGAAAATCATATTGATTAATGGAGGTGGAATGAATGGCCGATAATTGTTGTAGTTCAGCAGAAGAACCGGTAGCCATTGAGAATAATAATGGATGTTGCCATAGTAATGTAGAAAAAGACTCTACAAAAGAAGTAGTTAGTTGTTGCAGCAAGAATGAAGAAACACTAAACATAAATGCAACCCCTATCAAGGGGGAGAAGGTTGAATATCGAATACATGGAATGGATTGTCCTTCTTGTGCATTAACAATTGAAAAAGGGCTTAATAGGATTAGTTACATTCAAGAGGCTAAAGTAAATTATAATACCGCAAAACTACAGGTGGTCGGAACAGGTGCATTATCTCTTAACAGTGTAGAAAGTGAAGTCCAAAAGTTAGGCTTTACTGCTAAACCATTGATACAAAAAAGAAATATAAGAACTTATGATGTTGTGGGAATGGACTGTAGTAGTTGTGCTAAAAGTATCGAGAATCATTTAAATAAGATTCCTACAGTTAATGAAGTTGCTGTTAATTTTTCAACCGGAAAGATGAAAATAGAGCATGATAACAGTGTGGATGATATTGTTTCGGAAGTATCGAAACTAGGTTATAAAGCTTCACTAAATACAAATCGTAATAAATCTACAGATACTCTTAAAAACAAAGAAGGATACGGATTCATTACCTTTTCTGGTATTTTATTAGCACTTGGTTTTATTGGTTCTTATAGTGGTGTATCTTCATTAATGACCACCATTATATATGCCATTGCTATCGTTATAAGTGGTTATAAACCAGTGAAAAGTGCCTATTATGCTATAAAAAGCCGTTCGTTAGATATGAACGTTTTAATGTCCGCTGCAGCAATTGGGGCCGCATTGATTGGAGAATGGTTTGAAGGTGCGACTGTGGTATGGTTATTTGCGTTAGGTAATATCTTGCAAAATAGATCCGTTGAAAATACTAGAAAATCGATCCGAAATCTAATGGATTTGGCACCATCGGAGGCATGGGTTAGAGTAGGAACAGAATTAGTTAAGAGACCTGTAGAAGAAGTTTCCGTTGGCCAGATTATAGTTATCAAACCTGGCGATAGAATTCCGTTAGATGGTGAAATCATCCAAGGTGAGACGAGCGTGAATCAGGCACCTATTACTGGGGAATCAATACCAGTTGATAAATTAATCGGTGATACCGTATATGCAGGGTCCATTAATGAAAGTGGTTCAATTGAAACGAAAGTCACCAAGTTAGTTCAAGACACAAGTCTATCAAAAATTATCCATTTGGTGGAAGAAGCACAGGAGCAAAAGGCTCCAACGCAAAGCTTTATTGATAAGTTTGCGAGTGTTTATACTCCAATTGTCTTTGTACTAGCATTAATAGTAATCGTGATACCACCCCTATTAGGCTTTGGTACTTGGGGAGAATGGGTGTATAAAGGTCTCGCGTTATTAGTAGTTGCTTGTCCATGTGCGCTTGTTATATCTACTCCAGTTGCTATTGTTTCAGCTATCGGAAATGCCGCAAAGAATGGTGTGTTAATCAAAGGTGGTGCGTTCTTAGAAAAAGCAGGTGCGATTAATGCGATAGCTTTTGATAAAACAGGGACATTAACAGAAGGGAAGCCAAAAGTATCTGAAATTGAAGCAATAGGCATCTCTGAAGACGAATTAGTGTCAATAGCGTATACATTGGAAGATTACTCTACACACCCAATAGCAAAAACGATTGTCCGATATGCGAAGGACCATGGAGTTCAGGCTAATAGTGGAGAATTATTTAAAAATATCGTCGGTAAAGGTGTTCAAGCAACGATTAATGGAGTAGTACATTATGCTGGTAATATAAAACTGTTTGAAGATCTGAGAGTTTCTTTAGATGATGTTAGGAATAAAGTAGAAAAGATACAAAATCAAGGGAAAACGGTAGTAATTATAGGTACAGAGCAAGAAATAATGGGGATTATCTCTGTTGCTGATTCCATTCGATCAACTACTGTAAAAGCATTAGACGGATTGAAACAAGTTGGTGTAAACCAACTTATCATGTTAACCGGTGATAATAAAGGTACTGCCAAGATGATTTCAAATGAAACGAATGTGAATCGTTACTTTGCCGAACTTTTACCAGAAGATAAAGTCGGTGCTATTAAGCAACTACAAAAAGAAGGTCACAAAGTCGCGATGGTTGGTGATGGTATCAATGATGCGCCCGCTCTTGCTACCGCAGATTTAGGAATTGCGATGGGTGGAGCAGGAACAGATACAGCAATGGAAACTGCTGATATTGTCTTAATGGCAGACAATCTAGAGAAATTACCACATACCATGAAGTTAAGTAAAAAAGCATTGACGATCATTAAACAAAACATCTGGTTTTCTTTAATTGTAAAATTTGTAGCATTAATCCTAATATTTCCGGGTTGGCTTACTCTTTGGATGGCTGTTTTAAGTGATACTGGTGCCGCATTAATTGTTATTATAAATGCAATTAGATTGCTGAAATTCAAATAAGAGATAATAAAGAGAGGTTTTTCTATGAGAAACGTCTCTTTATTATCTCTTCTCTCATGTGATGTTATATTTTCAATAGATAAAGCTGAAAGGTATTAGATAATAATCCTATTCAGCTTTTTTTGAAATAAAAGTCTTGCAAAGCAATTCGATTGTGTATATATTGTATATAAATCATATATACACAATTTTTCGCAAGAGAGGTTTTTTCATGAAAATTATAATTTCGAATAAATCAAAAGAACCTATCTATAGGCAAATATACGCGCAAATTAAGAAGCATATTTTGACAAATGAACTAGATGCAGGTGAATCCTTGCCATCCATGCGTCAATTGGCAAAGGATTTGGATATTAGTGTTATTACGACAAAGCGTGCCTATGAAGAACTAGAGAATAATGGATTTATTTATTCGGTTGTAGGTAAAGGATCTTTTGTATCAGAGCAAAATAATGAAATGATTAAAGAGAGGAAAATGAAAGTAATTGAAGAGCAGCTAATTACTGCAATCCAAAATAGTAAAGAAATTGGAATCAATCTTACAAAGTTAAAGGAATTGCTTACCATGTTATATAGGGAGGAAGAATAATGGAAAACGTAATTGAATTGCAGCATGTACATAAATCATTTGATAACTTTGAACTAATGGATCTTTCCATGACGATTAAAAAAGGATTCGTAACTGGGTTTATCGGTGGAAATGGTGCAGGAAAATCAACAACGATTAAACTAATCATGAATTTGTTACAGCCTGATAGTGGATCTATTTCAATATTTGGTTTGAATTATAAGGAACATGAAAAAGCAATAAAACAGCGAATCGGTTTCGTAATGGATAAGAATATTTTTTATGAAGAATTAACATTAACAGGAATAAAGGGGATTATTAAACCTGCCTATATAAATTGGGATGATAGTATATTCGATTACTATGTTAAAACATTTGAACTGCCACTAAATAAAAAAATCAAATCTTTTTCTAAGGGAATGATGATGATGGCGTCGTTAACCATAGCTTTATCACATCATGCAGAACTAATCATTATGGATGAGCCTACATCGGGATTAGACCCAAGTTTTCGTAGGGAATTATTAGATATATTACACAATCTAATGCAAGATGGGGAAAAAACGATCTGCTTTTCTACTCATATCACAACTGATTTGGATCGTATTGCAGATTATATTACTTTAATTCATAATGGTCAGCATATTTTCACAAAAGAATTTAATCAAATTGAGGAAGAGTACGCCATAGTAAAAGGAGGAATTGAATTACTAGATCGGGATACGGAACAGGAATTTATATCCATTAGAAAATCCAGTCTGTATATGGTAACTTAAAAGTGAGCCACCATAGCAATTGAAAACTGAGCCACTTTTGATAGAAAATAACCCTAATGACATGTTAGGGGGAAACATCAGGAGTGATTATATTGAGTGAGAAA
>NZ_RBZO01000070.1 GCF_003628445.1 Oceanobacillus bengalensis
GTAAGCCCGAATTATAAAAAAGTGCACTTTTCAAAGTAAACATGACAAATAACCGTGAATCCATGATTTTTAAATTGGATTTACGGTTATTTCACTTTATTCGCACATTCCTCTTGAATTATTTTTGACCAAGGCATGTATTGATTTAGTATTTCCGGTTTTCTATGAATATCTAAGTTTGGCAGTTCAGTTAGTAACTTCACCAAATATGTATAGAAATCCACACCATTTACTTTTGCCGTTTCTGCAATACTTAAACAGATGGCATTTGCTTTCGCGCCAGCTTCGCTGACGGAGAACAGCCAATTTTTTCGGCCAATCACATTGGGACGAATCGCATTTTCAGCCGGATTATTATCTATTTCAATACGTCCATCTTCTAAGAATGCTTTAAGCCCTGATGCATGATTAAGTGTATAGTCAGCTGCTTTTGCGAGTGCATTTCTTCCGTAGAAAGGGGATTGTTCAACCCAACCAAGAAATTCCTCTACAATTGGCTTGGAGTATTTTTGTCGCTCTTTTCTTCGTTTACTCGGGGACAAATGTTTGAATTTCCTTTCTAACTGATATAAATTATCGCAATATTGCACACCGATTTGACCATTTTTGCTATCAACTTTCAGCCAATATCTCCGAGTGTGCGCCCAACAGTTTGCGAAGGTAACACCTTTTATTTTGTCATAGGCGGAATAACCATCACAAACAATCGTTCCAGAAAAACCCTCAATAAAGCTTTGAAGAACAGATCTGGCTCGTGATAATGCACTTTGAAAGAGAACAATCGTTGGCCCTTGACTAGGAACACTTCGAAAAACCCAATTATAAGCATTTGATTGACCAGATTTTCCATCCGAACGATTGATAATCTGTCCATACGTTTCATCGACATGCAGGATCGATTTATCTATCATCATCTGCTTCATATGTTCGTAGACAGGAAGTAACCAATCTTGAGATGCACGGATGACCCAATTAGAAAGGTTCTTATCATTCGTATGTAAGCCATAACGTTCCCATTCCTTTACCTGTCGGTAAAGGGGTAAGTATTGGATAAATTTATCATAAATGACTTTGGACAGCACACTAGGACTTGCAAGGCTGCGTTGAATTGGTGCATGTGGCGCTTTGCCTCGTTTAATTTGTGCCTTTTGTAGTGAGTCACCTTTGCAATATTTGCATTCATAGGCATGTTCCATATGTTGAATTTTCTTCATTCTCGCTGGAATGAATACTGCTTCTTCACGTACGATAGTGCTAGCAAATTCAAGCATTTGTTCTTGGCAGCAGTCGCACGTCTTATTTTTTGGATGGTGATGAATGGTTTCTACTTCAATATCATCACGTAAGGAATCATTCCGTTTTTTATTTTTAGTTTTTCGTTCAACAGTATAAGAAATCTTCTGTTGGCTTTGTTCTTCTGTCTGCTCAGAATCAGTAAAAGATGGGTCATCATCAAATAATGACGTTTGCCCATCGGGCATATTATATTTAGATTGCTCTGTTTTCGATCCATATAGTAGCTTGGTTAAGTGGCGAATTTGCTCGGTTAATCCTTCAATCTGTTTACTAGATTCGTCTAGCTTTTTTGAAAGATTTTTATTTTGTTCGTTTGAATGAGCCAACTGTTTTTCTAATAGTTGAATTAATTTCTCGTTATTTCCATAAGAAGTATGAACCATGAAATTCACCACCTTTCGTTCGTATAAGATAGGTTTAGTATATCATGCAGAACAGAAGAGTGAGTCACTTTTTTAAGTTAAAATGCACCTTTTGGCGATTTTTGAATAGCTTTTGGTTGTTGGATAGCTAACCCTTCGAGCAACCAGCGAAGTTCCTGTTGGGATAAATTACGAACTTCATTTTCATCTTTTGGCCACTGTAGCTTTCCGTTATCTAAACGTTTATAAAGCATGACGAATCCATCTCCATCGAAGTATAAACATTTATAACGGTCTTTACTCCAGCCGGAAAACAAGAAAATCGAATCACCATATGGATCCAGTTCAAAAGAATCTTGAACCAGCGTTGCCAGTCCATCAATTCCTTTTCTCATGTCTGTTTTACCACAAATGATGTAGATGTTTTTGACATCTGTGTAGTCTTGTTTCATAGGTTTTTCAACTCCCTCATTACGATTTGGATGATATGCTCATCTACGCCATTTGAGAAGGAAAACTCAATGTTGCCCAATTTGATCGTACAAGTAGGATGTAACGAAGTTACTGCTGGATTAGATCCAGTAGTGTTTTCATTTTTTGGATGGAGTGTAACGGGGAC
>NZ_RBZO01000071.1 GCF_003628445.1 Oceanobacillus bengalensis
TGTAAGCTGATAACGTGGAGGGCTTACTCCTTATGAAACGTTGGAAAGGAAAGCAATAATGACAATAGTTATTGTATAACTTTTCTTTATATCAGCGAAAGTGGTGGAACAGTACCAATGATAGGTCTAATCAACCCGGAGGGATAGCCACTAGACTAATGAAGAATCATTCAACCATGTTAGGCAGTTCTTTAATCGGTTAATAAGGTTCTTGTGAGAATAAAAGAGGTTCAACTCCCAAGGGAGTCACCGACTTATTGAAACGGAAGAAACTGAGACACAATGAGTATTATGATATGCAACATTGTTTTGATAACTTATATGCTCAAAGTGTTAATGGTCAAAATTTCTATAACTTAATGAGTTTAATTAGTTCTAACGATAATATTCGTCTTGCTTATCGAAATATCAAGAGAAATACTGGGAGTAAAACAGCTGGAACAAATAAGTTAACGATCGACGATATTAAACACTTGTCAGTAGATGAAGTAATTGGACACGTTCAGAATCTGCTTCAATCATATAAACCAGATAGTGTTAGACGTGTTTTTATTCCAAAAGCAAATGGTAAAGTAAGACCATTGGGAATCCCTACAATTTGGGATAGAATTGTTCAACAATGTATCTTACAGGTACTAGAACCTATTTGCGAAGCAAAATTTCATAAACATAGTTATGGCTTTAGACCGAACAGAAATACACACCATGCGAAAGCGAGATTAGAATCGCTCATTAATATGGTGGGACTCCATCATTGTATAGATGTAGACATAAAAGGATTTTTTGATAACGTTCATCATAGTAAATTACTTAAACAAATATGGTCACTTGGAATAAAAGATAAAGCATTAATCACCGTCATATCTAAGCTATTAAAAGCTGAGATTGAGGGCGAAGGTGTACCAACAAAAGGAACACCGCAAGGTGGTATACTATCTCCACTTTTATCGAACATTGTACTAAATGAACTCGATTGGTGGGTTAGTAATCAATGGGAAACTTTTCAAAGTAATCATGAATATAAACACAATGGAAGCAAAGTAAAAGAACTCAAGAAATCAAACCTAAAAGAATGTTACATCGTTAGATATGCCGATGATTTTAAGGTCTTATGCCGTACTCGCTCCCAAGCGGTTAAAATGAATTATGCCATCAAGGATTTTCTCAATAAGAGACTACACTTAGAGACAAGTGATGAAAAATCAAAAGTAATTAACTTAAAGAAAAATTCGTCCGAATTTCTTGGGTTTTCATTCCGAGTGAAAAGGAAAGGGAAAACAAGAATGGGATATGTAGCTCAATCGTATATGACGGAAAAAGCTAAGACCAACGCACTTATAAAAATTAAAGATTCTATTAAAGCAGTACAGAAAAAACCTTGTGCTGAAACAGTTTGGCACTATAACACTGTGGTAATGGGTATTCAAAACTATTACGCAGCAGCTACACAAATTATGAAAAATTTAAGTGAGTTGTCCTCCCATCTTAGTAAGACTTTATATAATCGGCTAAAGAATCTAAGAAAAGAAGCAACGTTTTCAGACATGACTAATACTTTACAAAAACGCTATAAAGGTTGTAAATCAAAATTGTACAAGATACAGAACATGGTATTTGTCCCAATTCATGCCCAACGGCATAAAACAAATCTATGTTTCTCTCAAGACATATGTAACTATACTGCCGACGGCAGAATGAAAATACACAATAACCTAAAAGCGATTAACAAAAGTGTACTAAGTTACGTCATGAAGAATTTTATTCCAAATCGAACAATTGAGTATAATGATAATCGTATTAGTAGGTTCATTGCACAATATGGAAAATGTGCTATTACAGGCATTGAACTTGGCAAGAGTGATTGGCACTGTCATCATAAAGAACCTTATCATCTATCTAAAGATGATAGATACGCAAATTTAATAGTACTTCATGAATCTGTACACCGATTAGTTCATCTGAAAGATGAAAATAAAATAAAAACAATACTTAATGCTTTAAAGTTAACCCACAGGCAGATTGAAAAGGTTAATCAACTACGGAAACAATGCAAAAATTACACAATTTGATTGGAATTAAACTTGCTTCATTTATTACATAGAATTGAATGAATTGGATTAGTTGGAACGCCGTATGCGGTGAAAGTCGCACGTACGGTGTGAACAGGGGGAAAAGGGAGCGATAACTTCAAACCCTTACCTATCTGTAT
>NZ_RBZO01000072.1 GCF_003628445.1 Oceanobacillus bengalensis
TTAAACATGAATGGTCCTTCTTTTAGAATGAAAGAAACCGAAGAATGGATAAAAACAAGTGCTGATAAAGTGGCTCAAAATTAACTTGCGAAATGGCTCACTTTTCACTTGCGAAATACAGATAAGCTCTCTCAAGATTAAAATAGAGCAAAATTCTCTTCAAATGAACTTGATAAGCTCTCTCAAGATTGAAATAGAGCAAAATTCTCTTCAAATGAACTTGATAAGCTCTCTCAAGATTAAAATAGAGCAAAATTCTCTTCAAATGAACTTGATAAGCCCTCTCAAGATTAAAATTGAGCAAAATTCTCTTCAAATGAACTTGATAAGCCTTCTCAAGATTAAAATAGAGAAAAATTCTCTTCAAATGAACTTGATAAGCTCTCTCAAGAAAATTTCCCAAATTATTCTTACGTCACAGTTTATATCTGATTACGGCCAGCGTTTTTTACCTCCTCTGCCATCTTTTGTACCAGTGTTTGACAAACAATTTACCATCTGATGCCAACCTAGTTTACCACACAGGAAAAGAGTTACTCTGCTTTACCTGAAGCAGTGATAATTCGATAGTACGCCACCATTGACTTAACTTTTGTCCGTGTTGAGGAACTATCACAGGTGTGGGAAAAATAATGCCTAAGAGGCACACCTGCTCAGACATGATAACACGGACAAACTTCTCAGTGGCTCAGGCTTCATTCCGTAAAAATGTAGTATTCTGTATAAAGACTGGTAAAAAGGTTATCATTCAATGATACATTTTTTGTCATTCGTTGGTAAATAAAATGTCACGAATGGTACATTTTAGTGGCTGTAATCAATATCATCTATCAATTAATATTCAGCTATAAAAAGCTAATATTTTGATGTCCTATCCTATAATTGTTCTCCTTTAGAGCAGAAGGTTTTTAGTTATGCCCCATCCCCTTAAGACTTTGTGTAGAATATTTCCCAAGCAATACACCTGTCGACATTAACAAATATAACGGTACTGGCATTTCTTTCCCCAGTTTTGTGCATGATAATAGATGTATGGGGAATAAAGCAATTTTCTTAAAGGATTTATAATAGCGATTTTGAAATGGATGAACTTCAAACCCTAGTCTCTTACACCCCTTATGAAGGGTAGTAATACCGACTAAGCCTTTAATTCTTTCGGTATATCCACGATTTTGAATATAGTCAGCTAAATACGGCATAGCCTCTTGTACATTTTTATAGGTGACAATTGCTCGTCTAACATCACTATCATACGCATGAATTGTCTTTAATAAATTCACATTATGCAAATGTATTTTTAATAGCAAATCATTTTTGTTAATAATCGTTCCATCTGATAACGTTATTTTTCTTCCTTTATATTTTGTTAATCGTACACGCATGATGGTTCGTTCTCCAAATTGATTTTCAATATAATCCAATCGCGAAAATCGAAAGTATAGCGGGTCGATCATACTCCAAATGGAAATACAGATTTCTTTAATGTTCATTTTCAATGTGCTCCTTCTTTCTTAGATGTCCTACTTATTTTGGAATAAATCACGAAAACTATTACTCAAACATTTTAGGAGGAAAAACGTAATGTGCAATGTACTACTTATGCCATTGTTACAAATTCCATCTGGTCACCATCATGTTGCTGATTGTATAAAAGACCAGTTGTTACAGTCATCCGAAGACTTTCAATGTGAAAAAGTGGAAATATTATCCTATTGCTATGGTAAACTTGAGACGCTTATCTCCACTGTCTATTTACAGGGGATTCACAAACTTCCAAATGTGTATAGCTGGATATACAAAACACTTGCTGTCAAGGGAAAAACTCGTAACAGACATTACCTATACGAACATTTATTCCTAAAAAAGGTTAGCCATATCATTAATCAAATAAGACCAGATGTCATTATTTGTACACATGCCCTACCCTCTTATCTCGTTAATCGTTTAAAAGAAATCAATCAGTGGGAAGGAATCGTTATTAATGCATACACCGATTATTTCATAAACGATTTATGGGGAATCAAGCATATCGATTATCATCTCGTACCTAGCACACAGGTGAAACAGGAATTGCTAATAAGAGGGGTGTGTTTTGCAACCTAAAAGGTTACAAGATTGCAATGAAAAGGTTAGAACTTTGCCAGCCCATATTTTATTATGATTGATGATTCGAAAGCGCATGTGTGACGCGATAACTATCTCCAGTA
>NZ_RBZO01000073.1 GCF_003628445.1 Oceanobacillus bengalensis
TTTTTGTGCGACGGGCAGTTGCACAAGGTGCTGACATCAGCGCCTATTTCTGTTTCTTTTCAGGACAGAGACGACACTGAGGTGTAACGACTGGAAGAAAGAGAGAAACAGAATTTCCAGATGGTGAAAGTCCATATCCGAGGAGACTGACCTAGCTCGGAAAGCCTAATCTAGGGCAACATTGTGAGGTGTTGTCTGAAGGAGATGCGGTAAATCGAGAGACCCGTAGGCAAACAGATAGACCCTAATGCAATAAGTGTGAAGCACAGCGGCGGGCTAAGTTGGCGACTTTTCGAAAAGTGAGGAAGCCCACTAAAAGGCACTTCCTTTAGAAGTCAGAGCGAGGGAGTGTGACTTATCACGTGATGGTGCAGGGTATGTCTGGAAGGAATAAGTAATGACCCCGTGAGGTCTCCATCTTACCGAACAGGCAGGGTTCTAGCCTATAAGGGCAATCCGAAATGGCGATGAACGGATGGAGAAGTCAGACGTTCTCGTAGTACGGGAGTAATTCAATGACCAAACATTGAATGAACGGAAGGGGAACGACCTATGGCTCCGAGTCGTAGATAGGATGTAATGTTAACAATTAAGTTACTGCGGTAGAACTATTTGGAAGTACATCAAGGAAAGGCGAGGAATATGTAATGAATCAAGAGTGGAAATTTAAATTGCACAGTGTAAATGGACAACTACTATTCGACCGAAAGCTAACCCAGAGTTTTGAGCAAGTAAAAGCGAATAAGGGTGTAGGTGGAATAGATGGAGAAACAATCGAGAGCTATGAAGTAAATCTGCATGATAACATAATGGCTCTCTTAGAGAAATTAAAAACGAAAACGTATCAGCCACAACCAGTAAAAAGGGTATATATACCTAAAAAGAATGGAAAGAAACGACCATTAGGTATACCAACTATTGAGGACAGAATCGTTCAACAGAGTGTTGTCAACGTATTACAGCCCAAGTTTGAAGACTTACTGTTTCATAATTGGTCAGTAGGATATCGTCCAAATCGAGGCGTAAAAAGAGCACTTCAAATCATTCTCTGGAATATTGAACAAGGATATAATTATATCTTTGATTGTGATATAAAAGGATTCTTCGACAATATCCCACACAAGAAATTAATTAAAGTGCTTAGGAAATATGTTTCCGACAGAACCGTATTAAATATGATTAATCAATGGTTAAAAGCTGGCTATATGGAAGAGGGGAAACTTCTAAAGTCAGAATCAGGAACACCACAGGGTGGTGTTATTTCTCCACTATTAGCGAATGTATATCTAAACGAACTGGATTGGGAATGGGATTTACACGGCATACGTTTTGTCCGTTACGCTGATGACTTCTTATTATTTGCAAAATCAAAAGAGGACATCAAAAAGGCAGCTTTGTTAACGAAAAAGAAGCTAAAGGAATTAGAGTTAGAAATTGCGAAAGAAAAGACTAAAATCGTAGATTTTAAGCATGATGACTTTGACTTCCTTGGATTCACTTTTCATCATTGGAGACAATGGAAGGAAAACAAAGAACCTACTTTCCTCGTTACTCCAAAAGAAGAGTCCATAAAGGATTTTCGTTTGAAAATCAAAGAGAAGACTCGTAAAACTCTAACTTTAAGTAAAGAAGAATGGATTAATAGGGTGAATCCGATTATTCGTGGAAAGGTAAATTATTACGTAACTATAATTGAAGCGATAAAGGAAAATCAGAGCTATGGACAAAAGAGTCACTGTGTGACTCGAAGAATGAGAAGGATTCTTTTGGCATTAGATGGATACATTCGGAAAAGGTTACGTGTAGCATTTATCCACCATCACCCATCACAAAAGAAAGAGCAGAAAATGCGATATAAGTGGAACATAGCCTATTTTGTAGCAATTAATTTAATTCCTAGTTACTGGTTATATCTCAACAAAGCTGTCGGGTATAGCTTAGAAAGTTACTTGTCAGATATGACAAAGAAGTCTAAGCGCAAAACAAGAAACGCAATAAGAAGAGCAAAAGCAAAAGGTGAGGAATATTTCACACCTCACCGACTTCAAAAGATGCAAAATGCCTGGAACGCATCCTCTTGATAATCATTGTAACATATGGGTAAGCCGTATGCCTTAATAGGGCACGTACGGTTTGATAAGGGGGAAGCCATGAGAATGGTTTCCCTACTTTAT
>NZ_RBZO01000074.1 GCF_003628445.1 Oceanobacillus bengalensis
TGGAAATTCTGTTTCTCTCTTTCTTCCAGTCGTTACACCTCAGTGTCGTCTCTGTCCTGAAAAGAAACAGAAATAGGCGCTGATGTCAGCACCTTGTGCAACTGCCCGTCGCACAAAAAGCAGCCTCCGTAGAAGCTGCTATAAGATAATTGCTATTAAGCTACCTGTACCCTCGTTAATAATGCGTTCCAATGTATCCTTTAATTTATATCTTGCATTTTCTGGCATTAATGATATTTTCCCTTGGATACCTTCTCTAACAATCGAACTTAGTGACCTACCAAAGATGTCCGATTCCCAGATAGATAGTGGATCCTCTTCAAAATCCTGCATCAAGTATCTAACAAGCTCTTCACTTTGCTTTTCCGTACCAATAATAGGGGCGAATTCTGATTCTACTTCTACTTTTATCATATGAATAGATGGAGCAACTGCTTTCAAACGAACACCAAATCTTGAACCTTGTCTTATGATTTCTGGTTCGTCCAATATCATATCCTCTAAAGTAGGTGCAGCAATCCCATAACCTGTTTGTTTAACCATTTGAAGCGCACCTGCAACCTGGTCATATTCTCGCTTAGCGTGGGCAAAGTCTTGCATTAATTCTAACAGATGGTCTTTTCCTCTTATTTCTTCACCAACAATTTCTTTAAGAACGGCATCGTATAATTGATCAGGTGCATGCAGGTCAATTTCTGCAACCCCCTCACCCATTTCCATTCCGGCTAGGTTTGCTTTATCGATATAATCATATTCAGAAAAATTACCAACAATTTGATCAACATCTCTTAATCGTTTGATGTCTTTAACCGTAGTTTGAATGGCTTCCTGATAATTCTCTCTTAACCAATGGTCTTCTTTAAGTACCATTACCCAGCTAGGGAGGTTTACATTAACCTCAAGTACCGGAAACTCATACAATGCTTCTCGGAGTACACTATGAACATCATGCTCTGTCATAGACTCAACGCTCATTGAAAGTACTGGTATGTCATATTCCTCACTTAATTGCTTACGTAAAACCTCTGTTTCTTGGCTTGATGGTTTCGTAGAGTTAATAACCATAATAAACGGTTTCCCTACCTCTTTTAATTCCTCAACCACTTTGGCCTCTGCTGCAACATAATCATTTCGTGGTATTTCACCAATCGAACCGTCCGTCGTCACGACAACACCAATTGTTGAATGCTCCTGGATTACTTTTCGCGTTCCAATTTCTGCTGCATCATGGAAAGGGATTGGATCCTCGTACCAAGGCGTGTTAATCATTCGTGGACCGTCTTCATCTTCGAATCCTTTTGCACTCTCTACAGCATATCCGACACAATCAACAAGTCTAATATTTACATCCAGACCTTCTTCTACATTTACCGATACTGCTTGATTGGGAATAAATTTAGGCTCTGTTGTCATAATTGTCTTGCCTGCTGCACTTTGTGGTAGCTCATCTTGCGCTCTGTCACGTTCACTACTGTCTTCAATGTTTGGCAGTACTACTAACTCCATGAATTTCTTAATAAATGTTGATTTCCCTGTGCGAACTGCCCCAACAATACCAAGGTAAATATCTCCATTCGTCCGCTTTGAAATATCCTTAAAAATATCAATCTTCTCCAAAAGATCCCCTCCCGATCTTGCGTACTTAATTTCAAAAAGTAAAAACTACGATTAATAGACATTACAAGTCTATGATGTTGTCCTATCTAAATATGACTCAATACTGCAAATACTTGATTTTATTTCTTTAGCTTGTCAAACAGTAGGTAAAATCATTATGAGAAAAATAAAAGCCCTTGCAACAATATATGTTACAAGGGAATAAGAATATGATATTTATTTTCTATTTTTAGGTTGTTTTCTAAAAGGTTGCTTCTTATTTCAGCTATTGTAAATTTAATTCGTAGTTGATATAAATAGTGGGCTTATTTAATTCAGTATAGTCTTAACCACGCCGTTCCGGAAAGACACTTCGCTTTTGACCTGACCCCCATAAGTTAGAGTGAAAATAATTTATGGGGGTTAGGTTTATGGCAAAGTACAGTGAAGCGTTTAAGCTAAAGGTCGCAGAAGAA
>NZ_RBZO01000075.1 GCF_003628445.1 Oceanobacillus bengalensis
GAACAGATTATAAAACAATATGAATTGGACACAAAAAAAGAAGTATTCACCAACCACTACGAAAGTGAATACCTCGGTACGATTACATATAAAGAGTACAATCTAAAACGCTAATAGCATTATAGCATGATATAACATCAAATCAAACACGATATAGCAATCTATGTTGGCGTATCGGATACGGATTGCTAGGACAAGGGGGCACTGCTCTGCAGGGGGTTCCCTGGCCTGGCAACCGTACCGACACGCCTATTTAATTTGCATAAAAGTCTTGAATTGGTGTCTATACTGTGCTAATGTGGATATAAATTGATACATAAGGAGTTGTTAAAATGGCTCAAATGGTAAGAGTTAATACTCGTATTTCAAGTACCGTTAATGATTGGTTAGACAAGCAGTCAAAAGAAACTGGCACACCAAAAAGCACAATAGTGATGTTAGCAATAGAAAATTATTATCAGCAAAAAGAGGCTATGAAAAGCATGTCAAACATGGGTGCAATAATGGAAAAGCTAGAAATGATAGAAAAACAGCTGCCTAGTGGAAAGTGATCCTAGACCGAGCGAAGCGGTGCCTTGATACTGGGAGGTATCCTTTGGTAAGCTGTCCCGTTAGGGTGGTGGGGAGTGCATTTCTCCCCAACAAGGCTTACGGGTTTCAAAGGGTACAGGGCCCCGGTGTCAAGGTCGGGATAGGTTCACTTGTAACGGTGGCTAAAGAATAAAAACTAGGAGGTTAGTAATCATGTACGAAATTTCAAGCCATAAGCAAGGTAAGGATTATCATGTGGAGTTTAAAACACCATTCGAAAGGCGTTATCATGTATTTATGACATATGAAGCATATAAGGAGTATGTAAGTAATTTAATGTGGCATTTACAGTTGAATAAAAAGGATTATATAACAGATTTGGAAATGTAGGAGGTTGAAAAATGGAGCATGTGATTGATAGTCTTAGAAGATGGATAGATGTATTCGAGGATAATAAGCCAGAAGATATAGATCGGAAAGCTATTGAATGCATTGAGGACGCTATAAAAGAGTTGAATAAATATTATAAGGGATAGCTCTCTCTTAATAACTTGATTGTAGCACATAGTTAGCAGAAAAATAATAGAAGGCGGAAAAAGTAGGGGGCGAAAATGCTGGAAAATCCACCAAAAAAGTATCGAAAAATCATAGTTACAAATCATGTAATTGAAATTTATGAGTATGAAAAAATGCCTGTTGTTGGTGATTTTAAAAGCAAGGATGATTTTGACCCTTTTGACTATGAAAATACGAAACTAGAACCTAAAGAAGATAGAACGTTACATAGACGGAAACAAACTGTAAGAGACGCTAGAAATACAACTAGAAGGTTAGCTTTGATGAACTTCGAATCAGGTGATAAATTTTTGACTTTGACGTTTGATCCAAAAAGATTTACTGAAGAACAATTGAGAGATGTTTCATATACGGACAAGCTATTTAAAAAGTTTGTTATGAGATTCAATTATAAGTTTGATACAAAGCTAAAATACATAGCTGTAAGAGAGTTTCATAAGTCTGGAAGGATTCATTACCATATGATATGTGATTGGAAGAAAAACCTGTTGTATGAGGATGAAATAAGAGAGAATGAAAGATTGCTAGGAGAAAAGATTTGGAAGCATGGATTTGTTGATATAAAGCAATTAGACCACGTTGACAACGTAGGGGCATATATAATCAAATACATGACTAAAAACGTCGCTATTGAGTTCTTTAAGGGTAAAAAGATATACCTTTGTTCAAAAGGCTTAGAAAGACCGTTAGAATATAAAGATTATGAAGCGGAACAGATTATAAAACAATATGAATTGGACACAAAAAAAGAAGTATTCACCAACCACTACGAAAGTGAATACCTCGGTACGATTACATATAAAGAGTACAATCTAAAACGCTAATAGCATT
>NZ_RBZO01000076.1 GCF_003628445.1 Oceanobacillus bengalensis
GCAAGGCTAATTTATTAGCAAGCTTATTTACTGTAAACTTAGTTAAGTGAATAAGGGCGCACGGTGGATGCCTTGGCACTAGGAGCCGATGAAGGACGGGACTAACACCGATATGCTTCGGGGAGTTGTAAGTAAACTTTGATCCGAAGATTTCCGAATGGGGGAACCCGCTGTTCGTAATGGAACAGTACTTGTATCTGAATACATAGGGTACAAGAGGCAGACCCGGGGAACTGAAACATCTCATTACCCGGAGGAAGAGAAAGCAAATGCGATTTCCTAAGTAGCGGCGAGCGAAACGGAAACAGCCCAAACCAGAAAGTTTACTTTCTGGGGTTGTAGGACATTCCATTAGGAGTTACAAAGGAATTCTTTAGACGAATCGACCTGGAAAGGTCAGCCAAAGAGGGTAACAGCCCTGTAGTCGAAAAGGAATTCTCTCCGGAATGTATCCTGAGTACGGCGGAACACGAGAAATTCCGTCGGAATCCGGGAGGACCATCTCCCAAGGCTAAATACTACCTAGTGACCGATAGTGAACCAGTACCGTGAGGGAAAGGTGAAAAGCACCCCGGGAGGGGAGTGAAAGAGTACCTGAAACCGTGTGCCTACAAGTAGTCGAAGCTCGTTTTTGAGTGACGGCGTACCTTTTGTAGAATGGACCGGCGAGTTACGATTGTATGCAAGGTTAAGTGGAAGACACGGAGCCGCAGCGAAAGCGAGTCTGAATAGGGCGAATGAGTATGCAGTCGTAGACCCGAAACCGTGTGATCTACCCATGTCCAGGGTGAAGGTCAGGTAACACTGACTGGAGGCCCGAACCCACGTATGTTGAAAAATGCGGGGATGAGGTGTGGGTAGGGGTGAAATGCCAATCGAACACGGAGATAGCTGGTTCTCTCCGAAATAGCTTTAGGGCTAGCCTCAAGATGATGAGTACTGGAGGTAGAGCACTGATTGGACTAGGGGCCCTCATCGGGTTACCGAATTCAGTCAAACTCCGAATGCCAGATACTTTAACTTGGGAGTCAGACTGTGGGTGATAAGGTTCATAGTCGAAAGGGAAACAGCCCAGACCACCAGCTAAGGTCCCAAAGTATACGTTAAGTGGAAAAGGATGTGGAGTTGCCCAGACAACCAGGATGTTGGCTTAGAAGCAGCCACCATTTAAAGAGTGCGTAATAGCTCACTGGTCGAGTGACTCTGCGCCGAAAATGTACCGGGGCTAAACGTATCACCGAAGCTGTGGATTGTTCTTCGAACAATGGTAGGAGAGCGTTCTAAGTGCTGTGAAGTCAGACCGTGAGGACTGGTGGAGCGCTTAGAAGTGAGAATGCCGGTATGAGTAGCGAAAAAAGAGTGAGAATCTCTTTCACCGAATGCCTAAGGTTTCCTGAGGAAGGCTCGTCCTCTCAGGGTTAGTCGGGACCTAAGCCGAGGCCGAAAGGCGTAGGCGATGGACAACAGGCAGATATTCCTGTACCACCTCATGACCATTTGAGCGATGGGGGGACGCAGTAGGATAAGGAAAGCGCACCGATGGATGTGTGCGTCCAAGCAGTGAGAAAGTCAGGTAGGCAAATCCGCCTGGCAATTTCAAGCTGTGA
>NZ_RBZO01000077.1 GCF_003628445.1 Oceanobacillus bengalensis
TCCTCTTTTTCCTTGATTAGCTTTATAATCCTCTTCATATTAACGGCAAATATCGTGGTTGCTCCTTGGATTTGCATTCCAAATAAACCCGAGCTTTTGGCTTGTTTGTACCCGTGTCTGTTTTTGATTTCGCTATTTTTAGCTTCAATTTTATATCGACTTTTTGCCAGTTCTTTAAATTCTTCTGTATTTTGATAGGCTTCGTGTTCGGTATGCTCAGTCGACTTAATCGTCACAGAATATGTTTTAGTTTTCGCGCCCTCTTTATAACACCCATCTTTTAATGGACATTTTTTACAGATTTCTACATCAAAATGGTATCTAATTTGATCATTACGATCTCTTCTCTTTTTTATACTTTTCTTCTTTGCTAAATGTCCTGCAGGACATACAAATAAACCAGCATCCTTATTAAATTCAAACTCATCCTCTTTCTTTCTTGTTCCATTAGTAATAATCGGGTGTAACCTTGAAACAAGGTTAAACTTATCTTTAGCGTAATTCAGATTATTTGTTCCAGAATAGGCTGTATCTCCAATAACTGTCTCAACTTCCATTCCAGTCGCTACACTTTTCTCCACCAGTTCTTCCAAATATTGCCCATCGCCTTTCTCGCCAGAAGTAACTACTGCAGCTGTAATGATACGCTCATCTGACATAGCCATATGGGTTTTGTATCCATGAAAAGAGTAGTCCGCTGATTTATGTCCTGTACGTGCATCTGGATCTTCCGAATAAGATAGTTGTTCATGATAATCATCTATTATTTCTTTTAAAACATTCATCCGTTCTTCAACAGCTGGAATTTTAGTGAGTGCAGGTTGTTCTTCTATCGTTTTTAATAACGTTTTACAATAAAATAGTTCATCTTCAGCCTCATCTGTTTTCGGTTTCGTTGGAAACTTTTCCTTCATGGACTCATCATATTGATAAATTGTTTTACGTAGTTGCTTCGATTTCTCTTGAAGGAACTCCTTTGCTGACTTTGAACAGTACCTTGATGCAGTATGTGTAGCATCGACAAGGATTGTCTTCGATTCAATTATTCCATGTTCAAGAGCAATCTCGACCGACTTATGAACCAACATATCCAATAGATCCATGTCTTCCAACCGCTTACGACGAAACTTTGTTAACGAACTTGGATGGATTACTGGGTCTTCTGGTGCGTAGTTCAAAAAGTATTTAAATGACATATCATACTTAGAACGTTCTACTACGTCTACATCTGATATATCGAAGATGGTTTTTAATAATAGATACTTAAACATGCGAATTGGAGAAACTGCATTACGACCATTATCTAAACAATATTTTCCCTTTAATTCATCGATAACAAAAGAAAAATCAACCAATTCGTTCATTTGACGCAAAAAATTATCTTTGGGAACAACCATATCATATAAATTTGTGTAAGAACTTAACGTAAACGATTCTTGTTTCTGTAACACCGAACCCACCACTTTCCGCTTGTTACTTTTATTATAATAGAATCGATGCTTATAAACACGTAAAAATCCATATTTTCCAGAAATTAATAAGGGACTTTTTCAGTGCCCTCTGCTGACGCACTACGGTGTCTCATCTAGGCCT
>NZ_RBZO01000078.1 GCF_003628445.1 Oceanobacillus bengalensis
GATTAAGCCCGTATAATTGTGTAAAAAGAAAA
Source organism: Oceanobacillus bengalensis (assembly GCF_003628445.1). Classification (GTDB taxonomy): domain Bacteria; phylum Bacillota; class Bacilli; order Bacillales; family Amphibacillaceae; genus Oceanobacillus; species Oceanobacillus bengalensis. Next base: position 33 of record NZ_RBZO01000078.1, read on the forward strand.
GGGCCAATCATCAACCCCATGTTACAATGTTTTTAACCACAAAAATATCGTAATAGGAGGAATTGATGATGACCCAACTTAATTTTACACTAGATTTTGATAAACTGAAAGAAGGAGTAATGCAATCTAGCTTAAATGATGTACTTAAATCTACGATTGTTATTGTTCTTAATCAATACATGGAAATGGAAAGAAATCAATATATGCAAAACTACTCCCATGAAAGGGATCCAGAACGAGAAGATTATCGTAATGGATACTACCAAAGGGATTTTGCTTTGAATATCGGTACAATTTCGTTGAAAGTACCTCGCACTAGAAGTGGTAATTTCAAAACGGATGTTTTCGAAAAATATAAGCGAAATGATCAAGCTTTAATACTTTCTATGATAGAAATGGTGGTTAACGGTGTTTCAACCCGGAAGGTAACGAAGGTGGTTGAACAATTATGCGATAAAACCGTGTCTAAATCAACGGTTTCAGACTTAATGAAACAGTTAGATCCTGTTGTAAAAGAATGGGTTGAAAGACGATTAAATAACCAATATTACCGCTATCTTTACGTGGATGCTATGTATATTAAGGTTCGTGAATACCACAAAGTAGTTTCAAAAGCTGTATACATTGCCATGGGCGTTAATACAGAAGATAAGCGTGAGATTATTGGTTTTCAAATAGCTAATAAAGAGTCAAAGGAAAACTGGAAAACATTTTTTGAATCTTTGATTAATAGGGGATTACAATCTCCAAAACTAGTAATCTCAGATGCTCATGAAGGTTTGAAATCAGCTATCCAGGAAAAATTCCTTGGGGCAAGCTGGCAACGCTGCACAGTCCACTTTTTACGCAATATCATGGACCATATGCCCAAAAAGAATACGGTGGAAGCTAGACAACATCTAAAAGAAATATTTAGGGCTTCAACGGCTGAAATATCTAGAACACTTAAAAATGAATTCATCGAGAAGTATGGGGATGATAAACGATTTGAAAAGGTTATTGATACACTAGATAACGGGTATGAAGATGCCGTTCAATATTATGCCGAAACTAAAAACACGCATAAGCATATTCGCACCACCAATGCATTAGAAAGAATAAATGAAGAAATCAGAAGGCGAGAAAAGGTGATTCGCATTTTCCCTAATCAAGACTCTGCATTCAGACTAATAGGTGCTATTTTAATGGATCTAGATGAAAGCATGGACAAAGGTAATCGAAGATTCATTTATGAAAGAAACTAAATGTACTTACAAATTACCAAGCACACCAATTTACAGTAAAAATATAAATAAACTCACACATTTAGGTAATTTGACATGGAGCCTCTAGCGAGTATGGTTCCACAATCCAGAAGCCAGGTACAAAAGGAACCTGGCTGTGCCACGGAGGCTACCATACTCGCCCCTCCATATCAAATTGTATAAAGATGCTTGTTTTTCTATAGCTTGGTAATTCTGACTGAATCTTCTGCCTTGTATTTAAAAAACATTGTAACTTAATTTACACAGGATTTTGGACTTGACT
>NZ_RBZO01000007.1:0-76443 GCF_003628445.1 Oceanobacillus bengalensis
TCCCATCACTTCGAGTGAGTAAGATCCCTCAGAGACGATGAGGTTGATAGGTTCGAGATGGAAGCGTGGTGACACGTGGAGTTGACGGATACTAATCGATCGAGGACTTAACTAAATTCTTATATGTATGTCGTACAGTTACTCTTATTTAGTTTTCAGGGTTCAATCCCTAGAAAATTACATATGTCTGGTAGTGATGGCGGAGAGGCCACACCTGTTCCCATACCGAACACAGAAGTTAAGCTCTCCAGCGCCGATGGTAGTTGGGGGTTCCCCTGCAAGAGTAGGACACCGCCAGGCAATATGAAGACAGGATACAATTTGTTTTGTATCCTGTCTTTTTTTGTATTGATTTTGTAAATAGAGGGAGAATAGAATGTCGATTCACATCTAACTACAAATAAAGCACCTAATATAGGTGCTTTATTTGCAATATAACTATTCATTTTCTATTGTTTCCTGATGTTTATCCTTATCCTTCTCGAATAGTACAATCAAACCTGGTAATAGCACTCCTCTAACTAAGAATGTATCGATAACAATTCCAATTGCAACGATAAAGCCAAATACGAATAATAATTGAACTGGCTGTGTCATAAGTACTGCAAATGTGGAAGCAAGTATAATCCCTGCTGATGAAATTACTCCACCTGTATGAGCAACAGCAATTTCAACAGCCTTCTTAACAGAATGTTGTTTCCTCTCCTCTTGGAACCTGGAAACAAGAATAATGTTGTAATCAATACCTAGTGCAACTAGAAAGATAAAGGCATATACTGGAACACGATTACTTATCGTTTCTATGTCAAAGAATAGATTTGTTAAAAATGTACCGAGTCCTAAAGCTGCGATAAAGGAAATCAAAATCGTTCCCATCATATAAATCGGCATCTTAAATGATTTTGTCAAAAACATTAACATAACTAGAATTAAAATCGTTTCTAAAAGAACAATAATCAATAAATCACGATTATTATAGGTACGGTCGTCAACTGATGTGGCTGTTTCGCCGGCAAAGAAAAGTTCCCCATCAAGATTGCTATCTTCAAGAATGATATTCTTTTCATTGCGGATCTCTTCTAATGCATCCAGGGTTTCCTGGTCATAGGGGTTTTTATCAAAAGTCATACTATAAGAAATTACTTTCTGGTCTTCCGTTATTCCGTCAATCCGTACATTATTAACGAGAGGTTGTTCAGAAAGTGTATTTAATAACGTTATTCGACTTTCTTCACTCACTTCAGTGTTAGATTCAAACAATACTGTCGTCGCAGCTAAATCTCCAGCATGAAACCCTTCCTCTAAGATTTCATAACCAACCCTTGAAGGCATATCCTCTGGAAATGATTTTAGCATATCGAATTCATATTCCACATTAAACACGTTTAATGCAGAGACCAATAGGAATAATCCTATGATGGTAACGGAAACGATTGGCTTTTTAGAAACGAAACGGCCAATTTTACTCCAAATGGAATTGGTTTTAACTTGCTCATCCCCGACACGAGGAATAATTGGCCAAAATGATTTTCTTCCAAACAATGTAAATAACGCAGGAACAAGTGTTATAGACGAAAGCATAATAACAACTAATGTTACTCCAAATATTGGTGCAAAGTTTTTGTAATCGCCTAATTGAGCAAAGATTAGAATAAGCATCGCAGCTAGAACCGTTCCACCTGAATAGAAAACTGGAAGTCCAGTACCTCTCATCGCTAATTTCATTGCTGTATACTTATCTTCATGATGTTTTAACTCTTCTCTATAGCGAGAGAAAACAAATAACGAGTAATCGATTACGGCGGCAAATAAGAGAATGGTCATAATAGAAACCGATTGCGTACTCATAAGAAGCCCTGATTGACCAAAGATACCTAATATTTGCATGACAATTTGATAGACAAATACGGCTGCTAACAAAGGAATTAAGGCAATTAAAGGTGATTTGTATATGACAACTAATAAAACAAGGATAATCCCAACCGTTGATAAAATGAGTACAAGGTCTGCTCTTAAAAATAAGTCCGTCGTATCAACAGCAATTCCTGCTGGACCAGTTACATGTACGGATAGATTCGTATTATTATCAATCAACTTATCAATTTGGTTGAGTGAGTCTTTTATATCTTCGGTTTCTAGATCAGGATTAAAGCTGAGTGGTAGTAAGGCAGTTGAACTGTCCTCTGAGAAAAAACCCTCTGCAGCTTGTGGTGGTAGTTGGTCTAATGGAATTACTTCATCTAGACCCTTAATATCCTCATCTTTAATTAGTGTGACGACATCTACAAGCTCTGATCGTGTGACTTCCTCATTTTCTGATTCGAATACCAAGATTGCTGGTAAACTTGAGGATGATTCAAAATATGTCTGGACCTTTTCCGAAGCAATGATGGATTCGGCATCCTCTGGAAGTGTTTCAATACTTGAAACCTGATAATCACGTGCACTAGGTGCGGCAAAAGTTAAAATTAGTAGTATGACTATCCAAATTCCTAAGGTGACCCACATACCTTGTTTTGTAGATACATAATTAGTTACTTTTTGCAATACGTTTTTCATTCACATATTCCTTTCTATTTGAGTAAGTGACAATAGTGTTACTTTAATTACAAAAGTACTCTGTTACTATTGCTATTATGATAAATAGTGACACATGTGTCAATTATGACCTTCAGGTAATTCCATTTCTTAAAATAGTTTTTATTGACCTTATCCATTTAGACTCAGGAACCTGATAATGATTCGGAATAGCAACCGTTTGAAAGATAAACCCCAGAATGAGACTATCAGGTAGATTGGGATTAAGGATGCCTTCCTTTCTTCCTTGTTGAATAAAGGACTGTAATTGAGAATACATATCCAAATGTAGTTTACCTAGCTGCTTCGTATTATTCTTTACTTTTTGATTTTGGCTTTCAGGAATATGTAGAGCAATTTCACGAATTTGAAGGGTTTCACTGTCCTTAAAAATAATATCAACCAGATAGTCAAATTGCTCATTAAAAGATGTACGCTCTTCAATCTTGCGTAGTTCTATGAGAAATCGATTCATTTCATATATCAGATATTCACTAATAAGCTCTTCTTTATTTTCGAAGTATTTATAAATGGCACCTCTTGATACCTTAATACGATTTGCTAGTAGGCTAAAGGTAAACCCCTCATAACCATGATTTAACAATAATTGCTTTGTTACTTGGAAAAGTTCTTCGCTTGAAAATTTACGTTCACGTGCCATGTGCTCACCTCATCCTCCATTATAAAGAAACGCAAACAAAAAACAAATGAACAAAGATAGCTGTTTTATTACGAATAATATTTTAGGACAAACGTTTGTTTTAAAAAAATACAAAAAGACTTCCTAGTTTGAGTGGGAATTTTTACTCATTGCTGGAAACCTTTTTTAAAGCGTTTAGAAAAATACTTTTAAATTTTTCCCTATCCTCATCAGTAAAAGGCTTAGGGCCTTTCGTTCGTTTTCCACCTTTTCTAGCCATTGCACTTAAGTAACGAGTTTGCAATAACTGATCAATATTTTCATTTGAATAGGCGAATCCTTTATGATGAAGGACATTACAACCCTTTGGTAACCCTAATGAGGCTAGACCATAATCTTGCGTAATGATAATATCTCCTTTTTCCGCAAGTTTCATAATACGATAATCTGCAGCATCTGCTCCTGTGTCAACATAAATTGTCTCCACACCTTCTGGTTGCTTTTCATTGGAATAATGAGAAAAGCTGGTGACGAGAATAACTGGAAGGCCTGCTTTTACTCCTTCTTTGACCACAATATCTTTAACTGGACAAGCATCTGCATCTACATATATTTTCATAACTCATTCTCCCTATATTTAACTTCAGGTTGCTAGTGATAATAATACTTGACTGCGCTTTTGTCAATTGTAATGCATTTTGTAGGGAACAATAATATAAAAATAATAACAATATGCACTTTACAATAGTGTGCGTCATACACTATAATGAAATCAGGAGTTGATTAGATGACTGATGCGAATGAACATCTAGATAAATTAATGCAGGAACTACGGCGGGGGACAATTACAATTGGTGTATTGAGTCAGCTGTCCGAACCTAGGTACGGGTACTCGCTTGTAACGATGCTTGGGGATAAAGGAATACATGTTGAACCAGGAACACTTTACCCTTTACTTCGAAGACTAGAAAAACAAGGCTTACTTGATAGCAAATGGGATACCAATGAATCGAGGCCACGTAAATATTATTTATTGAGTGAAACGGGGAAAGAAGTATTTGATCTTCTTGTAGTTGAGTGGAAAAACATCGTACAAAGTCTGAATCATGTGATTGAAGAGAAGGGGGATGAAAAGGATGGAAATGATTGAACGTTATATTTATGCAGTTACACAGAAATTACCCCAGTCGCAAAGGGAGGATATTGCGGTGGAACTTCGTGGGCTGATTGAGGATATGATAGAAGAACGTGTCCAAGATAAGGAAGCGATGGAGAAAGATGTAGAAGAGGTTTTAATGGAACTTGGTAATCCAAGAAATCTAGCGCAGAAATACCGAGGTACGAAAAAGTTTCTTATTGGACCCGAGTTATTTGATTCATATATTTTAGTATTAAAGATCGTACTAATTTCAGTTGCTTTTACAATGGCTATTAGTTTCCTAATACAAATAATTATTGAACCTATTTCTATTCTTGATCATTTTATTGATCTGATTGTATCAACTGTAACTGCAATACCTATGGCATTTGGCTGGACAACGTTTGGATTTGCGCTTGCAGAACGTTTTGGCGAAATTAATCAAGTAGATTTGCAAATGGATAAGGATTGGAAACCATCTGATTTAGCACCTATTCCTGACCCTAAAGGGAGAATTAAACGTGGGGATCCGATTGCAGGGATTATATTTTATGTTTTCTTTATCGTATTTTTTTCCTTTTCAACAAATTATTTTGGAATATGGATATTTAATGATGGATATAGAGGAACGATTCCATTTATAAACGAAGAAGTAAACAATATATATCTATTACTTATTATTCTTATTCTGTTGTTTGGTGTTTTAAAAGAAAGCTTAAAACTCATATATGGAAAATGGACTTCTCAACTTGTCCTTTTTTCAGCAATCGTTAACTTCATTTCATTTATAGCAGTAGTTCTATTAATTTCGGAACCCGGATTTTGGAATCCAGACCTTATGAATGGATTAGTTCAACAGGATGTTTTAATAGAAGGCAGCGAAGCATATGAAATAGTGACTACAATTTGGCAGGAAACGACAAAGTGGATGCCTATACTAGTAGCCATAGGATTAGTTTGGGATGTAATTGATGGTGTGATAAAGGTTAAGAGAAGTAAAGCGAAGTAAAGTGTTTTCAAAGATAGTGTTATCGATTATTATAAAATATAATCAATAGCACTTTTGTTTTAGGGGGAAGTTAAGATGAGATTGGTCGAACCAACGATGGAATGGAAAGAAGAACATGAGAATTATGTGAAAGAGTGGGGGAATACACGTCTGGTTCCAAGTAGTTTTAATCTAGAGGGGTTTGAAACATATGAATCCTTTTTAGAAGCATTACGAGTGCGTCAAAGCGGGCAAGGAAAATGGGTACCTGGTTCAGACTACTTTTTGGTGAATGATGATAATAGAATTGTTGGGATGGTTAACATCCGTCATGAGTTAAATGAGTTTTTGAGGCAAGTAGGTGGTCACATTGGATATGGAGTAAGACCATCAGAAAGAAGAAAAGGGTATGCAACCCTTATTCTTAAAGAAGCATTAGCTAAATGTAAGGAATTGAACATAAACCCTGTTTTGGTAACTTGTGATGAGGATAATATCGGTTCAGCGAAAGTAATTATAAAAAACGGTGGCATTGAGGATGAAAGTTTTCTTGATGAAGATGGCAGCATTAAACGTAGATTTTGGATTGAAAATTAGAGGTAATAGATACAGTTATTTATATGGGAGTTGGCACTTGCACATTTGCAAGTGCTTTCTATTTAGACTCTATTCAAACTGTTTGTTGTATAATAACGAAGCAAGTGCACGTTGATTTCCGCTGTGGGTAGTACGTTAGTCAAAAAAGGCCAGCAGTTTTGCTGTCCTTTTTACACTTTCATCAATCAATCTAAAAACCTAATCTACCAACATATTCTTCCGATTCCCAGTCTTGCTTGATTGTTTTCTTAAGGTTTTCTTGGAGCTCTTTAACAATTTTTTCTACATTTACTTGTTTTTCATAATGCCACTCGAGCGCGACTGACATATGGAGTTCGTTTAGTTGCGCGATAGATAATCCTTTCGTTTGAACAGCAAGATTGTCTAACGTTTCATCCGTTATAAATTGAAGCAGCCCTTTCTTAAATAGATATTCCTTTCTTAATCTTTCGTCTGGTTGTTTTATTTCATAAGCACGATCAAAACGGCCAGCACGGTTAATTAAGGCAGGATCGATTTTCGCAGGGTAATTGGTTGTACCAATTAAGAAGATTCCTTCTTTCGTTGTTGCACCATCCAGTGTATTAAGAAAGATGGACCTTGATTCTTCTGGCATCGAGTCAATATCCTCAATAATGAGGATCATTGGTGCCATCTTCGTAACGGTTGAGAAAACCTCCTTGATAGAGTAGCTATTTGTATATTCGGTGATTTGCCAATATACAACAGGTGCAGTAACGCTACCAGCGATTGATTTTACCAGCGTTGTTTTCCCATTTCCTGGACTTCCATAAAGAAGGATTCCACGTTTATAAGGAATGGCGTATTCCTTGTAAAAAGATCCTCCTTCTGAGAAGAACTCATCAATCGAGCGGAAGATATTCACCTTTACATCCTCATCCAATAGAACGTCTTCTCTATGGACTTGATGTGTTACTTGTTCTCTTGACCGTTCTAGGCCTTCCTCTGTATCTGTAAGCACGGTAATTCCATCCAGCATAAAACTGCGTTGTTTTTCAATGCAATAATTTAAGAAATCTAGTAGTAATCCGTCGTCATTGTTAAAAATAAAATCTTGTATGTAATCGGAATGACTTTGATAGATTGGTACACGAACAATTGCTACCTTGTACGCAGGAAAGTAAAAGATGTTATTGGTAAGGGAAGGTGTGACTTTGTACTTTTCATCATCTGTTTGATTGATTGTTGTCGTTCCAACTGTATCATATATATGAGCCAACACTTCTATATCTGGATCATTTCTTTCGAGAAGCTGTTCAATTGTTACGAATACTTCCTCTATCCCTACGTCAGTCGTGCAGAGTTTCAAGCCATTTCCAAGCCTTTGTATTAATAGCTCTTTTATCTTATTTAGTGCTACAGCATAATCATAATAATGCGAGATTGTATTACTATCTGTATCATGAAATTTAATTAGTGTTGGATTCTTTTTCATACTCCATTCCTCTCATTGTTTTTAGAGATATAGAATTTCTAATAATCAAAATCGTTATACCTATTTTAACCTTTTATCGAATAGATGTATAGCTAGTTCTATTTATTCGAAAGGGGTAAGTGAAACTGATAAAATGAGAGAAAATACACAAAAAGGAGTGGATAACATGGAACAGAAGGTTATTATTGATGATGTTGAGATAGATGCACTTACATTTAGCAATGAAGTGAGCACAGTCGAAGGAAAAAATCTCCATAAAATTACTTTTACTTTTAAAGTTACAAGTGAGGAGTACCATGATATTACATCCTTACTCTATAAAAATGATTTTTCTGTAAGTGTCCCTAAGGAAAACCTGGTATTTAACGGAACAATTCAAAACTATACAACGTCTGTAACGAACCTTTACGAGGAAAACAAAGTAGGAGATTTTCAGTTAACTTTAATAGAAAAAAGTTAATCTTCTCTGTTACATTAAAGTTCTTTAGTATATAATATAATGAAAATTATTAATATATACATAGAGACAGTGAAAATAGAAGGGAAGGTATGGCGATGACAACTACAAATCATATTAAACCAAGAAAGGCATTAGAGAAAATTAAACCTTATTCACCTGGAAAGCCAATATGGGAATTACAAAAGGAATTAAATTTGGACAAAGTTATTAAACTCGCATCAAATGAAAATCCACTTGGGCCATCACCAAAGGGTGTAGAAGCTATTTCTTCTGGTTTAGCAGAACTGCATCGTTATCCAGATGCTGATACGGTTTCTTTAAAAGAGGCGATTGCAACGAAACTAGATGTAACGAAAGAACAGGTAATCGTAACAAATGGTGCTGATGAATTAATTACCTTATTATCCGAGGCTTTTTTGGACGAAGGTGACGAGATCATTGTTCCCTCCCCATCTTTTAGTGAATACGATTTTGGAGCGGATTTAATGGGTGCTACGGTTGTTCCTGTAGCATTTGACGATGGGTTTGAATTTAATGTTGACCAAATAATTGATGCGATTACTGATTGTACAAAATTACTTTATATTTGTTCTCCAAATAATCCAACAGGTACGTATTTGGAAAGGAATGAATTTGAAAGACTGCTGGGAGCAGTTCCAGAACGGGTTTTAGTTGTTTTTGACGGTGCATATAGTCATTATGCAACGGCTCGAGATTATACAGATGGAATTGAATTTGTTAGAGCAGGGTACAATGTATTAGTCTTACAAACCTTTTCAAAAGTATATGGGCTTGCTGGCTTACGTGTAGGATTTGGCGTTGCACCAGCATCTATAATACAAACGATCTTAAAGGTGAAGGAACCGTTTAATGTCAATAGTTTGGCACAGGCAGCGGCGACAGCAGCGATTACAGATGATGAGCATGTTAAGGCTTCTAAAGAAAGTAATGCTGCAGGTTGTAGGGATCTATACAAGGCCTTTTCAGAACTTGGATTAAACTATGTAGAAACGATGAGCAACTTTATTCTTGTAGAGCTTGGACCAGATGCAGAAGAATTGTATAATGCCCTTCTTTCTCAAGGTGTAATTGTACGTTATGGGAAAATTTGGGGTCTCCCTGAGTATGTTCGTATTACGGTTGGTACAAAAGAGGAAAATGACTTTTTAATCGAAGCATTACGTACGGTTTTAGGGAAGTAGTTTAAATACTTCAGCACAAAAAATGTGCTGGGGTATTTTTGTATTGAACTTAATCGGTATAATCTGTTTTTTTACTTTCATAATTCTTCATGCGATAATAAGGAAAAAACGACGAGGATGAAAACATGAAAACTGTTGAATTAAAAGTAGCCCCTAAATTTCTTAAACAATATAAAGGCAAGTACCCACTAATCTACAAGGATGCAATAATGAATGTAAATATGTTAAAAGAGGAAGGTACACTCGTTCATTTGGTTGATGAGTCTAATCAATTTATTGCAAAAGGTTATTATGGAAAGCAAAATAAAGGATTAGGTTGGGTGTTAAGTTACAATCAAGGTGAGAAGATTGATAAAATCTTTTTTAAAAATAAAATATCAAACGCCATAGGTAAGCGTAAGGCTTTTTACCAGAACCAAGATACCAATGCATTCCGTATTTTCAATGGTGAAGGAGACGGAATTGGCGGACTTTCGATTGATTATTTTGATGGATATTATCTAATTCAGTGGTATAGTGAAGGCATTTATTCCTTTAAAAATCAAGTATTGAGTGCCCTAGACGAAATAGGAGGATATAAAGCCATCTATGAAAAGAAACGTTTTGATACAAAAGGAAAATATATTGATGATGACGACTTTGTAAAAGGTGAGCGTGGGGAATTCCCAATCATTGTGAAGGAAAATGGGATGAACTATGCCGTTTACCTAAATGACGGTGCGATGGTTGGTATTTTCCTTGACCAACGTGATGTCCGTCTTGCCATTCGTGAAAAATATGCAAAAGGGAAGAATGTACTGAATACATTTTCATATACTGGTGCATTTTCCGTAGCGGCTGCAATTGGTGGAGCTAAGAAAACAACAAGTGTCGACCTTGCTAAACGCAGTAAAAGCAAAACAATTGAACAATTTAGTGTGAATGGCATTGATGCTGAGCAACAAGATATTATTGTAATGGATGTTTTTGACTACTTTAAATATGCGAAGCGGAAGGATTTGAAATTTGATCTAGTTGTTCTTGACCCGCCAAGCTTTGCTCGCTCGAAGAAAAGAACCTTTAGTACAGCAAAGGATTATCCAGCTCTAATGATGGATGCAATCGAGATAACAGAAAAAGGTGGCATTATTGTTGCATCAACAAATAATGCATCGTTTAGTATGAAAAAATTCAAAGGATTTATTGATAAAGGTTTTGTAGAGATGAATACAAAATATACAATACTTGAGGAGTTTAGCTTACCAGCAGATTTCCAGGCAAATAAACATTATCTACCAAGCAACTATTTGAAGGTACTTGTTATCAAGAAAGTTAATTAAGAAGGACATGCGCTTTGATATAATAATCAGGGCGCATGTTTTTTTGGTGATGCTGTTTTCATGTTGCTTTTTACTTTTCTCAGTTGAGTAAACTCTGAAGTATATGCATGTGCAAAGACTATCTAGTTAATAATATATCTCCTTGGCTTTTGAAGGTAACTTGATAAGAATAAGCACTCTCAAGATGGAAAATGAGTGAAATCCCCTTGAAATGAACTTGATAATAAGCTCTCTCGAGACTGCCCGATTCTTTCGGTGAATCCCCTAAAGTACATCTACTCCGTACCGTATATTAATAATGTAATTAACAATAGTCTCATAGAAAACAGCCTTATGTTAATTCATTTATATTAGAAATTATTATTGTATAATTATTCTATATAGTGCATAATAATTCATAAGTGAATATGTAAAGGGGAGAACTTATATGATAGTGGGGGAAAAGCCAGTCAATCTTTATAATAAAGAATTACAAGGGCGTGATTTTTTAACGCTTATTGATTATACACAAGATGAGTTAAGCTATTTGTTAGACTTAGCTGATTACATAAAAAAACAAAAGAAAAAGGGAGTAGCATTTGAACCGCTTAAAGGAAAAACGTTAGGGATGATTTTTGAGAAATCATCTACTAGGACGCGTGTTTCTTTTGAAGCTGGAATATATCAGCTTGGTGGGTTGGGTATTTTTCTCAGTTCAAAAGATATCCAGATTGGTAGAGGGGAATCGATCTCTGATACAGCTCAAGTACTATCAGGCTATTTGGACGGGATCATGATTCGAACGTTTTCTCAAGAATCAGTGGAGGAACTCGCAAAATATGCTAGTGTTCCGGTGATTAATGGTTTAACAGATATGTATCATCCGTGCCAAGTACTAGCTGATCTTCAAACAATAAAGGAAAACAAAGGCGTACTTAAGGGTGTAAAGGTTGTTTATATTGGAGATGGAAACAATATGGCCCATTCTTTGATGCTTGGGGCAGCTATTATGGGGATGGAATTAACGGTTGCTTCACCAAAAGGCTACCAACCAGATGTAGCTGTTGTGGAAAAAGCTAAGACATTAGCGGCTAAACACGGAGCAAAGATTAATGTTTTAGATAATCCTGAAGAAGCTGTACAAGACGCAGATGTAATTTATACGGACGTTTGGGCAAGTATGGGGCAAGAGGCTGAACAGGCGAAAAGAGAAGTAGCATTTAAAGGCTGGCAGGTAGGTTCGAAGTTGCTATCACAATCAAAGTCAGATGTAAGCTTCATGCATTGTTTACCAGCCCATCGCGGGGAGGAAGTGGCTACAGAAGTAATTGACGGTAAGCACTCCGTAGTCTTCCAGCAAGCAGAGAACCGTCTGCACGCACAAAAAGCATTAATGACAGCCTTAATGGGATAGAAAGTTCCATAGACAGTGCCTGTCACTTTTCGCTTTTCGACAAAATTCGAGGAGTGACAGGCACCATATTAAGGCACCGCATTAACCGAATACTTGACCGCCGTTGACGTGGAGTGTCTGTCCGGTAACGAATCTGGAATCATCGGAGGCAAGGTATACAAAAGTCGGGGCAACTTCGAAGGGTTGGCCTTGGCGATCCATTGGGTTACCAGCGAGTGGTATTTGATCAGCCGAGAAGCTTGCTGGTATTAATGGTGTCCATATTCGTCCAGGAGCAACCGCATTTACCCGAATACCTTTCTGTACTAGGCTATTGGCTAATGCGCGTGTAAAACCAATGTTTGCACCTTTTGTAGCGGTATAATCGATTAATTGATCATTTCCATCAAAGGTAACCACAGAAGATGTATTTATAATTGAACTACCAGATTTTAAGTAAGGTAAAGCAGCACGTGTTGTATAAAAATGAGAGTAGATATTCACTTTAAATGTATCATCAAACTGCTCATCGGTAATATCAATTAAACTTAATTGTTGAAATTGAATACCGACATGGTTACAAAGGATATCAAGCTTTTCAAACGCTTCAACGGTTTTCTCAACTATACCTGAGCATTGCTGTTTTTTCCTCAAATCTCCTGGAAGTAATAAACAACGCTGTCCTAGTTCCTCAATTCGGGCCTTCGTTCGATTTGCATCATCATGTTCATCTAGGTAAGAGATTGCTACATTAGCACCTTCTTTGGCAAACGCTATAGCTGCAGCAGCACCTATTCCGCTATCTCCACCAGTTATTAGTGCGACTTTCCCTTTTAGTTTGCCACTTCCTTTGTAATTTGGGTTTTCTATAATTGGCTTTGGAACCATTAAACTTTCCACTCCTGGCTGGCGGAGCTGACGCTGTTCAGGTACGGTAAGTGCAACATCCTCATATTGTGTTATTTTTCCGTAATTCGGATATAACGGATAGTCGCTTCTATTCCCATTTTCAGACATGGTAATCCTCCCTATAATTGACTCTTTAGTTACTGTATGAGAAATAGGCAATTGTGGTGCATGGAAAATCTGTATTATCTGAAGGCAGGGACGTGCTCATCACGTCTACATTTGAATAGTCTAAAGGTAAGCACATAGGAGGTTATCGTATGAACTATTATTACAACCCTGAAGTAAGGTTGCTGTTGATTAATCATTCGAATGAAACAGTGGAGATGCTATACAATGCCAATCCATCCACATGGACAATGCCTAAGATAGGGCCAAGACCCCCTTATTATACTAATCCAAGGTATGAAGCCTATTATCCTATTATTTAAGATGAAAAAAGTGACGAGATAATTAATCACGTCACTTTACTTTTACATATTGGCTGACTAATAGGCAATCTATTCTACCGTCATACCTGTTGGATCAATCGCTAATGCCTTTACTTGATAATATGGAAGTACTTCTTGCATTTTACTTGCAATAGCTTGTCCTTCTCCTGATGGTACAATCGATAACATTGTGGGGCCAGCTCCGCTAATGATTGTTCCGTAGGCAGAAAGTTCCTTTGCCTGTTTCCGTATCTTTTCATAGTTTGGAATTAATGCTGCACGGTATGGTTCATGGAAAAGGTCATGTTCCATCATTTTACCTGCTCGTTTATAATCACCTTTTAAAAGAGATGCAACTACAACATTGCTTACTGCGCTTGCAGCAGCAGCGAGGCTTCTAGGATAAGAGCTTGGTAAAATCTTTCTAGAAGCTTCCGTCTTTAATTCAACTTCAGGTATGTAAACGACAATATCTATATCTAACGCATGTAATTCGATTCGCTCAATTACATCCTCAATAGTAGCAGAAATAACCAATCCTCCAAATAAAGCTGGTGCGATATTATCAGGATGGCCCTCTATTTCAGTACCATAACGTAGCTTATCCTCAGAGCTTAACCCTAACCTACATGCTTGATTCGCAATTTCAATTCCGGCTAAAATTGCTGAAGCACTACTCCCTAATCCGCGAGCTAAAGGAATATTGCTTTTCTCAACAACTCTACAAGCAGGTAGCTCTTTATGATGTCGATCAGCAACTTGTTTAGAAATTTTATAGATAAAGTGATCCTCGTAATAGATGGTAGGTACGGTTGAATCTAGCTGCTCAAATACCCATTCATCTGATTCTGTTACCTCTAACGTTAGGTGAAGACCTAAAGCCAGGCCCATTGAGTCAAAACCAGGGCCAAAGTTTGCAGAGCTTGCAGGTACATTTATCCAGAATGGTTTCATACCCGCACCATTTTATCGATGTATTCCATGACAGCAGCTTCATCATTTGGTAGGGTTACAGGATTAATTTCCATTTGGTCAATTGCGGTTTGAGGATCTTTTAATCCATTACCTGTCAGTATTGCTACAACCTTGCTCCCTTTTTCAATCAACCCTTTTTCGCATTGTCTGAGAATACCAGCAATAGAAGCACAAGAACCAGGTTCAGCAAAAACGCCTTCCGTGCGTGCAATTAATTTAAATGCATCTATAATCTCCTCATCGGTGACGGATTCAATTTTTCCATCGGATTCATCCCTAGCGTTCACTGCAAGGCTCCAACTTGCAGGATTTCCAATGCGGATGGCAGTAGCAAGTGTTTCTGGGTTTTCAATAACCTCGTTTTTCACAATGGCTGCGGCACCTTCTGCTTCAAATCCAAACATTCTTGGAAGGCCAGTTTGTTTATGCTCGTTGTATTCTTTAAATCCTTTCCAGTAGGCACTAATGTTACCAGCGTTACCGACAGGAATTGCAAGAATATCAGGGGCACTCCCAAGTGTGTCACAGATTTCAAATGCAGCAGTTTTTTGTCCTTCTAAGCGATATGGGTTAACAGAATTCACGAGTGTGACAGGGGCTTTCTCACTTATTTCCCGCACCATTTTCAATGCCTCATCGAAGTTTCCATCAATCTCTACAATCTCTGCTCCATACATAACAGCTTGTGCAAGTTTCCCAAGAGAAACCTTGCCCTTAGGGATAACAATAATTGCTCTGATGCCAGCACGGGCAGCATAAGCAGCTGCTGAAGCGGAAGTATTCCCAGTTGAGGCGCATATGATTGACTTACTTCCTTCTTCAATTGCTTTTGCAACCGCAACGACCATTCCTCTATCTTTAAAAGAACCAGTTGGATTGAGTCCCTCGTATTTCCCATACAGTTCAATACCGAGCTTCTTTGATAAATTCGCGAAATGGAAAAGTGATGTATTTCCTTCATGTAGTGTTAAATCTGGCGTCATCTCTGTTACAGGTAAAAATTCCTTATATTCTTTTAGCAACCCTTGCCAGCTCATTCTGCTGCATCTCCTTCAACTTTATAATGGCTCTTGATTTCATACACTACCTCTAATTCATGGAGCTGATTCATTGCGTTATGAAAGCTCTCCAGTGAAGTTTGATGCGTTACTACAACTATCTCTGCTTTTTTATTTTCTTTCATTGGATTTTGTAAAATTCGTTTGAAACTAATATTTGATTCGTTAAATAGGGTAGAGATTTTGGAAAGTACTCCAGCCTCATCTTTAACATGGAGTCTTACATAATACTGAGCAAATTTCTCAGCTGATCCCTTTAATTTTTTTGTGAAATGAGGTTCTAAATATTGATTACCAGTTACCCCAAGTTGCATATTTTTAATCACAGTAACTACATCAGATAAAATTGCTGTAGCGGTAGGGAGACTTCCAGCACCTGGACCATAGAACATAGTCTCTCCAACAGCTTCACCATATACGTAAACTGCATTGTATTCATTGTTTACACTTGCTAATGGATGGCTGTCGGATAGAAATGTTGGCTTGACATTGACGTCCAATTTGCGGTTACTAAAATCAGCATAGCCAATCAACTTCATCGTAAGGCCAAGCTGTTTACCGTAATTTAAATCTTCTAAACTGATATTCGATATTCCTTTAACTTCCACATCATTCAACTCAACATCCATTGAAAAGGCGAGACGACACAAAATCGCCATTTTTCGTGCAGCATCTAATCCTTCTACATCAGATGTAGGATCAGCCTCAGCAAAACCAAGTTCTTGGGCCTGCTTTAATGCCGTTTCATAACTGATTCCTTCATTATTCATCTTTGTTAAAATATAGTTCGTTGTTCCGTTAACGATCCCCATTATTTTCCTAATGTGATCAGAAGACAGTCCATCTGTTATTCCCCTAAGAATTGGGATTCCTCCAGCAACGCTTGCTTCGTAATAGAAATCACAATTGTTTCTACTGGCGGCTTCTTGGAGCTCTGGTCCATGGAGTGCAACAAGGTCTTTATTCGCGGACACAACATGTTTCTTTGCGGCAAATGCTTTTAGAATATATTCACGTGCTTCCTCTACTCCGCCCATTACTTCTACAATAATATCAATCTCTGGATTATGAAGCACATCTTCAGGATTAGTTGTGAGAAACGTCGGGTCTACATCAATTCCACGGTTCTTTTCTAAATTACGTACCAAAATTCCTTTCACATCAACATCAAGCCCGAGCTGATGTGTTAACTTCTCTTGATGGTCTTCAATCAGCTTAACTACACCTGAACCAACTACCCCTAAACCAAGTAGACCAACAGATACATTGTTTCCCATTTAATCACCTCATGTTTTTTAGTAGAAAATTTTATTTAATACATTGTAACCATGAATGGGGGATTATAGCAATAGCGAATTTTTGAATTATTCCTTGCATTTTAAAATCAGAACCATTTTTGCCTAGAAGAATAAACTATTAATAGTAGGTAGCTATGGAGGTGGAATGATGAATGATGCACTGTTAGGGATTTTGTTTCTCGCTTGCTTAGTGCTTGGTATGGTATGTGGAATGGTATTCCAATCTATAGAAATTGGTGGAGCAGTCGGTTTAGGGGTTGGATTAATCATACTTATCTTATTCAGAAGAAAAGACAATAGGAGATTATAGAAAAATTAAATCAAATACAATTTTGTTCTTCTAAAAATATGTATAAAGCTTTATCCTGCGATTTGTTAAATGAAGGTAGAATAATAAAGTGTTACATTTCGTATAATTAATACTAAATTAAATATTGATTCGAATGTAGACACGCCAGAGCTTTGGGTGTGTCTATTCTTTTCTAAAAGGGAGTAAGTGCTATTGGAATAGGTCACTATTTTACGAATTTGTGAACATTTATGGTAATATACAGGAGTTCAGCGAATTTGATAATTCAAATAAAGGGGGATTAATAAATGAATAGAGAGAAAAACAAATTAATGCTCTATATGGCGGGAGGAGTTGTACTACTAGCTATTATAGTTAATGTATTAGGAAGAGTATATCATCTATTTAATTTTTCACATGGTGGGGGAAGCATCGTTACATCCTTTGAGATTGAACAACAGTATGGCCTTATTCTACATATAATATTGCTGATACCTATTCTGTTATTTATTTGGAGTCTTCTATTGTACCAGAAGAATAAAAATCACATGTACATACCTTATCTACTGACACTTACTCTTACGTTTGCAAGTATAGCATTAATTTCTGGCGGAAATGGAAGAGTAGAGTTTCATTTTAGTATTTTTATGGTAGTTGCTGCTTTAGGGTTTTATCAAGAAATTAAGTTAATTATGATGATGACGTGTATCTTTGCCATACAGCATATTCTAGGGCTACTGTTCTACCCTGAAATCGTTTTTGGTGTGAATCATTATATGTTTTCAATGTTTATATGGCATGCAATTTTCTTGGTATTAACTTCACTTGCGGTTAGCTGGCAGGTTTTTAGTGGTAAAAGGATTGAAGCTTATTATCAATTTAATCAGGAGAAAGAGAGACAAGATATTATAGATAATATTGTCGGGCGTCTATCATTAACCTCAAATCAAATTTTAAATGTTTCTCAAACTATTTCGGATAATGCAAATCAATCATTTGAATTTAGTGGTCAGTTATCTGCCTCTATGGAAGATGTCGCAAGTAATACAGAAAAACAATTAGATATTATTCAAGAAAGTAGAAATATCATTTCATATATTAATGAAGGAATACAATCTATTAATCAAACGGCGCAGACTGCTAAACATCAAACAAATGATTCGGCGATAGAAGCACAAGAAAGTAGTAAAGAAATTAAAACATTAGTGGAAGAAATGGAAGAAATACATAAGGATGTTAATCGTACATATATCACAATTAATGAATTAAATGAGCGTTCGAAAGCAATTGAGAACATCACAGAAATCATTTCAGGAATTGCCGACCAAACCAATTTATTAGCACTAAATGCAGCAATCGAATCAGCTCGAGCTGGAGAGTTGGGTAAAGGTTTTACAGTTGTTGCCAATGAAGTGAAAAAGTTAGCTGAGCAATCTCAAGT
Organism: Oceanobacillus bengalensis; assembly: GCF_003628445.1. Classification (GTDB taxonomy): domain Bacteria; phylum Bacillota; class Bacilli; order Bacillales; family Amphibacillaceae; genus Oceanobacillus; species Oceanobacillus bengalensis. The sequence goes on from NZ_RBZO01000007.1 coordinate 18,148, forward strand.
GTCTTCTAAGCATATTTCTGAAATTATTAAGCAAATGTTAGAGCAATCTGAACCATCTGTTGTAGCAATTGCAAATGTTAAAGGTTCTATTAATAGAGGGCTAGAAATTGCAAAAAATTCTATGGTGTACTTCATCATATATCTCAAACATCAAGTGAAGTAGCAAGTCAAATCCAAGATATCTCTACATTAACGAATGATTTAACTTCTTCTTCAAATAAAATAAATAATTCAATGGAAAATATATCCAATTCTGTTAAGCAAGCAGTTTTAGGAACAAAGGATAATATGCTTGCTACGAATGAGCAGTTTCAAAATATAGAAACTACAGTATCTGTCGCTAATAAATTGAATGATTTAACATTAGAATTAGATGGAGTTATGACAAAATTAAAAAATAATGATTAGGCGATGTTATTTAGATAGTGGTAAATAAAGGATAAGCAGAGGCTTTGTAGGTTACTACAAGCCTTTATTATTAAAAATAGGAGTTGGAAAAATGAATGTTCTATGGAATAAACAGGATGGTGCAGATTATTATTTAGATGATGATTGAAATTCTTTCAGGTGGTATTTATAAAGTTAAAGGAGGATTTGACGATGCGTGTGAAAGTGAAATTGGGTGACATAATTGAAGATATGGCATTTCAATCAGTTGAACATACTTCTTTTCTCAATGTTAAAACAGGAGAAGTAGTATTCGTGTCTCATGACAATATAAGAAAAGCAGATGATGGTGATTTTGATGACTTAGAAGGTTTGGATGATGAAGAAAAGGTTGCCATAGATGTCGTTGAAAATTGGGAAAACTATACGGAACTTCCGACATCCTTTGATATTAATGAATATCAGATGATAGAAGATTTTTGTTATCGGGTGAAAGATGGGAAAAAGAGAAATATACTTTTTCGAGCAATAAAAGGTAAAGGTGCATTTAGACGATTTAAAGATAATGCCTTTGATTTAGGTTTGATAGAAGATTGGTATACATATCGTGATGAATGTTATAAACAGATTGCAATAGATTTTTGTGAGGGATTAGGACTGGATTATGTTGAATAATTGTTGAAGGAAGGGTGATATCATTGCCGAAAAAGAAAATGGAACAATCCATTTATCGATATGCTACAGAGTTAATCAAGGAAAAGGGATACGTTAGCCCTGTAGATCTTTTTGTTAAAATGGAACGGCTCACACAAAAACAAGCAGAAGATTGGAGATTTAAAAGGATCCCTTATTTGGAGCGTGTCGTAATTGGAAATCTATCAAAGCTAAATAACATCCTAAAAATATTAGAGAAATATGCAAGGGAGAAAAACTTAAAACCTTCGATTACTGTATACAAATCTTGGGGAAAAGGCCCAAAAAAGCTACTACGTTTTTCAAAAACTGCAAATCCCCATCTGGAGGAATTATATTCTACCCACTATGTACTAGTAAAAGATAAAAAGGAGTCCATTGACTAAGTTGGACTATATACAATGAGAAGATTTATAAAGAAATATTAAACAAAGGAGTTCCGAGGATATGACAAAGGTTACAAAACTAAAAATTCCTGAATTAAAGAAGTGGTTAAAAGAGAATGACCAAAAAGAACTGATTAGTATAATAACGGAGTTGTATAAATTAAATGATGAAGTACAACAGTATTTGTCTGTAAAATATATCGGTGAAAGTACAGTGAATGATTTGTTTGATAAAGCAAAAAAGGAGATAAAGGATGAGTTCTTTCCAGAAAAAGGCTTTGGAAAAATGCGTTTACTCGAAGCAAAAAAGTCTATTAATCTTTTTAAGAAACTAACAAATGATTCGGCAAGAACAGTAGAGTTAATGTTGTTTTATGTTGAAATAGGAACGTTATTTACAAGTACTTATGGGGATATCGATTCAAAGTTTTACAATAGTATGCTCTCTATGTATAACAAAGTAGTTGTTGAGTGTGAAAAGGATGAGAAGTTATTTACTAAACTAGATGATCGATTATATACCATTGTTGTTAAGTCAGATGGTATTGGTTGGGGATATCACGATGGATTAGAGGAACTATATTTTTCAATTAGTTGGTTGGAAGACGAAGAACTTTAATAGAAGTTTTAAAACAAACGTTTGAACTATTTTTAATCGACAAATACTAACAAAATCCGACAAGTGACAGGCACCTCAAAAATAAAGGATTATTCTCCTCTATGTCGAATATGTATTTATAATACTAAATAAGGTATGTGGGGGAGGAAGTAGGGTGAAGGTAGGTCGAAATGATTCCTGCCCTTGTGGGAGTGGGAGAAAATTCAAGAAATGTTGTCTGCTTAACAATGGGAATATCGAAGTAAATAAGGAGAAACCTTCTATAGAAAAGTGGAGCACCACACGTGTAGAAAAACTAGAGACAGAGCAAATTATTGAAAGGCTTGCTTCCTACAATATTCCAATAAATATTGAAAGTACGGTTACTGATATAAAAAATGTTTCTTCTGCAAGTGATTTAGTTAGAAAGTGGTTGGAAAAGGCATCTTTTGATAATGAGGATAGGATAGTTGATTTTCTTTTACCAGCTATAAAAGTATTAGCAAAAAGATTAGTACCAAACCACTTTTTTCTAGAAACATTGGAAGATTGGCTCCAAATTGGTTATGAATTGGAACGGTATGATAAGAGTCATACTGTTATGATATGGTGGAAGGCTTGGAAAGCGTTAGACAAATGGGTTGCTACTACTGAAATTTCCTCTATTCAGGACTTAGATAATAGAAACAATGGTTTGATGAAACTAGTTCTTGCAAATTGGATAGAAGACTTTGACCATGTTTTATATGATGAAGGTTTAAAAGATAAACTTTCTGTAACGATAAGAAAATTCGTTGCTGAGGATTTCCTTGTTCGATTTCCTAATTCCGACAAAACCCTACTAGACCGTATGATAGTAGCTAAAGGTGAATCCTCCTTTTTATTAGGTGAGCACAACCAAACGGATCAGACATTTCAAGATTATGCAAATGAACACCCAAACAATGCTTGGATTTATATACATTGGGGAGATTTGTATAATCCTGAAATGAATTCAATAGCACGGGAAAAAGATAAGGCGATTTATCTTTATAAAAAGGCGATAAAAAAAACAAAGGTAGGCTCAATTTTTGAACTTGCAGAGGACAGGCTTAAAGAGTTAGGTGTAGGAATGAAGAGTGTTTAATAAGAATATTAACTAATAGGGAAACCCGCTTCAAATCACATGAAGCGGGTTTCCCTATTTATATTTAAACAAATGTTTGTTCATAAAATATTTGACAATAACCGACAAAATTCGAGGAGTGACAGGCACCTAATCTTCTGTTTCTTCTAGTTGATATGCTCCAGCATCATCGCCATAGTACCTGTTATATCTTTTCTTGAATTTCCCAAAGAGATACGTAACTAGTACTTTTAGTATAGCGTATCCAGGAATTCCGAGTATCACACCAATAATGCCAAATAAATTTCCGGCAACTAAGAGTACGATAATTATCGTTAGCGGATGAACCTTCATCGTTCTCCCCATAATATTAGGTGAGATTAAGTTTCCTTCTAATAATTGAACTGCTGCCCACACAATTGCTAATTTTATTAGCATAAATGGTGAATCAACTAATGCAATAATTGCTGCAGGGATAATTGCTATAGTTGGCCCCAAATAAGGGATTACACTAGTAACGGCAGCAACGATTGCCAATGTAATAGCATAAGGTAGGCCGATGATTAAGTATCCAATGAACAATAAAATTCCGATACAAGACGCAACAATAATCTGCCCTTGAATATACGAACCAACTTGGGTATCCATGTTGGTCAGGATTTGATTTGTATCACCTCTAAATTTTGGAGGTAATAGCTTTAAACAAAACGCTTTAAATCTCTTACCGTCTTTAAGAAGGAAGAATAAGATAAAAGGAAATGTAATAATAGCAATTGCCACATTGGTTAGTGCATTTGCAACATTCCTCACACCCTGAAATGCATCTACTAAATAGGATCCAATCATAGCAGGTAAATCACTAAAATTTGATATAAGCCAATTGTACCCTTCATCATAGTAAGGACCGAGGAAAGAATTCTGTAGCCATACAGTGATTCCTTCTCCCATTTGTGTCATATATTTAGGGAAATTGTTCACTAATTCGGTAATTTGCGTTTCAATAGCTGGGGCAACTAATAGAATGATTCCAGTTAATAAGCCACTTATTCCCAAGATTAAAATGAGAATACCCCAAATTCGTTTAATCCGGAATCGTTCTAAGAAATCTACTATAGGGTTCAGTAGATAGTATGCAACGAAAGCGAGAATAATTGGTGGAGTTACGGTTGATAAAAGAACGACCAATGGATAAAACACAAATGACACTTGATTGTAAACGAAGATCATCATTCCGACTAGAATTAATAGACCGAGTAGGTAGTACAAATTTTTACCGCCTAAAAATTTCATGAACTTACTTGATTCCCACATTTGCGTGCTCCTTTTTTTGACTTTGCTCTAATTATAGTAGAAAAAGGATGAATATTCCAATTTAGAAAGCAAACAGTGCCTGCCACTGCTCGTTTTTGACATCATTTGACAAAAACCGACAAGTGACAGGCACCTCAGGTTAGCTTGTTGCTCTAAGTTTACTTTCTTTCATAGAGATTAATATGGTACCAAAGGATACGATGGCGAGAATTCCACCGATAGTTGCATTAAGTTCTACTGATGCTTGTTCAATTACAAATCCACCTATCGTTGATCCGAATGCAATCCCTAAATGTAAGGAAGAGTTGTTTAAGCTAATTTGAATATTTGATGAAGCTGGAGCAGAATCCATTAAGTAACTTTGCATTGGTGGTGTAATCGTCCAACTCATCATTCCCCAAATGACCATTACAACTAAAAATAGCGGCAATGAAAAAGTCGTATATGGTATGGCGAAGATAGCACAAGCAAATAAAATAATAATTCCATAAATAGACGGTTTCGTACCAATACGGTCTGCTAAATTCCCACCAACTGCTCCACCACTAACTGCGGCAATTCCAAATATAAGGTAGATGATACTTACCCATGTTCCATCTAGCCCCATTGTCGTTTTTACAAAGGGTGTTAAATAAGTATATAAGGTAGCATGCCCTGCAATAAGAATGAATGTCGTTAAGTGTGCAAATAATATTTTTCGTTCCTTAAGTGTAGCGAATTGCTCTGAAAGGGATAGTTGCTTTGTTGGTGCAACTCTTCCCATAAAGAAGTAAATCCCAGTAATGGAGAATAGTGTTAAAATCGAAATAAAAATAAATGGCGCTCTCCATCCAAATGCATTTCCTAACATGAGTCCAATTGGAACTCCAAGTACCAATGAACCGCTAACACCCATGTTTACTATTCCAATTGCTCTACCACGATATCGAGGTTCAACGATGTTTGCCGCCATGACAACACATAATACGATGAGTAAAGAACTGCTCGCAGCAGAAATAATACGGCCAATAAATAATACGGTATAGTTTGGACTGAAAACAGCTACAATATTTCCAAGTAAAAATACAAGTAATGTAATAATTGTTAAACGTTTTCTCTCAAACCTTGCAGTAATTACAGATAGAATTGGGGCAGATATAGCAAAGGTCAAAGAAAAAATAGTTATTAATAGTCCTGCTAGTCCAACACTAACTCCTAAATCGGTGGCTACTAAGTCAATAATCCCACCAATAATCAATTCAACCATCCCAACAACAAAGGAAACGATTGTTAGTAAATAAACTCTTTTATCCATTAAATAACGCCTTTCTATGTTGAAGATTCCTATTATATAGTATGTCTAATTATAAAATTATACAAGCTGTTAAAAATTACTGAAAATAATCTGCTTGAAAAGGGTTTATATTTAATAAAAGTGGGTATAAAAAAGGTAGAAATAGTTTACAAAGAAGAAATTAATTGGGATGTTTGTTATACTTGAGTTACCTCTTGGAAGGAGAAAGACCGATGAGTAAAGAAAAAAAGCTACAAAAAGATGCAATGCGTGTACTTAAAGAGACAAGCAGAACATTTTTTATTCCAATTAATTTATTAAATCCAACGCTAAAAATGACAGTAGGATCAGCATATTTATGCATGCGTGCAATTGATGAAATTGAAGATCATGAAATGCTTGACCCCGATACAAAGCAATATTTATTGCGCTCTACAAGGGAGCTCCTAAATGAAAGTGACTTCAATGAAGTTGCTTACCAGAAGCTAGTTAAACCTTATGAAGCCCAGTTACCAGAGGTTACACTCAGACTTGGTGATTGGATTAATGTCTGTCCAATAGAGATACTTGACAAAGTAAAAGAGTCTACTGGTATAATGGCAGATGGCATGGCTAAATGGGTTCAAAGAAATTGGGTAGTAAAGACAAAAGAAGATTTAGATGAATATACATACTATGTAGCGGGCTTGGTAGGCGTTATGCTTTCAGACATATGGGAATGGTACAATAATACCCAAACAGATCGTGAGTTAGCAATTGGCTATGGTAGAGGATTACAGGCTGTCAATATGTTGAGAAATCAATATGAAGACGCTGATCGAGGGGTAAACTTCTTACCAGAAGATTGGTCACGAGAAGATATGTTTCAATATGCAAAAGCCAATTTACAATTAGCAGATGAGTACATAAAGTCAATCGAAACGAAAACAATTTTGCACTTTTGTAAAATTCCACTAGCCTTGGCGAAGAGAACGTTAAAGGCGTTAGATAGTGGTGAAGAAAAAATGTCTCGTAAAGATGTTGAGACAACCGTTAAAGAAATCATAGGCGAATAATAAAAAATAAAATAGCACGATTAGAAAAAACTAATCGTGCTATTTTGTGCGAAATTATAGTATTTTTAATATTCCGAATAAAATTAAGGAGGTGTTGGATTCCAGATGATTCTTGGAAAAGTCCCTTAGCGAAGAAAAATTAATATCCAAAGAAAAGTTGGGAAATTTTCGGTTTAATGAATGTAAAGCTTAAATTCATTTTTCTGGGGAATAAATAATTGATAATAAGAAAAAACTGGAGATATCTTTAGAAAATAGAGCAAGTAAATGGTTGCCATTGATTATAATAATGATTGTATTTATAAATTAATCTCTATTCAGGTGGTCTATAATGGGCAGAAATCTCTATCCTACCCGCACTTGTTCCTAATAAAATTAGGAGGAAAAACGTGAATTCAAAAAAGAAAGCAAAATTAGATTGGCCCGTATTTCTGATAAGTGGTGGTTTCTTAATTCTATTTATCATATTGTCGTTTATTAGTAATGATATGGTTGGAAATACTATTTCAACATTATTTGACTTATCAGCAGATTTATTTGGAGCCTATTGGCAAGTGCTATTATTGTTAAACTTTTTAATCGGATTAGGATTAGCTTTTTCTAAATATGGAAGGGTTCGATTGGGAAATCAGGATAAACCAAAGTATAGTTTCTTTGGCTGGGTTTCCATGATATTAGTTACCCTACTTGCAAGTGGTGGTGTGTTTTGGGCGGCTTCTGAGCCAATGGAACACTTTATGAGTACCCCACCATTATTTGGAGGAGGCGAGTTTAACAATATTCCAGCTGCATTTGCCCAATCATTCATGCATTGGGGATTTACTGCATGGGCAATACTTGGAACGTTAGCTACCATTGTAATGATGTATGTCCATTACAATAAAAAATTACCATTACGTCCAAGAGGGCTATTATATCCAATATTTGGTGAGAAAATTTACCACAAAAGTGTTATTGGTTCTGCAGCAGATATCTTTTCAATAATAGCTACAGTTGCTGGTACGCTGGGGCCACTTGGATTCCTAGGCTTACAAATTTCTTATGGTCTTAACCATTTATTCGATGTTCCTAATACGTTAACGGTTAGTATTATCGTCGTTTTAGTATTAGTTACGATCGCAGCAATTTCAGCGGCGACAGGGGTAGACCGTGGGATATACATTTTAAGTAATTACAATGTATATTTTACAATCTTCCTAGCAGCCGTGATTTTAATTATTGGTCCAACAATGTTTATAATTGATGCTTTTGTTGGGGGGACAGGTTTCCATCTTCAGCACTTCTTTGAAATGAGTTTATATCGTGGTGATGAAAGTTGGCTAGGATGGTGGACAATCTTCTTCTGGGGATGGTTTATCGGATATGCCCCGATGCTTATCGTATTTATTAGTAGAATATCACGAGGCAGAACGATAAGAGAGTTAATTATCGCTGTGTCGGTTGTAGCACCACTGGTAAATAATTTTTGGTTTTCAGTTGTTGGTGGAACAGGCGTGTTTTATGAAACGCAAAACCCTGGCTCTGTTTCAGGCGCGCTTAGTGAAGGTGGCATGCCAGCTGCGGTAATGGCAATTACGGATCAACTGCCTGCTGGAACGTTAATGGGCTTAGGTTTCTTGCTTGTTTCAATCATTTTTGTTGCAACAACAACAGATACAATGGCGTATACAGTAGCAGCAACATTAACAGGTAATGACCATCCAAAGAAATGGTTACGCGTATTTTGGGCATTTATCTTTGGGTTGACAACCGTAATGATATTAACAATTGGAGAAGATAGTATTTCATCTATTCAAAATTCAATTGTAATAACTGCAGTTCCAGTATCGTTACTATTACTGCCGCCACTATGGAATGCACCGAGAATTGCTAAAAAGATGGCGATAGAACAAGGACTCATGTGGCAAAGAGAAATGCGGAAGAAAGTTGATAAATAACATACGAAGAGCCTTCATTATCCTGTAAGGGATTGATGAAGGCTCTTTGCTTAGCAAATTTCCATATAAGTTAGTGATACCTTAAGATTAGCATTTTTTTCACGAATTCGATCTAACATCTCTTTGTCCTTTGTATCGTGTTTGCAGCGTACTGCATACGTGTATAAAATCATTGTACCTAAGTTTGTTGTTTCAACCTGGCGAAGAGAACTGCTTATCGTAAAGGCCTCAAATACATCATCTAAGAGATTTTCGTGGTTTAGATTTTCTGGGACGGTTACTTTTAATATTTGCGTATCTTTCCCTATACCATATTTAAATTTGTAAAGTAAATAAAATAATAAACTTGCAAATATCGTTAATAATATTGCTAGCTGAAATTGATAGAGTCCACAGGTCATCCCTACGCATAATCCGAAAAAGATGTATGCAATATCTTTAGCATCAGTCACTGCACTTCGAAAGCGAATTAATGAAAATACAGCAAATAATCCAAAGGCAACTCCAGCATTATCACTTACTACTGTCATTACGACGGAAACAATTACACTCATCATAATGATCGTGTGGACGAAATTCTGGGAGTATCTTTCTCCTGTGAACGTTAATTGGTAGACAAAAGTAATAATAAAACTAAGAATTGTCACTACGGCCATCGCTAATATACTCATCATAATTGTTGGTTCTAACTCATTATTTACAAAAAGACTATTGATGAAATCCATTTTACATTGCTCCTAACTCTATATTTTCTGTAGTAATTTGATTCGGAAGTTTATTCTGTTTCAATAATTCTAAACTCGTGCAAAATTTGGATGCACTTCTTTGTTTGCAATTGATTTGTTGTAAAATACGTGTTAGCCATAAAGGGACACTATCGTTTACTTTTACTTCTAATACGATAAGATTTTTATCAATAAAGTTTATACCGTGAGGCCCTTTTTCCACTTGCAGGTCGTCATTTCTACAACGAAGGTTATGGTCAAAAGTTATTCTTAAATCAGGGTCGTAGATACAATGAAGTGCATGACGGTCATAACTTACAACCATCGCAGGCTCTAATCGGTATAGTGAGCGAAAATAATCAATTTCACGTAATACTTGTAGATTTGAAGTTTCATAGCTATCTAATGAGCAGTTCTCTAACCTTTCTAGATAACGGTATGCTTCCTTTAATGGAAGAAGCATTCGCCGTTTATTTACTACATCCTTGTGTTTCTGTTTTACCTCAAAAAAAGCTGTACTATTGATATCCGTGTCATTGTAAATTCTTAAGCGAAGTTTCTGCCTGTACCTTAGTTTGTTTTTAGTTTCAAAGTAAATTTTGTAGTCTGAGCTTTCAAAATATAGACTTGTGACTGTGTACATACCATCTACGCCAAATTTATCTGGGCGCATATATGGTAACAACTGATAGACAAGCTCAGAGTATTGATCAGTTGTTATAAGATACTTCTGTTCTCTTCTTCTAAAAATCTCAATCGTCATCATTCCTCCTCCTCCCTAATATGTACTTTAATGCATCTATGTAAGATTCCAATGTGAAACAGATGAGGGTTTGATGATAAATAAATGTGAATTTATTAATTTATTGTAAAGGTTCCCTTATTAGCAAAAAAATGAATACAAACGTTTGTTTTAAATTTGTGGAAAAAAATTAAGAGACCACTAGTTGTGGTCTCTTATAGTCGGTTGAGGTTAGTTAAAATATTTCTTTAGTAATGCTCTTACTCCGAGGTAGATTAATACTAACGCAAAGACGATTACTGCAATAACTCCGATAGTCATTAATATCGTTTCAATAGTAATTAAGAAGGCAAGGCCTATTGCGGTAGCAAAGTATCCAACAAGTATCAACGCAAACCCTGAAAGCATTGCCGCTAAATATAACAATACGCATGGCATAGCAATTCCCTCCTTCCACTATATACAATATGAGGAAGTAAAGGGAATGCTTGTATGGTTGTCTAGCATTCTGCTAAATTCGTTAAATTAGAAGCACTGAAACGAATTAATTTGATTTAAGTCTATGCCGAAATAAACCCATCTCCAACCATTCCATCTCCAACCAGCAATGGAGTTTCTTCCAACAAAAGTAGGATAGTACCAGAAGGAATCTCTTCTTAACCAAACATAAGTGAAACGGCGTAAACATCCACGGATTCCACCTGGGTCAACTGCGAAAGTTTGGAATTGTGATTGCTCTGGAGTGAAATTTGGTGGTGCAGATGCTGGTGGTCCATCTTGGCCGCCTCCTGTTCCAGGTCCGCCGCCAGGAAAACCTCCAGGTCCTCCACCTGGGAACCCGCCAGGTCCTCCGCCAGGAAAACCTCCAGGCCCTCCACCTGGGAACCCGCCAGGCCCTCCACCTGGGAACCCGCCAGGCCCACTACCAGGACCTCCTCCTGGTCCAAACATTTGATTTAATATATACCATGGAAGGTTAAATTGTCTGTTTTCCTCATTATCTTGATATGGTGGTTGATAATGTTGCGGATAATAATTATTCATGAAATATTTCCCCCTTTAAAATCGTTCTCTTCAATATATGGGGAAATGGTCTAGATGGGGAGTGATTTTCTAAAGAATAGGCATTTGCATAGGATTTATGAATAAAATGAGTGAATAGAAAAACCAACAAATAGGTTAGACGCCCATTTCCGTTGTTATATTTTTATTATTGTTTCTGTTTTCATTCGAGATACAAGAAGCCAACCAATGATTGACCCAGTTAGACTGCTTACGAGAAACGGTGGAATAAATGCGAATGCACCCACTGCATTGCCCATTAAAAGATAAGCAAATGGTATAGCAACGAATGCCCCAATAATTCCACTGCCTAAACCTTCACCAATTGCAGCCAAGGGCTTTTTGTTAGATTTCTTATAAAAGTATCCTGCTAAGAAGGCTCCAACCATGCTACCAGGAAATGCTAGTAATGTACCTAGTCCAAGCATATTCCGTAAGAGACTAATCATAAAGGCGATGATTACAGCAGGTCCAGGACCGAGTAAGACCCCAGCTGCGACATTTATGGCATGTTGCATTGGATATGCTCTAACAACGCCTGCGGGAAACCAGATTAATTGGGCAGTAATCGTTCCAATTGCAATGAACACGGCCATTGTAGTGATGAGTCGGGTTTTATTCATAATTTCCTCCTTTCCCTATTAAGAACAGCAAAAAAGCCAGATCCAATGATGATTGGACCTGGCTCATTAATTCTTGAGAATAATAGGTTGACAGTTTCGTCCCACTACTTCCCTCCGCTGGTATTAACCAGATCAGGTCCATAAGGGTCGGAAACCTATCCTCTCAGCCCATCATTTTGGGCACCCCTAGTAGTTAGATAATTTTTTTAATTTGTAGACAACAATAGGATAACAAATATTTTAAAAAATAACAATTCATAATTAAAAATAGTTAGCCTCCCTAAACAATACATGATATAAATAGATTAATTAAAACAAGGAGATTTTCAGAATGATAGTTAGATTAAGTCACAATGATAAGGAAACGGCTAAGCGAATTTTAGAAATTCAAATTCCAGCATACAGGGTGGAAGCAGAAATGATCGGGTTCCATGATATACCGCAGCTTAACGATACGGTGAAATCAATCATGGGGAGCGGGGAGACCTTTCTCGGTTATATGGATGGACCAAATTTACTTGGAGTACTGTCGTTTGTTGATAGGAATAATGATATTGAAATCTGTCGTCTAGTCGTTCATCCAACTTTTTTTAGAAAGGGAATTGCAAGAAAGTTATTGGCATACATTTTGTCCAAAAGTGAAACAGAAAAAAGAATAACTGTAAGTACAGGGGATAGGAATGAACCAGCGATGAATCTCTACCAATGTTCTGGTTTCAGTAAATTTGCTGAAACAGAAATTAATGACGGGGTTTATTTGGCTCACTTAGAAAGAAAGGGAAATGAAGGGGGAGGAGGAAGGCTGGCATGACATTCTTTAAAGTAGAAAACCTAGAAAAGCATGATAAAGATTCAATTTTGTTTCCAACTTTTAATTTAGAAATGGCTGAAAAGGAGATCGTAGCTATTTATTCCACATTAAATGTCAGGCATACGATATTGGGCATGATTACAGGCGAAATACCAATTTCATCAGGTAATATAATGATTAGTGGTAGTAGTCTCCGGAAAGATCGAATGACATATTTTAGAGAGATAGGTATATGTTTTTTTGAAGAAGGTTTATATGAACGATTAACGATAAAAGACTATTTAAGGTTCTTTGGTGATTTATATAATTTCAAACAAACGTTTGATCAAATTTTTCAACTAGTACAGTTACATACAAAGAAAAATGTAAAGATTAAGCACCTATCTGGTTCAGAAAAAAGAAGAGTTCAATTTGCTAGATTACTAATACAAAATCCAAAGCTATACATTTTGGAGGAAGCCGATTTACATGTAGATATGGAAACAAAACGGGTACTTATTAATATGATCCATCACATTAAGGAAGGAGGAAAAAGTGTCTTAATCCTAACAGGAAGTATGGAAAGTGCAATTACATTAGCAGATCAAGTCTTTCGTTTAGACGAGGATGGTTTACGTAAAATAGAAACCGAAACGGAAGAAGTGACTGGAAAGGCAGAGGAAGTTGCGCAAATTGAGAAGGAATCTGAAATTATCCCCATCGGGTTCAATAAGATTCCTACAAAAGTAAATGATAAAATTGTCCTATTTGACCCGCCTGAAATTGATTACATAGAAAGTTACGATGGCGGGTCAAAAATTTATATTAGAGGTGATATCTTTCCGAGTACCCTTACACTAAATCATTTAGAAGAAAAATTGCGGGCCTATGGATTTTTTAGATGTCATCGTTCTTATATAGTTAATTTGCAAAAAGTTCGTGAAGTTATTACCTGGACAAGAAATAGTTATAGTTTAGTGCTTGATGATAAGAAAAAGACTTCTATTCCATTATCTAAGAGTAAAATGGTGTTGTTAAAGGAACTGTTGGGACTAAAATAAGCTCCATTCATTCTAACAATTACTCCTTTCATGGAAAATATAGTGTTTTTCACTCCTTTTTTGATTAATCTATAGGTGTAAGCAAAACGAATTTGCAAAGGGGAATGAATGTTGGAGAACGTAATTGAAGTGAAACATTTAGCAAAAGTATTTGGAAATCAAACAGCATTGGAAGATGTAAATTTCAGTGTACAAAAAGGGGAAACTTTTGGGTTCTTAGGTCCGAGTGGATCTGGAAAAACAACAACTATAAAAATCCTGACAGGTCAATTATCACCAACCTCAGGAGAGATTAAGGTATTAGATCTTCCATTCCTATCTTTAAAGAAATCAGATTATCGAAAAAGAATTGGTGTTTTAACAGACAATAGTGGACTATATCAAAGACTATCCATCTATGAAAATTTGAAATTATATTGTCAGCTATATGATGTACCGATAAAACGAATAGACGAAGTATTGGAGACTGTTAACCTAGCTAGCGAAGCAAAAAAGGTAGTTTCAAAATTATCAAAAGGAATGCTACAACGTGTAACGTTAGCAAGAGCTTTCCTACATGAACCTGATTTATTGTTTTTAGACGAACCGACATCTGCTCTTGATCCAGTAAACTCAAAACATATACATAAGGGATTAAAAAAGTTAAATGATAAAGGTACAACCATCTTTTTAACCACACATGATATGAGTGAGGCAGAACAGCTATGTGATAGAGTGGCATTTTTAAATAAAGGCCAAATTAGATTATTAGATGCGCCAAAGATGTTACGCCTGAAGTATGCTGATGAATCAATTCAGGTACAGTTAACCAATGGCAAAGAAATTCTAATTCCTAAGGGTCCTGAGGGGGCAGATGAACTGCATAACTATATGTCTAAGGGCCAAGTAGTATCTATTCATTCAAATGAACCAACATTAGGAGATATTTTCGTAGAGATTACTGGGAGGGAATTAATATGACATTTCGCGTGAAACGAATGTATGCAATTTTTCAAAAGGACCTGAAGGATTTATCCAAGAATATGTATATAGGATCAACGGTGTTCATGGCAGTTTTGCTTGCTGCACTTTATGGAAGAATGGATGGCATCACATTAGAGTTACATTTTATGGTGATTAATATGACTTTTGCAATCGTAACGGGCTTTATTCAATGTGCAATTATTGCCGAAGAAAAGGAAAAAAATACGTTGCGTGGTCTTATGTTATCTCCGGCTACGATATCCGAAATTATGGCTGGCAAAAGTTTAGTAAGCTTTATTACTACCATTGTCACTCTAATAATTTGTATGTGGCTAACTGGATATACACCAGCAAGTATACTACCTATTGCAATTGCAATCATTTTATCTATCTTTTTCTATATTGCTATGGGAACTCTTTTGGGATTATTAAGTAAATCAGTAATGGAGGCTTCCGTTATCGTTTTACCAGTATTATTTATTTTTGGATTTGGCTCTTTTCTAGTAGGTTTTATAGATGAATATCCAGTTCTAAAGGTTATTGAGTATTTCCCAAATGTACAAATCATTGATTTAGCATATAAGGTTGAAGAAGGATTAGGTTTTGGAGATATTTGGTCCCATTTAGGTGTAATTATGGCTTGGGTGGTTGTGACAGCTCTGATTACTATAGTAGTATTTAAGAAAAGGGAAATGGACGAATAAATTGTCGATATTTCCTGGGAAATGCTGTCGAACTTTTTGAAAAAATGTTGGGTTTTTTCTTACTAATCTATAGGGAATGATAAAGATGAGCTTGGATAGTCGTGTAATGAATTGGGTAATTAATAATGTGGATGCAACCGCTAAAGCTCATTCTGCCTACCGCCTAAAAGGAAGCACTTCTTCTACACTACATTTAGTGAAGTTAGTCGTGAACCAAAAGGAGAAAGAGGTAGTGCTTCGACAGTTTGATAATAAGGAATGGCTCAAGCAGGAACCTGATCTTGTTATTCATGAGGCAGAAAGTTTACGTATAGGAACCCGTGTAAGTATACCTACACCAGAAATCATTGCCTATGATGAGACAGGCATAGTGAATGGTATTCCAATGGTATTAATGTCGAAAGTGGAAGGTAAGGTTAAACTTGATATTACTGATAGACAAGCTTGGTTAAAGGGACTTGCGGACGCACTTGTTAGGGTTCATGAAGTTGATGACGTAGAGAATTTACCTTGGAGGTATTTCCCTTATAATCAGCAAGTAGGGGGTCATATTCCTTCTTGGACCAAAGTACCGGAAGTATGGGATAAGGCTGTGTCTATAATCAAAAGGCCATTTCCAGCTTATAAAAAATGTTTTATTCACCGAGATTATCATCCTACAAATGTGCTATGGCAAGGGAACAGAGTAAGTGGGATTGTTGATTGGGTAAATGCTTGTCTTGGACCTAGGGGAGTTGATGTTGGGCATTGCCGGGTGAACTTAGCTATGTTGTATGGTGTTGATGTAGCGGATGAATTTTTAAAAGCTTATACGAATGCAGCAGGAGTATCCTTTGTATATAACCCATATTGGGATTTCATCTCTTTAAATGATATTCTTGATAATGACAGGCCATCCGTTTATCCAGGTTGGGTGGTATTTGGTGTAAAGGGTTTAACTGAAGATCTTATGGTAGAGCGATTAGATAAATACATAAGTAGTTTATTAGAAAAAATGTAACCATAAAAAAAGGGGGTCGTTGGTGCACAAAAACCAATTACCCCTTTTTTATCGATGGAGCATAGAAGGCCTGAATCCCTGACCTTTTGCATGCCATGTAAGTACTTTCTAGGCTTGAGCTAATGCCCGATGTTCAAACAAATGAAGATATTATTTACAACTGCTTTATCGATACTATATAGTGTTACTATATGATAAATATGTTGTTTTGTAGATTTTGTAGAGGGGGAATCTTTGTTGGAAAAACCTCAGAGTGATAAAATGGATTATCGATTTAAAATAGCAAATCGGGAAGCGTTAATTGGTGTTGGATTAGCGATTTTTAATTTTATTTGGTGGTTTGGCTTTGCTTATGGATTAGGAAGTAAGGATCCATCAGAGTATACATATGTTTTTGGATTACCAGCATGGTTTTTCTATAGTTGTGTTCTTAGCTTTATTATAATTTCTATATTAGTAATTATTGTAGTTAAATTATTTTTCGTAGAAGTACCATTTGAGGATGATGAGGAGTTCAAGGAATGAATTGGCAAGCGACAATAGCGTTATTTGGATGTTTAGCAATCATTTTTTCAATTGGAATGTTTGCTAGTAGGAGTCTTAAATCCTCGGACTCGTTCTTACAGGATTATTTCTTAGGTGGGCGTAGCTTAGGTGGTTTTGTTCTAGCTATGACAATGACAGCTACGTATGGTAGTGCAAGTAGTTTTATAGGAGGTCCTGGGGTTGCTTATAATGAAGGACTTGGTTGGGTATTACTATCTGTGACACAGATTGCAACAGGGTACTTTACATTAACTATATTAGGGAAAAGATTTGCAATCGTCTCAAGGCAGTATAAAGCTGTAACAATTGTTGACTTTTTAAAAGAACGGTATCAGTCTAAATGGGTCGTTCTACTGTCTTCCGTTAGTATCATTATCTTTTTATTCTCTGCAATGGCTGCGCAATGGATTGGTGGTGGGCGTTTAATTCAGTCGCTAACTGGATTATCATACACGACTGCATTGTTTATCTTCGTAATAACCGTTCTTTTATATGTAACCTTTGGGGGGTTTCGTGCAGTAACGTTAACGGATGCAGTTCAGGGGAGCATTATGTTTGTCGGTACTTTGATATTACTCATTGCAGTAATTATAGCAGGAGGAGGAATTCCTGCAATTATGTCTGACTTATTTAATGAAAATCCCAATTTAATCACTCCTTTTGGTGCGGATGGAACATTGACTCCAGCATATGTTTCTTCCTACTGGGTACTTGTAGGTGTTGGGGTGGTTGCCTTGCCGCAAATTGCAGTAAGGGCCATGTCATATAAGGATTCAAGATCATTACATAGAGCACTTATAATTGGAACGATTGTTGTAGGTCTTATTATGTTAAACATGCATCTAATCGGCGTGTTTGCAAGGCCAATATTACCTGGAATTGAAGTTGGTGATACTGTTATGCCATTAATTGCTTTGGAAGTTCTTCCGCAATGGTTGGCTGGAATCGTGCTAGCGGCTCCACTTGCGGCGATTATGTCTACAGTTGATTCTCTTCTACTATTAGTAAGTTCAACAATAGTAAAAGATGTTTACTTGAATTATATTAAGCCCGAAGCACAACCGCGGAAAATTCAGCGCTTAAGTATGGGCATTACAGCTATCCTAGGTATTATCGTATTCTTATTGGCACTAAATCCACCTGACTTGATTATTTGGTTGAATCTATTTTCAATAGGTGGACTTGAAGCAGCCTTTATTTGGCCTATTATAATGGGCATTTATTGGAAAAAGGGTAATAAATACGGTGCTGTTACATCGATGGTTGTCGGCATTGTTTCGTACATTATATTCCACATGCTCGGCATAGAACCATTTGGTATGCATCAAGTAGTGACATCGATTGCTTTATCGTTTATTGCATATGTAGCAGTAAGTATTGGCACGGATAAGAGAGTATTGAAAGAAGTAACTTGATGGGAAGGAGCCTTGTATAAGGTTCCTTTTTTTACGGAGAAAAACGCTCCATCTAGAGACCGAGGGAAAATCCATCGCCTGGCTGGTTACGTTTTATAAAAAGTAAGGTAGAATAAAGATAGAATCAGGGGGATGGGGTGTATAAGAATGAAAATAGTAACGTTTTCAAACAGTGCCAAACAAAGACTAACGCAAAAAGAGTCATTTCAGGTTGAAGCAATCAAGAAATTAGATATTACTACTTCACACGCAGATGTTGAAGTATATATTCACGAAGAGTCAGTTATAAATATCTTACTAGAAACTTATGAAGACGGGCCTGTATTAATTGCAAACATCGAAAATGATCATTTACACATTACTGCTAAAAATCCAGAAAAGAGTATGAGGCTCTTTTCCGTTAATCTACCACAATGTCGTCTGCAAATAACGTTACCAAAAAACCACATAGAAAATTGGGGAATAAAAACGGGCTCAGGAGATGTTTATACGCAAGCTTTGAGTGCAGAGATGGTTTTGATTAGGACTGGTTCAGGGGATGTGAATGCACTCGGCTTAACAGTGGAAAAGGCAAATATAGCAGCTTCTTCTGGAGATTTAAAGATTCATGACTTAGAGGTGAATGATCTTGAATTCGAAACATCATCTGGCAATGTAAAATTAAAAACGGTTCATGGAAAAAATATCAAAGGCACAGCAGGATCTGGAAATATTGTTATTAAAAATATAAATGGTGAAAGATTGGAGTTAGATACATCTTCAGGAAATATAAAGCTAGAAAATATATCAGTCGATTATGCATCGTTTAGGGCATCATCTGGAGATATTAAAGCGGAATATTTGAAAGCAGATGAAACGATAATGAAGACTTCATCAGGTGGAGTAAAAGTAAAAAACTTCTCTGGAAACGTAAAAGGAACATCTAGTTCGGGTAATGTAAAGCTTTTATGCGTAGACGATGGTTCTTTTGATATTAAAACAGGAAGCGGTAATATAACGGTTGGATATGGACATGAACAAATAAATACAGATATCGAAGTGAAAACAGGTTCTGGTAAGATAAAATCCAATCTTCCTATAAATACAATTAGTAAGGCTGGTAATAAATGGGCCGGTAATGTTGGAACAGCTGAAAATCACGTTCACTTACGAACAGGCTCTGGAGATGTAAAGATTAACGTCATGAAAGAAGAGGTGTAGTTAAAAGTTTTTTCACTATTGGAATTTAATTAGTAGTTGAAATAAAATGCGAACTACATCTACTATAGAGAAGTCACTAAAGAGATTTAGATATACTTGCTCCAGAAAGACCCTATCAAGATGCAAATTCTGATTTTATGCTCAGTACTCATCTAGAGGGTGCTTATCAAGATACAAATTCTAGTTTTGTGTTCAATTTTTATCTAGAGAAAACAAGCCAAGGTACTTTTTCAATGTGGTGTTATTTCGCATTTTATCAATTAAAACGAATAAAATATTTGAAAAGATGTAATTAAAAGGCAAAGTTCAACATCAAGAGAACTTTGCCTTCCCATCTTTAACTATGAATTTCCTCTGCAAATTGAACAAAATAGTCCAAGGCACGAACATTACTTAATGATCCTTTATTGACCACTTTATCAACGGTTTGACCCATTAGTATCTTTTTAATGGGTACTTCTAATTTCTTGCCATTTAATGTTTTGGGTAATTCGGTTACCTCGTGGATGCTTGTAGGTACATGCCTTGGTGAACATTGTGTGCGAATTTCATGCTTAATTGCTTGTTTTACTTGATCCGTTAATGTCCCACCTTGTTTCATGACAACAAAAAGTGGTGTAGAAGAATCACCATTTCCTGTAGGTACATCCACAATCAGACTGTCAGCAACTTCTTTTACCCTGTCAACTGCACGATATATTTCACTTGTTCCTATCCGAATACCGCCTCGATTAATGGTTGCATCAGAGCGGCCATAAATAACACAAGTACCTCGTTCCGTTATTTTTAAATAGTCTCCATGGCGCCAAATTCCAGGGAATAAATCGAAATAACTCTCGTTTAAACGGGATCCATCTTTATCGTTCCAGAAGTAGATAGGCATGGATGGAAATGGCTCTGTTAAGACCAATTCACCTATTTCTTCAACCCGTGTTTCACCTTCTTCATTAAAGCTTTCTACTTTAGCTCCTAGTCCTCTACATTGTAATTCCCCAGCATGAACAGGTAATGTAGGTGAGCCTAATATAAAGGCCGTACATACATCGGTCCCACCACTTACTGATGCAATCCAAAGGTCTTCTTTTACATGATCATAACACCACTTAAAACCCTCAGGTGGTAGAGGGGATCCAGTTGAACTAATGCATTTCAGATGTGACAGATCAAACTCCTTGCCAGGGTTCATGCCATCCTTCATACATGCTGTAATATAGCTTGCACTTGTTCCAAAAACAGTCATCTTGGTGTCTTCTACTAGCTTCCACAAGCTTCTTTTATCAGGATAGGATGGGTTACCGTCGTATAAGATAATTGCGCTACCAGTAAGAAGCCCACCGATTAGGAAATTCCACATCATCCAACCTGTTGTTGTATACCAAAAGAAACGATCATTTTTATCTAAATCCACATGAAATGTTAATGCTTTTAAATGTTCAATTAATATGCCACCCTGGCTTTGAACAATCGGCTTTGGTGCGCCAGTCGTTCCAGATGAAAATAGAATCCATAGTGGATCATTGAAAGAGACATATTCATACGCTAAGCTCGTATCTTGGTTCATTCCAATAACGTCATTCCATAAGGTGATATTTTTTAAGTGGTTAAAATTAGCGTTTGAATCCAAGTATGGAATGGCAATTGTAGATTCTAGCGTAGTTAATTCTGATTGTATCTTCTTCACTACTGGTAATCGATCATAATTTTTACCACCATATGGATAACCATCTAT
The DNA here is from genome assembly GCF_003628445.1 of Oceanobacillus bengalensis. Lineage (GTDB taxonomy): Bacteria > Bacillota > Bacilli > Bacillales > Amphibacillaceae > Oceanobacillus > Oceanobacillus bengalensis. The sequence continues at coordinate 39,453 of NZ_RBZO01000007.1, forward strand.
TGTAATCATTACCTTAGGTTCAATTTGTTTAAAACGGTCAATCACACTTTGCGTACCAAAGTCTGGAGATGCACTTGACCAGATTGCTCCTAAGCTCGCGGTTGCAAGAAAGGCTACGACCGTTTCATATATATTTGGTAGGTAGGCAACGACACGGTCTCCTTTTTGTACACCCAATCGAATTAACGTTTGTTGGATGGATGCTGTATCACGGTACAATTGTTTCCAAGTCACTTCTGATTTAGGACGATTTTCTGATGTATGAATGATTGCTGTTTGACCAGCTTCTCTATTTCTAAAAATATGTTCTGTATAGTTAAGGCTTGCCTCTGGAAACCATTTTGCACCAGGCATGTCATGTGAGGATAGGATTGTTTGATAGGACTGTTTCGATTGGATATTGAAATATTTCCAAATTGTTTCCCAAAAAAGTTCTATGTTATTTACAGACCATTTCCATAGAGAATGATAATCATTAAAGGATAAATCATGCTCTCTGTTAAGCCAATTCATAAATTGATAGAGGTTGGTTTGTTGTCTTTGTTTTTCACTCGGTTCCCATAACAAGGTACCTTCTGTAATCGAAGTCATCCTATACCTCCTAAATATTTAGATTATTAATTTTATTATATGGAAACGCTTTCTGTGTGTAAAGTTGAATGAAATTGCAAGTTTCATTCAAAAATTGATTAATCCCTTTTTGTTGCTTGTGTCATTTGATGCCAAACAGAACCCTTTGCTTCTTCGCCACCCTTAATTCGCTCAAGGGCCATTTTTATTTGCATACGAACTTCAAATTCGGGGTCATTTGCAGCAGACTCAAGTGCAGGAAGACATGTTTCATCACCAACCTCATATAAAAACATAGCAGCCCTCCAACGAACTAATCGACTAGGATCTTCAAGCGATTGTATCATTTCTGGAATAGCCTCTTTAAAACCTAAATCAGAAATGCAATCTCCAGCAGTCCTTCTTACGCTAACTGCTTTATCATGTAACGCTTTATAAAGATAAGGTAGTACCTCAGGTTCCTCAATCATTCCTAAGTAAGCTGTAGCAAGTCTTCGTATGGAAGCTTTTTCATCATCTAGTGCCTTCTCAAGTACTGGTAAATCCTGTATGGTAGCTTCCAGTCGATCAAGTGCTGCATATCGTACTTTCCAATCAAGGTTATCTAGTGTTTCAAGAGAAATCGAAGTTTTTTGGCTAGTCTCAACCGTCTTATCTTCATTGTTGATGGCTAACTGGACTAGTTTATTAATTCTCTCTGGATCATAGCTTGCTTTAATTTCTTCCACGATTTCGCCTGCAATCTCATCCATCAACCCGTACCTTACATGTTGTTCTATCCATTTTCTTTCCATAATAAAATTAGGTGAAGCAACAGACGCTTTCATTACTGAATCCATGAACACATCAGGAAGTGCGAACCGTTTTTCTTCTTTGCCATCATCTAATTTAACTTGAATCGGAATATTACGGAACATTTGTATAAACACCTTCACCTCACCGAAGGAATCGTCAACTGCTTTAGGTACGTGTAACTGAATTTGTTCATCTACTTCTTCTGTTCCTAACACTTTCCGAACTTTTGGAAGAATAGACTCCCAAGGTGTTTTTGGATCTCTCGCTAAAGCAATAAAATCAACAACACGATAAATATTTTTTACACCTTCGATTTGAAACAACTGCTTTATGTAATTAGGAGCATCCTTTAGGTCATCTCCTTGTTTATAATTGAAATTCACTCCTGCATCCAATTCCTCATTCACATTAATTTTCATAGAATGCGGACTGGGTGTAGGCTCCATAGAAGTTATTTTCACTGAACGTTTACCTCCCCACAGCTTTCATAATAATATTTATTTAAGTGTAACAGAGAGTATATTTATTTTCGATTTTAATGCAAAAAAACATCACTCGGGGTTGATGAGTGATGTTAAAGAAATATCCTATTTTCTATGGTATTCTGCAAATTTTATAAATTTATGTTCATCTTCAACTAGTCCGCAGTAAGCACACTGGATTCTTTGTTTTGGTCCTTTATAGAGATTATGAAATACTTCTATATCTTTATTCGAATATTCGTTAATGATTTCACCAGTATTAGAATCCAGTTTTACGGGTTTAGCTATTTGCTCAATAATATTAAATCGAGAACTGTTTGTTTTGCAATTTGGACATCGATAGGGTTGGCTCACGACAAAACACCTCCTGATATTATTGTTCCGAAACGGAGGGGATTTATGCATGAACATGTTATTTGAACCATTGTTTCACTTTTTCCAAAAATGAAGATGGTTGGTTATCTGACATTTCCTGAGGTTTCGGGTTATCTTCTTTTAGAAAAATTTCCTCTTTATCAATGGCATAATCATAGGTTAATACTGCACCGATATCGGTATCGGTTTGCTCGTTCGCAATGACTGTATAGGGAATATTGTATTTTGTTGCAAGGGATTTCTCCTCCTTCATAAACCTGGCGGAGACATGCCCGTTAATAAGTAATGTAGAGCCTTTATTTTCTTTCATTGCTTCTTCTAATTTTGCTATCCCCTTATCAGACATTACTTGACCGATTGTTAGTGCAAGTATAATCCGCTCTCTTAGTGTGCCTAAATATTTTCTACGTTCATCTTCCTTAGGTAAACGGGTCCCGTACATTCCTTCAGTTAGATAATCATTTACGTCTTTACTCATTCGTTGATCAGCCCTTTAAGTATAATATCTATTTCTACTTTACTAAATGGTAACCAATATGTACAGAAAGCGATTCACATCATGTGAATCGCTTTCTTGTTTAATTAGGAACTGCTAAAAAGGAGATTAATGATTTTTTTTTACCCTTAACCCTCTTATCAGCAGCTTTACTTCTAGCTTGAGCTTCTTTATCTTCTGCATCTGCAAATTCCTCAGAAAACTCGATGTCAATCCCATCAGATAACTGATTCTTTGGAGTTAGTGCTAACACGTTTTTACTATTACCTTTGTGATCATCTCTACCACCCATGTCATCCACCCCTTAATAGGATTTACAAGGATAGTATGTGCAAGTAGTGAGGACTCTACAACAAATAAAAATCAGTATTTTTTACTAATCTACCCAATTCTTATCTTCTATCACCGCCCAATAAATCAAACAATCCGCTAGTAATACTTCCTTCACCTTTTGAATCAGAGCCTGCGCGTTGTGGTGCTGAGGCAAACACTCTACTTGCTAACCTGCTAAATGGCAAGGATTGTACCCAAACAGTTCCTGGACCTCTTAAGGTTGCAAAGAACAGCCCCTCTCCACCAAATAGAGCTGTTTTTACACCACCAACAAATTCAATGTTGTAATCAACATTTCCTGTCATCGCAACGAGACAACCTGTATCTACGCGTAATGTTTCTCCTGGAGCTAGCTCCTTTTTATGAATGGTTCCACCCGCATGTACAAAAGCCAAGCCGTCTCCTTCAAGCTTTTGCATGATGAACCCTTCGCCACCAAAGAATCCCGCACCAATTTTGCGCTGGAATTCAATTCCAACAGATACCCCTTTGGCTGCAGCTAAAAAGGAATCCTTTTGGCAAATTAATTTTCCGTTGATTTCACTTAAATCCATTGGGATAATTTTACCAGGATATGGAGATGCAAAGGAAACATGACTCTTTCCTATCCCTTCATTCGTAAAGGCCGTCATAAACAAGCTTTCCCCTGTTAAGACACGTTTACCAGCCCCTAGTAATTTGCCCATGAGCCCACTACCTTGTTTGGATGAACCATCTCCGAAAATCGTTTCCATTTTAATATGATCTTCCATCATCATGAGACTTCCTGCTTCAGCGATTACTGTTTCTTGTGGATCAAGTTCGACCTCTACAAATTGCATGTCATCTCCATGGAGCTTGTAATCAATTTCATGGTTATTCAATTGTTACCATCCCTTTCGTTATCAACTAATAATTAATACGTTATAACCCATGAAAAGATTCAGACAATGTAAAAAACGTACGCTCATTTTTAAAGAGCGTACGTGTCAGGCTTATCGTCCAGCTACAGCGCCCAGAGACTAGCGTAACTTCCCTCACCTCGTGCGATAACAGTTCGACATGTCGAACTTCCTTTAACTAGTTACAAAGGAAGGCTGACTAAGAACGGGCTATGCCCAACATCGGCATACCCCATAAAGGGGCATGTTTCCTTTATCTCCTACGGTAGGAATGTTCGATTAAAATCGAACCACCCACAAACTACGTGGGCGCAGTTCGTACGTCTCTAAACGGGCGCTTGCGCTTTTGTCTTTAGTGTGGAGGCATGGTACTTTGTACTGGAGCATAACTGTTTAAATAATTCTGCATGTCCTCTTGTTTTAACTGTGGCACTTGATAGTATTGATTTCTATTTTGATATAAAAATACTTCATAAGCCATTTCAATAATATTTGGGATGCTATCTGCAAATACTCTTCTTAAGACAGGATTTGTTGCCTCAAGTGCTGCCATTGTAAAAGCAGAAGCATTTGACTTCAAACAGCCCATCATAAATCCAGTAATACATTCGTCGTTTATTTCATTTACCGATTGTGCTGGAGTTTTTGGCTGTGACGGCTGCATTCCATATATGGTATTATTAGAAGTCTGGGAAAAATTGTACGTTTGTGGTTTAACAGTTGGCTCTAGGCCTGTTTTTAATGCTTCCACAGTTGAATTGTACACTTGTGTTAAATACGTTTTTTGTTTCGTTAACATTGTTTTAAGCTCTGGATCTTGAATATGTTGCTCATATAGTAGGTATTGCTCCATTCCGCCTACTAATCCGCCTATAGCTTCATGCGCATCAAAGAGTTCATGTCCACCATGGCTCATTTGTGCAGGCATTTGGGAAGAGCCTTGTAAGTTTTGACCTTGTTGTTGAAATTGCAAATTAACTACCTCCTTAGATGTAATCATAAATAGCATTTGCAGGGAATGATGTACCTATGCAGGCTTAAATATGTTAATCAATGTAATAATTGGTCTATACTTTTTACGTTTTGAATGAATGAAAAATGGAGTGATTTATATGTCAAATAAAAATGGAGAAAAAATAAATGGAAATGCTAATAATATTGAAGTATGGGAAGACATTGTAAGTGTGAAAGACCTACTTTTTAGTATTATTATATGTTTGGTTTCAACAATGTTAGCCTATTCCATTGCTCCTGATGATTCATCTAGTGGCATGCTTTATGGAATTATTGGAGCTGTAGTCGGCTTTGTTATTTGTAGTATTATTTTCAAACCAAAAAGAAAACTAACGATTATTGATGAGGAGAAGTAAGGAATGGATATATCCCTAATTTTTGAAATGATTGCAGCGTCTGCGATAGCGACTGTATTATATACGATTATTGGAATTGCTCCAGGAACAGATGAAACGGCGGTTATCGCACCAGTTACGATGATTTTAGTACTTGCAGGAATGGAGCCGATTGTCTTACTTTCCTTTTTCATCTCTGCAATCGTTGCACATAAGTTAACAGACTCCATTCCCGTTGCAATTGCGGGGATACCAGGTGGAGTAATGTCAGCACCAATGGTTGATCATGCAATGGTACTTAAGAAACATGGTCTTCCAGATATAACGATTAGAAAGATGGCTTCTGGTTCTGTTATAGGAACGATCATTTCTGTGCCTTTAAGTATTATTTTTGCAAGCATGATTGTACCTTGGGGTGACCAGATAGCTAGTTACTCCAATCAAATCTTTTTTGCCGGAGCAATCTTTTTAGCCTTAACGATGAAAAATCGCTGGCTTGCATTAGCTTCCATTGTTCCCTTCGCTTTACTTATCCAAGGTTTAAGACATCTTTATTGGGGAATTGGGGCTGTGCCTGAAGATACAACCGTTTTTACGTCCTTCTTTTTAGGAATAACGATTGGACCACTTATTTTACGCTTGTTTGAATTATTGAATAAAGACATACGGAGTAAATTACCGAATAAAACAGTTAATGAAATTACTATTAAAACGCAGAAAAAAATAAAAGGTTTTCCTAGTCCATTTAAAATTCTTAATAAAAGTGAATCGTTAACGTCTCTTATTACTTCCATAACGGGTGTATTCACTTTCTTTATGAGTCCAGCGGGTATGACGGTATTGGTAGGAGAAACGATTACGAGCAGAATAAAGAATCCTGTAAAGAGAGCTTCACGTGCAATTGCAGGAATGGAATCCTTTGCAAATTCAGCGTATATTGCAGGTATACTAGTACCTTTAATTGCAATCGGTATTCCACTTTCACCAACAGCATTAGGTCCGGGTATGGCTTTATTTAATGCGCCACCTGTATTCACGGAAGAGAATAACTTGCATCATCTATTATCAATGAATGAATTTGTGATTGCATCTGTTATAGGAGCTGTGATCGCAATTGCTTTTACATACTACATAACAATCAAATATTCAGAGCAAATTTGTACATTTGTATTTAAATATGTCCCACATGAAGCATTGCTAGGCTTATTACTTTCAATTGTGCTATTGCTTGCATATATGGATGCGGGACTAATTAATATTGGCGGTATACTATTGTTTGGACTGGTCTCTGGTATGATGCACCGTTGGGGTGTCAGTTATGGTGTTCAGTTTATGACAATGTATGCAGCACCATGGATTGTGTCGTTGCTTATTTAGTGCTTCATTGAAATGTGACTCCCGAAGTTGGATGTGTGAAATCTGACTTTGGGGGTTTTTTACGTGGGAAGGGAAAAGTTGGTATGAAGGGAGCGCTATTCCTGTGAAGCTTTTACGCTTTTGTCCAATATAAATTATGTTAATAAACAATTAAGAAATGGGACAGTGAACTTTGTTATTTTATAAGGAAATCAATCGTCTCACATTCTATCTCCGAACTATCAAACATGGATACTGGCTATGATTATGATCCGATATATGAACAGGTGTATCAAATGTGAAACAATCCTTAATTGTATCCAATAAACGTAACGAAAGGGAACCGTTGGTTTTGATAAATACCTTGCCCCAAACTTGATATCGCGTGTATTCGTATGGTTATGACAGTATTGCTGCCAAATACGAAACCAAAGGAATGTACGGACTGTCCATTGGCGAATGAAGGCATTTGTCAAAAGGTTTATAAGGTAATAATAACCCAAGACCTATTAAGGTATACCGCACCAGCCCGTAGATCAAAAACTTGGAAAACCATTTTCAATTGTTGTACTGTAGTTGAACGGGTTAATACGTATCTTAAAGCTATTCTTTCAACTGAACAATGTTCGTTATCGAACAGGGAAACATGCCAAAAATTATTTTGAAATGGTAACATTTTTCATAATGTTTCAAAGGTGGATTCAGATTGAATTTATGCACAGTTAATCTAGCAAAAAGCTGCGTAAGGTATTTTTTAAAACGGTATTTATAAAGTTCCGTTGGTCTTTGTATTTTTAATAGAATAGTTATGAAATTAATTCAGAAGAAAACAAAAAACCTTAATAAGGTTTTTTTGTTTTCTTCATTCTCTTTTTGTTGGTTATCAAGTTTATTTAGGAAAGTATATTACTTCTTCAAATGGATTAGGGCTTACAGGAAGTTTAGATGATCTATATTTATCCGTATAAGTATATGTTCTTTGTTTCTGAGCAGCAGGGATAGTAGTTCCTTTCCAGTTTTTTCCCCATTCATGAGAAGTAAACCACAAGTTTTCTTGATTATAAGACCAAACTCCCTCTGCAATAGCAGTTATCGCAATTGCTCCGGTGCTTCCAATTTTAAAATATTTAGACAGAGCTGCAGTAACAACTGCGATTATTCCAGATATCGTTAAGTTGGCAACTACATTTGAATATTTATTTATATGTGCCAATAAATAACCAGACAGTCATTTCGTTATCTGGTATGACAATACCTTGAGGTTGTATTGTTTCACTACCAGAATTAATAGATACGGTTTTTATCTACAATTGACTGAGTATTAATTGTAGCTTTTCCCTTATTATTTATTTTCTTTATTTCTATCTTATTTTTCTCAGGGTTAATAGTGGTTATTTGTCTAGAGTCCTTTTGATAGTCTCCGTTTTTGTCTTTAATATAGTACTCACTAATTATTATACTCTCTTTATCATTTGGTTTTTCTACAGTTTCTACAACTTTAAAAGAGATTCCATCCTCATCATAGGTATATTCAGCTCCATCTTCATCCATTGCTATAATGGTAAGATTTTGGCGTTGAAGTGTTTGTTCATTATTTCTGGTTTGACCAAAAATTGAAGATGGAATAATGAAAAAATATGTAAAAAGCATATACTAAGAATTATAAGCCTTTTCAAATCCTTTCCTCCTCTTTTGGATATAAAACTAATTTCCCCTTACTCTCCTCCTTATGCTTAAATTTCTAAGAATATAGTACAATTAAATTCTATCATATGGAGTATCTTCCCTGTATTGGGAAAATTCCAACTTTTAAGTCTAACTATTTCTCTATATACAAGGGGATCTACAGGAATTTTCCTAATTAATTTGCCCTGATATAAAAAATGCGAAAGAGGGGAATAATTTCATATCCCATGTTCTCCTAATAATGGTTGATTTTGTGCTAACTAGATTGGATTTACTTTTATCATATACCCTATGTAGAATAGCCATTGAAAAAATCAATTAGCTTAAACAGTACGTAATATATAAAGAACCCTATACCCTTGACTTCAATAAATTCTATGAATTACCACTATCTTGAATAGTAATTACTAAAAAAAGGAAACAATAATGATAAAGGTAGAGTAAATATAAATGATATCAAGCAACTTAATATAAGGTTCACTGAGAAAACGAAATAAGATATATAGATTGTTACGGCAACAGTTAAACATACTAACAGTAACTGTATAAAATTAGAAGTATTCGTTAGATAATGCTCCGTTTTGCAATTTGTACAATAGACTGGTTCGTTTGAATCTTTCCATTTAGGTAATAAGTAAAGTTCGGACCATTTAAATTGTCTATGGCATTTTTTACATTTTTGCATAAACCTTCCCCCTTCTATTTATCTATTACCCTATCCTATTTTAGGCTAGGAAAAAAGCGAAAACCAATTTTTCCTTCTTGTTATTTTAGTAATACTATCTTACTTTTCCGCAATATATCAATTATTTTTATATTAATTTCGATAATGATACTCTTTTAAGGGATAGTATTATTACATACGTGTTCCGATCTAAACGAATTTTCTATAAATTGTAATAACAGAATTTGTGGAAGAGGAACAAAAATAGTTATTATGTTAATATAAAATCAAGTGATTCATGAAAGGGGAGGGGCGAATGATGAAGGATAAAGATCCAATACAACTGGACGATCGTATTTATTTGATTGATGGTTTTGATATGGATTTACCTAATCGTACAGGTACATATGTAATTAATGAGAAAGCGTTAACATTGTTAGAAACAGGGCCGAGTCCGTCAATTAAGTATGTGAAAAAAGGTTTAGAAAAATTGGGGCTTGAATTAGAACAGGTTAAATATATTATTGTCACGCACATCCATTTAGATCACGCAGGTGGTGCTGGCCTATTACTCCGAGAATGCCCCAATGCTACTATTGTCGTACATCCGAGAGGGAAGCGACATTTAATGGAACCGAGGAAATTGGCTGCTGGTGCGAGAGCAATCTATGGAGATAGTTTTGCCGAGTTCTTTGACCCAATCGTTCCTGTACCAGAAGAACGCATAGTAGTAAAAACAGAAGGGGATACACTTCAAATTGGTGCTGATTGTACATTGAAATTTTACGATACACCAGGCCATGCGAAACATCACTTCAGTATTTATGATCCGATAAGTAATGGAATGTTTACTGGTGACACGGTTGGTGTGCAATATCAACAATTATTAACGGAAGGGGTAGAACTCTATTTACCTTCTACTTCACCAAATCACTTTGATCCGAATGCCATGCAACAATCGATTAATCGGATAAAAGAGATGAAACTTGATCGAATTTACTATGGGCATTTTGGTATGTCGCAAAATACGGAAGTCGCTCTTAAGCAAGCATCTGACTGGTTGGGCATTTTTGTAGAGGAAGGCGAGCGAGTTATCTCTAATAAACGAGGATACGATGTACTTGCGCAGCGTATGTTAGGTAGGGTGAAAGAGCACCTTAGAAAAGAGGGAATCCCTGATGACCACGAAGCTTACATTATTATTAATCTAGACATGCAAGTGAGTGCACTCGGTATTATTGATTATTTTCAAAAGTTAAAGCAGTAAGCAAAGAGCACCCTTGTTATGAGAAGTCGTTAGGAGGTAATTATTAATGCTACCAAGATTACTCTTTATAATACCAATCATTGTTGGTGCTGGTATTATAATGTTAGGTTTAATGTTAATTATTACACTTACACTAAATCAGCCACCAGCATTAACATATACACTTGTTGGTATCCATACGTTTATTATAACTGTATTATTCGGAAAGTTAGCCAAAAAAATATATCTAAGTTTTTAATAATACTTTTACGAAAATGAAGAGAGAATCAAATAAAATTGATTCTCTCTTCTATATTAACTGTGGTGAAAAGTAACAAAGCTTAAAAAGCTTTTTATATTATATCACTTCATCTCCAACATAATCGGGCAATGGTCACTTCCCATTACTTTTGTATGCGCCACTGAATCAACTAAAGAGTCGATTAATTTTTCTGATGTGATGAAATAGTCAATCCGCCATCCGACATTTCTTTCACGAATCGTTTTCATGTAAGACCACCATGTGTAGATATCATCTTCATCTGGGTGAAAGAAACGTAGTGTGTCGATAAAACCTGAATCAAGTAAGCGGCTCATTTTTCCTCGTTCTTCCTTGGTGAAACCTGAATTACCATGGTTTGTTTTATCATTCTTTAAATCAATCTCTTGATGGGCCACATTAAGGTCACCACAATAGATAATTGGTTTTTGCCCTTCAAGCTCTAGTAAATACGCATATAATTCGTTTTCCCATTCTAATCGGTAATCAAGTCTAGTTAAGTCCCTTTTTGAATTTGGAGTATACACATTCACTAAGTAGAAATCCTCGAATTCTAAAGTAATAATTCTACCCTCATCTTGCGTATCATTATCTCCAACACCATATTTAACGGCTAAAGGTTTTTTCTTTGTGAAAACGGCTGTTCCAGAATATCCTTTTCTTTCTGCATAATTCCAATATTGATAGTAGCCATCAAGTTCAAGGTTGATTTGGCCTTCTTGTAGTTTTGTTTCTTGTACACAGAATATGTCTGCATTCACTTCATTAAAATAATCTAAAAACCCTTTACGGACACATGCTCGCAGTCCATTAACATTCCAAGATACTAGTTTCATAGAATTAAATTCCCTTCTACTAAATTAATCTATTACCTATTTTAACATAGTAAGATTATCATTCGCTTTTACAAAATGTGGATTGCCGTTTGTTTTTATCGTAAAAAATCTATAAACATGTTGACATGTAGAGTGTATTAGTCATATAATACACAAAGAGCGTATTAAAAGCTTAATACAGTAAAGTGCTGTTCGAAGTGTATTATGCGTATAATACATACATTGTTTTACCTTGTGTGTATTAATGTATTAATACATACAAGAAATAAGCTGAAGTATAAGGAGTTGGGTTATTTTGGCCGTAACGTTTAATAAGCGGGATCCGGTTTATGTTCAAGTGATTCGTCATTTCAAAGAACAAATTGCTACAGGGAACTTAGAAGCCGGACAGGAGATTCCATCACGAAGAGAACTAGCAAATAAATTAAAGATTAATCCGAATACCGCGCAACGAGCTTATAAAGAAATGGAGGAAGAGGGCTTGATTTTTACAGAGGGGAATAATCCAAGTAAAATCACGAAGGATGAAAAAGTGATCGGTAATGTTCGAGATGAGTTGATTTTAGAAGCTGTTAATTCTTTTGTAGATGCAATTCGACCAATTAATGTTCCACTGGATGAAGTGGTTGGGTTAATTAAGGAAAAGTACACAGATAAGGACGGAAAATAAGGGGGGTACTGACATGATAGAAGTAAAGGAAATTACGAAGAAGTTTGGGTTAAAACAGGTGCTTAAAGGTGTTTCATTTACTGCTAATAAGGGTGAGATAACCTGTTTAATCGGAATTAATGGGGTAGGGAAAACGACGATTATGAATGCGATTATGAATCTAACCCCGATTAATAGTGGGGAAATCCTAATTGATGGAGAAAAGCTACGAAAAGAATCCTACGAAAAAATTACATTCATACCAGATGCAATTACAATGCTTCCGCAAATGACCATCGGTGATGCGATGCAATTTATGAAGGATTTTTACAAAAGTTGGAATCAGAAGCGTGCAGCTGAATTACTAAGCTTTTTTAAACTAAAAGAAGATGAGAGAATTTCTAATTTATCAAAAGGGAACACCGCTAAAGTTAACTTGTTATTAGGTCTTGGATTGGATGTAGATTATCTACTAATGGATGAGCCGTTTTCGGGGATCGATATTTTTAGTAGGGAACAAATTGCTGATGTCTTTACAAGTCATTTAGTTGAGGACCGTGGCGTTATTATTACGACACATGAAATTAATGATATTGAACATTTAATTGATAAAGTTGTCATTTTAGATAATGGGGTTGTTGTTAAATCTTTCAATGCAGAAGGGGTTCGTGAAAATGAAGGGAAATCCGTTGTCGATGTCATGCGGGAGGTGTATAAGCAATGAAAAATTATATCAAACTATTCAACTTTGAATTAGGTCGATTTTTGAAGTTTTACCTCATTTTAATTGCCATTACAATTGTTTCGCAAATTACTGGGGTTATTGTTAGTTCAAGAAGCTATTTAAGTGATGCGAATGAATTTATCTATGTAAATCAAGGATCCATGGAGTCATTTCTTGAACAATATGGCCAGATGTCCATGCATAACATAACCAGGACATTATGGTTTTTGGGACCAATTGCACTTTGTGTTGTAACGTTGTTAATCTATATATTCTTCATTTGGTACCGTGACTGGTTTGGTAAGAATACGTTTATCTATCGTTTGTTAATGCTGCCGACAGCAAGAATGAATGTTTATTTAGCCAAAGCATCCACGATATTTCTCATGGTACTAGGATTAATCTCGCTTCAGCTAGTATTAATCCCTATCGAAGGAACCATTTTACAATCGATGGTACCAGTGGACTTTAGATTGGATATGTCGATTCAAGAAGTCATTGGGTCATTTGACTATTTTGGAATACTTGTCCCATATAGCTTTACACAATTTATCATCCATTATGGAATTGGATTTATGGCAGTATTTATTGTATTCACAGCAATATTATTTGAAAGAAGTTTCCGTTTAAAGGGAATCGTACTAGGAATAGTTTACATTGCTATTTCTGTCGTAATTTTTATATCACCATTACTAGTAGATGCATTCCTCGTGCCAAACTATTTTTATGCAATTGAATTATTTGTAATGGAAATCGTTGTAGGTCTCCTAGTAATTGCTGGCTCGATTTGGATGAGTAATTATTTATTAAATAGGAAAATAAGGATTTGATGGGAGGATGAATATGAAACGTTACCTAAAATTAATATCTATGATTATTGTTGTCGTTCTTGTTATTGGAGCGTTCTATATACAGTCAGGCTTGGCTGGAAGTAATTTGCCCGAATTTAGCATTGAAACAACGAGTGGAAATGCAGATGAAGTTGAGTCACTAACTATTCACGCGGATTATAGGGACGATGTACAAGGGGATAGCTTGCAAATTTCAGCAGCTGGTTCAACGTACAATAGTAACATTTCCTTTCTAAAACAGCTTGGCAATTATTATATGCAAAATGATTTAAAGGAATTACAAGAGCAGTATAAGGGTTTTATGCGTGGAAAATGGAGCTCACCACAGGAATACTTTGTAGATGATGAAATGGTTGCATATGCAGAAGTGACGTCTAGCAGGTATGGGGATATTCATCTAGGTGACTTCTCATTTAAAATTGATGTATTAGATAAGCAATCAAACGATTCCATTGAGCTAGAAATGGACGTACCTGAACAGGAGAAATTCGACAATGTCAATGTGGAAGATGTTCAAGTAATTGACGGAATGCTTAAAGTTGTAACTCGGAATGATTTATATGAGAACGAGATTCAGGGAACGGATTTTCGCGTATATACCTTTGACCTACAAAAGCAGGAACTGATTAATGAGGAAGTAATTGTAGAGCATCAAAATGACCAACAAAACGAAGAAAAATGGACGGATATCAGTATATTAAATAATTATAATGCCATTCAATCTGAAAAGTACCTCTTATTCAAAATTGAGATAAGTGAACTCAATGATTCTGCGGGAGACTATGAATATGTTTCAACTATTTTAGAGCGCAATTTTTTAGTATATAACGTAGAAACTGGAGAGAAGGAAGAATTTATCTTACCTGAGGAAATAAATGATATCTTTGATTTTAATATAAATTCCTTTCATGAGACTGTTTCTATCGAAGGTTCTACTGTCTATTTTACGAACGTAACTGAAAATGGAATTGACGTATATCCGTATGATATCGAGAAACAGGAATTAGAAGCTGAACAAACGTTTGAACTATTTTCGTCCGAATCCACACCAGGCATGTATTCACCTGCTCTTAAATTGAAAGATGGAAAAATCTATTTCGTAAATAGTTTTAAAGATAAGCAAACAGATGCCAATATTTATGTAGGAGATTTAGAAACTGGAGATATCTTATTTGAAGGTTCAATTGAATTAAAAAATCCAAGTGCAGAAAAGAAAGGCTACCAATTGCATATTTACGATGTAAGGTTGTAATAGGGGGATCCATTTGATACAGGTAAAACATTTAAATCATCATTTTGAATTGGGGAAAAAAGAGAAGAAAACAAGGTTAACTGTTTTAGAAAATATTAATTTATGTGTTGAAAAAGGTGAGATTGTTACAATTGTTGGGAAGAGTGGTTCTGGGAAATCTACCTTATTAAATTTAATAAGTGGTTTTATTCGTCCAGTAGAGGGTGAAATTTGGATAGATGGAAAGGAAGTTTCGCATTTTACAGAAGCGGAATTTGCTGATTTTCGCTTGAAGCATATGGGATTTGTCTTTCAAAACTTTCAGCTCATACCCAGCATGACTGCCTATCAAAATATTGAACTCCCATTAATATTAAAAGGGTTAACTGAAAAGGATCGAAAACAAATTACCGATGAAATGCTTGAAACGGTTGGGTTAACAGATTTCAGGAGTCATTACCCAAGTGAACTATCAGGTGGGCAGCAACAAAGGGTCAGTATAGCAAGGGCGTTGGTTCTTAAGCCAGCCCTTATCCTAGCGGACGAGCCTACAGGAAGCTTAGACAGTGAAACAGAAGCAGAATTATTAACGTTTATTAAGCAATTAAATAAAGATTATGGTATAACGTTTCTCATTATTACACATGATGAAGAAGTTGCTAGCATCGGTCATAGGACGATTACCATTAGTGATGGTCAGTTATTAGAAGGTGGTGCTAGCCTATGAAATTTAAAGATAAAATAAGGTTCATTCGACAAAATATAAAGAAAAATAAAGTGCGAACATTTATGACGATACTCGCTACAGCAATGGGATGTGCATTTCTAATTGTATTAGCTTCTATCGGTTACGGGCTACAAAAGTCGGTTGTTGAAGACACGTTGGAACAACAGATTGTTACGCAAATTGATGTTCATGGTCAAGAAGACGATAATGGGAATTACCGATCGTTGACAATGGAAGATGTTAAATATTTCGAGGAGATGGAAAATGTTAAAGCTGTTACAAGACGAAATCAAATACGTCAAATGCCAACATTTACATTAGAGGATTATCAAACAAGCGTAGCGGCGGTTACAGCACACTTTCCATCTGAAAAAGATTCGGGTCTAGAGCTTGCGGAAGGTAGATTTCCAGAAAGCGCAAATGAAGTGATCGTTGGTGACCATTTTTCAGAATATCTTGCATTAATTACGGAAGAGGATATTTACGATGAAAAAACAGGGATGATTAAGGAATCTTTTCTTTATCAAGAAAGTTTATTAAACAAAACCGTAGAGATGACAGTTACCGATAATGATGAGGTGGAGCATGTCATTCCATTAAAAATTGTAGGAATAATGGAAGAACCTACGAAAGAGTGGTTGCAAGATCGGAATGTATATGTTTCCAATGAAATTTATACTGAAGTTGAGATATTTACAGGCACTCCAGGCGGCGAGTTAGGGATTGAACCTGAGATGTACGATGCTACCGAAGAGGCGGAAGCGATTGATAATGTTAAGGTGTATGCAGACAATCTTGAAGTCGTTCAATCAATTAGTGATAAACTAGAAGATGAGAATTATGCTATCTATTCTGTGGTAAGTGAAATGAACCAAATTAATATGTTGTTTACCGTGGCAAAGGCAGGACTAATTCTGGTTGGTACCATTGCAATTATTATTGCATCCATTGGTATCTATAATACGATGACAATGGCGGTAACTGAAAGGGCACCTGATATTGGTATTATGAAAGCTATAGGTGCAAATCCCAAAACGATTAAGCAAATCTTTTTATTGGAGAGTAGTTATATTGGAATAATTGGTGCTTTCATTGGTGTGATTGTAGCCTACGCAACTAGTTTTCTTGTGAATCTTGGGCTTCCAATGATTCTAGAAATGACCTTTGGTGAGGAACTACCAGAAGGATTACAATTTTCATCCATTCCAATAAGTCTTGTATTGATTTCTATTGGTATCTGTTTACTTGTAACAATTGTCTCTGGTTTACGACCTGCAAAACGTGCAACAGAATTAGATGTCCTTAAGGCAATGCGGAGGGAATTTTAAAAAATGCTTATCACACTTTTGTGATAAGCATTTTTTATATCTAATCATCGATTTATCAAACGCTTAATTTTATTATCAAATAAAAAGTCCCGAATCAAGTAATAAGTACATTTATATCGCGACATTTGTCTTAGTTCTTTGTTATTAATTTTCTAAAAAGTTAAAATTAAAGTTGACTTTGAAAATCGAAGTTATTAGGATTTATTAAGGAAGGTCATTATAATACCGTTTTTTAACCTTCAAATAAAAATTTGTTACAAGGGAGATGAGTGTATGGCAGGACAAATCCGTATGTCACCTGATCAACTACAAGCGAGAGCAAAAAAATATGGTGAAAGCTCACAACGAATTGATGAAATACTTAGGGACTTATCCAACCTACAAGAGGATCTAAGAGGAGAATGGGAAGGTCGCGCGTTCGAACGTTTCGATGATCAATTCCGTCAATTGTCTCCGAAAGTAAAAGACTTTTCTCAATTAATGCTTGAGATTGAATTGCAGTTAACGAAAACTGCAGAAGCAGTCGCTCAACAAGATGAAGCTTTATCACAAAACTTTGGACTTAGATAAAGCAAAAAATCAATTCTTCAATAAGAATGGGCTACATGACCTGTGTTATGTAGCTCATAAAATTTTAAAAAGTTTAGATACCCTCTGTCATACGCCATACTAAAGTTAGATGACCTCTTTCATTATAAGTACGAAAAAAATGTCTCATTTGTAGCAGGAGTTGAAATATAGTTCATGAAAATTATAGACAAACGATGGTTAGTATTTATTGTATTAATCATTATTTTAGCATCTGGATTATCTTTCCTAGCATTGAATCAGGAAAGCCATTCTACGCAAGTGGATAATAGTTTAAGTGATACGACCAGAATGAATATTGCTTTGGTTAACGAAGACCGTGGAGCTGTTTTTAATAATGGTGAATTAGCATTTGGTGATGCATTTGTAAAAAGCCTTGATAAAAATGATAACCACGAATGGTATGTCGTTAGTCGTGGTATTGCAGAAAGTGGTTTAGAAAATAATCAATACGATATGATGATTGTTATTCCAAATGATTTCTCTGAAAAGGCATTATCAATAGAATCTGAAGCACCCGAGCAAGTTGTCTTAAATTATAAAATTAATACTTCTAACAATGAAAAAGTAAAGACAGAAGCGGAAAAAACGGCAAGTACAATTTTGAACGATTTTAATCGTCAAATTATCGATGTTTATTTTGCTAGTATTATAGGTAATTTGCAAGTAGCACAAGATAATATTGCTAACATTGTAGATAAACAAAGGATGTATACAAATACATATAATAATGAAATATATAGTCCATTAGATAGCTACACAAGTCAGTTTAGCTCCATCAAGGACAATACCCAAATATCGAAGGATAGATTTAGTGGCTTTGAAGAAACGATGGAAAATTACGAAACCCAATTGGTGGAAGGAACAGAACTAGAACAAAACTATTTATCAACAATTAAGGAGGTTTCAGAGTTAGGTGAAAGTAATAGTCTCGTACTACTAGATTATTATGATTCATTTAATCAATTTAATCACGCTTTAAATCATAATAATGTTGAATCAAAACTTCAGGAATTACAAGCATCAAATAGAATGATTCAAGACCAATTTCACAAAAGAGATAATGTTCCAGTAACAACATATAGTCAAATCAAAAAACAAGAAGATAACATTGTATCAGGAGTTGCAGCTCTGCAAACTCATTTACAGACGTCTTTAACCAAAGTGGAAAAAGCACAGCAGTTACTAGAAGCAAGCCTAAATCCTGAGGGAGAAAATAGTTTTCAAGATAATGTGAGAGAAAGATTAGAAACCTTATTCAGTACCGCATTTACTGAAGATGATCAATTAAATATTAATAAATTATTTGAGAATCCTGATGGGAATGTAAGAAGCTATATTAATGAACAAATTAGGAGACTACCTTCATTAAATGTAGAAGAATTTGAAGGATATGATCTCCCATCAGAGACACTGACAGATATTAAGAATGTTATTGCAGTAACGAACAAATATAATCAGGAGATGGAATATGTTAAACCAGACGAGGAAGATGAAGAAATACTCTCTGAATATATTAATCGTTTAAAGGATCAACTAGCTAACAATGGGGTAACGATGCGGGATACGGTAATTCTTCCAGAAAATAAGGAATCTGATCAACTGTTTACTTTAAATATCCCTGAAGGTTTTTCGATTAAGAAATTAGAGTTGACACTGCCAGGCGGGAAGAATATTACCGTTCACGATTTAGAAGATAATAAACTTATACTTCCTAAGAATAAAGAGGGACAATTCTCAGTGGAATTGACACTTCTTTTAAACGATATAGATAAAAAACTTAATGTATTTAAGCCACTCACATGGAGCTGGGAAATCAACCAAGAATATACAACGAAAGACACGGATTCTAAACCAGAAATAGATGAGAGCGATGATATATCTGATAATGAATCAAATGCAAAAGAAGATGATTCAGAAATAATAAGAGATGATAATACACAAAGAGATGAAAATACAAGTACTAATTCAGTGGGCGAAACTTCGGAAAACGAAAAACAAACAGAAGTGACGTCTGTAGAAGAAACAACAGAAACTGATTTAGTGAATGAAGAAAATCCATCTAGTGAGGAGGCGGAATCAGAAGGTACTGATGAAGTCGACTCGATAAATGATGATTCAGATGAAAATGTTTCAGATAATGAAGTTGATTCTGGGGATATAAACGTTGGAAAAGATAATGCGAACAACAACGATACTTCTGATACTGAAGATGAGTCAAATGAGTCTTCTGACGAAACAGAAAACAAGAATGAAAATGGTGAAGATAAAGACGAAAATCAAGAGCCACAAGAACCACAAGAACCAATTGTAGAAAAAGTAAAAGAAATAAATAATACCATTCACCATAAAGTCATGAATTCAATTGACAATATGGATAACGTAACAAAAGATTTGTATCAACGAGTAATCAATACAGTAAGTCCTTACGAAAAACTATTTACTATGTATGAAATTTACTTTGGATTTGATATGGATAGTAAGGAATTAATAGAAGAATTAAGTGATAATCAATTAACAGATTTAGCTAGTGGGAAAGAACTTTCTCTTTACTATCTTTTTAATGAAAAGGATATTGCTGAATTACTTCAAGACTATGTTGTTAAACAAGTGACAGCAGATGTTACAGAAGAAATTCGAAATCCCTTAGAGAAATTACAGGAACGTATTCAACTATTCCATTTAGAATTAAATACAGCAAATCAAAATGTTGACAATCTAGCAGCACGTGTAGATGAAACAACGAACCAAGCAGCTATACTTAATGAGAATCTGGAAGGATTGTTAGGAGATGTGGCTAATTGGCGTGAGAATAGTTTGAATTTGGTTGAACAGCAGAATGAGGTTGTAGCAAATGACGATAGTGAAACAACGGCTATTCTAAATTTAGGAAATGAATTTCAACCGCTCCTGACTAAAAGTGAATTATTAGCAAACCAAGCCGAAACGAATGTTAATTCTGCAGAAGGTGTTTATGAGACATTTGATACGATTGATCAACAAGCAGATGTTATTCAAACGAGTGGAGTTAACATAGTGACCCAGGCAGAGGTATTGTCTGAAAATATGACGAATAAATTATTACAAGATCAGGACTTCGCAAGTAATTTTGCAGATGTTTTGGCAAATAGTCGTATTGGCGAAAGACAGAATGAAAACTTATATGATTTTCTATCGAATCCTGTCTTAACAAGCAATGAGGGTACAATTCGTGGTGCGTCTACAAGTGATACATTTACACCATATTACCTAGTGCTTATTTGTTTCATAATCGTTTTATTTACGGCATATGTTATTTCTACTCTTTATCAAAAGAAATCTGAAGGTGACCAATTTGAAACAGAGAAAACACTCATTTCTCTGAATACACCAATTACAATTGTTACGGCGGGTATAGGTGTGCTAGAAGGTATCATTGTGGGGGTAGTGTCAAGCTACTATCTACCAATTAGTGATGCGAATATGATTTTACTGATTGCGTTAATCATATTATTAACGACTGCTATGTTACTGATAGCTACTTATTTATTAAGACAACTAAGGATGATAGGGATGTTCCTATTACTTACCGTCCTTAGCCTGTATTTATTCTTAACGGATGCACTTGGGGCCACCACACGTGGTATGGAGTTTCTAGAAATTATCTCCCCGTTACAATATGTAGAAGCTTTGTTGAATAGATTAAATCAGGGAACTGTAAATTACTTTATTTCATTTCTAGTTATTATTGGTATGGCCATTCTAGGCGTTTTTGCTAATTTACTTGTAGTGCGTTATGGGAAACAAAAAGGGGATTTGGATGAAGATGAAAGGAAAACTGAAGCAATTTAGTATTTCGGTATTGTTTATCTTTCTGCTGGTATTTAGCCCTTATCAAATATCAGCAGAAACAGCCCCAACAACACCAGGAAGTCTGGAGTTGAAAATTGACCGAATTATTCAAGGTGAGGATGAAAGAACGATAATACAGGAAACAGAATTGGAAAAGGTATTTCCTACTCTATTTGAAGAAGAAACGAATGAGAAAATCGATGTAGTTGAAAAGGAAAAAGAAAGAACATTAGATGCGTTAGAAGAATCCTTGTTTAGGATGGAAAGTGTTAAAAATGTGACCCTACAGAATATAAAACAATCCTTGTTTTCCGATAACTATATCGTTACTGCATCCTCAACTTCCAGTGAGGTAAATGATAAAGAAAGCAATAATGGAATAGGAAATGTATTATTACTCTCTTTAACGATTGTGGGTTGTTTCCTTGCTGGAGGACTGTATCTGCTAATGAGAAAATCATTTGATTAGGAGTAATATAGAATGGCTCAAAAAACACATATTAATGTCACAATCGATTTAAGCCAGTTAATGGATGGAGGAGCATGTATTGATCTTCGTATTCCAATACATTTATCTGTTAAGCAATTGGTAAAGAAGGTAATGGAGGCATTAAATATAGCAGATAATGAAACCTACTCTACCATCAAAGTTGTAAATAAGAACTTATTGATTGCTGATGATGATCATCTAGCTGATTATCCAGTCACAGATGGAGATATTTTAGTTGTTATTCAACATTGATTGAAGCAATAGTTCGTTACATTCGGTGGTGAAAGAATCACCGCTGAATGTTATACATAATTGGTTGTGTCAATTACGAAGGAGTCAATTATTATGAAGGAAGTAACGATAAACTTTGAAAAAAATACATATCATTTTGTGATTGAAGAGAATAACTGGAAATTAACGCTTCCTAAATCACAAACGAAAGTAAAAGATATACGACAGATGGATATCATGTTAAATCCTTCTGACTTTTTTACTTTTAACACCGTTCAAGAAAAGGAAGATTCTTTTCTTCTAACTTATGAAGTAAATCAAGAAGATAAAAGGTGGGAGCAAGTCAAAAAATTAAATCGAAATGAAAAGCTAAGATTATTATGTAATGTTGGAAAGTTAGATCAATATCTGTCTTCTAGGATTACTTTCTTTCTCCATCCAGATAATCTTGTGTTCGATGATAATTTAATACCTAGGCTTATTTATAGAGGAATACGCGATATTGTACCACCATTTCATATGAATGAAAATGAATTTTTAAAACAGTATAAATGCCTTGTTATTGCACTTTTCACGAAAAAATATAGCTTCGATCAACTATATAATGGTTCCTTACAAAATGCAAAGGATACTGAATTTGAGCGTAAAATTATTGAAATCGAAGACCTTAAGAATTTGAAAGACTACCTTTTCGAGAGCTATCTAAGTGAACAAAAGAAAACAGAACGAACAATGGAAATTGTTCCTATTAAACGATTCCGCCTCTTTAAGCAATTGTCAATCATTATGATCATTGTTTCAATTTTTTTAGCGGCACCGCTTATATACTTCGGATTTATAAAAATTCCTTTCCAAGAAAATGTATTAGCTTCCCATGGTGAATTTTTAGCAAATGATTATGGAGGTGTGATTTCTACGTTGCAAGGAGAAGACCCTGATAGTCTACCTATGGAGACAAAGTATATACTTGCACAATCTTATATCAATGTGGAAAACCTCTCTGACCAAGAAAAAGAAGTTATTTTAAAAAATGTCAGTCTGAAAAGTGATGAAAATTATTTGCTTTATTGGATTTATAATGGACTTGGAAGATTTGACGACTCAATAGAAAAAGCTAAATATATGGATGATCCACAACTTGTTATGTATAGCCTTATTAAAAAAATTGAGCAGGCAAAAAACAATCCAGATCTAACTGGAACCGAGCGAGATAAGTTAGTAAATGACTTACAGGAGGAACTAGAAAGGTATATAAAAGATTATGATTTAAATGTAGAAGAAACGGAAGTTCAAGAGTCTCCTCTAGAAAACGAAAATACAGAAACAAAGAATGAAGAAGAAGTTGAATCAACCAATACCGATTCTTTGGAATCACACGAAGATGGAAAAGAAAAGGAAGAGACAGAGGAAAGCTAAAAGGAACATTTTAAATGCTGCATGAGTTCGTGTAGAGAGGAAGAAGATAATGGCAAATAAAATACTTATGGTAGCCTATAATAATCAATTACATAAATGCCATTTATATGATGATATACCAAAAGTTATAACAGTAGGACAGGAGTGGAGAGATACCATTACCTTTCCAACACTTAATCGATCGCAGTCCATTACGATTAACTGGAATGGCTTGGAATGTAAGATTGATGATGAAGAATTAAAAGGTCATTTATCGATAGCCGTTTTAAGTAAACCAATGGATTTTTATTTAATGAACGAGGAAAGTGTATCCATTTATGATATAGCTGGAAGGAAAACGATTACATTTGGACCTTCCTATAGTAGTGATATTGTATTAGATTCACAGTCCTCTGATTTCGTAATTTTAAGAAATAATATAAATAATCCTTTTCATCTTGAAGTTAATTGTGGAAATGTTTATCATAATCATTCCCAATGTGAGAGCGGTATTGTAGAAACTGGAGATCAAATATTTGTGGATGGAGTGCTTATTACGATTGGCCTAGAGGACATTCAAGTAATGGCTACGAATAAGCCAATTAACTCGAACTTGGTTGAGCTAGTTGAAGCGGATAATCCTTTTACAGGTGAGTATCCTGACTATCATCGTTCACCACGAATTATCTACCGAGAGCCAAATGAAAAGCGGGTGATTGCAAAACCATCCCATAAACCATCTAAACCAAGTGAACAATTAGCGCGTACGATTGTGCCACCATTAATCATGATTATTGCATTGATTATTATTTCTCTCGTTCAACCAAGAGGGATCTATATTATTGTAATGTTATCTGTGACAGTAGCAACCATAGTATTTTCCGTAACGTCTTATATCAAAAGTGTAAAAAAATATAAAACAGATATGAGAGAAAGAGAAGATAGTTATAAAGATTACTTACTTCGAAAAACAAGAGAGCTTTATTCAGCTAGTGAAGAACAGCGTCATGCATTAATGTATCATTACCCTTCGATAGATAAGATTCGCAAAATGGCTGTTAGTGTAGAATCAAGAATGTATGAAAAAACAGTATATCATCATGATTTCCTAAACTTTCGCGCAGGCTTAGGTAAAGCAAATGCAAGCTTCCATATTGAATTTAATGAGGAAGAATTTACCCAGGAAAAGGATGAATTAGTAGAAGAAGCCAGGGAGTTATTATCTGCGTATCAAGAAATTGGAGATGTACCTGTTGTCACTTCATTAAAAAAGGGACCTGTTGGGTATATTGGCGGACGCAGGTTAGTCATCGAACAATTACAGCTATTGGTGATGCAACTCTCTGTATTTCATAGCTATCATGACCTTCAGTTTATTAATATATTTCCAGAAGAAGAAAAGGATGAATGGGACTGGATGCGTTGGCTTCCACATGCCAGTTTACGAGATGTGAATGTACGCGGGTTTATATACCATGAACGTTCCCGGGATCAAGTGCTTTATTCTTTATATCAATTATTAAAAGAGCGAAAACAAATTCTTGATGAGACAAATAACAAGCAGGAGAAACCCTATTTTACTCCACACTTTGTTGTACTAATTACCGATGAAAAGTTGATTTTGGACCATAGTGTAATGGAATTCTTCAATGAAGATCCAAGTGATATAGGAGTAAGTCTTATTTTCGTTCAAGATGTAATGCATGCTTTACCAGAGCATGTTAAAACGGTTATAGATATTCGTGATGCAAAAGATGGGAAAATTATTCTAGAGCAGGGTGAATTAGTAGAAAAAAAATTCTTGCTTGATCATTTCCCTAAGGATTTTAATAAAGAAGAAGTTTCCCGGGCATTGGCACCAATTAATCACTTGCAAAATCTAAAAAATTCCATACCAGAGAATGTTACTTTTCTTGATATGTATAAAGTAGAAAAAGTCGGTGAATTAAACATTTCTAGTAGATGGAATACAAATGAAAGTTATAAAAGTTTGGCTGTCCCACTCGGATTACGTGGAAAAGAGGATATTGTACAGTTGAATCTCCATGAAAAAGCGCATGGTCCACATGGATTAATTGCTGGAACAACTGGATCAGGGAAATCAGAAATCATTCAATCTTATATCATATCGCTTGCAGTGAATTTCCATCCATATGAAGTGGCTTTTTTACTTATTGATTATAAAGGTGGGGGAATGGCAAATTTATTTAGAAAACTGCCCCATCTACTAGGAACAATTACTAACTTAGACAAGGCACAGTCGATGCGTGCACTTGCATCCATAAAAGCTGAATTGCAAAGAAGACAGCGGATCTTTGGGGAGCATAATGTTAACCACATCAATCAGTATCAGAAGTTATATAAACAAGGAAAAGCTAGCAAACCAATGCCTCATTTGTTTTTAATCTCCGATGAATTCGCGGAATTGAAATCAGAGCAACCAGATTTTATGAAGGAACTTGTATCGACCGCCCGAATTGGCCGCTCCTTAGGTATCCATTTAATTTTAGCAACACAAAAGCCTAGTGGTGTAGTGGATGATCAAATCTGGTCGAACTCTAAATTCAAATTAGCATTGAAGGTACAAAATGCAAGTGATTCCAATGAGATTCTAAAAACGCCAGACGCAGCAGAAATTACGTTACCAGGCCGTGCTTATTTACAGGTAGGGAATAATGAAATTTATGAATTATTCCAGAGTGCCTGGAGTGGTGCAGACTATGTTCCTGAAAGGGATAACTATGAGCATATTGATACAACAATCTATGCAATTAATGAATTAGGACAATACGATATTTTAACGACAGATCTTAGTGGGTTAGAACATAAGGATACCATTGAAAAAACACCGACCGAATTAGAAGCAGTCATTGACTATATTGCTTCATTTGCTAAAGATGAAGCGTTAGAACCGTTACCGAGACCTTGGCTACCACCATTGCCAGAACAAATACTTCCAGGAGATATACATTCCATTCCATTTGAGGAAGCTTGGCTAAAACCGAAACAGCCATTGGTTGCAACAATTGGTTTAATGGACCAACCTGAATTACAATCTCAGTCCCCAATTTCCATAAATGTAACAAAAGATGGACATCTAGCAGTATTCTCAAGTCCTGGTTACGGAAAGTCCACATTCTTGCAAACAGTAGTAATGGATTTAGTTCGTCAGCATAATCCAGAACAACTAAATTTATATTTACTCGATTTCGGTACAAATGGATTGCTACCGTTAAAAGATATCCCGCATGTGGCTGATACAATCCTCATTGATGAGGAAGAGAAGATTGGAAAGCTAATTCGGCTTCTAACCAATACGATAAAAGAACGTAAGCAGAAACTAAGTCAGTTTGGTGTAGCTAACATCGAGATGTATGAGAAGGCAAGTGGGGACAATGTTTCTAATATTTGTATTGTAATTGATAACTACGATACGATTCGTGATGTAGAATTTGGAAATGAATTTGAAAAAATAATTACGCAAATTGCACGTGAAGGTTCAAGTGTTGGTATTCATTTAATGATCAGTGCAGGAAGACAAAGTGCAATGCGGATGCCACTAATATCCAACATAAAGACCCAGGTTGCTCTTTATTTAATTGAGGAGACTGAGGTCCGTTCTATTGTAGGAAGAACAGACATTGAGCTAGAAGAGATTAAGGGTAGGGGATTAGTTAAATTAGATGAACCAACACTTTTCCAAACAATGTTGCCGACTGATCAAGCTGAAAACTTATTACAAATACAGGCAATAAAAGAGGAAGTAAAGCTTATGCGCGAAAGTTGGGACGGCGAACTTCCAATGTCTATTCCAATGGTGCCGGAAATACTTGACTTTAATAAATTTAAAAAATGGAAAGAAACGCAGGAAATCTTTGCAAAACAAGAAGTTACTTTTGCAGTGGATATGGTTGATGTCAGGCCAGTACCTATCCGTATCGAAAGAGAATCCCCATTTAAAGTGGTTGGGGTTGATTATCATAAGGTAGTTGACACGGTGAGCATTATGATTGATTCGTGTAATGAGCAATCGAAGACAGAGGTCATTGTTATTGATAATGAAGAGTACACTTTTTCCGAATATAGCAGAGCCCAATGTAATTACGGAGTTGGAAAAGCATATTTCACACAAATTTTTGATACGATTCATGGATGGTACGAAAATAGAAGGAATGCAGTGAGTGAACTACGAAAAAACAATGCTTCACATGAAGAAATTAATGCATTAAAGAATGAAATGAACTTAGTTGTTATCTTTATTACGGACATTTTAATGCTGAAGAATAAATTGGACTTGACGATGGAAGGAGACTTTATTCAATTATTGAAGCAATCCAAGGATTATAATATTGGGTTTGTGTTTGCTGGTCCAATAACAGCACTTGAAGGCTACGATGATTTAACGAAATACCTACGAGATGCTGGATCATCTATTGTATTCTCTGAACTAAAAAATCAAAATGTCTTTAATGTTTCTAACCGAATTATGCATGAGAAAAAATTAGAAGCATATGAAGCGTATTATATTACTGGGAATATGCAAACCAAAATCAAAACAGCAAAAAGGGAGGTTTTTGAACATGAAACTGTTTAATGTAAGTGAACTACCGGTTTGTATTAATGATACAGACTTAAAAGGAAAGCTTTATGTCTCCTTTCAAATTGGAGCTGGGTTTGCTTCTCGAAGAATTATCGTTGATGGTTCCGAAACCATTATTGGCTCTGCAACGGCGAAAGTGTATTTCAACTATTTAAAAATCATTTTAAAAAAGAAGTACCATTTAGATGTTGATTGTAGAGTAACGATGAATCAGAGCAGTATTTATTGGGAATCAACCCCTGAAAAATGTGTAGGTGAGTTACAGAACGTTGTTAATGAACTTTTCCTTGCATCTATTGAAGAATCAATATTTGTAAAAGAAAAAGAGGATACAATTGAAAGATATAAAAACAATTATAAGCATTTGGAGTTTCGTGGGAGAATGCAAATACTGGAATTTGCCGATAAAAATAAG
Source organism: Oceanobacillus bengalensis (assembly GCF_003628445.1). GTDB lineage: Bacteria > Bacillota > Bacilli > Bacillales > Amphibacillaceae > Oceanobacillus > Oceanobacillus bengalensis. The sequence continues at coordinate 67,862 of NZ_RBZO01000007.1, forward strand.
AACTTTCGTCTAAGCCAACTATCTACCGATTTACTACATGTTGATTTGGGGAAAGTTAGTTTTATGCGAGAACATCTATTCTTTCCGGGAAATATGTTTGTATTTATCCATGGAAATGAGAACCAAAAGCAGTTAGAAACCGTAAGTATACCAGATAAGAAAACGGCTGAGGTTGAACAGGTACATCATTTACAGGATTTTAACTTTTTGCAAGATGAAGTACTACAGAGACAGATGAATGGAAGCTATCAATGTGGTGGAATAAAATTTGATCGAAACCCTACAACGGTAGATTTAACATTGGAACATGCGGTATTAAGTATTATTGGAGAAATTCTATTTCAAGGGCTGCATGAAGTGAAAGTAGACAGAATGGATGCAAGTATACTTTATTATGAAACACCATTAAAAAAATATAAATTACGTGTTTTTGATTGCATTACTGAAGTAAATATAGAAAAGGCAAAAGAAGAAATAATGAATAAAATGGATGTTTTGGTTGGAAGGAAACCAAAGGAATTTGTTCTATTAGCAGGTAAGCTTTATTTCAATAACATTGATATCTATTTATGGTTTGCATACATCAAGTCAATTAATCGTAAGCAAATGGAAGATTTTCTAAACATGAGAGATTACAAAGTAAGAGAAGGATATGTAAATTATTATAAGGAAGGGGATAAATATGGCGTCATCTAATGAAGTGTTTATAAACCCTGTAGGATTAGATTCAGACACTTCGGCTTTTGATAGTACAACATCAGGTATTTCGAATATAAAAGCAAACGGTGTATTAGAAGTGAAAAAGAAAACGATATTGGATTCGATGGATACAATGATTTTCATAATAGAAACGTTTAATCAATGTGTGGAAGAATATGTTGCTTTATCAAATAAAGATGTTGAAGAAATAAAATCAATGAAAGAACAATGGGTTATGACAGATACGAAGATTGCCAGTGATATCGAGGGGAAGTGACCTGATGCCAAGATTAGTGAACGAAGAATTAAGCGAATTAAATGAGAAATTAAAGACATATAAAGAAGAATTATCCACTGCAGTATATGAACAATACAAGACAGCATTGGTACTTTCAAATACAAATAATCTGAGGGGAAATACTGGAGACTCCTTAAAGAATTATATAAACTTGGTACACATTAACCTAACTCAAAAAATTATCAATATTGCTTCGGAACTAACGGAAGCAATGAATCTTATGGAGCAGGAATTTATTAATTATGAAAATAACAAGTCAGGAATAGTTGGCTCTGGAACACTTGGGGATGTGAAGGAATCCGTTCAAGACGCTAGAAATAAGTTTGATGATTTACATGCTCGATCAGGAAGCTTGTTAAGTAAAGCTTCTGAATTTATTGCAACGACGTCCCTTCCGGTTGGAATGGTTAATTCTTCCTATAGTAGTGTGATCAGAAAGGTGAATGATACAAAAACAGGGCTGGAAGAGCGTGACTCAAAAGTCTCTGCTGATTTGAGAAGTGTTAAGGACCGAATAGAATCTTTAAAACAACAAATCTATGATATTACAAATGGTTATCATGGAGATAATGGGATTGATTATAGTAAAGTAAGTAATATTCAAAGTGAAGCATGGTATTCTAATGAAGGTAAGGCTGCTTTTAATCAAATGCTAGAAGATGATCCCTTTCGAAATGATGCAGGTCATGCATCGGTTTGGGAGGATCAATGGGTTACTGGACATAATCAGGATATCTTTATTGCTGCAGATGCTTCTGCATTAAGTGCAACTGGTTCTACAACTGTTTCAGATGGAAATACACGTTATGAAGGAAATGCAAGTGCTCTAAATGGAACAACCCACGGTCAATTAACAGAATATGCAACTTTAGATGGCAGTGCTAGCATATTAGGTGCGAATGGACACCTAGAATTTGGTGATGATGGCCTTGATTTAAGTGGTGATGTAAATCTTGCGAAAGTGGAAGCTAGTGGAATGATAGGAAATAAAATTTTTAATGGACATGTAAATGCCAGTGCCGATGCCTTTACAGCAAATGGAAGTTTTGTTGTAAAACCGCCAGATGATAAAGGGGACTATAATTATAATATTGGCGGAAGAGTTTCAGGGGCAAGTGCACAGGTGGATGCGGGAATTACTTTATTAGGTGCAGATGCACTCTCAGGAGAAGTTGAGGAAAACAGTACTGGTCTGAAGGAAAAGAAATCTCTGCTCGGAGCAGATGTAAGTGCAAGTATTGGTTTCCAGGCAGGAGCAGAAGCGGAACTTTCTCAATCAACCGTTTTTGAATCAGAATATTTAGATGTGGAAGCAAATACGGTAAAAGTAGATCTCTCTCTTGTTGTTGGAGTCAAACTGAGTTTGAGTTTCCCTACAGTTGATTTGAAATGGCCATGGTAAAAACAATAGAATCTTTAGGTGGGTGATATTGATGCAAGAAGAATTAGAATCACTTCAAACGAGCTATAGTTCAAAACAGCAACAACTAAATGCTTGTACGAATCAAGTAACTTCCTTAAACGCAAAAATTCAAAGAATCGAATCCATTATAGGGGAATTTACCAATTTTAAAAGTGACTTAATAGACCATCGGAATGATGTTAAAATAGTAGCTAATAAAGATTATACTTATTGGCAAGGGGATTTATTTGATAATTATCATGATGAAATAAAAGATCAGTTAGTAAATGATAGTCTAAAAGAATATATTCGAAGCATTGATGATAATTTGGATAATCTAAATAATGAAAAAATGCGCTTAGAAAATGAAGTATATAGTACGGAAGGTTTGATTGGAAGCATTAAATCTGCACTAAATTGGTTAGGTACAAAAATTGATAATCTATTAAATTAGTAAGTACAATGAAGGTGAGGATGCATGTGGGACAAATAAGCATAGTTCTGGCAAACGCACATATGGAACAATTAAAAGACGAAGGAATACAAAGAGAGCTACGTGACGTGCAAACGTTTTTTGACGCAAATGATTTCCCATTTAAGGATGGAACTGTTAATTTTGTTATATTAAGAGGTTTGTATAACCATATAGAGAAAATAATGACGATTGTTGGAGTGTTTGTCAATAAAACTGGAAAAACAATTGATGAGTTAAAAGGAACCGTGGCATTTGATTTAGCAGAAGAAAAATCAAATGCAAAGTTTGCAGAACTAGATTTTCATTTTCAATCTAACTTTTTAGGCAAGTTAGAAAAAGATTCTGGGTTCATTATCCATATTCAAGTTCCTGCAAGTGGATTAGATAAGAATAAAGACGTGTACAATGCAACAGAACTCACTGGAGAAGTAAAAGGTGTAGAGATAAATACAGTAGGTGAATCGAATAACACGCAATGAAGAACAATCAACGGAAGATAATGAAACCAACCAGCGTGAAAATAATATTAAAATAGTTCTAGCAGACACACAAGGATCAACTAAATAATGAAGGGATACAAAAAGAATGTAACTTTCAATCTACTTTTTAGGTGAATTAAAAAATAATCATGGATTTCTCATCCATATCGATGTTCCTACTAACGGTTTAGATGCCGATAAAGAACTTTAAGATGTACTGAGATCACTGGGGAAGTAAAAGGTGTAGAAGTAATATTATATTCGCAGATGAGTAGTCAAAATATAGATATCCAAGGAGTATGCGGAAATGAATGGTGAAAAAGAAGCATGGAATCTATTAAATAGTTCCACTAAGAAATCATACCGTTTCAGTATCATAATTCCAATAATATTTGCGATTACGGTTGTTACTGTAGTTCTAGGTGGGGTTTTATTAACGGATTCTGCTGAGGAGGCGTATTCGTTTTTATATATTGGTTGTGCCATTGGCTTTTCCATTATGCTTATTTTTTATATCATTAATTGGTTTTTCTGTTTAAGTTTTTTAAAGGAATATAAAAAAATACAAATTAATGATGAAAAATTAAAACGATTGCTTTCCTTTAATAAAATATGCTGCATCCTTTTTATGATTCCGATTACTTTTCTTTTTGGAATGTTTGGATTTCAAAAGGCAAAAATATTTGCTAGAGGAACTTATCGAAAAGGAACATTGGATGAAATATTATATAAAGTTTTTATACTACGATAGGGTATACACAATTGAAAAGGAGTTTTAATCATGAAAAAGTTATTGACATTAATTACAATCGTTACATTTATACTAGTGGGTTGTTCTGGGACTAGTGATGATGAAAGTGTAGAGGATACAAATAATGATACCAGTGAAAGTACGACAGAGACAGAGGAAAATGTTACGGAAGCTGACGAAAATGTGCCTGAAGAGACAGAAACGAATAACTTGACAGTACAAGTCTTAAAACTAGATGAAGAAGCAGGATTAACTTTAGATAATAATGATTTATATAAAGAATTAACTCGTGTTATTAATGAAGATCCAAATATTGGAACACCAAATGATTTTAGTATGCACACCATAAACTCTGTAAATGAAGAAAAAGAAAATGCTGCATTCATTTTTATGGCGATTAATCGAACAGATATGCCAATGAAAAATATAACTTTCAACTTTTCAATGGGATATAAAGATGGAGAAATGATTTGGGAAAACGAGCAAATTGCTTTATTAGAAGATACGGCAGGTGTGCTACAACCAAATTCTGCTGTTCCAGTGATAATGGCTATGAATCCCAAGCAAGATGAACAAATTGATAGTCTTACATCCGAAAACGCAGTATTGGAATTAAGTAATTTTGAATATGAAACTGCTGAATAAGGATGAGTCAAGTCTCACGATTATTAACTCGTGGGGCTTTTTATGTTTTCCTCGGATATATCAGTAAAACAGCGGATATATATTTAGTGAGATATTTGTGAAAAATGCTTATCACCTATTTGTGATAAGCATTTATTCTTTAGAACTTAAATTCTATTTCTTTGTCTTCCTGATTTTCTAACCCCTTCATATATTTCATTCGCTTTTGTGCAGATGCCCCGCTTACTTGTTCATCTGCATGGTATGAAGACCGAACGAGTGGCCCTGCTTCACAATGTGTAAATCCCTTTTTTAGTGCTATCTCTTTTAGCTCTTCAAACTCGTCTGGATGATAATATCGCTCAACGTTAAGATGTTGCTTCGTTGGCTGTAAGTACTGGCCAATTGTCATAATGTTCACGTCATGTGCTAACAAATCATCCATCGCTTGAAGGATTTCTTCTTTTTCTTCTCCTAGCCCTACCATAATGCTAGATTTTGTTGGTATTTCTGGAGAAATCTCCTTCACACGTTTCAATAATTGTAAGGAACGATCATAGGTAGCTCTGGCACGGACGCTTTTCGTTAATCGTCGGACGGTTTCGATGTTGTGATTGAAAATATCTGGTTTACTATCCATTAGTGCATGTAAGCTTTCATAATCGCCTTTCATGTCAGATGGTAAGATTTCAATGGTACACCCAGGATTTTTCCTACGAATTGCCCGAACTGTTTCAGCAAAGACTGCAGCACCACCATCATTTAAGTCATCTCGTGCAACAGCTGTCACGACAACATGTTTCAGTCCCATTACTTGTACAGAATCTGCAACACGTTCCGGCTCTCCCCAATCGAGTTCATTTGGAAGGCCAGTTTTTACAGCACAAAAGCGGCAGCCACGTGTACAGGTATCACCTAGAATCATAAAGGTTGCCGTTTTTCTTTCGCTCCAGCATTCGTGAATATTTGGACAACGTGCTTCTTCACAAACGGTATTTAAGCGGTTATCGCGCATTAACTTCTTTAATCCAGTATAGGATTTATTTGTATTTAACTTGATTTTTAACCATTCTGGCTTACGAACATGTTCATAATGTTTAGGCATTTTTAATAGGCTCCTTCAATATTCTTTTAAAATTCCATTCATCTGATCGATACTTCTTTGCTGCTAATTCATATACTTCATCCCATTGCTCTGTGGAGAGTTCAAAGGGAAGGAGGGAAATATTTAAAGCCGTTTGGAATCCTTTATAGAAGGCTTCCTTCATTAAATTGTACGTATGAACTTTGTTTGTTAACTGATTGATTGTAATTGCCTTCTCTTGAAATGCATCTCGTTTTCTAATTTTCACTTTTTCGGAAGGGAAGCGGAACAAATCATACAGCATATCGATGTTCATGCTCATTGGAATAGAACCATGCTGCAATAAAACACCCTTTTTCCTTGTCTGTGCATTACCTGATAGTTTTTTACCGTCAACAACCATTTCATAGAATGCTGCTTTTTCGAAACAAACAGCAGTTCGCTCTTTAGCAGCACTTCTGTCTGGGTATGCAAAATCAACCTGAATACCTAAATGCTTAAATCCTTCATAAAGTCCTTTTGATAATACGTGATATGCTTCACGTATGGAGGTGGGAATAGCTGGATGGTCTTCTGATACGACTATACTATATGTCAGCTCATCATCATGTAGAACAGCGCTACCACCCGTTAATCGCCGAACGAACTGACAATTATATTTATGAATAGCATCAAAGTCGATGGATTTATGTACCTTTTGAAACTGTCCTGCCGATAATGTAGGGTCCTTCCAACCATAGAATCGTAATGTTGGTTGTATTTTATCTTCACTGTGCCAACTTAATAATAATTCATCTAAGGCCATATTTACTGCTGCATCCTGATGGCCACTATCTAGGAAATACCATTCTTCTGACAAGATTTCACCTCCTTTGTTGATGGAATTATTTTATTATTTAAAGTTGTTAATTATTACCACAATCCTATCAATTCTGTATTTTCTTGTAAAGGTTTTAAACGGTGTGGAATTTGTAATTTGGTAGTAATGTCTACAAAAAATGTGGTTGGATAAGTTATCCAACCACATTTTCGTATATCTTATCTAATTTTCTTTCAAAAAGATCCATATGAACGATTCTTGCTTCCCGTACATATTCTTTACCATCGATAAAAAGAAGTAGAACAGGGATAGTAAAAATAGAAAAACGACCAGCTATTTCTTCAACTTCGGCTGCATCAACATGACCTAGCTCTATTTTGGGGTACTTGTCCATTAATGACTTTACTTGAGGTAGAAGGCTATGACATACACTGCAATTTTGTCTAGAGATGTAGAGAAAGGATAGTTGATGATCACTGATAAATGCATCCACTTTTTCTATAGTTGTTATTTCTTCAAAGTCTCTCATTAAATTACCTCACGTTCTCTAAAATGTTCATCTGTCTTAGGGGAAGTTAACTATACAAATCCTATTAAAAAGAATATAAATAATATATATCTAGACATCAACTGTTTAGATGAAGTTTTTTCCTTCGACTCATGATTATACTCTTACTTGAAGCCTAGTGAACTAGGCTTTTTTTTATGGCAAATATTTGGTAAAACTTGACCAACTTCATTTCTTTTCAACAGTTATTAATTATGATGATGACATAAAGAGCTTCCACACGTAAAGGGCTGGTTTGTGTTCATTTAGTTTCTTTGATGCTTATCCGTGATGGATGGAATGCTTTAAAGGTATAGAATCTAAATTCAAATCCTTCTGGAGATTCCTGACAAATATAAGTATCGTTTACAATATGTTTATCAAAGGAATTGAAGGTGATGTATTTGAAAAGCCGCTTAAAGGAGCTTCGAGCACGTGAGGGCTTTAATCAAACACAGCTTGCGAAACTTGCAAGGGTATCTAGACAAACGATTAGTTTAAGCTTTATTGTAACGGAAAGCTTATTTATGATTATCACATCAATAGCCATACTGGTCATTACCTTCTTATTAACCCATAACCTACCCCAATTAATGCAAAAGTTAAATCCGGAGTGCAATATACCAAGTACTTCTGACACTGATTATATTCAAAACATACTCGATGTTGCAAACGATGGTGAAAAACAGGTGAGTAGATGGGTTATATAAATCACAAAACTTATTAAATACTACGCTAGTTGCTGCTATTATATTATCTACTATCTATTCCATTAGTAGAGAAAGTTCACAGTCCTTTTCCATTATCCTTATGGCAGTGGTATTGTTAGTGGCTAATTGTAAATATTTGTTTGTTGTTCGAAATAAGTAAATAAAGAGGGTAGCCAGACTACTTTTTTTAGTTGCTTTTAGGCATGAATATAAGATTAAAAAACTTGACCTGGGTCAAGGAAGCGAATAGACAATTATTTTATAATAAATCCATAATAAAACAAAGGAGAAATTATAAAATGATGAAAACAGCAAAATTCCAATTAGAACCGTTAACTTGCCCATCTTGTATAAAAAAGATAGAAACAAAATTAGGAAAAATGGATGGAGTTGATGAGGCAAAAGTTTTATTCAACTCAAGTAAAGTGAAAGCAACTTATAATGAGGAAGCGGTAAGTGCAGATCAATTACAAGAACTGATTGAAAAACTAGGTTACCCAGTATTGAATTAAAATGAAACGTGGCAAGCTACTTGTAGCTTGCCCGTTTCATTTATCCCGAGAAGAGAGCATTTATCCCGAGAAGAGAGCATTTATCCCGAGAAGAGAGCATTTATCCCGAGAAGAGAGCATTTATCCCGAGAAGAGAGCATTTATCCCGAGAAGAGAGCATTTATCCCGAGAAGAGAGCATT
>NZ_RBZO01000007.1:76533-139696 GCF_003628445.1 Oceanobacillus bengalensis
AGAGAGCATTTATCAGCTGGCATTATATTTAAGAAGAACTAACCTCTTCCATAACACTGCCTTGTATCAGCTTTCGGACCTCAGCATCTTTCCCTTCATGAAGGAGCTCAACAATCTTACTTCCAACAATGACGCCATCACAATTCGTACTAAGATCCTGCGCCTGCTCTACACTCGATACACCGAAGCCAGCTAATACTGGAACCGAACTATGTTCTTTTAAAATCTTTAAATAGGCTTTCACATCATTACTATGCGCCTTCCTTGCTCCAGTTGTTCCTAGGACAGATACGGCATAGAGGAAACCTTCCGACCTTTTAGCGATTGCTACAATTCTTTCGGTAGGACTTGTCATCGCAACGAGTCGAATGAATGCAATATCATTTTCTGTTAAGCTACTAGCCACCATACCTTCCTCTTCCATCGGTAAGTCAGGAATAATAACCCCATCAACTCCTGCATTTGCACAGTCCTTTGCAAAACGCTCTATCCCGTAAGTGAAAATTGGATTGATATAAGTCATTAGAATAATAGGGACAGAATGATTTTCTTTAATTGCTGCGACCGTTTTAAAAACTGCTCCTAAAGAAGTACCGTTTTTTAATGCCCGGGTACCAGCGGCTTGAATCGTTGGGCCGTCAGCTACTGGATCAGAGAACGGAATTCCTAACTCTATTGCAGCGGCGCCACTTTGGGCTAAAAAGTTGATTCGCTCTTCTAAAATATCTAATCCACCATCCCCAGCCATGATATACGGAACAAATAGATTATGCCCCGCTTCAAGCTTTTCGTTAAAGCATTGATTAATTCGCTCTTTACCCATCTTAATCTCCTCCCAATCTTGCTTTTACTTGTTCGACATCTTTATCGCCACGGCCGGATAGGCAGATTACTAATGAATCATCGGGTGTTAATTCTTTTGCTAATTTCATTGCATAGGCAACAGCGTGTGCACTTTCAAGTGCAGGAATAATGCCTTCTGTTTTTGATAAAAATTGAAATGCTTCTAGTGCTTCATCGTCTGTAATGGAAGCATAGGTTACACGCTTCGAATCATGTAGATGACTGTGTTCAGGACCGACCCCAGGATAATCAAGTCCCGCAGAAATGGAGAATGCTTCTTCAATTTGTCCATGCTCATCTTGTAATAAGTGTGATAAGGTTCCGTGTAAAATACCCAGTTTTCCTTTTGTAAGGGTTGCAGCATGTTTATCCGTATCTACTCCAGCTCCAGCGGCTTCAACACCATAAAGCTTCACTGGTTCGTCTTCAATAAAAGGATGGAACATGCCCATGGAATTGCTTCCACCACCGACGCATGCAACAATAGCGTCAGGGAGTTTTCCTGTTTGTTCTAGTATTTGTTTCTTAGTTTCTTTCCCAATAACAGATTGCAAGTCTCGAACTATTTTGGGAAAGGGGTGTGGTCCGACAGCAGACCCTAGTATATAGTGGGTATCATTTACATGACTGACCCAGTAGCGTAGAGCTTCATTCGTAGCATCCTTTAATGTTCCACTTCCACTAGACACACCACGAACCTCCGCACCTAATAACTCCATACGGAAAACATTGAGTTTTTGCCTACGAATATCTTCTTCTCCCATAAAGACAACACACTCAAGTCCAAGCAGGGCACATACTGTTGCGGTTGCTACACCATGTTGACCTGCACCAGTTTCTGCAACTACTTTCTTCTTGCCCATTCGTTGAGTAAGAAGGCCTTGCCCGATGGTGTTATTGATTTTATGGGCACCAGTATGGTTTAAATCTTCGCGTTTTAGATAAATGGTTGCACCACCAAGCTTCTTTGTTAGTTGCTTTGCAAAATAAAGGGGTGTTTCTCTACCGACATATTGTTTTAAATAATCGTTTAATTCCTTTATAAATGATGGATCATTAATAGCCTCACTATAGGACTTTTCCAATTCCAATAAAGCTGGCATTAATAATTCGGGTACAAATTGTCCTCCGAATTTCCCATAACGTCCCTTTTCATCTGGCATTGTATAGGTTGTCAATGAAATCATCCTTTCTAGTATGTTTTGCTTCTTGAATAAAACTTCTTATTTTATCGTGATCTTTCTTATTATCTGTTTCAACACCGCTAGAAACATCTACACCGGCTGGACGAACTGTATGAATTGCTAGCTTTACATTCTCGGGAGATAGTCCGCCTGCTAAGATAATTTTGTCATGATTAAGGGACAGAGAATCAACACTTTTCCAATCAAATGCTGTCCCATTACCCCCGCGGTATTTTCCTTTTGGGCTATCAAGTAATACATAATCACAAGGGTAGGATTGTAGTTTTAAGAAATTCTCTGGTTCAACGGAAAAAGCCTTAATTATTTTATATGGTAAACGTTCAGCTACAGCAGCATCCTCATCGCCGTGTAGCTGGATATAATCCAAACCAACAAGTTCGGCAACTTTTATTATTCTATCAATCGATTCATTTACAAAAACACCAACCTTATTGATGTGAGTAGGAAGCGACTTTACAATACTAGCGGCAGATTCAGGGATAATAGTCCGCGTGCTCTCTGCAAAAACAAAACCAATAAAGTCTGCACCTGAGCGGACAGCGACATCAGCTGCTTGTTTTGTTTTTATTCCGCATATTTTAACGAGCATATGTTATTTCGCTCCTTTCACTGGTAGAGCGACTTGTAGTTCCTTAAATGTCTCACCAATATCAGAAGTCTCCATCAATGTCTCACCAACTAAAATTGCTTTAGCACCTACATTACTTGCACGTAAACAATCGGCTTTTGTTTTCATACCACTCTCGCTTACTAGAATGGTTTCTGTATTGGTTACCATGGAAGCGAGTCTTTCTGTTGTTGCAATGTCAACTTCGAATGTCTTAAGATCTCGATTATTAATTCCAATTAAAGCTGGATTTAATGCTAATGCACGCTGCATTTCTTCTTCATTATGGACTTCAACAAGTACTTCTAAATCTAAGTTCTTCGCGTACCTAAAGAGTTCCGTTAATTTCTTGTCGTCTAAGGCTGCAACAATTAATAGAATGATATTTGCACCAGCAGCCTTTGCATGGTCGATTTGTACAGAATGAATGATAAAATCCTTACATAGGATAGGGAGGTTTACGGCTTTCCGAACTGCACGCAAGTCATCAATCGTACCATTGAAAAAAGCTTGATCTGTTAACACCGAAATCGCTGCTGCACCTGAAGCTTCGTATTGCTTTGCTTGTGTGACAGGGTCTACATTCATATCTATGACACCCTTCGATGGGGAGGAACGTTTAATTTCTGATATGATACGGATCGTGTCGGAAGCGTCAACCAGTTGCTTAAACTTTGGAACACGCTTATACTCAATTTGATCAAACGTTTGTTTTAATAGTTCTTCTACCTCTTTTCTTTTTTCTGCTAAGATTTTATCCAGAATTGTCATTTAATGCACCTCGCTTGGAATTTTCTTGCTATATTCTATTAGATTTTCTAATTTACTTAACGCTGCACCAGATTCAATGCTTTCCCTTGCTATGTCAATTCCATCTAGAATGGTTTCTGCCTTTCCGTTAGTAAAAATACCGACGCCAGCATTTAAAAGGACTGTGTCATAATAAGCACCTTTTTTACCTTTAAGAACATTTTGTAAGATTTCGGCATTTTCAACCGCATTGCCACCACGAATTTCATCTTTTGAAAAATAAGGTAGCCCGACATCTTCAGGACGTAGTGTAAAAGATGTAAGCTCACCATTATCAAGGAGTACAAGGTGATTTTCTCCAGCAAGTGTTGCTTCATCCATATTACCTGCACCATTTAAAACAACTGCTCGTCGTCTACCTAATTTTTGTAGAGACTCTGCAAGCATTTCAAGCATATCTTTACGATAGACACCTAGTAACTGAGAATCTAGTGAAATTGGATTCGTCAGTGGTCCGATTACATTAAATACGGTAGCAATGCCGAGATCCTTTCTTACTTTGGTAAATGGCTTTAAAGCATGATGAACATTTGGGGCAAATAGAAATGCGATTTTGTTTTCATGTAGTAATTCTTCTACATGGGCTATTGATAGTGTCAAGGATACGCCTAATGCCTCTAATACATCCGCACTTCCAGATTTGCTTGTAATACTGCGATTCCCATGTTTTGCAACGGTAATCCCAGCACCAGCCATTACAAAAGCTGATGTGGTACTAATGTTGAAGCTATAAGACTTGTCGCCACCAGTACCGCAATTATCGATTGCACCGGGGATAGGGGGAATGCTGAATGTGGATTCAGAGCGAATAACGTCGACGATGCCTGCAATTTCATCTGCTGTTTCCCCCTTGGCTTGTAGTGCGGTTAGTAAAGCTGCAATCTCTGAATCAGTTGACTCCTCTGATAGACAATATTTCGTAGCACCTTTCATTTCTTCAAAACTTAAATCCTCACGACTAATTAACTTTTCAAGATAATGTTTCACTTTACCTTCTCCTTTCTAAATTCTTTAATAAAATTTTGAATGATGTGCTTTCCTGCCTGAGTACCAATTGATTCGGGATGAAATTGAACACCATAAACGGGATACCTTTTATGACGAATTGCCATGATTTCTCCATCGTCGTTTGCGGTTGAAGTGACTTCAAGTTCATTCGGTAAAAAGTCTTTGTCAATGACGTAAGAGTGATAGCGCATGACTTCAGGGTTATAAGGTAGTGCCTGAAATAGTTCGCTTCCATCATGACTAATTGTTGACGTTTTCCCATGCATGATTGTTTTTGCTTGCTTTAGTTTTCCACCTAGAGCCACTGCAATTGATTGATGACCTAAACAAATTCCTAGGATTGGAATCGATTGATAGAAAGATTGAATGAGTTTGATGCATATCCCAGCATGGGCGGGTAATTTTGGACCAGGGGAAATGACAATTGCCTCAGGTTTTAGATTCTCGATTTTCGGGAGGCTAATTTTATCATTACGAACAACCTTAACTTCTATATTCTCCTCAGAAAAATATTGATATAGGTTATACGTAAAAGAATCATAGTTATCAATTAACAAGATCAATTTTGTTTACCTCCATTAATGATTTGGCCTTATTCAACGTTTCCTCGTATTCCGCCTCAGGTATGGAATCATAAACAATTCCAGCTCCAGCTTGTAAATAGGCTTTCTTATCTTTTATGACGAGAGAACGGATGGCTAATGCGATATTCATGTCATGATTAAAGTTTATAAATCCAATCCCACCCGCATAGACACCTCGCTGTTTCTCCTCTAATTCATTGATGATTTGCATGGCACGAATCTTGGGTGCGCCGGAAACTGTCCCGGCAGGCAAACAAGATATGAGTGCATCAATACTGGAATAATCAGCTTTTAATATTCCTTTTACTTCGGATACAATGTGCATCACGTGTTGATATTTTTCTATTTTCATATAGGTTGGTATTGTAATCGTACCAATTTCACAAACGCGTCCAAGATCATTTCTGCTTAAATCTACTAACATACGATGCTCTGCAACTTCTTTCTTATCATTTAAGAGTTCGTTCATTAATAATTCGTCTTCTAGCGGTGTTTCTCCACGAGGTCTTGTTCCAGCAATGGGATTGGTAACGATAGCTTTTCCTTGTGTTTTTACGAGACTTTCAGGAGAAGCGCCTAATAGGACGTAATCCTCGAAATCGATATAAAACATGTAGGGAGATGGATTTGACTTTCTTAGCTTTTGATAAAAATCAAAGGGATCTCCCTCTATAGCTGCTGTCATTCGCTGTGATAAGACGACTTGAAAGATGTCCCCTTGTTGAATATACTTCTTTGCGGTTTCTACTTTTTCTTTAAAAGCATTTGCTGATATTTCGTGTTCAAAATGAATATTACTTTGTTCAAATGCTGTTTTAGTTGGTGTGTTTTCTAAGGTCTCATTTAGAATTTGTAGTCTTTTCTGAAGCTGGGATTCGGTTTGCCCGTCAGGATTTGTCACGATTAAAGTAATTTGGTTATTCGTATGGCCGAAAACAATAATATCTTTATAAAGCATGAAATGAATATCTGGCATATTCATTTCATCAGGTAAGTTTTTCCCAATATATTCAAATTGCCGAATTGCATCATACCCAACATATCCGATAGCCCCACCGTAAAAGGGGAGGGGGAGGTTCATGTCGATCATTGGTAAATGCTCCTTTAAGTAATGAAGTGCATGTAGACCCATGCTTTCTTTGACTCCGTTTTGTAGATCGATACATGTTGTTCGGTTTTCAGTCCCGATAATCTCCTGATAAGGATTAGAACCAATAAAGGAATATTTCCCTTTTTTCTCATGCTGAAAGGTACTCTCAAGTAAGAATTTTTTCGTACCTGGTAATTTACGAAAAATATCAGTTGGTGTTAATGAATTAGCATTTCGTTGAAGAGATTTATACTTCATGCTTCAAACCTTCCTTCTTATTCGTAGTAATAGCGATTAAATAAAAAAGTCCTCTATAGACACAAGAAATATGTGTCTATAGAGGACGATTGGACCGCGGTGCCACCTCTGTTGAAAAGAAATATCCTTTTCATCTTTTTCAGATACGGGTTTCTTTATCAATAAAGAAACCGATACCCTATCCGTATAACGTCGGAAGTCCGTTTTTCCCTACTATGCTTGATTCAGGAAATCTCTCGTAAGTCCATTCGAGCAACATTTATGTACTGGATTCCCACCATCACCAGCTCTCTTTAACATATAAATAGTTGTCTACTACTCTTACTCAATGATTTATGTTATGAAATTTTAATACAAAAAAGCCCCTCATCCGAAAAAGGACGAGGGACCGTGGTACCACCTTTATTAGCTGAAAAACAGCTCACTTTCGTAATATCAAGCAATGCTTAATATTTGTCTCGGGTAACGATGAGACTATTCGCCAAAGCCTACTGCATAAAAAGTTATGGTTCAGTTTGGAAGCTCAGAAGCCCATTCATCTATCCGTTCACACTGGTTTCCACCAACCACCAGCTCTCTATTGTGCCTTAAAATAGATTACTCTTCTTCTTCATAGCCAATTCATAATTAATTTATTGATGTTTATATTAGAATAGTCTGAAATAAAAGTCAAGCGTTTTTCAGAATTTATTTTAAAAAAAGACAAGATGGAGTTTATTAATCAAACGAACGTTTGAACTAATTTTTAATACGAAGTAAATTTATCGTCAATCGAAATACGGTTTTTGCTTGCAGGGGCTTCATCGAAATATCCAAGATGAATAAACCCTATTATTTTTTCATTCTCTGCAACATGTAAGATTTTCTTTACCTCTTGATCATAAATATGGGGATTTGTTTTCCACACAACCCCTAAATTCTTTTCCCATGCTAAAAGCCAAAAGTTCTGAATCATGGAGGATGTAGCCCCAAAATTTTCATCCCATTGTTTAGGGATATCAGATTCCTCCATGATGATAACAAGTATTGCGTTGGGCTCGTTTAAATAATTCTCTCTGTTTTCTCTTTTTTCCTCTGGATATGTCTCAGCTACTTTTCTCGCAAAATCAGGTAATCTGTCATGACCAACAAAAATGAAACGCCAAGGTTGACGCATCCCATGTGTTGGTGCCCAAATTGCTGTATCTAATAGTTCACGAACAGTTCCTTCCGTCACTTCCTTATTTGTATACCCTTTCTTTACTGATCTACGCTCACGGATTACTTTTGCTAAATTACTTTGTCCCATTCTGTCACCCCTATATTAAATGAAAATGATTATCAGTAAATTCTAATTGATAACGATTGATAATGCAACCACTTGTATGAGCGAGAGAAAGAGTTAAAGTTCATGTTTTTGTAAAAAAGCTTCACTTTGGATGTGAGGAATATCACACCCCTATTACTAGTGTAGTAGTGTAAGATAGATATTGACAGGGGGAGTAACAGTGACATTTTATGATATTCTCGTTTTTATTCATATTTTTTCTGCTATCATAGGAATGGGGCCTGGGCTGATAATGACTTTTGTTGTTACAAAGGCGAAACCTACAAATATGACGGAGCTAAGACATGCTTTCGCAATACGTAATTCCTTACATATTCTTACAATGGTTGGTGGAACACTACTACTTATTACGGGGATATGGATGGGATTTATAAATCCTTACTGGTTTTCACAAGGATGGTATATGACGAGTTTAATTCTATTTTTAGTGGCATTAGCATTTGGACCATTTCTTTTAAAACCTAGATCAATACCAATAAAGAAATTATTGAAGGAATATCAAGGAGAAGAAATACCAGAAACGTATTATCGATTATCTAAAAAACTATTTAAAGCGGAACATATAGAAAATATAATTTTTATTATTATTATTGCCCTTATGATAACGAAACCATTTTAATTGAAAGGATTAATCTCTCTTAGGAAATTTAGTATATGAGAGGTGTTAAATGAGAATAAGTTATATTTTAGATATACTACTACAAACAATCTACTTAAGTAATATCTAAAAACCATTGATGCTAATTGTCTCTAAAAAGGTCGTCGTGCCATTCATTGAACAAGTTAAGTGAATGGCTGAAGAAAAATAAAAGTAGAAATCCTATTCTCCATTCATAGGATTTCTACTTTTCTAGTTGTAATATTCTTCTAAAGTAATGCCCTCTGACATGATTTCTTGTGCAGTTTTGTTCCCTACATAACGAAGATGCCATGGCTCATATTGATATTGTGTGATATCTTCTTTACCTTCAGGAAATCGAATGATAAAACCAAAGTCAGCTACATGTTCTTGAAGCCAAATTCCTTCATCTGTATCCCCAAAATCAGTATTTAAGTCAAAAGAAACATCAGGGCTGGTTACATCCATTGTTAAACCGGATTGATGTTCACTTTCACCAGGTCTTGCACTAAAAATATTTGCTTCTTCTTCCCCGTGATTGCTTACATAATTCGCGAAAAGAGACTTTTGCGTTTCATAGGAACGATACCCAGATTGGGCATATAACTCCAAACCGGCATCGTCAGCAGCAGCAAAGAGTTCCTCCAATGCAGTAGCTGCAACTTGTCGCATCTGTTTTTTCGGGACATCATCCTCATAAGGGAAACGAACATTTGGGACAACTAAATCTTCTGGAATATAATTCTCTGGTAATGCTTGTTCTTTATTAATTAAAGCTAATTGATCGTAAGGGTTACTGATAACTGGAATCCCAGTATTTGTTGTTACTTCCTGGTCAGGAAGTAGTAGCCCTAAGCCGGCTTCAATTACATGATTATTCTCTATAAAGGACTCTAAAGCTTCCTTCGTTTCTGTATTATAAACACCAAGTGCCATTAAATTCTCATGCTGTAGCTGAAAGTCAGTAATAGCCCAGGTTGTCATTTCATCATAGATACCATTTACGTCTATCGTATAGCCGATTTCATTCAAAGATTTTTGTAATAGCTCTACTTGATCTCCTTGGTCTTTCTTCTGTAGTTCTACTTCAGGAGCTACGATGCTATCTTCTGTGTCAACTGGTTCCTCTTGTGTAGTGATCGTTGTTTCTTTTTCCGTATTTTTATCATCAGAGTCTTTGCCTAAATCTTCAAATGAACATGCTGATAGGAAAAATAGTATTAAAATGAAGCTTAAAATTAAAATAGACTTCTGCTTTTTCATGAGGTATTTCTCCTTTATTTTCTCTTAAACACTTGCTTTATTGTCTACCTATCTTCTCATAAATTTATGTTATTGAGCAACACAATAATGTATACAAATTATTCCAATTTATCTCAAAATTTGGTATAATAAAAGTGAAGTGAGTATGGGGAGGGAGAGATATAAATGAAAGCGCAAATAGAATTGGGAATAGGGGATATTATAAAAACGTTAGATTTCTCGGGAGCGGTTTTGGTGAAAAGTGGGGGAGAAACCCTTTACGAATCAACAGGTGGCTATGCAAACCGTTCCGAGAAAAGAAATAATACATTACTTACTAGATTTGGAATTGCATCAGGATGTAAGCTGTTTACTGCTGTTGGTATTGCAATGTTAGTAGAAAGTGGAAAATTAACCTTTCAGACAAAGCTAAAAGATTGTCTAGATATCAACTTTCCAAATTTCGATGAAAAGATTACCATTCATCACTTACTGACACATAGCTCAGGAATAGCCGATTATTTTGATGAAGAGGTTATGGACGACTTTGAGGAGCTTTGGGAAGAACTGCCTATGTATAAAATGAATAATCTAAGTACATTTTTGCCATTGTTTCAGGACCAAACGATGATGTTTTCGCCAGGGGCAAGATTCCATTATAATAATGCGGGATATATTGTGTTAGGGCTAATCATTGAACAAGCAACTGGTATGACATTTACAGATTATATAGAGACGCAAATCTTTAAGAAAATTGGAATGAATAGCTCAGGATATTTTTCGTTAGATCAGCTGCCAAAAAACACTGCTACCGGATATATCGATGGTCAAGATGGTTGGAAAACAAATGTATATTCCATTCCTATTAAAGGAGGAGCAGATGGTGGTGCATTTGTAACGGCACCTGATATGATTACATTTTGGGAAGCTTTATTATCGTATCAGCTTTTAACTGAAGACACGACGACATTGTTACTTACACCTCACATTGAAAGTGATGAAGATGAATATTATGGCTATGGAGTCTGGATTGATAGAAGGGGGGACGAAATTTTAAAATACCATATTATGGGTTACGACCCAGGGGTAAGTTTTCATTCGGCCTTTTACCCAGAAAGTGGTGTAAAACTTGTTATCCCCTCTAATAAAAGTGAAGGTGCGTATGATGTCATGTTAGAGATAGAAAAATATATTATGTAAAAAATACGCTAAGGTTAGACGATGGAAAAAGCTAACCTTGGCGTATCTTTTTAGTCTAGCTCTAGTGGTCCAGCTATTGCTATGAAATAAGATTGCTCAAAACGAATTCATTCTATGTGAACAATTATACAACTCTTATTTTAGTAACAAAGGGAAATTATGTTGTTCATTAAACGTGCCTTTTAACCAAAATCTTTTAATAACTTGAAGCTGTTTGCTTTGAGCATTCATACTTCATCCTCAAAAACTCAAAACGACTTCCATTTGTATCTTGCATGAAGGTCTTAACGGATTCAAAGCCTGCCTTTTTGTAGACCTTTATGGCTCTCTCGTTAAAAGTAGCAACTGAAAGCGTTATTTCCTTGGAGTTATAGTTTGATATTGCATAACTTAGTCCAGCTTTAAGAAAATCCAAACCCATACCCCTACCAGTTAATTCAGGTTTCATTCCCAAGCCAATATCAACGGATTTGCCTTCATTTGCAAAATAAAAAAATCCGATTTCTTCATTGCCCTTTTTGACGATATAATATTTATCTCCACGTTCTTGAGGGTTCAAAAGTTCAGCTAGATCGTCCTCATCAGCCGAAAAATTATAAAAAGAATATTTCCCTTCATAGTGCCAGTTTGATGCAATATCTTCTGCTTGCTCTTGTGACATCTTATTGAAACTATACTCCATGATAACCCTCCAATCATATCTTTAAAACCCTCTGATCTTCCAAATGGGGTTCGATTATTGAATAGTTACAATCCAGGTTGGCAACGTAATTGTATCAAACTTTTTTATCATCCACGCGCTACTTGGGTGCAGTCCTTTCGTCGCTATACGGGAGCTTCCGCCTGAATGGGAGAACGAACGCCAGAATAAGAAACAGAACCCCCGAATAGGTGATTGAGCAAGTTAAGTCATTATTTTTCTTCAAATAGTTTACAAATCTCTACGATGACGTTTGTTGCTTTTTCCATATTATCAACGGAAATATATTCAAATTTCCCATGGAAGTTTTCTCCGCCTGTAAAGATGTTCGGTGTAGGCAGTCCCATATAAGAAAGTTGTGAACCATCTGTACCACCGCGGATTGGTTCAATAACTGGTTCAATATTCAAATTTTTCATTGCTTGGCTAGCGATGTCGATAATTTCTTTTACAGGTTTAATTTTCTCACCCATATTGTAATATTGATCGTTTAATTCTAGCTCTATATTAGCTTCACCGTATGTTACCTTCATTTCGTTTACAAATTTTTGAACAGTGGTTTTACGTTCTTCAAATTTCTCTTTATCATGATCTCGAATAATATAGTAAACTTGTGTTTTCTCAACGTCACCATTAATGGAAATTAAGTGATAAAATCCTTCGTAACCTTCCGTATTTTCAGGAGCTTCCTGTTCTGGAAATTTGGCTACAAACGCTGTTGCTAATTTTCCAGAGTTAATCATCTTATTTTTCGCAGAGCCAGGATGGACACTACTTCCTTTAAATGTGACCTTTGCTGCAGCTGCATTAAAGCTTTCATACTGTAATTCGCCAAGCGGGCCGCCATCAACGGTATACGCATAGTTAGCATTAAAACGTTTCACATCAAACTTATGTGGACCACGTCCGATTTCTTCATCTGGTGTAAATGCAACACGAATACGACCATGCTTGATTTCTGGATGCTGAATGAGGTAGTTCATTGCTGTCATGATTTCAGCAATTCCTGCTTTATTATCTGCTCCTAGAAGGGTTGTTCCATCTGTAGTAATTAAGGTATGACCTTTGTAACTAGGAAGTTCAGGGAATTCCTTTGCTGATAAGATGATATTTAGTTTTTCATTTAACGTAATATCGTTCCCGTCGAAGTTTTCAACAATTTGTGGATTTACATTTTTTCCAGTGAAATCTGTTGCTGTATCAACATGGGCCAAAAATCCAATTGTTGGTACATCCTTATCAGTGTTAGCTGGTAACGTTGCCATTAAATATCCGTTTTCATCTGCTTCTACATCTTCCATACCGATTTCTTTTAACTCATCTATTAGTACATTAATTAAATTAAACTGCCCTGGAGTCGATGGCGTTGTATCCGAGTCTTCATTTGACTGTGTATCAATTTTTACATAGGTTGTAAATCGTTTTATGATTTCATCTTTCATTGTGGTGTCGCTCCTTTAATGGTTTACCAATATTTTACCATATTTTGTTCTGAGAATGTACACATGGAAAGGGGAAGATGCCACTAATAGGGCCAAGCGGCTGGGGATTTTTTTCTTTGTCTATTCCAAAATATCGATGCGTCACTTTTGCCGGACTTTTTGAGGATTATCTATTAAGAAAAGACGTTAATTTATCTACAAATGTTTTAAAAACACAAGAAAAGGAATAGTACTCGTGTAAGCAACTATATTGGGAGGGAGAGATTTTATAATGAAAAAAGCATTATTTACAGCTCATGCGACAGCTAAAGGTGGACGAGGTGGCCATGTAAAATCAGATGATGGGTTACTTGATCTAGATTTAGTGATGCCAACGGAAAATACTGATAAAAAAGGAACAAATCCCGAGCAATTGTTTGCTGCAGCGTATTCGTCCTGTTTTGATGGAGCGCTGAATTCAGTAGCTTCAAATAAGAAAAAAGCGATTGATTCAACAACAACTGCTGATGTAAGCTTCTTGAAAGATTCAGATGGCGGAGGATTTAAAATTGCTGTCACGTTAAATATTGAAATTAAAGGTGTTAGCCCGGAGGAAGCTGAGGAATTATCCGAGGAAGCACATCAAGTTTGTCCTTATTCAAAAGCTACCCGAGGAAATATTGATGTTGAATTAAAACCAAAGGCCATTTAAAAATAATTAGGATCTATTTAAAATGCAAAACAACTAATTAACAACGTTTAGGACACTAAAAAGGAACCAATAGGATTATCGTAAGCATCCAATTACCCACCCGAATGTGTGGGATGATTGGATGCTTATTTTTCCTTTTCAGCGTGCTAGTAAGATGAATTCACATGTTCATGTTGGAGTATATTAGCCATACGTATCTGGTTATCTTGTAAACTATTTTCGTTTCGTTTATTTACCCTTTAACCTGATTTGCTGTGATATTTACATTCGCCGAAAATGGTCTGGCTAAGCCCCTGCTTTCAAAAAAGCCCCTAATATTAAAGGATTTCGTCATACAAATGTAGAATGATAAAAGAAGATAAAGGAGTGTTTTCTGATGATTAGACAAGCTGTGCTTACTGATGCGGCTGCACTTGCTAACGTGATTCAACAAGTTGAAAGGGAAAGTCAATATATGTTGTACGAGGCAGGAGAAAGAGACGTATCTGCCGAAAAGCAATGCAATATGATTAAAGCTTTATCAGGGAAAGAAAATTCAGGTATTTTTGTGGCGCTTGAACAAGACATGCTCGTTGGTTACCTATTGGCAATTGGAGGAAATACAAATAAAAACAAACACAGTGCATATATCGTTATTGGTATTATGCAGGAATTTACGGGCAGGGGGATCGGAGCGGAGTTATTTAAAGAACTTGAAGCATGGGCAGAAGGGCATATTCATCGTCTAGAATTGACGGTTATTACAGATAATATCGCTGGCGTAAAACTGTATGAAAAGGCTGGATTTCAAGTGGAAGGGACTAAGAGAAATTCATTATATATGAATGGAAGATTTGTGGATGAATATTATATGAGTAAAATTTTGGAGGGATAGGAATGTCTTATATTATGATGGTAGACCAGTTACAAGATAGATTAAAACATGACAAATCTAATCTCGTTCTTGTAGATGTAAGATTTGAACTCACAGACCCTGATGCAGGAAGAGAACGATATGCAGAAAGCCATATTCCAGGAGCTGTTTATTTAGATTTGAATAGAGATTTATCAGGGCTAGTTAGAAAACACGGTGGTAGCCATCCACTGCCAGATTTCGATGTGCTAGCAACTAAACTTGGTAAGGTTGGTATTGATAATGAAACGACGGTTGTTGTATATGATCAAGATAATGACATGTTTTCGGCACGATTCTGGTGGCTTCTTCAGTATATGGGTCATGAAAGTGTTTATGTATTAGAAGGTGGTTACAATAAATGGATTGAAGAGGGGAATGATGTAACGAGTGAATTTCCCGTTATTCAAGAAAAGGGATTTAAGCTAAAGCTAAGTGAGTATGAAATTGTAACGATGGAAGAAGTAAAAGCAAATATTACGGATAAAAAAGCTATTTTAATTGACTCGCGGGCAAGAGACCGATATTTAGGTATAAGTGAGCCCTTGTATCGTAAGGCAGGACATATTCCTGGAGCGGTTAACTATTTCTGGAAAGATGTCTACACAAAAGAAGGCGGGTGGAAGAAGAAAGAAGATATTGAAAAGCATTTCACACCTCTTTTAAAGGATCATGAAATCATTGTCTCCTGTGGTTCTGGTGTATCTGCGTGTCCGAATATTATTGCTTTAAAAATAGCGGGCTATAAGAATGTGAAACTATATCCAGGAAGTTTTAGTGATTGGATATCTTATGAAAATAATGAGATAGAAGAAAGTAAGGAATAGAGGGTTATCTAAAGAGGTAGAAAGGACCTCCAAAACCATTCAGTTATGGGGATCCTTTTCTCACATTACAATTTGAATGTCTTCAGTTCTTCTGTTAGTTGATCCGCAAGCGCTAAAAGCTGATCTGCACTATGTGAGACCTCTTCCATCGAACCTGCCGTCTGTTGTGCTGAAGCTGCAGCTTCTTCGACACCGGCTGCCGATTCTTCTGATACAGAGGCAATGTCCTCGATTGTTTGATTCATATTGTTACTGTTATCGGCAATGTTTTTTAAATTGGAGGATATAGTAGATATCTTTCCAACCATTGTTGTAACAGCGTGATTGATCGTTTCAAAGTTCTTACCAGTAGCTTCAATCTGATTCTTTCCTTCATGTACCTCATGATAACCAGTATTCAATGAAGAAACTACTTGTGTTGTTTCTGCTTGAATATTTGTTACTATCGTTCTGATCTCTTCAACGGATGAGGCAACCTGGTCGGAAAGTTTTCTTACTTCATCCGCAACTACAGCAAATCCCTTCCCATGTTCTCCAGCCCTAGCAGCTTCAATAGCAGCATTTAGGGATAAGAGATTTGTTTGATCGGCAATTCCCTTAATTACAAGTACGAGTTTAGAGATTTCGGCAGACTGCTTATCCAGCTTTTGTACCTTATTAACAGCTTCAGAAACAATGGTGTCTATCCGTTTCATTTGATTCACGGATTCTTTCATTAAGGTAGTGCCATCTGTTGTCAATGCTAGTACCTCTTCTGAATTTAATACGATTTCCTTTCCATTCTGCTCTGATTGGAGTACAGTCTGTAAAAACGTATTCATATTTTCTGCTAAATCAGAGGCTCCGTTTGCTTGTGTCTCAGCTCCGGAAGACAGTTCTTCCATCGTACTTGCGATTTGCATGTTGCCTTCCCGAACTTCTTTTGATGAGTTGTTTAATGCACCGCTTCTTTCGGATACAGATTTCGCAGCATCTGTAACCTTTTGTACAATGTTATGCATGTTTTCTTTCATTAGATTAATTGCTGCAGCTAATTGCCCAATCTCGTCCTTTCCGTTATATTTCATCGAATCCCCACTAAGATTTCCTCTTGAAACTTCTGAAGTTATCTTCACTAAGTTAGTTAGGCTTAACCTGATTTTTCGACTGATTAAAGCCATAAATAATGTACCAATAATAATTACGGAAAGATTAGAGAGTATTAAAATAATTGTACTGTTAGCCATGCTTGACGAAGTAGAGGCAACGGTTTTAACTTGCTCTTCCTTTATCGTCTCTATTAGTTGAGTAGCCAGTTCACTTGTTTCTGTTCTTAAATTAGTTGAGTAATTTCTTTGGGATGTTGCATAAACAGTCCGGCCTTCTTCAACGGCTGGAACCATTTTTTCCAATAGTATGTCATCCATACTCTTATCGTTCGTTACAATTTGTTCTAAAATCGCCTTCTCTTTATCTGTGCTTAGTTTTGGTTCTAGATTGGCGAAATAGGTTTTAATTTCTTCTGAGTAAGTATGATAGGATTCAATAAAAACGGTCCTTTGCGTCAATAAATAATCAGAAATCTGTACATCTTTTAATTGAATAAGAGAAATGACCTGATTCATATCGTTCACAAGATTGTTCTGCTCTTCTATTGACTCCATATCTTTTTGCATACTATGTAGTTGTAGAAAGACAATTGCACTTCCCATTAGGAAAAGAGTAATGGTGGTAAAAAAGGCAATTAAGTATTTATTGCTTATCCTTATATCTTTCCAATTGAAAGGTATATTTTTCTTGCCTTTTTTCTTTCTAGCTATCTTTTTCATGATGACCTCCCCCTTTTGTTGGATAAATATTGCTAAATTTCTGTGTAATTATACCTAATTTTACATTATTTTTTGTTTTTTACAAAGACTTTTGTAAAAAAACTATAAATATTCTTCTAATTTAGTAAAAAGTAAAACTTAGACGACTTGAACGAATGTTAGTTATCTAGTAGAATAGCAAATTGTGTTTGTCTATAAATATAAGAAAGGTGTTTGATATGGTGTATTCGGCCTTCTTACAAGAAGAGAAAACGAAAGGTGAATTACAAGAGGAGCTTGACACCTTAGAGATCCAACTATTCCGTATGCAGAACAACATGAAAGAAATTGCAAAGGAATCAGAAATCGTTAGTATTGACCAAGTAAGAGATGATAATTGGGTTATTATTTATGCGAATAAAGATGATAATTCTCTTCAGTTAATGCTACATGATTGCAGAAAGCCTTATCGTGGAAAATGGCATTCTGCAATTCAGGCGGAATTTAAAAATGATAATACATTGCACATTGCAGATATAAAAGGTGAAAAGAATCAAGGTTATGGATCAGTTTTAATCAGTCATTTAAAGGAAATGGCTGGAGAAGAGAATATTCAGTATATAACTGGTGATATCGCAAAAAGAGACGCCGATCATTTTGACAGATTGGAGTATTTCTATAAAAAGCATTATTTTAATGTGGAGATTGACCATGAGAAGAAGTGCGGAGGAATTATTTGGAATGAAGGTTAAGTTTTTTGGGGCTTGAAAAAAGTGGTTTTATTAAGGTGAAATCGCTATCCTTCAACATTTTCCATTACAATTCAAATTAGTTCGAAGTTTATATCAAATCCGGAATTAATATTTAGTTATGCTTAGCCTTTATTTTTGGGTATTGACTCCTTGAACTTTTTAAAATAAAATAAAAATAATAAAAGGAGGTGGGTTTGATGAATTTTACTGGTAGTGGCATGACGAAGATAAAAGCATATCTTGCTATTCGTTATGCAATTTTTGCGGCATTTTTTGTTAAAGGGATAAGTCTGTCCTTTTTTAGAACAATTTAGCGCAAAAATACCAGTAAGAGACATCTACCTACGAACGGATTTTAGACGTTGGGAGACACGCTCTCCTGACGTCTTTTTGGTATGTGAAAAAGTATGAAAATTCCGTACGTGCGTTAGTGCAACGAAGGCTGCCACTTAAAAGGCTTGGCTAAGCCTATGTTTTCTAATATTGGTAAAATGTCTCTTCTATAACGGAGGAAGAGAAAATGATTGTTTGTAGCATGCAAAAAGTAGCGCAAATGTATGGAGGAAACACGATATTTAGTGATCTCTCCATTGAAATGAAGCTAGGTGAGCGTATCGGCTTAATTGGAAGAAATGGTGAAGGAAAGACAACGTTATTACATCTTATTGCTAGGCAAGCAGAGCCCTCATCAGGAACGATTTCTTGGAAAAAAGGCTTAACGGTTGGGTTATTGCAACAAATGCCGGATGTTGAAGGTGATAAAAATGTGGAGAGTATCCTTTATGATGTATTTACTTCATTAAATGATTTACGAATAAAGATGACGAATTTGGAACAAAAGATGTCTGTAGAAACCAATCCAGAAAAACTAACACGTTATGTAGAACGATATAGTGAATTACAAGAAACCTTCCAAGAAAAAGGCGGCTATGAAGTCGATGCCGGGGTAAGAAGGATAACGCATGGACTGCAAATAGCTGATCTTGTTGACAAAGAGTGGGCCCAGTTGTCAGGTGGTGAACGGACAAAGGTTGGCTTAGCTAGTCTGCTTTTAAAGGCGCCAGAGTTATTATTGTTGGATGAGCCAACAAATCATCTGGACTTCTTGGCTATTGAATGGTTAACGGATTTTATTAAGCAGTATGAGGGCACGGTTATTATTGTGTCCCATGATCGCTACTTTTTAGATGAAACGGTGACATCGATTCTAGAATTAGACCAGGGTGAATTAATAAAATACCATACAAACTATTCGAATTACGTAAAACAGAGAGAAGAACGATTGTTGAATGAGTTCCAGCAATTCAGGGACCAACAGAAGAAGATTAAGAAAATGAAGGAGACCATTAAGCGCTTAAAAGAATGGGCAAATCAAGCCAATCCACCAAATGCTAGTATGCATAGACGAGCGAAAAGTATGGAAAAGGCATTAGATAGAATCGAAGTAAAAAAACGTCCAATACTAGAACAGAAAAAGATGAACCTTGATTTTCATATGAATAAGCGAAGTGGAAAAGATGTCATTATAATGGAGGAAATCTGTAAGCAATTTGATGAGAAAAGGTTATTTGATAACTTGAACCTTCATGTTAGATTCCAGGAGCGTATTGCCGTTGTAGGTGTAAATGGAACTGGTAAATCAACAATACTGAAGATGATTTTAGGACATGAAGACCCCGATAAAGGTACCGTTAGACTGGGTAGTAATTTATCGGTTGGAGTGCTATCGCAACATATGTTGGAATTGGATAGTGAACAAACGGTTCTGGATGAATTCAGGGAGCATGTTCATGTTACGGAAGGTGAAGCACGAGGAATCCTTGCTACATTTCTTTTTTATGGGAATACAGTATTTCAGAAAGTGAAAAGCCTAAGTGGTGGAGAAAAGATGCGTTTACGTTTAGCGGAACTGGTTTATCAAGACCATAATTTATTAATTTTAGATGAACCTACCAACCATCTAGATATCGAGTCCAAAGAGGTATTAGAAGATGCCTTGGAGCAATTTGAAGGAACAATCGTTGCTGTATCCCATGATCGGTATTTTCTAGATCGTATATTTCCTATAACATATTTATTGACTGAGCAACGATTAACAAAGTTTGAAGGGAATTTTACATTTGCTAGGGCAAAATGGAAGGAAGGGGATTGCTAAAGTTTAATTCCAAGATTGACCTATGATAAACTCTAGGTATTACAGGCGAAAGGATGTAAGCAAATGCAAAATATCATATTAAATAATGGTCTCAGCATGCCACAATTAGGGTTTGGTGTATGGAAAGTGCCCGACGATGAGGCAACACCAGCTGTTAAGAAGGCACTTGAAGTTGGGTATCGCTCTATCGATACAGCAATGATTTATGGTAATGAAGTTGGGGTAGGAAAAGCAATTGCAGATAGCGGTATTCCTCGCGAAGAACTTTTCATAACGACAAAGGTGTGGAATAGTGACCATGGTTATGACAATACATTAAAGGCATTTGATACAAGTCTTGAAAAACTAGGACTTGATTATGTTGATCTATATCTCATTCACTGGCCAGCGCCTAAATATGATCAATATGTGGAAACATACAAAGCGCTAGAGAAGCTCTATAAAGATGGACGAGTAAAGGCAATTGGTGTTTGTAATTTTGATACGGAACATCTTGAGCGTCTTCTAAATGAATGTGAAGTTGTCCCAGTCGTTAACCAGGTGGAATGTCATCCTTATCTGCAACAAAAGGAACTGAAGCATTTCTGTCTGGAACATAATATAATTGTTGAAGCTTACAGTCCATTAATGAATGGTAATGACGTATTACATGATGAAGTAATTAAGGGAATCGCTGGAAAACATAAGAAGTCAGCAGCCCAAGTAATTCTCAGGTGGCACCTGCAATCTGGAGTAATAGTCATTCCGAAATCAGTAACACCATCTAGAATGGAAGAGAATTTAAATGTATTTGATTTTGAATTAAGTAATGAGGAAATGGATAAAATTGCTGCATTAGATCGGAATATGAGAAATAATAGCTTGCCGAGTGAAATGAACAGAAGATAAATTAAAAGGAAATCAGACGTTCAATGTATGGCTGGTTTCCTTTTTTTAATAAAATAGTGGCATTTTTATAGAAAATTGAGTAAACTATTGCTAATAAGTTCTTCTATTTTGAAAGGAGTGATGTTTTATGACTGTAAACATTAATCAAAATATAAAAATCAAAACAACATTACAAACATCGAAATGGAGGAACAGTCGGTATAATTGACTTTTCCTCCAATTAATAGGAGGAAATTTAATTTGAATAAGCTTCGAAAATTAGGTTGGAGCAGTACTAATGAAGACCAGGATACACAACTGATGGCGCGTGTGACGACTGTACAGAAAAATAGCTACCGCATATCTGATGGTGAGATGGAATTTCTTGCGCATGTGAGTGGGAAGTTCTTAAATGATGCAGGTTCATCACTTGATTTTCCCGCGATAGGTGACTGGGTGGAAGTGAAGAAATTAAGGGATGAAGGGAAGGCTGTTATAAATCGTGTCCTTCCACGTAAAAGTAGGTTTATTCGTCAAGCAGCTGGAGAAGTTACAGAAGCACAAATTGTCGCCGCAAATATAGACACGGTGTTAATTGTAAATTCACTAAATCATGATTTGAACGTACGTAGAATAGAACGGTATATTTTATCTACGTATGAAAGTGGAGCAATGCCAGTTGTTGTATTAACGAAAAAGGATGAATGCACGCAAAGAGAAGTGGATCAAGCAATTTCCCAAGTGGAAGAGGTTGCGATTGGTGTACCGATTATTGCGATTAGTAGTGTAAGTGGAGAAGGCATGGTTGATTTGCTCGAACATTTGCCAATTGGACGAACAGCCGCGCTGTTAGGTTCATCAGGTGTTGGAAAGTCTACGCTCGTAAATACACTCCTTAGTAGTGAAGTTCAGGAAACAAAAGGTATTAGAGAGTCTGATAGTAGAGGTCGTCATACCACTACCCACCGTGAAATGTTTATGCTTCCTAATGGGGCATTAATTATTGATACACCTGGAATGAGAGAACTGCAATTATGGCAAGGTGAATCAGCGATAGATACTACTTTTCAGGATGTCGAACAATTCACTGACAAGTGTAGGTTTACTGACTGTAAGCATGAAACCGAACCAGGCTGTGGTGTGAAGGCAGCTATAGGAAATGGTGAGCTCACCAAGGATAGATTTCAAAGTTATGTAAAGCTTCAAAGGGAATTAGCGTACGAGAAACGGAAACAAGATCAAAAAGCGAAGTTAAATGAAAAGAATCGGTGGAAACAGGTTAGTAAAGATTTGAGAAGTAAGTATAAATACAATAGGTAATCGAAGCCTTGGTAGTAAGAAGCGTCCTCAAAAGTTGAGAGAGTAAACTTTTGAGGGCTTTTTATAGAGAGAATACGGTGGATATCCCGAGAAAAAGCACCCCCTACATCGGGCATTAGCCCATACCACCAAATACGCGCTTCACAGCCTCTTCAAATTCCTTGAAGTATCCAGGAATCTCATCATCTTTCAAACCAGTGTACATATTTTTGGCGATTGACTCGTTATACCATTTCTGTTTATCTGGCCCTGCATTAAACTTCCTCCAAATAGTATCACCTTGTTCTAGAAGGTCCTTTTCTAATCCAAGTAGATTATCAAGCTTGTCGGCGACGATTAAATATTTTATTTCTTTATCAGCAGATTTAATTGTATCAATGGTAAGTTGCTTTCGTTCTTTCCATGATTTGGTTTTGTCTTCCGTATGAGCCGCAACCAACGTAGCAACAGCAGGACCGAATTCTCTATCGATATCATCAATGTTAAAAGGCGTATCTTCAACAACATCATGTAAGTATGCTGCACATACTAGTTCATCACTGAAATTACAATCCTTTAATCTCTGTGCAACTCGAATGGGGTGTGTGATATAAGCATCATTTGAATTCTTTCTTGTTTGCCCCATATGTGCATTGGTTGCAAATGCTTTTGCTTTTTCAATCATTTCCTTACCTCCCGCCTTGTTTTACTAAACATACCATACATTCAGTCACTTGAAAAAGCCGCCTATCTTACATTCACTTCACTTCCATTTAGAAGGTGAAAAGGGTAAACTTAAAGGTAATAATAAATTAAAACTTGGAGGTACCTCAAGGATGGAAAAAGGCATCAATCAGCGTAAAACAGAACATATACGTCTATGTCTAACAGGCAATGTAGAGGGTGTAAATAAATCTACTGGTCTGGAAGGTATTCATTTTATACATAATGCTCTACCGGAGATTAGCTTTGATGATATTAATATCAATACCAACTTTTTGGACAAGACGTTAAAGGCACCGTTTTTAGTAAGTTCAATGACAGGTGGTTCGGATTTAGCGA
The DNA here is from genome assembly GCF_003628445.1 of Oceanobacillus bengalensis. Classification (GTDB taxonomy): domain Bacteria; phylum Bacillota; class Bacilli; order Bacillales; family Amphibacillaceae; genus Oceanobacillus; species Oceanobacillus bengalensis. The sequence continues at coordinate 99,801 of NZ_RBZO01000007.1, forward strand.
TAACTATTAATCAAAATTTAGCTATTGCTGCAGAAGAGAAAGGCTGGGCACTTGCAATTGGTTCAACACGAGCGTTTCTTGAAAGTGACAAGTATGAGGATTCATTCTTGCTTCGTAAACATGCACCGAATACACCACTAACGGTTAACCTTGGTGCAGTTCAACTAAATTATGGTTATGGTCCAGAAGAATGTCAGCGTATTATTGATAAGACGAACGCGGATTCAATTGTCCTACATCTAAACAGTTTGCAGGAAGCTGTTCAAGATGGGGGAGATTTAAACTTTGAAAATCTGTTACCAAAGATAGAAAAAATCTGTAAAACATTAGAAGTACCTGTCGGAGCAAAAGAAGTAGGTTTTGGAATTGATGGTACCGTTGCTGAAAAACTTTACAATGCTGGAATAGCATATATTGATGTGGCTGGTGCTGGTGGTACATCATGGAGCCAGGTTGAAAAGTTACGTTCGAGAGACCCACTTAGAAAAGCTGCTGCAGAGGCATTTAATAATTGGGGAATACCAACAAAAGACTGTTTGGTATCTGTTAGAAGTCATCTTCCTGAAGTACCTTTAGTTGCAAGTGGAGGTATGAAGACAGGGGTTGATGCTGCTAAGGCAATTACGTTAGGAGCGGATATGGTTGGTTTTGCACGGCACTTACTAAAAGCAGCAACGGAATCACCAGAAGCAGTAATCCAAACAATGGAGCAACTTGAACTTGAATTAAGAATGACAATGTTTGGTATTGGTGCTAAGACAATTGAAGAATTAAAAAATACAAAACGCGTTAGCATTATGGGAACGTCTTTATTAGAGGAAAACAGTTAACATTGGTTAGCTGTTTTCTTATTGGCGGGTATTCGCTGATAAATGCAGAACCTGCGTAAAAATGATTTGCCGCTCACTGTCCCCATAAATCAACATTACCCGCCCATATAATACTAGCATTGCCTGGTATTCCATTTATTTACATGTAGCATATCTTGTTATTCGCACAAACTACATGACATACATTCTAAGCACATCATTTTTCGTTAAAAAACTGCTATGCTACAATAATCTCAAGTAAAGGTGGTGTTTATAATGAAAATTGAAGTTTGGTCAGATTTTGTTTGTCCATTTTGTTATATTGGTAAAAGAAGATTGGAACATGCCATGGAAAAGTTTGCACATCGTGACAAAGTAACCGTGGAATATAAGAGTTATCAACTAGATCCGACAGCGAAACATATACCAGGTAAGGACTATTATGAAACATTCTCTGAATTAAAAGGAATACCGCTTGAACAGGTGAAAGTCATGAATCAGCAAGTAGCTGAGCAAGCAACAACGGTAGGATTAACCTATCATTTTGATACGGCGAAGTATGCAAATACATTTGATGCACATCGAGTTGCGAAATTCGCAGAAACAAAAGGTAAAGGAAAAGAAATCACGGAAAGATTCCTACATGCATATTTCACTGAATCAAAACTTATGAGTGACCACCAGACATTGGTTGAACTTGCTGGTGAAGTTGGTTTGAACAAAGAAGATGTTAAGCATGTACTAGATGCTAATTTACACGCAAAGAATGTTCGAGAAGACATTAATGAAGCACGTCAAATTGGGGTCCAAGGTGTTCCGTTCTTTGTATTTAATGAGAAATATGCAGTATCAGGTGCACAACCAGAAGAAGTATTTAGCGAAGTACTTGAAAAAGTCTGGGAGGAAGAAGCTAAGAAACCGGTTCTTCAATCCTTAAATCCTAATAAACAAGGGACATCGTATTGCACGGATGATGGATGCGAAATAAAAGAATAAATAGGGAAACTAACCATTTTACAAGTAGTGATAAAATGGTTAGTTTTTTATTTTCAGCGATCAAAAGCGAACGCCAAATTTTCTAATAAAAAAAACAATTAATGTAACCTATATAGGCTTGTTTTTATTGACGCACTCTATAATTCTGTTATACTTATAATTGATAGCTAATTGATAATGAATATCATTCTTATTTAGATTGATTAAAAGGTGATAATCATTCTTAATTACATTATATTTAAAAGGTTTCAAAAACAGTTATAATGAAATATTTAATTTACAAAAAGAGCAATTATGAGTTGACTCAGCATGATAATATTTTCAATTATTATCTGAGAATAAACAAGTTATGGGGATTACAAATGAGATTATGGATGTTAATAATTGCAACTATCGTCCTGTCATTTATATCGCTATTTATAGGCGCAATTGATATCAGTTTAGGGGATTTACTAGATTTAGATTCTGATAAGACACAAATCTTCTTAATCAGTCGACTGCCTCGTTTATTGGCGATTATATTGGCGGGGGCTGGGATGAGTATTGCAGGTTTAATTATGCAAAGTTTAAGTCGAAATAAATTTGTATCCCCAACAACGGCTGGAACATTAGATGCAGCTAAATTAGGGATTATGATTTCAATGCTGTTTTTTACGAATGTAACCTATACGCAGCAAATTATTTTCAGCTTTGCATTTGCTTTAGTAGGAACATTAGTTTTCATGCAAATTTTGGACCGTATTAAATTTAAGGATGCCATTTTCGTTCCATTAATAGGAATTATGTATGGGAACATTTTGTCATCGATTACAACATTTTTTGGTTACGAAGCAGACATTCTCCAAAATATTTCATCTTGGTTAATGGGAAGCTTTACATTAATTATCGCAGGTCGCTATGAGCTGCTTTATGTAAGTATTCCAGCCATTATATTAGCTTATCTTTATGCGAACAAGTTTACGGTTGCTGGGATGGGTGAAGATTTTGCAAAAAACTTAGGTTTAAGCTATAAGTTTGTGCTTAATATCGGTCTTGTTCTAGTCGCAATCATTTCAACATCTGTCGTACTAACTGTTGGTGTTATACCGTTTTTAGGTCTTATCGTACCGAACATTGTATCGCTTTATTTGGGTGATAATTTACGTAAAATAATACCTCATACAATGGTACTTGGATCTATGTTCTTGTTAATATGTGACATCATCGGTCGTGTCATCGTCCATCCGTATGAGATACCAGTAAACGTAACAGTGGCAGTAATCGGTAGTGCAATCTTCTTAATCATGCTATTTAGGGGGAGAGCATATGCAAAAAAATAGTACAAAATTAATTTTTTTAGCAGTTTTAGCGATTATTGGTATCTTGCTTTACGCATTTTATGATATAAAAGGTGGATTTGATTACGCATTTCCAAGACGTATGGTACGTATAGGAGCAATGGTTGTAACAGGGATTGCGATTTCCTATTCGACAGTTGTGTTCCAGACAATTACACAAAACCGTATTTTAACCCCATCCGTTATGGGACTTGATTCGATGTATGAGGTAGTTCAAACACTGATTTACTTCTTTGCGGGTTCTATGTCAATTTGGGTGTTAAATCATTATTTAAACTTCGGAGCAGCGGTAATCGCAATGGTTTTATTTGCACTTATTTTATATCGTTTTCTATTCCGAACAAATAAGCATCCGATTTATTTGCTATTATTAATCGGTATGATTATAGGAACACTTCTAGGTAGTCTTGTAACGTTCCTACAAGTCTTAATTGACCCAGTAGAATATTTAAGCTTACAAACGCGCCTTTTTGCAAGTTTTACAAACGTAAAATCAGAGCTTTTATATATTTCTATCGGTATATTATTCATCGCATTTATTTACGGGTATCGTATTATGGGCAAATTAGATGTTATGTCACTTGGCCGAGAAAACGCAATGAACCTCGGTATCAACTATGACCGAATGGTAATGAATATTTTAATCTTATCATCGGTATTAATTGCTACATCCACTGCACTAATTGGTCCAATTACTTTCTTGGGACTAATCGTAGCAAACTTGGCATATCAATTCTTATCAACGTATAAGCACTCTATTTTAATTTTAGGGGCAAGTTTAATTAGTATTATTGCTTTAGTTGGTGGACAGTTTTTCGTTGAACATATTCTTGAATTACGTACGACGTTAAGTGTTATCATCAACTTTATTGGTGGAATTTACTTCATATACTTATTACTAAAAGAAAGTAGGTCTACAAGATGATTGAAATCAAAGAACTGACGAAGCGATTTGGTAAAAAGAGTGTTGTAGAAAATGTTTCAGTAACAATTGAGCCGGGAACAATTACATCTTTTATCGGGCCGAATGGTGCTGGTAAATCAACATTACTGTCAATGGTGAGTCGATTATTAGATGCAGACACAGGTGATGTATTGCTTGATCAAAATAATGTGAAAAAGTGGAAGTCGGGTGAATTTGCAAAACGTGTATCCATTTTAAAGCAATCCAACTATACAAATGTTCGTTTATCAGTACGTGAATTAATTTCATTTGGACGTTATCCTTATTCTAAAGGGCGTTTGACAGCAGAAGATGATAAGTTTGTCGATCAAGCGATTGAATATATGAATTTAGAAGATATGCAGAATGAGTTTATCGATGAATTATCTGGTGGGCAAAGACAACGGGCATTTATTGCAATGGTTATCGCACAGGATACAGATTACGTATTGCTGGACGAACCATTAAACAACTTAGACATGAAGCACTCAGTTCAAATTATGAAGATTTTACGCAAGCTAGTTGATGATTTGGGAAAAACGGTTGTTATCGTTTTACATGATATTAACTTTGCATCCGTTTATTCAGATCGTATTGTTGCTCTGAAGGATGGAAAGTTAGTAAAAAACGGCCCTACACAAGATATTATAAATTCAAAAGCACTCCGTGAAATTTATGACATGGATATCCCAGTTCAAGTGCAGAATGGATGTCGTATTTGTGTATACTTTAATTCTCATGCATAGCATATGTATATAAAAATAAAATGTAAACGTCTTATTCGAAATGTTTTTACATACTTTTGATTAAGGCGTTTTTATTGTGGAAAGCTATAATAGCGAACGTATTTTTGAAAGTAAAAATAAAGTTGTGAATTGTTAAAGTTAAGTATTGACGATTACGATTAATACAACTATAATGGGAATAGTTAATTGATAATGATTATCATTATTGATTAAAACATACATAAGGGGAGATAGTATAATGAAGAACTGGAAATTACTAAGTGTAATTTTTGCAATGCTAGTATTTATTCTTGCAGCCTGTGGTGGAACGGATGAATCAACAGATGAGTCTGCAAATGAAGAAAGCGCAACAAATGAGGAGCAAGCGGCTGAAGAATCAACAGATGAAGGGTCTAAATATCCAATGACAGTTTCACCTACTGTTTCTTCAAGTGAAAGTAGAGATGGAAGTGATTCATACACGTATGAAGATGTAACTTTTGAATCCATGCCTGAAAGAATTGTAGTTTTTGACTACGGTTTCTTGGACACGCTTGATGCACTAGGTGTTGATGGTATCGTTGGAGTTGCAAAAGAATCCACCTTGCCGGCACATCTTGAAGATTACTCAGCTGATGAATATGAAAATATAGGTACGTTAAAAGAACCATTGCTTGAAGATATTGCTGCATTAGAGCCAGATGTAATTTTTATCTCCGGCCGTCAAGCTACATTCTATGAACAATTGAAAGACATCACTCCAAATGTAGTGTTCGTAGGTGCTCAACAAGATGACTACTGGAACACATTCTTAGCTTCGGTAGATATTGCAGCTGAAATGTTTGGTAAAGAAGCTGAAGCTGAAGAATATCTTGCTAAATTCGATTCAGCTTTAGAGGAAGTAAATGCTTTAACAGCTAATTTTGAAACGAGCCTTGTTACGATGTACAACGAAGGTAAATTATCTGGGTTCTCAACAAACTCTCGTTTCGGTTACATTTATGACATATATGGTTTTAAACCAGTAACAGAAGATATTGAGGCTTCTTCTCACGGTTCCAACTTCGGTTTTGAAGCAATATTAGAATTTGATCCACAAGTGTTGATGGTGATCGATCGAACAGCTGCTACAGGCGGAGAATCAAATATAGAAGCTGACATGGAAAACGATATTATTAAAAAGACTGAAGCATATGAGAACAACCGTATCGTATATTTAGATGGTCCACTTTGGTACTTAAGTGGCGGTGGCTTACAATCTGAGCTTGCGAAGATAGAAGAAATCCTAGCTGAATTGGAATAAATTAGCTTCGATTAATTTAACTGAATAAAAGTAACGATAGGCAACTTGGTGATAGTCCAAGTTGCCTATTTACTAGTTGTTGGTATTTTAATAACATTAATTTTATAGAAATGAATAGTTTAATTAGGGGAGGATGGAAATATGCTTAAAAAAATTGCTGCAGATGCGTTAGGATTATCGGATATTGGGAAAATTATTGGACCAGCGGATTATGATAAAACAGATGCTGATGATTATGTTCGACATGAAGACAATGAAAAGATTTATTTCCTAATAAAAACCAAATCGGATGAATATTGTTTTACGAACATTGCTTTTATTCATGTTGATGGGGAAAATGCAACTTCATCCAAAAGAACATTAAAACGTTTTCCATATTCGCAATTTAAGTTTTCTAATGTGTTCTTAGAAACGGCCGGAAGAATTGATATGGATATAGAAATTAAATTTACCCTTGGAAATAATTCATATAGTATTGATGTTCACAAAGATGAAATTGAAAAGCTGAAAGATCTATATAAGGCGCTAATGTTTATAGCAGAACAAACATATGAAAATGAAGTAATCTTAAATATGGCTAATCAAAGCTTGGATAAAGCTGTTTCTGTCTTACAAAATTCAAGGACTGACCAAACGAATATTGCTGAACAGTATAAACAAATTACAGAGTTTGGTTTTTCGTGGCTAACTTCAATTAGAGAAAAATATCATGAAAAAGATTATGGAGCTATTTTCGAAAAGTATATCAATAACTAATTAGGAGTTCCTAATGGTTTCCGCTAGCTATCTCAAACATTGAAGAATAAAAATTAAAATGACTATCAAAGGTAGGTTGATAGTCATTTTTTTCTGTGGATAAAGTATATTAAGATGCGAAGACTAATTGCAAAAATTATAGGAGTGAGCATCTTGAAGAAAGTGATTTTATTCTCTACAATTTTAATAATATTTGCCACAAATAACTATTTAGTTAATGCTAAACCCCAAGAGCCAAAGGAAGCTAAACCCTATGCGGAAGACTGGTATGTTACGACAGAAGATGTTATTTGGGATATTATATATCCAGCCATTGATAAAAGGGTGGTAAAAGAGTATGGGGGAAAGGAGAAGTCTAGTTTTGGATGGGGGAAACAGAGGATTGTAAATATTGTTTATAACAACAACCATTCATATGATATTTCTATAATGGTTCAAGTTCCCGATAATAACAATAATCCATTTGAATATGCAGAAGACTTGGTTAAGGTAAGGGTATCTCCATCTTGTAATAGTCCTAAAATTAGTTGTAGTCATGCGTTTAATGTAGAAGTGATAGAATACAAACATTTAGGACAATAATTTAATGAACTCGTGCTTTAGTTGAGGAAAAAGGAACTTGGTGACTATCATATAGGAAACGAGTAAGGGAGGATACATCATGACCAAACATAAGATTTATACAATGAGTTTCGCAAGCGTCTATCCTCATTATGTTACGAAGGCGGAGAAAAAGGGACGTACGAAAATAGAAGTCGATGAAATTATCCGTTGGTTGACGGGGTATAGCCAGGAAGCGTTGGAAATGCAACTGGAAAAACAGACAGATTTTGAGACATTCTTTGCGGAAGCTCCCCAACTGAATTCTTCACGGGCTTTGATCAAAGGTGTCATCTGTGGTGTCCGTGTAGAAGACATCGAAGAACCAACGATGCAGGAAATTCGCTATTTGGATAAGCTGGTTGATGAGTTAGCAAAAGGAAAAGCAATGGGGAAGATTTTGCGGACAAAATAATTAAGTTAAGTGATATAGCATTAAAATGACGGGAATGGGGAAGGGATAATATATTCCTATTAAGTGAACGGGCCCAATTACTGCATTCTTCCCTTTTTTGATTGTTCCTTTTACTCCTATACTTGAAATGGTAATATAAAGTATGGTTGAATGAAGAAAGACGTAGGGAAAAGAGGGATATACATGAAGAAAATATTAACATTTTTAATGATATTAACACTGGCATTGTTTCTAGTAGCATGTAACGATGATGAAAATGGTACTGATGATACTGGGCAAGTTGAAATAACGAATGACGAGCGATTGGATGAAGATGAATCGGTTGTTCGTGTAAATGATACAGAAATAAAGGGGGATAAATATAATCAAATCTACACCCAAGTGAAATTAATGATGGATCAATATGGACAAGATGTTAGCGACTTAGATTTGGTAAAGGAACAATCTGTATCTATCCTTGTTGAACAAGAACTTATCAATCAGGATGCTAAGAACTTGGGAATTGAAGTGACAGATGAAGAAGCACAAATAGAGATAGATACAATGAAAGAGGAGACAGACGAAGAGCAGTTTTCTCAAGTTCTAAAGACGTATCAAATTACGGAAGATGAGTTTAAAAATCAGCTTGTTGATGATCTAGTAACTGTTAAATATATGGATCATGAGTTTGATGTTGAAGTTACCGATGAAGAAATAGAAGAATACTACAATCAATTGAAAGAACAAAACCCAGAAAGAATCGCTGAATTAGATACGGAAGAAGTTGAAGAAGAAATAAAATCTATTCTTTCAAGACAAGAGCAAAGTGAGCAGTTAGCAGAAAGAGTTGCTGAGCTTCGGGAATCTGCTGAGATTGAGATCTTGATATAAGAGAACAATAGACGAAATCAGGATGATTTCGTCTATTGTTATGTTGGATTCATTCCTTTTCTTGTCCTTCTTTCTTAATATGTCTCTTCTTTAATTCGTCTTTTATAGCTACTGTAGTTATGCCTAACATTTCCATTAAAACAAGGGTATGATAGGTTAGGTCGGCGATTTCGCTTGTCGTTTCCTGCTTATCATTGTTTTTTGCCCCAATGATAACTTCGCTTGTTTCTTCACCAACTTTTTTAAGTACCTTATCAATGCCTTTTTCAAATAAGTATGCAGTATAAGATCCTTCTACTGGGTCTTCGTGGCGCTCTTTAATCTTCGTCACAACCTGTGGAATAATATCATGTGATGGTACTTCATTTGTGTAAAGGTCATTATGAAAACACGTTGCTGCACCAGTGTGACATGCTGGCCCAAGTGCCTTTACTTGTACTAAAAGAGCATCTGAATCACAGTCATATGTTATTGTTTGCACCTGTTGTTTGTTACCTGATGTCTCCCCCTTATTCCAAAGTGCTTGTCTACTTCTTGAGAAAAACCATGTTTCATTGGTATCTAATGTTTTCTGTAAAGATTCCTCGTTCATGTAGGCTAATGTAAGGACCTTCCCAGTTTCAGCATCCTGAATAATGGCAGGTATAAGCCCTTTTTCGTCAAATTTTAATTCTGGTATGTTTACCTTCATTACATTTCCCTCCTGATAATGATGTCTTCGGCAGCTAGATATGCTTTTAAAGTGGGAATTGGAATTTCCTCATAGTGAAATACCGACGCGGCTAAGGCAGCATCAGCATTTGCTTCTTTTAGAACCTGACTGAAATGCTCTAATTTCCCTGCACCACCACTTGCAACGATTGGAATATTAACTGCACCTGCAATTGCCCTTGTAAGTGTCATATTATATCCATTCTTTTCTCCGTCTGTGTCAATGGCATTAATAACAATTTCACCTGCACCAAGCTGTTCACCGTATTTTGCCCATTCAATTGCGTCAATGCCTGTATTTTTACGACCACCATTGATAAAAACTTCCCATTTTCCTTGGGATGTTTCCTTCGCATCGATGGATAAAACAATGCATTGGTTTCCAAATTTTGCAGCTGCTTGTTTAATTAGGGATGGATTTGTGACTGCTGCACTGTTAATCGAAACTTTCTCAGCACCAGAGCGAAGGACACGATTAATGTCGTCTATGCTACGAATTCCTCCACCAACAGAAAAGGGGATAGAGATTTCTCTCGCCACTTTTTCAACAACATCTAGGAAAATATTCCGCTCCTCATTGGAAGCAGTAATGTCATAGAAAACGAGTTCATCTGCACCAGCGTCATTGTACCGTTTTGCCAGTTCAACTGGGTCGGCTACATCTGCAATATTTTGGAATTTTTTCCCTTTTACAACGCGGCCTTTATCTACATCAAGGCAAGGAATAATTCGTTTAGCCAGCATTATTATCGTCCTCCAATAACGCTTCAAATTTAAATGTACCGTCATAAAGTGCTTTTCCGATGATCGCACCATAGAGGTTCAATGTTTCTAGCTTATGAATATCTTCTATTGAAGAGACACCACCAGATGCAATGACATTCATCGTTGTTGCTTCGTTAATTGTTTTTAGTTCTTCAAAATTTGGCCCTTTTAACATGCCATCTTTTAAAATGTCGGTATAAACGATGGTTTTTACGCCGATGGATTCTAACTCTTTTACAAGGTCAATCGCCATTACCGTACTATCTTTTGTCCAGCCGTCTGTTGCAACATAACCATTTCTTGCATCGATGGATACTGCAATTTTTTCACCATACTTACTGACAGCTTCTGTTAGGAATGCTTTATCTTTAATCGCAGCTGTACCGATAATTACACGTTCTACACCAGCAGAAATATAGTTTTCAATGATAGGTAAAGAACGAATCCCGCCGCCAACTTGAACAGGAATCTTAGTTTTTCTTGCAATCTCCCTGATTTGGTCTTGATTAATTGATTCTCCTGATTTTGCACCATCGAGGTCGACGATATGTATATAAGATGCACCTTTTTCTTGCCACTCGGATGCAACTTCAGTTGGTGCGTCATTATATATTTTTTCTTTATTGTAATCACCCTGTGTAAGGCGAACACATTTGCCACCTCTTATGTCAATTGCTGGGAAAAGAATCATGATATCATCTCCAAATAATTAGTTAATAGTTGTAGGCCAACTGTTCCGCTTTTTTCTGGATGAAATTGCATACCTACAACATTGTCCTTTTGTACAATTGCAGGAACCGTTCCACCATACTCAGCACTTGCGACGAGTGTTTCCTTTTCGTATACTCCACCAACTGCATAGGAATGGACAAAGTAAACGAAAGCATCATCTATTATGTTATGAAAAAGGGTACTATCAGCATGCTTTGTTAGTGTGTTCCAGCCCATATGTGGAACTTTAACATTGTCTGGAATGGGATTAACGGACCCTTTTAAGAGGCCAAGGCCTTGCCACTCGCCGTCTTCAAAGCTTTTCTCGTAAAAGAGTTGCATACCTAAACAGATGCCGAGAATTGGCTTTCCAGCAGCCGCCACTTGCATAATTACCTCAACCATACCTAATTCGTTCAATGACTTCATTGCATCTTTAAAGGCTCCAACACCAGGTACGATAATGGATGATGCCTCTTTAATGGTTTGTGGATCCTTTGTTAAGACGGACTTAACATTTAGCTTGTCTAGTGCAAATTGCAAGCTTTTAATATTACCTGCATCATAATCGATGATTGCAATCATAAGCTTTTCTCCTTTGAAAATATCTATTGATATAAAGCTTTTTTGTGATTAGTATTGCTATTTAATCACACAGTTGATGTAAAATGCGAAGTAATAAAGATTATTTTATTGCTCTCGCATCCACTCGTGATTGTATGTGCTATCTTTCGCTCCGACAGAATACTTCGCTTTCCACGGGCACGGCCTCAGCCCCCTCAGAAGCAAAGAACGCTTCTTCCTGGTCTTCGGACACGTGCTTTTCCCGTAGGAGTCTACGTATTCTGTCTCCGCTATTACTGGTTTTCTGATTATCGAGAAGTTAGAACTCAGAAATCAACGTTTCGTAGTACCTTCTCACTTAAACAGGATTGAAATTCAACAAATACTAGTGTCTTTCCGGAACGGTATGTTTAAGCAAAACCCTTCACTTACCTCGCATTTTATATCTTTTGTGAAAAACTCAATCCTCTATAAATAGCCATCTACAACGAACCTTTTGTCGATGGTACGCCTTTTACCCGTGGGTTTATTAAGCTGGCTTGGTCGAGGGCACGTCCAAAGCCTTTGAAAATAGATTCGATAATGTGGTGCGAGTTTTTCCCATATGCTAGATTTATATGAAGATTAACCTTTGCATTGCTAACAAACGCAATAAAAAACTCCTCAACAAGCTCTGTATCAAAATTACCAACTTTATCTTTTAATCCTTCTACATGATACACAAGGTAAGAGCGACCACTGATATCAATGGAAGTAGTTGATAAGGATTCATCCATTGGTGTTGTTATGGTAGCATATCTTGTAATGCCTTCTTTATTCCCTAATGCTTCATGAAAGGCTTGCCCTAGTGCAATACCAATATCTTCAACGGAATGATGTTGGTCAACCTCTAAATCACCATCACATGTTACATTGAGATCGAATAAACCGTGCTTTGTCATTAATGTAAGCATATGGTCTAGAAAGCCAATACCAGTTTGAATGGAAGAAGTTCCAGTTCCATCAATCGATAGCTCTAGTGTAATTGCTGTTTCATTTGTTTTTCTATTTATTTTCGCATGACGCATGTGGATAATCCTTTCTGATTTTTATCGAATTTGCATGTGCAGTTAATCCCTCTGTACGAGCAATTTTCGTAATTTGATCTGTTGCAAGAAGCAATGCATCTTGTGAATAGCGGATAATACTTGATCTTTTTACAAAATCATATACACCAAGTGGTGATGCAAATCTAGCTGTTCCATTTGTTGGAAGGGTGTGATTTGGACCTGCAAAATAATCACCTAAAGGTTCAGGAGAATAATTTCCGAGAAAGATGGCACCTGCATGTTTTACACTCGATATATAATCAGTTGGGTTTTGGATCATTAATTGTAAATGTTCGGGTGCGATTTCATTCACGATATCAAATGCATCCAATAAGTTGTTAGCGATAATTATGCTTCCGTTCTGCTCAAGGGACTTTTTAATAATATCTTTTCTTTCAAGCTTCTCCATTTGTCTTTCGATTTCGTTTTTGATGTTTTTGGCAATTTCCTTCGTTGTTGTCACACAAATTGCACTAGCTGATTCATCATGCTCTGCTTGTGAAAGGAGGTCAGCAGCAACATAGCTTGGTGGTGCAGTTTCATCCGCAACAACACAAATTTCACTTGGACCAGCAATCATATCAATCGCAACATCTCCATACACCCATTTCTTCGCACGAGCTACAAATGCATTACCAGGACCGACAATTTTATCTACTTTCTTAATTGTTTCTGTGCCATATGCTAATGCTGCAATTGCCTGAGCCCCACCAACTTTATATATCGTGTCCACTCCAACTTCCTCAGCAGCAACTAGGACATATGGATTAATCTTTCCATTCGATTGAGGGGGGGTGGTAATAACAATTTTATTTACACCCGCGACTCTAGCTGGAATAACATCCATTAACACAGATGATGGATATGCAGCTTTTCCACCAGGTATGTAGACACCGACTTTCTCTAAGGGGGTTACTTTTTGTCCTAAAAGAACCCCATTTTCCTTTTCCATGAACCAGGATTGTTCCTTTTGAGCTAGATGAAATTCCTTAATATTCTCCGTTGCCTGTGTTAATGCAGTAATAAAATCTTCTTCAACAAGCTCTCTTGCTTCTCTAAATTCAGCTTCTGACACGAGCAGGTTGGTTAACTTTACATCGTCAAATTGCTCGGTATATTGCATTAACGCGGCATCCTTTTCTTTTCTTACATGCTTTATGACTTCTAATACGGTACTGTCGAGTTTTATATCGTTTGATTCGGAAGGGGATGAATCTTTGGTTTCATTTATAAACTCACCTGATGTAAGAATTCTCATCAACTATCACTCCATTACTGACTTTAATTGGTTAATAAATTGCCCTACTTCTTCAGACTTGGTTGCAAAACTTGCCTTGTTTACAATCAACCTGGTACTAATTAAGTCCATATCTTCTATAACAATCAAGCCATTCTCTTTTAATGTACTACCAGTTTCAACGATATCAACTATATAATCAGCTAGACCAATGATTGGAGCGAGTTCAACTGAACCATTCAATTTTACAGTTTCTATCGGTTGACCTTTTTTCTTGAAGTGTTTTTTTGCTACATTTGGATATTTTGTAGCAATTGTAAGCTTTTGCGTATCACTAAAATTGTGATCAGGCTTACCGGCTACAGCAAATTTACATTGTCCAATTTTTAAATCGAGTAATTCATACACATCTGCTTGGGACTCTAATATATTGTCTCTTCCGACAATTCCAATGTCAGCAGCACCCTTCTCTACATAGGTAGGTACATCTAATGCTTTAACAAAGATAAGTTTGATTGTTTTATTCGCGTTATAGAATACTAGTTTTCTAGTATCTTCATGTAAATCGGTAAAATATTCACCTGTTGTCTCCAATAGTTTAATCGTGCTGTTGGCGGGTCTTCCTTTTGCTAATGCTAATGTAATATGTTCCAACTAAACGTCCTCCTTCCGTATGATTGAAAAGAGTTCAGCAGAATGTTTAAACTCCTGCTTTTTATTCTGTATTAGTATTGAATGTTGGACATTTGAAAATTGAACACGGAATGTAGATGTTACCGTGTTTAACTTTTCTTCCGCCCGATCAATTAGTACTTGATAACCCGTGTCTCTTAATTCATAAGCAGCAAGTAGTGCTTCTTTTTGCTTTTCTTTGTCATAAATAATTGTTACATCAACGAATGTATCTTGTTTATCGGTTGATCCTTCTTGATTCAAAGCATGAATTAGGTAATCGACTTCAAATGCAAAGCCGATTGCTGGAGTTGGTTTCCCAAATTGCTCTCCAAGGCGATCGTATCGCCCACCCATTAGTACTGGTTTACCAATGGTATCTACAAATCCTTGAAAAATAATCCCAGAGTAATAATTCATATTATTGATTAATCCAAGATTATACAATACTGCATGGTCCACATTACAATCTTGAAGAATGTCATACACATCTATAAGATTTTGTAAGATTTTTTGCATAGAATCATTTAATATAATTGATTTAGCCTGTTCAATTACCTGTCTAGGATTACCGTACATCATTGGAATTGTTTCGATAGCTTTCTTAATGTTTTCTTCAATCGACAAACTGGATAAAAAAGGTTCAATTTCAGCTAGATTCTTCGATTGGATAAGGGATTGTAATATTTCAATTTCATGATTGTTTAGGTTTGTCAGCTCGAGAAGTTCTTTGAAAAACCCAGCATGGCCAATCTCAATTTTAAAATTATTAAAATCCAGATCTTTTAATGTGTGGGTAGCCATCATAATAACTTCCGAATCAATTTCTGGTGAGTTTTCTCCAAAACATTCAATTCCAGCCTGTGTACTTTCCTTTTGGTCAATTTGTTCGGTAGATTGTCTGAATACGTCTAATACGTAAAATAATCTTTGATTTTTACTTGAGATAGCTTTGTTTAAGGCTGTCGTTCTCGTTAAAGGAATCGTTACATCAGGCCGGAGTACTAATACTTTTCCATATGAATCAATCACTTTAATCATTTCATCCTTATTTATCGTGCCTATAATGTTTGAATACATATCATAGGACTCGAATGCCTGAGTTCTGACCTGTTTATAACCATACGTATGAAACCGATTTTTTAACACCTGAATGACCTGATCTCGAACAAGGAAGTCTTGTGCGTTCGTGTTTTTGTTATTATCCATCACATATCTTTGCATATTCTAAAAAGCTCCTTTATATGACTTAAAGAAATTATACCTCTATATATGTTATAAATGTAAGAATATTAATCTTATTCGATATAATTTATTTAGAATAAATATTGCATAATAACTTTATTACTCTATTGCTTTATCTAATTAAAGTTATGTAGTATTATAAATTCTATAGGGGAAAAAGTCAATGACTAAAGGAGCGTTCTATATGTTTGATTATCATATCCATAGTGATTTTTCAGCCGATTGTGAGACAAAGATGGAGACAACCATCGAAAAGGCAATTGAAATAGGTTTGGAGGAGATATGTTTTACGGAACATATTGATTACGAATATCCTGACAAAGATTGGATTTTTGAATTTGATTTAAATGCATATACTAAAAAGGTAAAAGAAATGCAGGAAAAATATAAGGGAAACATTCGCATAAAAAAAGGTGTGGAAATAGGTGTCCAATCCTATTTATTGGAGCGGTATGAAACATTAGTGAATCGTGAGACTTTTGATTTTATTATTTGTTCGATGCATTCCACTGAAAAAAAAGATCTTCATTCAGGAGCATTCTTTAGAGGAAAAAGCGCAAAAGAGGCGTATCAAACTTATTACGAAGAGTTACTTGATTGTGTAAAACGTTTTAAGGGTTTCCACGTTTTAGGGCATATTGATTTAGTAAAACGTTATTTGAAAGAAGATAGTAACCATCACTTTCATGATATAATTCGGGAGATTTTCAATGAGATTATTCCAGCTGGTAAAGGCATTGAATTGAATACGTCAGGTTACAGATATGGATTGGAAAAAGGAATGCCAAGCCCAGATATATTACGATTATATAAAGAATGTGGTGGAGAAGTATTAACGCTCGGATCTGATTCACATGTTGAAACAACTCTGGCATATCGATTTAAGGAATCTCTTGAGCTTCTCAGGTCCATAGGATTTAAATATGTAACTACTTTTGATAAAGGTAATGCTGTGTTCCATTCGATTGACAAGGTCTAAGTGGTAGCGGCAAAAAATTCAAAAAACGTTCCAATCCTATCGGGAAGATAACCTGCATCGATGTGTTATAATAGGGAGAATAAAACTTTCTATTTCAGTAGGTGTTTTAACATGATGTCTATAAAAAAATTATTCTTAATAATCGTTGGGTCTCTTTCTTTAGGACTTGGTGTGCTAGGAATCTTTCTTCCATTATTACCAACCACGCCATTACTGTTGCTTTCGGCTGCTTGCTATATCCGTAGCTCAGACAGGTTGTACCAATGGTTAATTACGAATAAGCGGTTTGGAGCCTATATTTTAAATTATCGCGAGGGGAACGGAATACCTCTTAAAGCGAAAGTTATAGGTGTTTGCACATTGTGGATTTCGATGCTGTTTACCGTAATCTTTGTTATTCCTTTGATGGTAATTAAAATTCTGCTCTTGCTTATTGCTTCATACTTTACTTGGTTTATTCTGAAACAAAAAACATTACACAAAAATGTAGTAGAGAGGGAAAGTTATTGAAGAAGAAAAAACACATTATTATGGTTTTCCTTTTCGTGATTGCATTTTTAGTCATCGTTAATATTCCCAATAAAACAAAGTCGGAAGATAATTCTGGAATTCCGACCGTCTTTGTCCATGGTTACAAGGGAACTGCGAATTCCTTTGGTACAATGCTAGAACGGTTTACAGAAAATGGATGGGGAAAGAAAAAATTGATGTATTATGTTTCTTCAAATGGAAAAGTACATGATTACTATAGTAAGGGAGACACTTCTAATCCATTTATTCAAATTATTTTACAAAATAACCGTGCAAGTTTTGCTGATAGTACCGAATGGTTAGCAACTGCTCTTCGCCACCTGAAAAAGAATTATGGTGTTGATACGGTTAACCTTGTTGGGCACTCAATGGGTGGAATTATTTCGACGAAGTACACGATTGAATATAATGATTCTGCATACCCTAATGTAAACAAATTAATTGTAATTGGTAGCCCATTTGATGGCATTTATAGTGAAGAGTATTTTCAAGTTCACCACGACCCAGCTGCAACTGATTTGAAGCCTAAATCGCTTGCATTAAGGTTATTTAAAGAAAGCAGATTTCCTAATCACATTTCTGTGTTAAGTATTGGAAGTACAGGGGATGCAATTGCTTTTCCTGATAGTGTGAATGCGGTAAATAAAGTAATTCCAGCAAGACAGCTGAAGAAAATAATGATTGAAAATGAAGGTTTAGGACATAGTACTCTGCATGAGAGTGTTGATGTTGATAGCATGATTCATTCTTTTTTGTGGCAAGATGGAACCCAATAACCTACAATAGAAGAGGTAGTATATTAAAAAAATCACCTTTAATGATTGGTGATTTTTTACTTGTTTAAAAACATATAAATAGAAGAACGTTTGATGGAATAAAAGAAAAGGAATGATTTCCAGTGGCAGTAAATCATGAGATTTATGATAAATTAGCAAAAATTGTATCAGTTGAAAATGTGATGGTAGATGAACCTTTAAAGAAACATACCTATACCCAATTAGGTGGGAATGCTGATTATTATGTGACACCAGAAACTTATGAACAAGTCAGGCAAATTGTTCAATTAGCTAACAAGGAAAGCGTCCCTTTTACCCTACTTGGAAATGGTTCTAACTTAATTGTTAAAGATGGTGGGATCAGAGGGATTGTTTTAAACTTACAGAAACTGGATGCAATAAAAACGGATGAAAACCTTGTCGTTGCAGGAAGTGGTGCTCGAATTATCGATGTTTCAAGGGAGGCATTAAAGGAGCATTTATCTGGATTGGAGTTTGCCTGTGGGATACCAGGATCTGTTGGTGGTGCATTGTATATGAATGCAGGTGCTTATGGTGGAGAAGTGAAAGATGTGCTAACAAGTGCTGTTGTCGTAACACGTGATGGCGAACTTCTAACATTAGCAGCAGATGAACTTGATTTAGCGTATCGGAAGAGTAATATTCCTGATAATGGATACATTGTGCTTGAGGCAGAGTTTTCCTTGAAAAATGGGAAATATGATGAAATAAAAGCACTAATGGATGATCTAACGCATCGACGAGAATCTAAACAACCACTTGAATATCCGTCATGTGGTAGTGTATTCAAGCGTCCACCAGGTTATTTTGCTGGAAAGCTAATTCAGGACAGTGACTTACAAGGAAAGCAGATTGGTGGGGCGCAAGTTTCTCTTAAGCATGCAGGGTTTATTGTTAACATTGACGATGCAACAGCAGAGGAGTACATTTCTCTTATTCGTTTCGTGCAGAAGACGGTCAAAGAAAAATTTGGCGTGAAATTAGAAAGAGAAGTACGAATTATTGGTGAGGATTTGGAATAGAACAGAATGACTGCGACTTCTAAACCTGAGGTTGCAGTTTTTTTGTATCAAGTTACAAATTCTAATTTTGAGCTCGGTTTTTATCTAGAGAGCGCTTATCAAGTTACAAATTCTGATTTTGAGCTGCGTTTTCATCTAGAGAATGCTTATCAAGTTACAAATTCTGATTTTGAGCTCCATTTTCATCTAGAGAGCGCTTATCAAGTTACAAATTCTGATTTTGAGCTCTGTTTTTATCTAGAGAACGCTTATCAAGTTACAAATTCTGTTTTCGTACTCTGTTTTCATCTTGAAAAGCCTTTATCAAGTTGCGTTCTCTTCCACGAGGACTCCATTCCTGAATGTAAGCCAAAATACCTTTTCTGCGTGTAATCTTACTGCACATATTACATCATCTGTGAAGCCAAAAAAACAGTACTCCTAAAGGAGCACTGTCAAAATCTCTAAACACTTCTAAACCGACGTAGGAATGTTTGTAGACGTTCATTCTCCGAGTGTTCAATCACATCACTTGCTGTACCTTGTTCTGCGATAACACCTTCATCAAGGAAGAGGACTTTATCCGCGATATCTAAGGCAAAGTCCATTTCATGCGTAACAAGTACCATCGCCATATCATCGTTCTTTGCGATATCCCTGATAACTTCAAGTACTTCACCAACTAATTCAGGGTCAAGTGCAGAGGTTACCTCATCAAACAACATAATCTTCGGACGCATTACCAGTGCTCGTGCCATCGCTACACGTTGTTTCTGTCCACCTGAAAGCTGGCTCGGGTAGTTATTCAATTTATCACCAAGACCAACGCGCTCTAGCATCTGAATGGAACGTTCACGTACTTCATTTTTATCTTCTTTCTTAACATTTACCGGTGCTGTCATACAATTATCTAAGATCGACATATGTGGAAATAGATTAAAATGTTGGAAGACCATTCCAATATCTCCGCGAATATTTCTCAAATGTTTTTCATTTGCTCTTACTTGCTTGCCTTTCTTTGACATTTTCCAAAGATTATTTCCTTCAACAAGGATGTCGCCAGAAGTAGGCTCTTCTAATGTCATCAACATGCGAATAATCGTCGTTTTACCAGAGCCACTTGGTCCAATTACTGCAACTTTTTCTCCAGGTTTAATATCTAAGTCAATTCCTTTTAGGACCTTAACATCGCCAAATGATTTATGGACGTCAATAAATTGTACGATGGGTTCCTTTATGGTGTCACTCATTACATCACGGCCCCTTTCTTCACATTTTCTAATGCAGCTTTTTTATCAAAACGTGTATTCATTTTTACCTCTAATTTCTTAATAAGAATGGCAGATGGATAGCTTAATAGTAAGAAAATAATACCTACAATGGTTAATGGCTCTAAATAAGCCCAGTTCCTTGCCCCGTAAGTGTTTGCCATGTGGAGGATTCCAGCTACACCAATCGTTGATGCGAGAGGAACTTCCTTGAACATGATAATAAAATAGTTCCCTAGCATTGGTATCGTCGGTGGCAATGCCTGTGGTAAAATAATTTTTTTCCATTTATCAAAAACTGAAAAGTTTAACGCTCTTGATGCTTCCCACTGTCCTTTATCTACACTCTCGATACCAGAACGGTAAATTTCTCCTATATACGTACTAAAGTGCAAGCCGAGTCCAAGAATTGCACTTGTAAATGGGCTTAATGTGACACCAATTCCAGGAATCATCGGCCATGCATAGAAGATAAAGAATAATTGAACAAGTGGGGGAGTTGAACGGATAAATTCCATGGTCCAAGTTACAATCCAATGAATAAGTTTGTTAGGGATTCTACGTAAGAAGGTCCAAACAAAACCAAATAAAAGCGCAAATGCATAACAGGAAAATGTTAATCCAACAGTGATTCCTAGCCCTTGTAAGACCATAGGTAAGGCTTCTGAAAATGTTTCCCAGCTCCAATAATTCATCCGCTAGCCACTCCTTTCTTAGAAATACTTTCTCCTTTTCTTGTCAACCAAATTAATGGAAGGGCAAGAATGAAATACATGACAAGTACTAATAGATAGATCAGAGGAGCTTGATCAAGATTTGTACTTCGCATAATATCTCCGTAGTATAGAACATCTGTTAAGCCGATTAATGATACCAAAGATGTCCCTTTTAACATTTGAATCGTATAATTACCAAACTCAGGAAGCATCATTCGAACAGCCTGTGGGAAAATAACGAGACGCATTCTTTGAAAGCTTGACATATTTAATGCAGTTGCTGCTTCTGTTTGGCCTTTTGCTACAGAAAGAATGGAACCACGGACAACCTCTGATAAATATGCTCCGTAGTTCAAGCCAATTGCGATAACACCAATCCACCAATTAGATCCGAGATTTATACCAAATAACATTGGAATCGCATAATATAACCAGAAAAGTTGAACAATCAAAGATGTTCCTCTAAAAATTTCAACATAGAAGCCTGTCAACTTTCGAATGATAACATTTTGCGAAAGTCTTGTTAGCCCAGCAATAAAGGCCATGAGATAAGCAATAACAGCAGAACCAAGAAGGACTGTGACCGTTATTTCCAGACCCCTTAAGAGTTGCGGAAAAATATCTATAATTGCATTAATGGTTGATCACTCCTTTGTATAGAAACACATAGGGTCTAGGCCCCTGCGCGGGGGAGCTAGACCCTATGGAGTCATGTTTTAATTAATTCTTCATAAAAAATTGTATTTACAATCTTAATGAATTATACTTCCCCGTTGCAGACAGCCTCTGTTGTAATTTCTGCCGGTACTGCATTACCTTCACCGCTAAAGCCGTTTGCTTCTAGGAGCTCAGCAACTGTACCATCATCTTTTAATTCTTGAAGTTTTTCATTGTATGCATCACGTAGCTCTTCATTTTCTAAGCTAAATGCTGCAGCACCATAACTCGGAACACCTTCAATATCTGGTTGTTCAAATGATTCAACAAACTCTAAGGCATCATTATCAGCAGATTCTAATGCCATTTTTACTGTCATTTCTGTTCCTGTTGTTGCATCAGCACGTCCGGATTGTACTGCTGAGAATGTTGCTGGAATATCTGCAGCTGTTGTAATTTGGTCTTCACTAACACCTTCTTGTTTCAAGAATTCAATTTCTGTGGCACCTTCCATAACTACGACTGTTACATCAGGATTATCAGCAATATCCTTATAACTTTCTAGACCTAATGGGTTACCAGCTTCAACAATTAAGCCTTCCCCATATTGCATTTCTGGTTCACCAAATAGTGCATTTTCACAACGATCAGGGTTGATGGCCATACCAGCAGTAATAACATCAAATTGTCCTGCTTGTACGCCTGGGATTAATTGACTGAAGTCAGCAAGTTGTGATTCAACTTCATCAACACCTAGTTCTGCAAATACTGCAGTAGCAATATCAACTGCAGCACCTTTTAATTCCCCGTCATCTTCATAAGCATATGGTGCTTCATTAGCAAAACCAATCTTAACAACACCAGCTTCTTGTAGTTCAGCTAATTTATCCCCCGATGCATCTCCCGTTTCTCCATCGCCAGAGCTCGCTGAATCATCGGATCCACACGCAGCTAACGCAATTATGCCAAATACTGTTGCTAATGTTAGTAATAGTTTTTTCAATTCTTAATGACCTCCCTTAGATTTAAGAACTTTTACCTATGTCTTTAAATAAAGCTCCCAGTGTTAGGCATATGTATATGCTTAGATGTAATAAAGTAGACTGGTAGATTTAAAGAAAAAGTAAAATGTGTACCTACTATTATAATGATAGATGTGTTCATTAATTCATTCAAATACGATAAATTCTGATAATTCAGGAATAATTAGGATATGAACTGCTGAGCCTCAGCTGAGATCAAGAAAACAAAAATATGCTTGATGATGATGCTAAATCCTTTGAAATGCTCCAAATTTGCTTAGGGATAGGGGTTTGAAATTAATTTAGGATTAGTATACGCTTAAGTTACTTTATCACTGCCTGAAAAGGAGGTATAATTATCAGTACTTTAGGTGTCATTTTTATTTCTATTATTATATTTGTGCTCGTTTTTATTCTTTGTGTTGTACAGATAAAAAAGGGGTATGCGTATAAACATACAATAGATACACTTCCAATGGAGGAAGAAAAGACTAGGAGAAAAGAGTGAGTTGAAATGAAATATTCTACTATTGGGACAAGTTGGATTACTGAATCCTTTATAAACGCTGTAAAGCATACGAGGGAGGCAGAGCTTTCCTCTATTTACTCTAGATCAGTAGAAAATGCTGAAAGATTTGCTAAGAGAAATGGTGCGGAAAACGCATTTACGAGTATAGAGGACATGCTTAATGAAGAAACAGATTTTATCTATATTGCATCACCTAATACAATGCACTATGAACATATAAAGCTAGCAATTAAGCATAAAAAACATGTGTTTTGTGAAAAGCCGATGGTACTGAATGAGCGTGAGTGGGAAGAAATATACGAACTTGCAGAAAAAGAGAATGTTTTTGTCTTCGAGGGATTCCGTCATCTATATTCTCCAAACTATAAAATATTTAAAGAGGCATTAGAGGAAATTGGATCGGTTCGAAGTGGGGTTTTACAATATATTAAATATTCTTCACGCTATGATGTACTCAAAGATGGAAAAGAGACGAATGTGTTCTCAAAGGAATTCGCTGGTGGAGCACTAATGGATTTAGGGGTCTATCCACTGAGTATGGCAATTGATCTCTTTGGTGAACCGAAAGACATGAATTATTTTCCAGTACTGTTATCCAATGGTATAGACGGAAGCGGTACAATCGTCTTAACGTATGATACTTTTATTATAACAATACTTTGCTCTAAAATTGCACAAGGATTGATTTCGTCTGAAATTCATGGAGAAGATGGAACAGTGACAGTTGATAGTATTGCACCGATAAATAGCATATCGGTTTATAATCGTAAAGCTCAGGTGAGCAAAGAGCTAGCAAAAGAGCAACTAGCTTTGGATATGGTTTATGAAGTAAAAGAATTTATTCGCATAATCAAAGATAATGATAATAAATGCTATCAAGAGGCCATGGAAAGAAGTAGAATCGTTGCCAGATGTTTGCACACATTAAGAATGAAACAAGGTACACTATTGTTTCCAGGTGAATCTATAGGCGAAAGCCTTTAAGGCAGATAATAGAGGACCTATCATTATCATTAAATAGGTCCTCTTACATATTAATACAAACGTTTGTTTAAATCTAAGTAAGATAGTTATTTTATGCTGTTCGAATATTCGCTTGCTTTGGTATAATCTATAGGAAGTCTTGAAATTCTAAGTAAACAGAAAATTTATCTGGATTTATGAATGGAGGACAATATGTTAGATTTTATTATTTGGATTGTAATAATTGCGTTATTTCTTTTAAGTTTCATCGGTATTCTATATCCGATTATTCCGTCTGTTATCGTATTATGGGGCGGTTTCTTACTGTATCAATTTGTCATCAACCCAGACGAACTTAATGCTCTTTTTTGGATTGTAATGGTTCTGTTTACAGCCTTTCTCTTTATTGCTGATATTCTTGCAAATAGTTATTTTGTAAAGAAATACGGTGGAAGTAAGTGGGGAGAGCGGGGAGCGGCGGTAGCGGTTATTGTTGGTTCCTTTATTATTCCGCCTTTTGGTGTGGTTGTTGTTCCATTTCTCGTTGTCTTTGTTATTGAATTACTTCAAAAACGCGCACCAGGGGAAGCGATTCGAGCATCTATTGGATCTCTTTTTGGCTTTTTAGGTGGGTCTGTGGCAAAAGTACTTATTCAATTTATTATGATTGTTTGGTTCTTTATCGTAGTATGGTTTTAGAGAAAGTATAACGTTCTTTAAACTAAGCCTGGTATCCAAAAGGAATAGTTATGTATGTAACAAAAGATATAGACTTCGGATCTATTTAATTCAGAATAGTGTAGCTCTCGCTCATACTTATGAATGTTGTGTGTAGTCATTCGCTGCGGCAGAATGCTTCGCGGACCTTAGGGCACGGCCTCAGCTCTCCTCGGAAGAAGAACACTTCCTGTGGGGTCTTCAGACACGTGCTGTTCCCGCAGGAGTCTACGCATTCTGCCTACGCTATATTGAGTGCTCTAGATGTTATTAAAGCTATCGAACATAAAATTACGTTCTGGGAAGCTTTTCCTCGCAAAAGCATCGTTTTTTTAGTGGAAATCAAGTAGAGCAGGAGCTTAGTGGAGGAAAGACACGAAGACTCCTACGGGAGGATAGGCCTAGGTGAGACTGCGTAGTGCGTTAGCACGGAGGAGGCTCACCAGCCGCCCGTGGAAAGCGAAGTGTCTTTCCGGAACGGAGTGCTTAAAACAATTCTGAATTAAATATATCTACACTTTATATCAGCTACGAAGTTTTTTGCTTGAAAGTTTTCTAAGCTAAACATACAGAAAGAGGTTGTTTACAATGAAATATCCACCACGTGTCATGTCCATTGCCGGATCTGCAGCAGGTGGGAGTGCCGGAATCCAAGCAGATCTAAAAACATTTCAGGAACTGGATGTCTATGGAATGAGTGTAGTTACTGCGATGGTTGGTCGTCATCCTAAAACGGATAAAAATGTGCATCTCGTTGACATGGAGGCAATGGAGGCGCAATTTGCTACAGCTATGAGTCAAGTAGGTGTGGAAAGTATAAAAACAGGAATGTTATTTACAAAAGAAGCAATTGAAAAAGTAGTAGAGTTGATCAAGCTTTCAAAAATAGAAACAATCGTTGTAGATCCAGTGATGATTGGGAAAATGAATTCAAAACTTCTAAAGGATGATGCGATAGAAGTGTTAAAAGATAAGTTAATTCCTTTAGCAATGGTAATTACTCCTAATGTTCCAGAAGCATCTGTTTTGTTGAATGATAGAGTCATATCTACTTTGGAAGATATGAAGCAAGCAGCAGTAGACTTGTATCAACTTGGTGCTCGGAACATTTTAGTTAAAGGTGGAAGATTGAAAGGCCCAGCAATTGATGTGTTATTCGATGGGGAAACACTAACTACTTTTGAGGCACCACGGATAGATACAGTAAATACTAGTGGTGCTGGCTGTACTTATTCCGCTGCAATTACCGCAAATTTAGCTAAAGGTTTGCAGGTGAAAGAAGCGGTAGAACATGCAAAAAGTTATGTAACAACTGCAATTGCACATAGTTTTTCTTATACAGAAACTGTTGGGCCGACTTATCATGCTGCGGAGCGAAAGTACGGAGAAACATATAAAATTATAGTGGAGGGAGACCTGAAATGACGAAGCGTGCATTAATTAATGTCGATTATACGTATGATTTTGTTGCGCCGGATGGTGCACTAACATGTGGTGAGCCAGGACAAGCGATTGAGGAACGTATCGTAGCAATAACGAAAGAATTTGTGGAAAACAATGACTATGTTGTTTTCGCGATTGATGCCCATCAAGAAGGGGACAATCTTCATCCGGAATCAATGTTATTTCCACCTCACAATATCATTGGAACTTCTGGACGTGATTTATACGGGAAACTAGCTGATGTGTACGAGGGAAATAAAGCCAAAGAAAATGTATATTATTTTGATAAGACTAGATATAGCGCTTTTGCTGGTACAGATTTAGAAATAAAATTACGAGAGAGAGGTATTGAAGAAATCCATATTATTGGTGTGTGTACAGATATCTGTGTGCTTCATACGGCAGTAGATGCGTATAACAAGGGATTTAAAATTGTAGTACATCAAGATGCGGTAGCTAGCTTTAATCAAGCTGGTCACAAATGGGCATTAGGTCATTTTACAGATACGTTGGGCGCAGAGGTTATATAAATCTTTCTATAAGGAAAAAATAGAAAGATTATATTAAAAGGAGTCCTGGGATGAAAGACTTATTTAAAAGTTATATGTTTGGACCATATAAAGTAAGGAAAGCTACTGAGAAGGATATAGAAGATATTATCGAATTATTGCAAGATGTAGCAAGGTGGTTAGAGAGTAAAGGCATTATGCAATGGGAATATTTACTCACTGGTGAAGAAAACGAAGAAATAAAAAAAGATATTGTAGCGGGGAGAACATATCTTGTAGAATATGCTGGTGAAATTGCTGCTACATTTAACTTTTCTTCCCTACAAAACGACTGGGATATTGAACTGTGGGGGAAAAGGAATGATCTTGCATATTACATTCATCGTTTAGCAGTGAAGAGAGAATTCCAGAGACAACAGCTTGGTAAAAAAATATTAAATTGGATAGACGCAAATATTCAACTTAAAGGTGGATATGTTAGGCTAGATTGTATAGCAAATAATCCAGTGTTGAATAAGTTTTATCAAGAGGCTGGTTTTACGTTTGTCAGGCATGTAGGTGAAGGGGAAGATAAATTCTCAACGTATGAAAAGAGCTATTCTTGACTTTCTAAAAACATCCATATATATTAATGATATTGAATACATGAAACGTCTAAAGAGGATTAGTATAATTTTCACGTCTTTCTAAGAGAGGAAATGGTTGCTGCGAATTTCCGAGAGACAAAATTAGAACCTGCCTCCTAAGTTCGCCATCAGAAAAGCTATGTTGCTGTAAGATGTGCGCGGTGCAATACCGTTATCTAGAAGAGAGTGCAGGTATATTAAATTACTTGCAAACAAGGGTGGTAACGCCAAACCTCGGTCCCTTTTTCGGATGGAGGTTTTTTTGTGTATAATAATTAAAATGAGGTGTATAGAATGGGTAAGAAAAATAAACAATTTGTTGAAAAGATTACGGCGATGGAAGACGATTTCGCACAGTGGTATACAGACGTTGTTAAGCAAGCAGAGCTAGTAGAATATGGCCAAGTTCGCGGAACAATGATCATAAAACCATATGGTTATGCAATTTGGGAGAATATTAAATATGAATTAGATAAAAAGATTAAAGAAACTGGTCATTCAAATGTTGCATTTCCTTTATTCATTCCTGAAAGTCTACTGCAAAAGGAAAAAGACCATGTAGAAGGCTTTGCACCAGAAGTAGCTTGGGTTACGCATGGTGGGGAAGAAGAATTAGTTGAACGCATTGCTGTTCGTCCAACCTCTGAAGTGCTTTTCTGTGATTATTATTCAAAAAATATTCACTCCTATCGTGATCTACCAAAGCTTTATAATCAATGGGGAAATGTAGTTCGTTGGGAAAAAACTACACGTCCGTTCTTACGCTCATCTGAATTTCATTGGCAAGAAGGTCATACAGCACATGCAACGGATGTGGATGCAGCGGAGGAAACAGATAGAATGCTTGGTGTCTATGCAGATCTTGTAGAAGATTATTTGGCAATCCCTGTGCTTAGAGGGCGTAAAACAGATAAGGAAAAATTTGCTGGTGCGAAATATACATTAACCATTGAAAGCTTAATGCATGATGGTAAAGCACTACAATCTGGAACATCCCATCATTTCGGGTCAGGGTTTGCGGAAGCATTTGATATTACGTATTTAGACGAAAATGGTGAAAGTCAGTTCGTTCACCAAACATCATGGGGTCTTTCTACACGGATTATGGGTGCATTAATCATGGTTCATGGTGATAATCGTGGATTAGTTGTACCTCCACGGATTGCACCAACGCAAGCGATGATCGTTCCAATTGCACAACATAAGGAAGGCGTTTTGGACAAGGCGTATGCATTACGTGATCAATTAAAGGAACTTGTACGCGTTGATATTGATGCAAGTGATAAAATGCCTGGTTGGAAATTTAATGAATACGAAATGAAAGGTATCCCAGTGCGTATTGAAATGGGACCGAAAGATATTGAGAAAGAACAAGTTGTATTGGTTCGTCGTGATACAGGTGAGAAGGAATTTGTTGCATTAAGTGACCTTGAAACACGTCTACCAGTGCTATTAGAAGAAGTACAACAAAACTTATATGATAAAGCACTGACACATCGTAATGAAAAGACTACTGTTGCTACTAACATGGATGAATTCAAACAAACGCTTGATGAAAAAGGTGGATTCATTAAAGCAATGTGGTGTGGCGACTTAACTTGTGAAGAGAAGATTAAAGAAGAAACAACTGCAACATCTCGCTGTATTCCATTTGAGCAAGAGGAAGTCTCAGAAACGTGTGTCTGCTGTGGGAAAGAAGCGAAAGAATTCGTTATATGGGCAAAAGCATATTAATAGTAGGGAAAACTGATGCAGGTAATGCGTAACGGGTTTACTTCAGGGGCGCAATCAAGCAATTAACATTCAAAAACACATGCTATTTCACATTAGAACTAGTGTGTGTTTTTTTGTTGGTATATTATTGTTTAAATTGTTCTCAAACGTAAAATCAAGCACAAATTCATAAGACTGACATAATCAATCTATTTAATTGAGAATTATTATCACTTATTGTATATTAGATAATAATGATACATATAACCTGAGTAAGGAGGATATATAATGCAAATATACTGGACGAAAATAAATAAGATTATTGAAGAAACGCCTGAGGTTAAAACGTACCTGCTTGACTGTCCGGAAGACTATACATGGGAAGAAGGTTCCCACATCCACCTTGCACTGGAAGGCTTTAATGCTGGAGAAAAGCCAAATCGTAGCCTGATTCGCCATATGTCAATCTCTACTTTACCGAAATCAAACTCAATCGGTATCACAACACGGATCAGAGAGCAGTGCTCTGAGTTTAAAACGATTTTAAGAAATCTTGAAGTTGGCAATGAAGTTGCAGTATTTAAAACGCATTCGAATGTACCGCTTAAAAGAGAAGACAAAAATATTTACCTACTGTCTTCAGGTGTAGGTCTGGCAACTTTCAGACCGCTTGTACTTGATTATTTCGAACGTGCTGCAGGCGTCAATCAAATGCATTCCCTGAACATCGATTCATCAAAGGATTTCTTATTCACTAATATTTTTGAATCCACACCTGACAAGAAGTTTACATCACAGTTCGTTGATAACCGTAAAGACTACTATGAAGAAGTGAAAAGTCTTACTGCAGACAAGGATGGACTCTTCTATGTTGTCGGCAGCGACGAATTTCTCGTGCAGAACATTGAAGTACTTTGTAAGCAGGGCATCAAGCCAGAACAAATTATGCTCGACAAGCATGAACGACAAAGACTTGAGTTTTTATCATTTGATTTATCAATTTAACTTGAAGTTTTGGAACATATAAACCTTTATTTCTTTGTTTTTATCAAAAGTAGCTTTCAAATATGTGTATTATTAAATTAAATCGTTTTTATAAATGCTAGACTATAACTTATCCAGACTGGTCTTATGAAAAAGTGGAGAATATCCAACTGAAGAGATCATCATTGAACCACTCCATAAAATGGATAGAATAAAATAGCCTCTGTTACTAGGTACCAGAAGCCTGTATTAGAGCCTGCGCACGTGGGGAAATAATGATTGAAAGAAAAAACAGCCTTTTGCACATAGGCTGTTTTTTTTCTTATGGATAGGCGTATTTTGAATTGCTTTACAAGTGCTCCATGTCAAGTCCTTAAACATTTATCTACGGCTATATATAACTATATTTTCATAAATGATTTTCTTAAAATAACCTAATTGAAAAATATAATTTGAAAAAAGTATTGCGGATATTGTTACATCATGTTATAAATATACATACAAACTAATAAATATACAAATATATTAATAAATATACATTAAATCGGAGGCCGTCATGAAGGAAAGATTAAGTGGAGAACTTGGAGAGATAAAAGAAAAACTATGGTCAATTAATAAGCAAATGTACGATAACCCTGAACTAGGTGATCAGGAATATGATTCAATGAAGCGAATAACTAATTTATTGAAAGAGCATAAATTTACGATTGAAACTGGAGTGGTAAATAGACCTACAGCTTTCAAGGCTGAATACATAAGCAACAAACCCGGTCCGACAATTGCTTATTTAGCAGAATATGATGCGTTACCGGGTGTGGGACATGGTTGTGGTCATAACCTAATTGGAACAATGAGTGTCGGGGCTGGCATTGTCCTTAGCAAACTAGTAAATACAATTGGTGGTCGTGTTGTTGTGTTAGGTACACCTGCAGAAGAAACAAATGGCGCAAAGGTTTCGATGAGTGCTGAAGGGATTTTTAATGATATCGATGTTGCAATGATTCTACATCCGAGCGACCAATCATATGAAAGTGGGGATTCACTTGCGATGGATGCCATTCAGTTTGCATATACTGGTAAGTCTAGTCATGCTGCATCGTCCCCGGAAAGAGGAATTAACGCATTAGATAGTGTTATCCAGCTTTTTAACGGAATAAATGCACTAAGGCAGCATGTAACTTCTGATGTAAGAATTCATGGTGTTATTCCAGAAGGTGGACAAGCAGCAAATGTTGTTCCAGATTATGCGGTGGCACAATTCTATATTCGTGCAAGTAATCGTGACTATTTAAATGAACTCATCTGCAAAGTAAAACATATTGCAGAAGGAGCAGCACTAATGACAGGTGCGACACTTGAAATCTCAAATTATGAGTTGAGTTATGACAATATGATAACGAACGATACTTTGTCTAAAATCTTCACAAAAAACTTAGCCGAAACGAGTGAACTAGCTATTCATGCTACGAAGAATGGCAGTGGTTCTATTGATATGGGGAATGTAAGCCAAGTTGTTCCTGCGATTCACCCTTATATAGGGTTGAATAAACCAGGCTTGGTTCATCACACCAAAGAATTTGCTGATCAAACAATTACAAAAGACGGTTATCAAACCCTTGTTAGCGGAGTATTAGCACTAGCGCAAACGGGGTATGACGTAATAAATGACGCAGCACTACTAAAAGCAATCCAAGAAGAATTTAAGTATTCAAAACTAGAGCAAAAGGGAGAATTATAAACGATGAAACGATCATTTGGAAAATTAATTTTTATGGCATTATTAATCGGATTATTAACAGCATGTGGAACATCGGATTCAGAGAATGAAGATAGTGCTGCTAGTGAAACAAATAGTACGGTAACAGAGGATGTAGAATCTGCAGATGAAAAAGTATTGAAAATGGCTACTTCAGCTGATTTTCCTCCATTCGAATCGTATGATATAAACGGTGAATTTGAAGGATTTGACATTGAATTAGCACAATTAATTGCTGATGAATTAGGATATGAGTTAGAGATTGAAGATATGGGCTTCGATGGTTTAATTGGTGCTTTACAATCTGAAACAGTTGATATAGTGATGTCAGGTATGAGTGCAACCGAAAAAAGAAGACAGAATGTTGACTTTTCAATTGAATATCATCGTTCAGGAGAAATGTTTGTATCACAAGCAGATGCAGGTATTGAGGTACTAGAAGATCTAGAAGGAAAAGTAGTGGGTGTACAACTTGGTACGATTCAAGAAGAAGGTGCCGATAAATTAAGTGATGAATATGGTTTTGAAGTGAAAAAACTTGATGATGCGAATACCCTTATCCAAGAGTTAAACACCAACCGTATTGATGTAGCTTACATGGATAAAACCGTAGCGGTGGGTTATATCAATGAATTAGGATTAGTAGGTTTTGATGATCCTACAACTGTCTCACCAGGAATGGCGATTGCTTTTCCGAAAGATAGTGAAATGATAGAAGAAGTAAATACAGTATTAGAAGAATTAATTGATAGTGGTAAAGTAGAAGAATTAGAAGATAAATGGTTATCAGAAGAATAAGAGACATCATGAGGGGCAGGTGTTAGGGCATGGATTTGGATTTTAACCAGATTGTGCCTTATATTCCATTTGTATTAGAAGGAATATGGGCTACATTACAATTTGTAATTGTTTCTATTGTTGTAGGATTATTACTAGGTACAGTTTTGGCATTATGTAAAATAACAAAGATTTCTATATTAAGAGTGTTTGCCAACGTGTATACTTCCATTTTTAGAGGAACCCCATTAATTTTACAATTGATGCTTATCCATTATGCTGTTCCGCAAATTACTGGATATGATATTCCAGCCTTCTTATCTGCTATTCTAGCATTTGGATTAAATTCAGCAGCATATGTATCTGAGATTATTCGTGCAGGTATAATGGCAGTCGATAAAGGACAAATTGAAGCGGCAGAAGCGCTTGGTGTACCATATAAACCGATGATGCTACATATCATCATGCCGCAAGCGGTGAAAAATATTTTACCAGCATTAATGAACGAATTCATTACACTAACAAAGGAATCAGCGATTGTATCAACGATTGGTTACCTAGATCTAATGCGTCGTGCACAAATCGTTCAGGCTGATATTTACCGTGCCTTTGAACCGCTATTATTTGCAGGGGCAATTTATTGGGTAATGGTGTTTATCTTGACGAAGATTGGTGGACTAGTAGAGCGGAGGTTAAGACAAAGTGATTAGTGCAACAGAGATAACAAAAGTTTTTGGCAAAAATACAGTGTTAAAGAACATTTCTACAACGATAAATAAAGGAGAAGTAGTGGCGATTATAGGCCCGTCTGGCTCTGGTAAATCTACTTTTCTACGATGTTTAAACCTTCTTGAGGAGCCAACTTCGGGCGAGATTGCAATTAAAGATGTAAAAATGACAAATAAAAACAAACTAGAAATTCGAAAAAACATCGGAATGGTTTTTCAACAGTTTAACTTGTTTCCGCACATGACAGTTCTGGAAAATGTCACATATGCACCTCGAAAGGTTAAGAACATACCTAATGATCGTGCGCATGAAATAGCGAAAGAGTTACTCGCAAAAGTTGGTTTGACCGACAAAGAGGATGCCTATCCCAACCGTCTATCTGGTGGGCAAAAACAACGTGTGGCAATAGCGAGAGCTCTGGCCATGGAACCTGAAATTATGTTATTTGATGAGCCGACATCAGCACTTGATCCAGAAATGGTAAAGGAAGTTCTTGATGTCATGAAGGATTTAGCCAATACTGGGATGACGATGGTTATTGTAACCCATGAAATGAACTTTGCAAAGGAAGTTGCAGATAGAGTGATGTTCTTAGATGATGGTGTTCTTATGGAAGAAGGAGAGCCAGAAGAGTTCTTTAATAATCCTAGCACAGATCGGGCTCAAGACTTTTTATCAAAGGTATTATAAATTTATGAAAACCATCCAATATAAGAATTGGATGGTTTTGTTTATCCCTACAACAATTTCTTGATTTCCTTTTCTAAACTGTCTGGTTTGGTTTGTGGTGCGAAACGATTAACTAATTTACCGTTTTTATCCACTAGGAATTTAGTGAAATTCCATTTGATGTTTTCAGTTAAGAGCCCTTTTGCCTCATGCGTAAGATGTTTAAATAATGGATGCGCGTTTTCACCGTTTACATCAATTTTACTAAACATTTGAAATGTTACCCCATAATTTTTTTGGCAAAAATTCGATATTGCATCATCAGAATCAGGGTCCTGGTTACCAAACTGATTACATGGAAAGCCGAGAATTTCTAAGCCTTTGTCTTTATATTTCTCATATACTCTTTGTAGTCCTTCAAATTGTGGTGTTAAACCACATTCACTTGCGGTATTAACGATTAGCAATACATTTCCTTTATAATCGGATAAAGACTTTTCTTCATCGTTTATCGTTTTTGCTGTAAATTCATATACACTCACATTGATCACCCTCCCTTATTAGGAAGAATAGCAATTGGTTATTAAACTGTCAAAATATTGGTATACAAAAAAAGCGACCAATAAATGATCGCCCCCATAACATTATGCTTCTTGATGTTCAAATGATTCTCCTAAAGCTTCAAGTCTTGCTTCTACTTCTTCTCTTGATAAATCATGCTCTTGTATATAAAGGTTACGTGGGTGTACGCGACATTCATGTGAACAGCCACGCATATGTTTATGTTCGTTCTCCTCAGAACATAGAATTTGTTTATTACATTCTGGATTGGCACAGTTTACATATCGTTCACAAGGTTCGCTATCAAAATAGTCTACACCAACGATAACGTGTTCCTTTCGATTAACTGGTACAGCAATACGTTCATCAAATACGTATAATTGTCCATCCCATAACTCACCTTGGACTTCAGGGTCTTTCCCGTACATAACAATTCCGCCATGCAATTGTGCTACATCCTCGAAGCCCTCTTTAACTAACCAGCCAGAGAATTTTTCACAACGAATTCCACCTGTACAATATGTGAGAACTTTTTTACCTTCTAAAATGTGTTTATTCTCTTGTATCCACGTAGGCAATTCGCGGAATGATTCAATATCAGGGCGAACGGCATTACGGAAATGGCCAAGATCGTACTCATAGTCATTACGGGCATCAACAACGATTGTATCTTCCCGTTGCATTGCTTCATAAAATTCTTTTGGCTCCAAGTATTTTCCTGTTGTTTCAAGGGGGTTAACATCTTCTTCTAAACGAAGTGTTACCAATTCTTTTCTAGGTCGTACATGCATTTTCTTAAAGGCATGTCCATCATGTTCATCGACTTTAAATACCATATTGGCAAATCGAGGGTCATTATGCATTGCTTCCATGTATTTATTTGTTTGTTCAGTCGTCCCTGAAACAGTCCCGTTTATTCCTTCTTCCGCTACCAATATACGGCCCTTTAATTCAAGGTCTTTACAAAATTGAAGATGCTCTTTTGCGAATGCTTCTGGATCTTCAATATGCACATAGTTGTAATACAGTAAAACCTGATAATCTTTGTTTTCCATTTTGTTACCACCTATTCATTTATATTTGCAAGATACAAATGTATATGGTTGAATTGATTCATTTTTAGTCTTGCAAGAACTTATTTTACCACGTTTATATGCTTTCTTCCACCCCATAAAAAATTACCAAAAATGTAAGGTGTCAGCATTTTGAGTCCAACATATTCTTTTAAACAAGCAACACTCCTTTAGAAAAAGCCATTTTGAACGGTTATTATTATTCATGGATTGCCACTAATGTAAACGTTAATAACAGGTGTTTCCATAGTATAATTGAGACATAAGAAAAATGTAATTTCTATGAATAAAGATATGATTTCCTTATTGGTAGCATTTGCGGTATTAATTATTATATTATTAATACCGAATCCAGAATCAATTGTTGTTAGTTATTCTGTAAGCGCTGTTTTTACTGTCAGTTTATTAACCAGGCAGACTTGTAATAGGTACAATCGTTGTAAGTTATATTCTTGCACTATTTGTTAATAGTGTTATAGCCCGTGCAGGAATCCCTGTTCCAATTTTACTAGGATTATTGCAGCATTTGGTCTTGCAAAGGAAAGTAAGTTGGCTGCATACGCATGATTACAGCTATCCAATCTATCTCAATCTGGAATTTGGGTATTGGAACAGCGGCAGCACAGAACATGGCTTTAGGTTTTATAGGATCAGAATTTGGTTATGATGGTACTTGGGGCAAGTAGTTTTTATATCTAGCTCCATCTGCACTCTCCAATTGTAATCGCTTTAGTAGTTGGGATGGCAGATAAAGGATTTAATGGGATAGGACTCGTATGAATTATGCAATTTGTTATTAGCTTTACCCTGTAAATGCCCTACATAGTATGCATGCATACGGTACAGATATCTTCACAGCTAAGGAATTTCTTAAAGCGAGTATTCCAATTATGGTTATTGGTTTCCTAATTAATCATCCTTTTTAGTGCAACTTACTGACAATGGATTGGCTTATTATAAGAAGAAGTACATGTAATATAACAAAGGGGATTTGGGGATTGTAGTAATAGAGAATGCTGAATATAACACATTATAATATTCTTTAAAATACGAAAATATTAGGAGTGTAAGCTTATGGACAACCAGAGTGGAATAAACCCATATAACAGTCTTAGTGGGTCCAATATGGGCTATGTACTAGAACAATATGATATCTATTTGACGAATCCAAATGAAGTAGATGAAAGCTTTAAAGAATTATTTAACACTTGGGGTGCTCCACAACCTTCCGATTATAATATAGGGCAGCGGTCGGCAGAGGTTTTAAACCCAAATGTCGTGATCAATAAAATGAGAAAACTAGCCAAGGCTATGGATTTGGCGGAGAACATACGTAAAAATGGTCATTTAGAAGCAGACATAAATCCATTAAAGAAACCGAAAGTTAAAAAGTTACTAGAATTATCAACCTATCATTTAACAGAGGAAGACTTGAAGGAGATTCCTGCAGAATTTATTTGTAAAGACCATCAAGAACAATTTAAAGACGGTCTTGCTGCAATCGAATATCTGAAACAGATTTATACAGGGACAGTTGGGTTTGAAGTAGAACATGTTGACCCAATCGAAAAAACATGGCTAAAATCAAAAATCGAATCTGGATATACAATTCCGAATTATTCTGTTGCTGAGAAGGAAGCAATACTAAAACAATTATGTGATGCTGAGGGATTTGAACAATTTATAGGGAAAACATATGTTGGGCAAAAGCGCTTCTCTATTGAGGGATTAGAAACGATGATACCACTTATTAATGAAATCGTTGCACAATCAGCTGAATATGGAGTAAATGATGTGGCAATTTCTATGGCCCATCGAGGAAGATTAAATGTACTCACACATATTTTAGAAAAACCATATGAAGCAATGCTATCACAATTCCAGCATTCCAAATGGGTTAATGAGGATCCTTCTCTTGAGCTAACAGAGGGTATTACTGGAGATGTGAAATACCATTTAGGTGCTGTGAAACAGAAAAAAGTTGGAGATAAGATGGTCAGAGTCTCCCTTGCAAATAACCCGAGTCATTTAGAGTTTGCTGGTACAGTTGTAGAAGGCTATGCAAGAGCGCTACAAGATGATAGGAAAGAAGCGGGCTATCCAAAACAAGACGTCAATAAGGCTGTCCCTATTTTAGTACATGGTGATGCTGCAATAGCTGGCCAAGGAATTGTACAGGAAATTTTTAATTATGCGCAGGCAGAAGCTTATGGTACTGGTGGTACGATTCATCTTATAGCGAATAACCATATTGGATTCACAACGGAAAGTAAAGATGATCGGTCTACTGAATATGCTAGTGATATCGGCAAAGGATACAATATTCCCATTTTGCATGTTAATGCAGATGACCCAGAAGCATGCTTAGCAGTAGCTAGGTTGGCATTTGAATACAGGCAAACATTTAGGAAAGATGTATTAATTGACTTAAGCGGGTATCGTCGTCTCGGTCATAATGAAATGGACGAACCGAGAATGACTAGTCCAGTAACGTATGCCGCAGTTGACGGGCACCCAACGATTACCGCTGTATATAAAGGGAAACTTATCGAGGGAAAATCGTTATCTGAAAATCGAATAAATGAAATTTTTTCAGAAACACAGGAGAAACTGCAAAAGGCATATAAAAATATAGATCAAGAAGCCGAAGAATTACGTACGACTTTAGAAAGACATGAAGCTTATGGAAGTGAACTTCCTAAAGTAGATACAGCAGTCGATAAAGCCACATTAACACAAATTAATGAAGAATTATTACAATGGCCAGAAGGATTTAATGTATTTAGGAAGCTTGAGAAGATTCTAAATCGCAGACGTGATGCAATTGAAAAACAGAAGAAAATTGATTGGGGACATGCAGAGGCTTTAGCTTTTGCAACAATTCTTAAAGATGGTACGCCAATCCGTCTAACAGGTGAAGACTCTGAACGAGGGACTTTCTCACATCGTAATGTTGTTTTATCCGATGAAAAAACGGGTGAGAAATATAGTCCAATGCATACGATTAGCACATCAAATGCTTCCTTTGATATACGAAATAGTACGCTTTCAGAAAATGCGATATTAGGATTTGAATATGGTTATGATGTTGCTTCTCCTGAAACACTGGTTTTATGGGAAGGGCAGTTCGGAGACTTTGCAAATGGTGCGCAAGTAATTATTGATCAATTTATTGCGTCTGGGAGAGAAAAGTGGGGCCAAAAATCTGGAATGGTATTACTCTTACCTCATGGATATGAGGGACAGGGGCCAGAGCATTCTAATGCAAGACCTGAACGTTACTTGCAATTAGCTGCTGAAAACAACTGGACTGTTGCTAATTTCTCTACAGCAGGTAATTACTTCCATGCATTAAGAAGACAAGCAGCCATTCTAAAAACAGACGAGGTTAGACCACTCATAATCATGTCGCCGAAGAGTTTGTTACGACATGCTTCTGCTGGGGTGTACTTAGAAGAATTAACGAATGGTCAATTTGAACCAATCATTGAGCAACCTGGACTAGGAACAAAACCAGATAAAGTAGAGCGTGTTGTGCTTTCAACAGGTCGCTTGGCGGTTGAGCTATCAGATCATGTAGAGAAGAGCCCAGAAAGTTATGACTGGTTGGATATTATTCGTGTTGAGGAACTCTATCCATTCCCAGAAGAAAATATTGAGCATGTATTAAATAAATATAAAAATCTAAAAGAAATTGTTTGGACACAGGAGGAGCCACAAAATATGGGTGCATGGACATTTATCGCTCCTCGCTTACAAAAAATTGCACCGAAAGATATTATAGTAACCTATAATGGACGTCCTGATATGGCAAGCCCATCTGAAGGGGATCCACGTGTTCATAAACAAGAACAAGAAAGAATTATTTCGAACGTACTAACACAAACCAAGACAGTAACAGGTAAAACACCTGTTAAAAAGTAAAGTAGCCCAAGGGCTGAGATAAATTTGTTTTTACTAAAGGATAATCTGAACATGGTTAGAGTATGTAATCCGCTCTGGAAATATACTTCGCTTTTGACCTGACCCCCATAAGTTAGAGTGAAAATAATTTATGGGGGTTAGGTTTATGGCAAAGTACAGTGAAGCGTTTAAGCTAAAGGTCGCAGAAGAATATCTTGATGGGAAA
>NZ_RBZO01000080.1 GCF_003628445.1 Oceanobacillus bengalensis
GGGAGTGTAAACTAAACTGTGTAAGTAAGAGAGCGTACGGCTCTTACTTCGCAGTTTAGTTTTTTATTTGGTAGAATCAAATTATACGAATGGGAGGTTATTCTATTGGCTAAATCAAAGCGTGATACAAAGTCAGCTGAGTTAGCGAAACAAATACTAGAAAACTACCAACCAGAGTCTGTAGAAGATATGCAGGACGCACTCAAAGATATATTTGGTCCTATGTTCGAAGCGATGTTAAAAGGTGAAATGAATAACCATTTAGGTTATGAATCAAATGATAAAGATGAAAAAGAGACAGAAAACAGACGTAATGGTTATGGAAATAAAAAGATAAAAACCAGTACAGGTGAACTCGACATTAAAGTGCCACGTGATCGTGATGGTTCCTTTGATCCTCAATTGGTGCCGAAACGCAAAAAGGACGTATCTGCAATTGAAGATAAAGTAATATCTATGTATGCTCGTGGGATGTCACAACGAGATATTTCTTCAACGATTGAAGATATTTACGGGTTTTCTGTGTCCCATGAAATGATATCGGATATAACCGACAACGTACTTCCTGAGTTAGAAGAATGGCAGGCGAGACCACTAAATAACTGTTATGCGTTTGTATTTGTAGACTGCATGTATACAACCATTCGTAATCAGTATGAGACAAAGAAATACGCCGTGTATACCATTTTAGGCTACACGCTGGAAGGCGAAAAAGAAATTCTCGGTTTATGGTTAAATGAAACCGAAAGTAAGCATAAATGGATGCAAATTTTTGATGAGATCAAAGCTAGAGGTGTAGAAGATATATTTTTTATTTCCATGGATGGTGTTAGTGGTTTAGAGGAAGGTGCACACGCTATCTTTCCTGATGTAATCGTACAACGGTGTATGGTTCATTTAATTCGCAATTCCATCAAATATGTACCAAGCAAAGATTATAAGGCTTTTACTAAAGCACTGAAGAAGGTATATGGTGCACCTAGTTTAAAAGCTTGTCAAAGTGCCTTTGATTCCTTTCAACAACAATGGGCTGCCTATCCAGGGGCAATTGATGTTTGGACAAGGAACTTCCAACATGTCGAGCAACTCTATGATTATGGAAGTGCCATACGTAAAGTTATGTACACAACAAACGCAGTAGAAAGTATCCACTCCAGCTTTAGAAAAGTAACCAAAAAAGGAGCATTCCCCAACGAGAACGCTCTGTTAAAAGTATTATTTTTACGTATAAAAGAACTTGAAACAAAATGGAAAGGTGGCCATTTCCAAAACTGGGCAATGGTTATGAACCAACTACTCCTTCATGATAATCTAAAAGAACGGGTTTTAAAGTATCTTGAGTAAGTTTTAATTTACACACTTTATTTGACAAACCC
>NZ_RBZO01000081.1 GCF_003628445.1 Oceanobacillus bengalensis
GGGGAGGTCTTAGACCGAAGTTCCTGATTTCACACTGCCGAGAAAAGCCTCTAGCAAGGTCACAGGTGCCCGTACCGCAAACCGACACAGGTAGGCGAGGAGAGAATCCTAAGGTGAGCGGGAGAACTCTCGTTAAGGAACTCGGCAAAATGACCCCGTAACTTCGGGAGAAGGGGTGCTCCTTTAAGGAGGAGCCGCAGTGAATAGGCCCAAGCGACTGTTTAGCAAAAACACAGGTCTCTGCGAAGCCGAAAGGCGAAGTATAGGGGCTGACACCTGCCCGGTGCTGGAAGGTTAAGGGGAAGGGTTAGGACCTTTGGTCCGAAGCTTAGAACCGAAGCCCCAGTAAACGGCGGCCGTAACTATAACGGTCCTAAGGTAGCGAAATTCCTTGTCGGGTAAGTTCCGACCCGCACGAAAGGTGCAACGACTTGGGCACTGTCTCAACGAGAGACCCGGTGAAATTATACTATGCGTGAAGATGCGCATTACCCGCGACAGGACGGAAAGACCCCGTGGAGCTTTACTGTAGCCTGATATTGAATGTCTGTGCAGCTTGTACAGGATAGGTGGGAGCCATCTGAAGCAGGAGCGCCAGCTTCTGTGGAGGCAGCCGTGGGA
This sequence comes from Oceanobacillus bengalensis, assembly GCF_003628445.1. Classification (GTDB taxonomy): domain Bacteria; phylum Bacillota; class Bacilli; order Bacillales; family Amphibacillaceae; genus Oceanobacillus; species Oceanobacillus bengalensis. The sequence goes on from NZ_RBZO01000081.1 coordinate 622, forward strand.
TACCACCCTGGCTGTATGGACATTCTAACCCAGGACCGTGATCCGGTTCGGAGACAGTGTCAGGCGGGCAGTTTGACTGGGGCGGTCGCCTCCCAAAAGGTAACGGAGGCGCCCAAAGGTTCCCTCAGAATGGTTGGAAATCATTCGTAGAGTGTAAAGGCAGAAGGGAGCTTGACTGCGAGACCTACAAGTCGAGCAGGGACGAAAGTCGGGCTTAGTGATCCGGTGGTTCCGCATGGAAGGGCCATCGCTCAACGGATAAAAGCTACCCCGGGGATAACAGGCTTATCTCCCCCAAGAGTTCACATCGACGGGGAGGTTTGGCACCTCGATGTCGGCTCATCGCATCCTGGGGCTGTAGTCGGTCCCAAGGGTTGGGCTGTTCGCCCATTAAAGCGGTACGCGAGCTGGGTTCAGAACGTCGTGAGACAGTTCGGTCCCTATCCGTCGTGGGCGCTGGAAGTTTGAGAGGAGCTGTCCTTAGTACGAGAGGACCGGGATGGACACACCGCTGGTGTACCAGTTGTTCCGCCAGGAGCATAGCTGGGTAGCTACGTGTGGAAAGGATAAGTGCTGAAAGCATCTAAGCATGAAGCCCCCCTCAAGATGAGACTTCCCATCACTTCGAGTGAGTAAGATCCCTCAGAGACGATGAGGTTGATAGGTTCGAGATGGAAGCGTGGTGACACGTGGAGTTGACGGATACTAATCGATCGAGGACTTAACTAAATTCTT
>NZ_RBZO01000082.1 GCF_003628445.1 Oceanobacillus bengalensis
TCATGAGTAATTGCCCAAATGAAACCTGCCAGTTCTCTTGCAATTGCTGTAATAGTTTTTCCACTTTCTTTTCCTCGTCCTAATAGACGAAAGTATTTTTTATGCAAACGATTTTGAGCTTTCCATGAAATTGCTAAAATATTAGTTGGTTGTCCTTTTTGTCGTTTTTCCAACTTCCCTTTAACCGCAGGTTGATATCTATAACTCCAAGCTGCCTCTATCAGTAATCTACGTACATGTCGATTCCCTGTTTTAGTTATCTCACCTAATTTACGTGTTACACCACTAGACTTCTCACTTGGTACCAATCCCGTATATGCCATAAATTGTTTAGGTGTTTTAAAGCGTTGGAAGGATCCTATTTCTGCAACTAAACTTGTAGCTGTAATGACGGCTACACCTCTTAATGTCATAAGAGTTTGAATCATTGGTGCGTGAACACCTTCTTTGGATTGGTCTTCAATTTCTTTTTCTAATACTTTTAATCGTTGCTGAAATTCCTTTAATTGCTGCAAATATTCCTGAAATGCCACTTGGGATGCAGATCGTTTAAATTTTAATTTATTTAACCAATCCCAATATTTTACTGTCCATCTTTTAGTACCTTGAGGTGGTTTGATTTCATTTCTTAGAAGAAATTTTGTAAGTCTATGTTTAGCTCTTAATTCATCTTCTTTTACATCTTCACGTGCCCGAACTAAGTCGCGTAGTGCCTCATCGTCTTCAGTTGGTACATAAATAGGTGTTAATTCACCCGCACGATAAAGTTTTGAGAGATTAATTGCATCGCGTTTGTCAGTTTTAACACGATCTCCAGGTTTTTGTGGTATTAACGATGGTGCTATAACTTCACATTCAATATCCATACTCTTAAGAAGTCGATATAATCCATATCCAGTTGGTCCAGCTTCGTAACAAACTCGAAGCTGTTCAGTTTCACCAAGTTTACTCATTAGTTTCCTAATAGCTTCTACAGTAAAGTTAATCATGCCTATATATCTCGGGTCGGAACGACCCTCTTCTGCAACAGCTACTGCAATTTTTTCCGCTGATACGTCTAAACCTACGTATTTTGTGATATCATTCATATTACTAGCTCCTTTCGTATTATAGCTCTGATTTGGTATTTGGGTTTTGTAATGCAGTATTACCAAATTAATCTACGATATTACGATTAAGGGGCTAGTTTCGTTCATGATAACTCCT
>NZ_RBZO01000083.1 GCF_003628445.1 Oceanobacillus bengalensis
AGAAGAAGGCCTATCGGCCTGTACCAGTTAAACGGACTTATATTAATAAGCCAGGTACTAAGAAGAAGAGACCGCTAGGTATACCTGACCATGAGGATAAGATTGTCCAGCGTGCATTAGTTAAGATTCTCAATGCGATATATGAGAACGACTTCCTTGACAGTTCCTTTGGGTTTCGACCAAACAGAGGTTGTCATGATGCATTAAAGATTCTTAATGTATACCTTGAAAAGAGACCTACTAACTATGTTGTAGATGCTGACATTAAGGGATTCTTTGACAATGTCAACCATGAATGGATGATGAAATTCCTGAAACATCGTATTAATGACCCTAACCTTCTTAGAATTATTGCTAGATTTCTGAAAGGTGGATATCTGGAAGAAGGTAAATACTACGAATCGGACAAAGGAACACCTCAAGGAGGTGTCATCTCACCGATTCTAGCCAATGTATACCTACACTATGTACTAGACTTATGGTTTGAAAAAGTGGTCAGAAAGCAATGTAAAGGGAAAGCTTATATCGTTCGTTATGCTGATGACTTTGTATGCTGTTTCCAATACAGAGAGGATGCTGAAGCCTTCTATTCTGCACTCATTAAACGACTAGAAAAGTTCAACCTGGAAGTGGCAGAGGATAAAACAACTATCATTTCCTTTGGTCGGAATGCAGATAGCAGTGGACATGGCAAACCACCAACATTTGACTTTCTTGGCTTTACACACTATTGCAGTAAAAGTCAAAATGGAAACTTTCGAGTTAAAAGAAAGACCGCTCGAAAGAAGGTGCGTGCCAAACTAAAGAGTCAAAAGGAATGGTTGAAAGCCAATCGAACCATGGACATTCGACTCATTATGGATAGATTAGTACGGTCTCTCAAGGGTTACTACAATTATTATTGTATTACAGATAATACTTTAGCGGTAGAGAACTTTCTCTTCCATGTAAAACAACTGTTATTTAAATGGATGAATCGAAGAAGTCAAAGGAAATCTTTTAGCTGGGATAAATTTAATATATTTTTAAAAAAGTACCCACTACTTAGACCAAGAGTACGAGTGAACATATATGACTTGAAGACCAGTATTAGCTATATTCTGTGAATGATAATAGGAAGAGCCGTGTGCGATAATACCGCACGCACGGTTCTGTGAGGAGTGAGGAACACGTCCTCGAAGAGGATT
>NZ_RBZO01000008.1 GCF_003628445.1 Oceanobacillus bengalensis
TTAATTTGTTTAGTCGCTATTAACGGTAGGGTATTTTGTTAGGGCTGGCAAGCCTTTTTTATTTGTGCAACCTTCTAACATTTTGGTTGCAATACTCTGTACTTTTATTATGCATTAAACAGTGGCTTCGCTTTTTCAATTGAATTAATTAAATCAGAGAATTTCAACTCAAATAATTGGTCAGAAATATAATCTGAAACATAGATGATTTTATCGTTTCTATTGTAACCGACTACAGTAAGAGTATGACCGGTAAAATTACTTCGTTTTGTGTTATAAAACGGGAGATGATAAATATCAGTTAGAAATAAAAGGGGAATACCCTTATCTATATAACTTCTTATGGTATCCCACTCAATTATTTCTCCGCCTCTCCATAAATTGGAATTATCAACCAACTTAAAAAAGTTTGATTCCAATACTGGTGTTCTACCTGAAAGTATTCTTGAAAAATCGAAATACGGATATTTAGCATAGATAAAATCTAAACCTGATGAAATACCAAAAACTAAAGATTCATTTAATTGGAGTCCGTAGTAGTCTACTATTTCTGTTAAACTCGTTGAAGAGCAATGAACACCTTTTTGCGACCTATAACCTTCTAGCAAATGTTTTGTCATACATCACACCTCAATCTTTTTTGATAGATTTAAAACATTGTCATCTTCATTTATTAAACTTGTATCATGAGTAATAATTATTATTGTTATTTCGCTTTTAAGTTCTCTTAATGTTTTAAGAATAAAATTAGTTGTTTGCTTGTCTATATTGGAAAAAGATTCATCTAATATTAAGACATCCGGGTTTAAACATAGAGAACTATATAGGGAGATTAATTGTCTTTTTCCTCCCGATAGTTCTGTTATTAAAGAAACATCACCAATTGATGAGTTTATATACTTTCTTATTTTAGACATAGCTTTGCTGTAGTTTTTACTATCAAAATCCGTATTAAACTTTAGATGATCTTTAATTAAATTACTAATAAATTGATTCTGTTGAAAATTAATAGATACTTTTTCTCTTAACCATTCAACAGAAATATCATTGATATCTTTTCCATCGACAAATATGCTTCCGTTATCTACCTTTATTATTCTATTTAAAGCTTTTATTAATGTAGATTTACCAGAACCATTTTCACCAACAATAAAATTTAAAGTAGTTCTATTAAAAATATGATTTAAGTTTTTAAATATAATTTTGTCTTTTAATCTTATGCTTAAATTATTTAATTCAATTTCCCCATGATTCATTGTTATTTTCTGACCAGATGGTTCATCCTCCCTACTAAATATTGACTCTAATCTATTAATTGATACTTTTTTTCCTTATAAGCTATTAGTAATTGAAGTATTGTATTTATAGGAGAAAAAAATTTAAATGAATATAAATAAAATGCAACAAAAGTACCTAAGCTTATTGTACTGTTTATAATTTGTTTAGTTCCTACGAAAATTAATAAAATAATCAAAGAAAATTGAACAATTGTATTTGCAAACTTTAATGTATTCTTTCGCTTTTTGAAATAAGTTTAGAGCCTTGCTGTAGGATAAATTAGTAAAATAATAATATCCAGAGAATTTTAACCAATAATACATTTCCCTACTATTAAAATGTTTGGATAAACTCTGTAGTAAAATATATTGTTCACTTGCTTTCTGCTGACTTTTTTGAATCAGATAATACCTTAGTTTATGTATTTCTATAAGATGTAATAAGCTAGTATCTGTTATGAAGTTCATATTTTCATTTATTTGTTTATATGTAGCATCTACTTCTTTCATATTTTTATGAAATAATGCTTTAAACCAGTTATCACACAAATCTACAAGCTTTTGACTTTCTATTGACTTAGGATTTATGTTTAGTTTTGCACACAAAAGCCCTATAATTTCTTCTGGTGGATCAGCAACTCCATTTTCGATTTTCGATAGGTAAGAAATAGATATGATTCCTTCCGAAAGGTCAGATTGGGTTAAGTTATTGCTTAGTCTATGGTATTTTATCCTACTCCCAATATCTTTCCCCATAAATATCCCCCTCTTATCTCTTATTATAAATAAATTAGGTAATTAATACCACAGGATTCTGATTTTTCCCAACTTGCAGGTAAATATTTGCTTTTTTCAATTTAATAACCATTATTTATGAAAAATTTCCTGACTGACAAAAAATAACCTTTAATATATTCGTTGACTATTACCTGTATTTTCCATACGTCCAATTGAAGAACCTAATTAGATATCAAATCCAAGGATTTTTTCCAATCATAAATAAGCTTATTTATATACTTCTGAATCATTTCATAGATAATAACAGCACTTTCTACATATTAATACCCACCTGTAATTTGCAAGTAAAAAGTACCGAAGCTTGCTAGCCCCTATTATGGTTATTTTTTTGGATTGTGATAACACGTGTGTTAACCCCTATAACTATCTCCAGTAAACGTTAATACATGCGCGTGATGAATTACTTGATTAACAATTGCTGTAGTTATCTTGAATCGACAAATATACGATTCCATTGACTAAATTCTAGATTGGAGGTAATGATTAAGCTCTTCTGTTCATACCAGTGAGATATAATAGATAAATAGAAATTGGCTAAGTTAGCGAATATAGTATGGCTTATCTGACTGCGCTTACTATTGTTGCTATTAAAGCCGAGGTGAACTGAAAAACAATCCATATTTGAACGACTCTTAAAGTAACGACCCAAGCCTAATTTCTCAATTAATATTTTTCTATTTACTATAACGATTTTCCATCTTTTGTTGTAAAGGCATAGCAGCGAATAATATTGCGATTGCATTTACGTCAATCAATAATCAATCCCATTTTCTATGATAATTGAGTTAAAAATGTATTTAATGGCGTCATCGATAATAAATAAAGTATAAATTAGTGCTTTCATCTTGTCCCATAATTCCCCTTGATTAAGAATCATTGGTGTTGATAACAAGTTTCATACTCGTCTTTCATTATCCAACTTTTACACGCTAACCCTTTTTCATCATATATTTCTTTTCCCTATTTCTAATTCAATACTATTATCTGAATCGGGATATTCTGGCCCAGCATCGTTTCTTATATAAAGATGTCTATCATCTTTCCACTTCATTTCAAAAATTACTTTTTCCATCTGCATAGTATATAGTTTTAATATTGCTATTCTCATTATCAGTAATTTCTACCCACACATTTGCTCCCCAGCTGCACCCCCATAATTTTTAAAATAAGAGTTTGCTGTATATTTTCCAGTTGGAGAATCTATAGGCCCTATGTAATGTGTGCCTTCACCAAGACTATCAAATGAGAAAAAGTATTTTTTATACCCAACTAACATTAATATTGTAATAAAAATTAGTATTAAAATTTTATATCTCCTTTTCACACTATTCCTCTCTTTCTTTGTTTAATAAGAAACGTGATTTTACTGTTTTAGATATTTTTGAATTCCCCTTTAAAACTATTATATACTTAAACTGTGATTTCCTCTGCAACTTCTGTTTCTCAAAAATACAGTGTACTTATTATCGCTAAGAAAAATGTATTTTAAAAGATTAGCCCAAGAAGAAATAACAGGTATTTCTAAAAGCACGCTTATCAAGGATAAAAGACAAAAAAAGGATTATAAATATTCAAACATCCTGTTATTAGTATGGGTTTTGTCATTTCGTGGTAAGGTAAAAGTAATACCTAACATAGAAAGGTGGTGGTTCCATATGAAAACTAACAGAGAACCCAATAGATTAATCGCTGAAAAATCCCCATATTTATTACAACATGCCTACAATCCAGTTAACTGGCATCCATGGGGTGACAAGGCATTCACAAAAGCAAAACAAGAAAACAAACCCATCTTCCTCTCTATCGGCTACTCAACTTGCCATTGGTGTCACGTCATGGCCCATGAATCATTCGAAGACGATGAAGTTGCTGCTGTTTTGAATGAAAAGTATGTATCTATTAAAGTAGATAGGGAAGAACGACCTGATGTTGATTCTGTTTATATGAAAGTTTGTCAAATGATGACAGGTCATGGTGGTTGGCCGCTGACAATTATTATGACACCAGATAAAATTCCGTTTTATGCTGGAACGTATTTTCCAAAAACAAGTAAATATGGGCGCCCAGGAATCATGGAAGTACTTACCCAACTTCATGGGCGATATATAGAAGATCCAAACCACATTACAGAGATTACAAACAGTGTAACGAATGCCTTACAACGAACGGTGATGGAAAAGAGTAAGAAGCGCCTAACAACAGATACGCTCCAAGAAGCATACCAGCACTTAGCAAAGATCTTTGATTTTACTTATGGTGGTTTTGGGGAAGCTCCGAAATTCCCGATGCCACAAAACGCTTTATTTTTACTAAGGCATTATCATTTCACCGGAAATAGTGCTTCTTTAAAAATAGTAGAAAAAACACTTAAAGATATGGCAGCTGGTGGCATTTGGGATCATATTGGCTATGGATTTTCCCGCTACTCCACCGATGATGAGTGGCTTGTTCCCCATTTTGAAAAGATGCTCTATGACAATGCTTTACTTTTAATCGTTTATACGGAATGCTTTCAGATTACGCATGATCCATTTTATCGTAAACTTGCTGAACAAATCATAACCTTCATTAAACGCGAAATGACAAGCTCTGATGGCGCATTTTATTCTGCAATTGATGCTGATTCTGAAGGTGTGGAAGGAAAATATTACGTTTGGGATTATGAAGAGATTTATGAAATCCTAGGTACTGAACTTGGAGAACTATATACAAAAACGTACGATATTACACCACAGGGGAATTTTGAAGGAAATAACATTCCAAACTTGATTGACCAAGACTTGGAATATGTTGCGAGAGAACACAATTTGCCTTTGGTAGTTTTAAAAGAAAAATTGGAAAAGGCACGAGCTAAATTATTAACAGCTAGGGAAAAACGGATTTATCCTCATGTCGATGACAAAGTTCTAACAGGTTGGAATGGGCTAATGATTGCTGCCCTCTCTAAGGCTGGAAAGGTGATAGGAAATACCGAGTATATTCAAATGGCGGAGACGGCGATGAACTTCGCCCAGGAAAAGCTATTCTTGGATGGTCGGTTAATGGCACGCTACCGAGATGGAGAAACGAAATTCAATGCCTATATCGATGATTATGCCTTTCTTTTATGGGCATATGTCGAACTATATGATGCAACATTTTTTCTTGAATATATTAAAAGTGCGCGCAACCTTGCCGATCAAATGATTGATTTATTTTGGGACGGGGATGATGGCGGTTTTTATTTCAGTGGAAAAGATAGTGAAGAATTAATTGCGAAGGATAAGGAAATCTATGATGGTGCAATCCCTTCTGGCAATAGTGTTACTGCTGTCATGCTTACTCGACTTGGATATTTAACCGGAGAAACTTCTTATCTAGATAAAGTGGAGGAAATGTATTACACATTTTTTGCCGACGTGAATAGACAAGCTGCAGCAAGTCCTTTTTTCTTACAAAGTTTGCAACTTATGGAGAACCCGACAAAAGAAGTAGTCGTGTTAGGTAAAAAGAATGATCCAGCACTTCAATCATTTTTAGAGGAACTTCAAATAAAATTTATACCAAACATTACATTACTCGTTGGGGAGCGACCAGAGGACTTTTCCAACGTAGCTCCATTCGCTACCGAATACAAGCAATTAGATGATGCACCTACTATCTATGTTTGTGAAAATTTTGCCTGCAAGCAACCAACAACTGAACTCGATAAAGCGTTAAAAATGATTTAAAAGCAAATGGCGCTCAGATGTTTTCGAGCGCCGCACCTCCTCCGCAAATTACGACAATTCATGTAGCTTAGAATAACAATGTGAGTTATACTATTGACGTAAGGAGGTGATATAATGAGCGAGGAAAAATTGGACCGAATAGAAGATATGTTGTCGACGTTAATTTTAAAAGTAGGGAACGTTTTGACAGAGCAAAAAGAAATGAAAGAAAAACAAGAATCCATGGAAAAAGAATTTAGTTCTTTGAAGGGAGAATTTAATTCTTTTAAGGGGGAATTTAATTCTTTGAAAGGAGAATTTAGTTCTTTGAAAGGGGAATTCGATTCTTTCAAAGGTGAGTTTGATTCTTTGAAAGGAGAATTTACTTCTTTTAAAGATGAAGCAAATACCCGTCACCAAGAAGTAATGACGAAGTTAACAGAAATGCAAGCTGATCAAGATCACATTTGGGATAAAACCGTTAAAAATGAACGTGACCTCGGAATAATGAAAAACTTATCTAAATTATAACTCTCTCAAAGTCTACTACAGGGTTAACGTATCACACTTCAGGAGAATCCATCTAAATATCCCCTGTATCTTCAGGACTCAGTGAACATGTTTCCGAGACTTCCTTACATTTTTATCCAATAATAAGAAGATGGCTACCGTTTTCCTAAAATTGGTAGCCAACTTTATCCTATCTATTTGCAAAAAATTCTTCCGCTTTTTCCAAGAAAATCTCTTGTTGTGGCGTCAAATCGTACTCTTCTTCAATCGCTGACACAGGACAAACCGCTTTACATGCTCCGCAATCAATACAAATATCTGGATCGATGTAAAATTGGTCTACACCTTCCTCTATACAATCAACAGGGCAGACGCTAACACATTCTCCCGCTTTCTCTCCCCTACATGGATCTAAAATTACAAAAGCCATCTATGTCTACTCCTCCTTATGTCTTCATTAAAAATCTATCTATTCTATTAAATGATAAAGCTTTGCACGTTACAAGTAAACCAATTAGCTTAATATTGGAAATGGTCGCTTGCTGAAAATGTGAACTTTGGCGATATAGTTGTGAACTTCAGCGAAATGATTGTGAACTTTGGCGATTCTCTGTGAACTTTCAGCGAATTCACTGTGAACTTCAGCTAATCACTCCCACTAATAAAAAAATGGACCCTCAATAGAGAGTCCACCCTACCATTACTTCTTCAATTTCGCCAAAGCCTCAGCAAGTGCGTTATTTTTAAAACCATCGTCATCTTGCTTCTTCAAATATTTATTAATATCTTTTTTCGATACTTTTCCTTGTTTTTCCTTTTGTCTACGTTGATTAAATGTAGACAGTTTTTCTCTATGCCCACATTTACACATAAACATTTGTCCTTCTCCTTCTCCACGAAGTTCCATACGTTTATGACAGTTCGGACAGCGGGCATTCGTACTCTTAGCAATATTTTTCTTATGTCCGCATGAACGGTCTTGACATACAAGCATGCGACCATGTTTATTTTTCACCTCAAGCATGAGTTTACCGCAATCTGGACATTTTGTTCCTGTCATATTGTCGTGTTTAAACTTCTCTTCACTGCCTTTAATTTCCCCAACGATTTGCTTTGTATATCCCTTAATCTCACTGATGAATTTATCTTTCTTTAGTTTTCCTTCCGCTATTGCCTGTAGTTTCTGTTCCCACTGGGCAGTAAGTGCTGGCGAGCGCAAATCTGCAGGTACGAGGTCTAATACTTGACGGCCTTTCGATGTTAGGAAAATATGTTTGCCTTTCAGTTCCATATACATGCTATTGAATAGTTTCTCAATAATGTCTGCACGCGTTGCAACCGTACCGATTCCACCAGCTTGGTTAATCGTTTTTGCCAGATGCTTTTCATCAGAACGCATATATTTCACTGGGTTTTCCATTGCTTGAAGGAGTGCACCTTCTGTAAAATGCTCTGGGGCTTTCGTTTCACCCTCTGTCAGCTTAATTTGAACGCCAGTGAAGGTGTCTCCTTTTTCAATTGCTGGCAAACGTTGATCATCATGTGCATCCTCATCGTCAAATCGGTTGTTATATACTTCTTTCCAACCAGATTTTTTAACAATTTTCCCTTTCGCAACGAAGCGCTCTTTCCCAATTTCTGCCGTAATCGTTGTCTGCTCATATTCATAGGCATCAGATAAAACAGCTAAGAATCGTTTCACAACTAAGTCATATATTTTTCTTTCCTTATCATTTAAATCAGATAACACAACACGTTGTTCGGTTGGAATTATCGCGTGGTGATCCGATACTTTCGCATTATCGACGACAGCTTTTGATAATTTTATGTCTTTGTTTAAAATTTCCGAAGCAACTTTTCGGTATTCGCTGGTACCACAAGCCTTCACGCGATCCTTTAATGTTGGAACAATATCTGTTGTAATTACACGAGAATCTGTACGTGGATATGTTAGTACTTTATGCTGTTCATATAGCTTTTGCATGATGGAAAGGGTCTGTTTCCCACCAAAATTGAAGATTCTGTTAGCATCACGCTGTAATTCCGTCAAATCATAAAGTTGTGGAGCAAATTTTTTCTTATAAGCTTTCGCAACATCAACAACTTTTGCAGGTTTTCCTTTCAGCTCTCGAAGCAATGTTTCCGCTTTTTCTTTTGCAAACATTCGCGCATTATTTTTCTGGTCCTGCCATGTTAATGTAAAGCCCTTATTTGTTTTCGCTTGGATACCATAAAATTTCTGTGGCTTAAATTCTCTAATTTCCTGTTCTCGCGCAGCAACCATTGCAAGGGTCGGCGTCTGAACACGGCCTGTTGATAATTGTGCATTAAACTTAGTAGTTAGTGCTCTCGTTGCGTTTAAGCCAACATACCAATCTGCTTCCGAACGTGCAACAGCAGAAGCATACAGATTTTCATACTGCTTTCCTGGTTTTAATTGCTTGAATCCATCGCGAATTGCTTTATCTGTGACAGATGAAATCCACAATCTTTTCACAGGCTTGTTCACATGTACTTTCTCCAGAATCCAGCGGGCAACTAGTTCACCCTCTCGTCCAGCATCTGTTGCGATAACAATGTCTGAAACATCTTTACGATTTAGCTGTGTTTTGACCGCGCTAAATTGTTTGCCTGTTTTTTTCATGACAACAAGCTTTAAATTTGGTGGCAACATTGGCAACTCATCCAAGCGCCATTGTTTGTATTTATCATCATAAGCTTCGGGATCTGCGAGTGTAACCAAATGTCCCAAAGCCCATGTTACTATATATTTCCCGCCCTCTAGATAGCCGTTACCTTTTTTATTACAATTTAGTACACGTGCAATGTCACGGCCAACAGAAGGTTTTTCTGCAAGCACTACCGTTTTACTCATGTTTGTAATTCCTTTCTATATATAAAGTGAAACTTCAATAAGTGGGGTCGGTTCATCCCCCACTTGTTGTTAGTTGAACGAATTGGGGTGTTAGCATCCGTTAATCCCACCTAAACATCTTATTTTAAGGTGGGATTCTTACGGATGGTTACACCAGAAATAAAACATCTACCTTTAACTTTATCATAGATGAAAGCTAGATGCAGAATGTTTTCACCGCTCACCAGCATATATTCGCCTAAAAAGTTGCATAAACCCAAATTTTAAGCACATCTGTAATTCTTATTCCATACACTATTTTAGACATTACGTAAAAGGAATGGATTAGATGCTTTATTACACTGGGTTATTTTTATTAGTAATAGCTGTAAGCGTTGATGGGTTGGGTGTTGGCATCACATACGGCATGCAAAAGATTAGAGTACCGTTTATTGCCATCTTTATTATTATGCTATGCTCAGGTGCCGTCCTCCTAACATCTATGAGCCTTGGAAATATACTTGAAACTCTCATTTCAGCTGAAACGGCAAAAACAATTGGTGGATGCATATTAATTTCGCTAGGGATATTTTCTTTAGTAAATACGATTCGTTCAAATATACGTGACAAAAAAGAAAAGGCAAGCGTCTTTTATTCAAAAAATAGATTTAGTGAGATAAAAACGGTTCTAGCAACACCAGATAAAGCAGATTTGGACAGGTCGGGAACCATCTCTGTCAATGAAGCATTATTACTAGGCTTTGCCCTCGCACTTGATGCTTTTGGCGCCGGAATCGGTGCATCACTTCTTGGATATTCACCCGTTTTAACCGCATTTTTAATCGCTGGTATGAGTGGGGGATTTCTTTTCCTAGGTATAAAACTTGGAATCTTGTTATCCAAAAACAAGAAACTTCAGAAGCTATCATTTCTACCGCCAACCTTGTTAATTGGGTTGGGAGTTTTGAATTTAATATAGACGACACAACCCCCTTCAAAAATCACAGTGAGATTTTAAAAGGGGTTCCCTTAATGCCTTATATATTTTGAAAAATGGTTATGATTATCGAAGAAATTGTCATTCTATCTAGAAGTTAGGTTATACCTGAGCTTGATAATTACTAAATGAGGGATATGAACATATTGATTCAGCAGGAGAAGTTCTATTCCTGAGACGTACGGAAAAACAAATGAATTAGTTGTTGAAAAGAAAAATCGGTCCAGTTCTGATTAGTCTGCTTCATCTGCTGATTCTCTGCCTCATCTGCCGATTTCCACGTTTCACGCTCATTCCACAAAAAAAGGAAAGCCTACTCCAGCGATAGACTTTCCATTCGTTTTACATAATATTCAATAAAACAGTTACTGAAACAATACTGATTAGGGTGGCGATAAATGTAATGCTTGAAACAAGTTCAGGTTCGGTGTCAAACTCGATAGCATACATCGTTGTTGTTGCCGCTGTTGGCATCGCAGAAATTATTAATAAAATCGCACCAATAAGTGGATCTACATTTGATAATGTAATAAAAATAAATGCAATAAGTGGTGCTCCAATCATCTTTAATACAACCGCCGACGTAATTACTTGCCAATTCAATTTAATTCCCGTCATTGATCCTAGTTGCATACCAAGCATAATCATCATTACTGGAATTGCAGCATCCCCAACCATGGATAATGTATCATACATGGAGATTGGGATGGATACATCAAGGAATTGGAAAATAAAAGCGATAAACATAGCATAGGTTGTGGGCATTTTCATAACATTCATGAGCGCTTGTTTCATGCCACTTGTACTGCGTGATGCATAATACACGCCGAAAAAGTTATTTTGCAACCCCTGGATAACCATAATAAACACGGCATACGGAAGTGCTTCAGGTCCAAGGGCAAAAAGCACAACAGGCAACCCATAATTACCAGAATTCATAAAGCCAGTAGCTAAAATAGATGCACTCTCAATGTTTTGTGACCACTTAAATATTCTAGCTAAAATCTTATTAAGTAGAACCATGATCCCAAATAAAAGAAACGTATAAACCAGAATTACAACATATCCGTTATTAAACTCTGCATCATATAGTGAAATAAAAACTAAAGCAGGTGATAAGATATACAAACACACTGCAGATACTGATTTCACATCAAGGACACGAATCCTTTGTAAAATAAAACCCGTTGCAAAAACCAACATGATTGGTAATATAACATTAAAAAATAAACTCATACATACATCTCCAAAACTAATAAATTATTTAACTATCAAGTAATAGATAGTTTACCATAAAAGGTATAAGAAGAGAGGAGGAATCCCTCAGAAACCATTTTTCCTGAGAAGAGTACTTATATTCCGTGATAAATGCATTTATCCTGAGATGAGAGCTTTTATCCTGAGAAGATAATTTATATCCCGAGATGAGAGCTTTTATCCTGAGAAAAAAACTTTTATCCTGAGATGAGAGCGTTTATCCTGAGAAAAAAACTTTTATCCCGAGATGAGAGCTTTTATCCTGAGAAAAAAACTTTTATCCCGAGATGAGAGCTTTTATCCTGAGAAAATAATTTATATCCCGAGATGAGAGCTTTTATCCTGAGAAGATAATTTATATCCCGAGATGAGAGCTTTTATCCTGAGAAGATAATTTATATCCCGAGATGAGAGCTTTTATCCCGAGAAGATAACTTATATCCCGAGATGAGAGCTTTTATCCTGAGAAAAAGATTTTTATCCCGAGATGAGAGCTTTTATCCTGAGAAAAAGATTTTTATCCCGAGATGAGAGCTTTTATCCTGAGAAGATAATTTTTATCCCGAGATGAGAGCTTTTATCCTGAGAAGAATACTTATATCCCGAGATGAGAGCTTTTATCCTGAGAAAATAATTTATATCCCGAGATGAGAGCTTTTATCCTGAGAAGAAAATTTTTATCCCGAGATGAGAGCTTTTATCCTGAGAAGAAAACTTTTATCCCGAGATGAGAGCTTTTATCCTGAGAAAAAAATTTTTATCCCGAGATGAGAGCTTTTATCCCGAGAAAAAAGCATATATCCCGAAAAGTATCTCCTCCCTGTTGTTTTCTCCTCAAAAAATAAACACCTTAATTTGACAATCCCCGCATTTTAAGTTATTATAAAATAATGCTTATTAAAGCTGAAGTAACAAATAGTATTTCTGGCATTCTACAATGTTTTTGTTGATGCTTATTCACACTGGAGCGTCTAAAGGGACGCAAGGACATAAGAGCAGGTAGGGCTTATGTTGCTTAAGTTAGAGAATATTTAACGAAAGGCGGAAGCGACCGTTTTGCGACGTACGAACTGCGCCCAAGCAACGCACGGGTGGTTCAATTGTAATCGAACATTCCTTCGTAGGAGATACAGGAAACACGATGAACGTAGTGAATCGATGTTGACTTATCTTGTCATGAGGTGAGGGAAGTTACGCTAGTCGCTGGGAGCTGTAGCTGGACCAGTAGAACATGTACCGCGGTTAAAGTGAAATGATGATGCTTAAATTTCCCACTCGATAAACAAAAGCGTAAGCGTCCGTATAGCAACGTACGAACTGCGCCCCCGAACTTTGGGGGTGGTTCGACTTGTCGAACATTCCTACGAAGGAGATAAAGGAAACACAGCGACTGTAAGGAGCTGAAGTTGACTTATCTTGTCATGAGGTGAAGGAAGTCTCGCTAGTTGCTGGACGCTTAAGCTGGACTTTGAAGAATCGAGATTAAAATAAATAACTATGTGTTACTTTTTAATCAAAGGGGTACTCTTTAAATAGAGTATCCCTTTTCCAATAGCCACGAACCTTAATACATACAACACCAAAAAGAAAGAAGGTCTATTTATATGCAGATGTTAAAAATTGGTACAGTAGAAACAATGACAGTACTTCGGAAAATTGATACAGGCTATGTTTTAGAAAAACAAGCGGAACAATCACTTTTACATCATAATGAAACGGAGAAAGAGCTTGAAGAAGGACAGGAAGTTACCGTTTTCTTATACAATGATAAAAAAGGAAATATAGCTGCAACAACAACATTACCAACTGTCAGGATGGATACGTACGGCTGGGCTGAAGTTGTTAATGTAAGTCCTCGAATCGGCGGAGCATTCGTTAATATTGGGATAGCGAAGGAAATGCTCGTTTCAAAAGATGACCTGCCATTATTCGAAAGTGTATGGCCTAAGCCTGGTGACAAACTTTTCGTTACATTAGGATTAGATCAAAAAGGTCGATTACTTGCAATTCCAGCCTCTGAAGGCGCGATGTACCGCGAAATTGAGTTAGCACCTGAAGATTTATTGAACAAACAGATTACCGGAAGAGTGTATCATACGAGTAAAGAAGGTTCAGCAATTATTACAGAGGAGTACTATCGTGGATTCATTCATCATACCGAACGAAAAAGAGAACCACGTCTAGGTGAAGAAGTGACTGGTCGCGTTATTGAGGTAAAATATGATGGAACATTAAATGTTTCCCTTAGACCACTTAAGCAGCATGGCATGACCCTAGATGCAGATATTATCATCGAACACCTTGAAGCAAACGATGGGGTTATTCCATTTCATGATAAGAGTGATCCAGATGATATCCGTGGAACATTCGAAATCAGTAAAGCTGCTTTTAAACGAGCACTTGGTAAGTTAATGAAAGAAGGAAAAATCGAGCAACGTGATGGAAAGACATACTTGAAATAAGAAAAGCTAAAAGCGCTTGTGACAGACAGCAATGCCCAAGATTTTACACCTTTAAATATATAGAAAGCTCAAGCAAGGCTTGAGCTTTTCTTTTGGTTTAGTCCACAATTGTTTTTGTATTTTTATAGGAATCAAAAAGCGATGTGAAGATAAATCCGATTGCTGAAGAAAATAAACATGCAATTCCCCACCCACCAAGTGGCGCTCCTAAGAATTCAACATTCAACATGGAAGCTGCAGCAAGGAATGTAAGTCCTGTTACCGCTAAGAAAAAACTTGGATAATAGACAACACTATTCTGCTCTGTCAGCGCTTTTACAGAAACCAGTCCTAAAATAAAAACAATAAACGATAAAATAGCACCAATTGTTATAACTGATTCAAACATTAAAATCCCCTCCTTATCCGTAGTCTACGTTGCCCTTTTAAACAAGTCAAATTAAATCTACTTATTAAGCGCAAAGATGTCATCAAGCCTCTGTGTCATATATGCATGGCTATCTTCAATACCTAAATTGTAGAAAATCGGAGCTATCTCCTTTTTAATGAATTCGAGAAATAACATCGCTTTTAAATCACCAATATCTTCCCCTATTTCATTTTCAAAGTAACCTTTAATTCGACCAACTAACTCTTCCTTCTGTGCTTTTGTTAATTCAAATGCTTCTTTCATTGTACACTCCCCTATCACCAATTATCCCTATTTTCCCAGCTTGAAGACGATTTGTAAAATAAATAGTAGCAAAAAAAAGGATTCTGCCTCCTTTGGTCGTATAATATAATCGAGGGGGAAAAACATGCAAACATTTGAAGATTATAAGTACGAACGACCTAATGTTGAAGAAGTAAAAAAAGATTATAAAGAGCTTCTAGAGAAATTTAAAAATGCATCCGATGTCGATGGTGCAACAAAAGCGCTTGAAGATATCAACCGTTTACGAAATACGCTATCAACGATGGCAAATTTGGTATATATTCGTGCTTCCATCGATACAAAGGACGACTATTATCAAAAAGAGCGAGATTTCTTTGATGACGTACAACCGGAATTAAATGAATTAGATACCGATTTTTATAAAGAGCTTATCAACTCTGCCTATCGAAATGTACTAGAAGAAAAATTTGGTACACAATTATTTAAAATTGCAGAATTTGAAATCAAAGCTTTTTCAAAAGAAGTAATTGAATTGATGAAGCAGGAAAATAAGCTTACAACTGCGTATTCTAAACTAGTTGCTTCTGCGGAAATTGATTTCGAAGGTGATACGTACACACTTGCCCAACTCGACCCATTCGCACAAAGCGAAGATCGCGAAATACGAAGAAAAGCGATTGAAGCGAAATTCGGCTTCTTTGAGAAAAATGCAGAGAAGTTTGATGAGCTTTATGACAAACTAGTAAAAATCCGTCATGAAATTGCTACGACACTCGGATATAAGAATTTTGTAGAACTCGGTTACATACAAATGCAGAGAATCGACTATAATGCCGAAATGGTAGATGTTTTCCGTAAACAAGTTCGCGAATCGATTGTACCTGTTGCAACAAAATTATATCAAAAACAAGCTGAACGACTTGATGTTGATTCGCTTAAATTCTATGATGAAAGCATTGAATATAAAACAGGAAATGCAACACCAAAAGGTTCTTCTGATTGGATTATTGACAATGGAAAGAAAATGTATGCAGAGCTTTCTGATGAGACAAATACGTTTTTCCAGTTTATGCTTGATCGCAATCTAATGGACCTAGAAGCGAAGAAAGGAAAAGAATCTGGTGGATATTGTACGTTTATCGAAGACTACCAATCTCCATTTATCTTTTCAAACTTTAATGGTACTTCTGGTGATATTGATGTATTAACTCATGAAGCAGGACATGCATTCCAGGCCTATTCTTCAAGACACCTAGGTGTACCAGAATACGGATTCCCAACAAGCGAATCTGCTGAAATACATTCGATGAGTATGGAATTTTTCACTTGGCCTTGGATGGAGCTATTCTTTAAGGAAGACACAGATAAATATAAGTACAGCCATTTAGCAGGTGGATTAACATTTATCCCTTATGGTGTTTGTGTCGATGAGTTCCAGCATCTTGTTTATGAAAATCCTGAATGGACTCCTGCTGAACGTAAGCAAGCATGGAAGAAGCTTGAAATAACTTACCTACCACATCGTGATTACGATGGAATAGAGTATTTAGAAAGTGGCGGCTTTTGGCAACGTCAAGGACATATTTATGAAAGTCCTTTCTATTATATTGATTATACACTTGCACAAATTTGTGCATTCCAATTCTGGAAACGCGACCGTGAAAATCATGAAGATGCATGGAAGGATTACTTAAACCTATGTAAATTGGGTGGTTCTAAACCTTTCTTGCAACTCGTAAAAGCAGCAAATCTCCGCTCCCCATTTGAAGAAGGTACAGTAGAATCTGTTATCGGCGCCATTGAGGAATGGTTGGATTCAGTGGATGATAAAGCATTGTAGTCTATTTTTAAGCATTTATAATAAGACCATTTAGCAGTCCAATAAATTGGGCTGCTTTTTTTGTGGATTTCGCAAATTTAACAAGCGCTATAGGACTATTTGTTAGGATTATAACCATCACATACATTTTTTGAATAATTAATATTTCAATTTAATAACATAAAAAGACTGAGCAAAATCACTCAGTCTATCTCCCTTAAACATAGTGACAGGCCACCCAATGGCTTTTTTCTACTTCGCGCCATTGTGGGATTTCTGCACATTTTTCAGTCGCCAATGGACATCTTGTTCTAAAACGACATCCTTGTGGTGGATTGACTGGACTTGGCAATCCACCTTCTAGAATAATTCGCTCTCTCGTTTTTTCAATCTTAGGGTCAGGGACAGGTACTGCTGATAATAGTGCTTGAGTATATGGGTGTAAAGGTTTTTTATATAATTCGTCTGCCTCAGCTAACTCAACCATGGCTCCCAAATACATGACACCAATACGATCACTGATATATTTTACCATTGATAAATCATGAGCAATGAAGAGATACGTTAAATCCCTATCTTTCTGTAATTCTTTTAGTAAGTTTACAACTTGTGCCTGAATAGATACATCTAATGCAGAAATTGGCTCATCAGCAATGATAAGTTCCGGTTCCACTGCAAGTGCCCTTGCTATTCCAATACGTTGACGCTGTCCACCAGAGAATTCATGTGGAAAGCGCTGAGCATGGTCTGGTTGTAAGCCAACAACTTTTAGTAGTCGTTGCACTTTCTCCTGTCGCTCTTGTTTATTTTCAGCTAACCCATGAATATCCAAGCCTTCTGCAATGATATCTTCTACTTTTTTCCGTGGATCAAGGGAAGCGTATGGATCCTGGAAAATCATTTGTATTTTTTGGGAGAAATCTTTTTTATTACCTTCTTTAATGGGTGTATTATTGTATAAGATTTCACCTTCTGTCGGTTCGTACAGTCCGAGTAATGTTCTACCTGTTGTAGATTTACCACAACCTGATTCACCAACAAGTCCCAATGTCTCTCCTTTTCTAATTTCAAGACTTACTCCATCAACTGCTTTTAATACTTGCTTGGATGGAAGATTAAAATGCTTTTTCAAATTCGACACTTTTAACAACGTGTCATTCATATTTACCGCGCTTATTTCTTCTTCATCTAGGTCGTCATTACTTTGTTTCGTATAGTTAATGTTCGGTGCTTTCGGATGCAATAACCACGTTGCTGCAGTATGTGTTTCACTAACCGCATAAGTTGGTGGTGCTTTTTCATAGTCAATAGATAGTGCAAATTCATTACGTGGTGCGAATGCATCACCAGTTGGTGGGTTCATTAAATCCGGTGGGCTCCCTGGTATAGAGTAAAGTTTTCCTTTTGTTTCCATATTAGGCATCGACCTTAATAGTCCCCAATTATACGGATGTACAGGATTATGAAAAACTTCCTCAACCTTCCCTTTTTCAACAATTTGACCAGCATACATAACTGCAACCGAATCAGCTATATTGGCCACCACACCTAAATCATGCGTGATAAAAATAATAGAAGTCCCTGTTTTCTTTTGAATATCTCGCAACAGGTCTAAGATTTGTGCCTGAATCGTAACATCTAATGCCGTCGTCGGTTCATCAGCAATAAGTAATTTTGGTTTACTAGCAAGTGCCATTGCGATGACAACACGTTGTCGCATCCCACCAGAAAATTCATGTGGATACTGATTTATTCGTACCTCTGGATTTGGAATACCAACCATTTCGAATAATTCGATTGCTAAATGATGTGCTTCTTTTTTACTTAGTTTCTGATGTTTCATAGCTCCCTCGACAACCTGTTTTCCGACTTTCATCGTTGGATTCAGCGCTGTCATTGGATCTTGGAAAATAACCGCTATTTCTGACCCACGTATTTTTTGCATTTCCGATTTATTTAAAGACAATAAATCTCTTCCTTCAAACAGTACTTCTCCCTGTTCAATCGATGCACTCTGTTTTGGCAACAAGCCAATAATCGCCTTAGATGATACCGATTTACCTGAACCAGATTCCCCTACAATTGCAAGTGTTTCACCTTTTTCCACCGTTAAGTCAATCCCTCTAACGGCATACACTTTTCCAGCATAGGTGTTAAAAGTAACATGTAAATTTTTAATCGATAGTAACGGTGCCATTTTGAATCCCTCTCCGTGTCAAATAGTTTAATTCAAATGATGCCTTAATCGCTCCGATTTTTTCTTTTCTAGCATTTAGTACTGGTGCCTCGTGATACTCCTCCAATTTTTCCCAGATATCTGGTGTACCAATATTTAGTTGTTTTAATACTTCCATGGAAGCCACACTTGTTCCCCTAGCATTGCCATCACCAACTTTAAGAGCAACACCGATTCCTGTTTCTTTATCTGCAAAACAGTGAACGCCCTCTGCACCACCTTTAGCAACTATTCGTCCACCAAAGGCTTTCATTAGGTCTGTATCAAAACGATTTGTTCCTGCCACCATCTCCGGATAAGTTGCCATGGCTTTACCAATTTGATTTAAAGCATCCTTCCTGCGTTCAGATCCGTTTCCCCACTGTCCAGGAACAGCTAAACGACTAAAGGCTAGTGCCAAGTTATATAATGGAATACGGTGAACTGGTACCCCACAACCATCAACAGATGTCATAATATCTTCTCTAACAAAATCACTTACATTGGCGATGACATCAATAATTTGCTGTTGATATGGATGGGTAACGTCTCGATAAGTATCAATATCTAACCCTTGTTTCACACAACCCACAAGCATCCCAGAATGTTTTCCAGAACAATTACTGAAAAATGGGGTCAGTGATTTACCTGCTTTTATCAATTCATTATAACTGGCCATATCTCTTGGGATATGCGTACCACACTGTAAATGATGCTCATTTAGATTCAACTTTTCTAAAACTTTCGCTACCGCTTCCCTATGAACCTTCTCCCCACTATGACTAGCACAAAACAAAGCTAATTCACGCTCAGATAAATGGTATTCTTCCATTGCTCCCGACTCCACAATTGGAACGGCCTGTAAGGGTTTCATCGAGCTACGAGCAAATGTAAGCCTACTTGTATCACCATAATAAGCAAGTAATTCCCCTGTTGGGGTTACTACTGCAATATGTACATCGTGTGTACTTTCTACATACTTTCCTCTATATACTTGAATTGGTTTTGTGGAATGATCCATTAATTACTCATCCTTTCTACTTCTTATTTTCTCATTCTTGGATCGAATGCATCTCGTAGACCATCAGCCAGCATGTTGAAACATACCATCAGTGCTACAATAACAATTGCTGGATATGCCAATAAATAAAACTGATTTCGCATTGATTGGAATCCATCATTAATAAGTACCCCAAGTGATGCAAGTGGTTCCTGAAGCCCTAATCCAATAAAACTTAGAAATGCCTCTGTAAAGATTGCACTTGGAATCGTAAACATCAAATTGATAATAATAATTCCTAATGTATTTGGAAGCATATGTCCTAAAATAATTCGACTTGTACTTGCTCCCAATGCTCGTGATGCTAAAACATATTCCTGTGTTTTCAACTTAAATACTTGTCCTCTTACTAATCTGGCCATATTTACCCAACCAGTAATGACCATCGCCAGCATAATTGTCATTATTCCTGGTCGCATAATCATAATTAATAGAATGATAATAATTAAGTTTGGTATACCGACTAATATTTCAATAATCCGCTGCATAATATTATCGACTTTTCCGCCTTTCCAAGCAGATATTGCTCCATAGGTGATTCCGATTAAAATATCAAGCAATGCAGCGAGTACCGCAATATATAAAGAAACACGCGTCCCTTCCCATAATCTTGTCCACTGATCACGACCAAATTTATCCGTTCCTAACCAGTGCTCACCACTTGGTTCTGAATATACTTTTTCATAATTGGTCTGTTCATAACTATATTCACTAAAATAAGGTCCGATAAAGGATAGGACGACGATAAGTAAAATGACAACCAGACTAATAACAGCTGCCTTATTTTGCTTTAACCGTAACCAACCATCTTGCCAATTAGACAAAATAGGTTTATTTATCTTTTCACTCTCTTCTTCTTTTCTACCCACAATTTCAAACATCTCATTGGGTAATATTTCATGTTGTTGCTCCTTTTGTTCTGTTTGTTGCATTGGTTATCACTCCTTCCCATGTACCCGAATACGTGGATCAATAATTCCATACAGGATATCGACAATTAACATCGTTAGGATGAAAAAGGCACTGTAGAATAGGGTTAACCCCATAATTGTTGTATAGTCATTCATCTTAATAGAGTCGACAAACAAACTACCAATTCCTGGTATACTAAAGATATTTTCAATAACTAATGACCCAGTGAGTAAACTAACAACAACAGGTCCTAAAATCGTAACAATAGGAATCATCGCATTCCGTATCGCATGACGGATAAGTACGACCCAGTCTCCTAAACCTTTAGACTGCGCAGTAATGATATAATCTTGTTGCAGGACCTCCAACATTTCATTTCGCATAAATCTAGCAATCTGTGCAATAACACCGACTGCTAAAGCAATTGTAGGTAGGATGGAGTGATCATAACTTTCCCAATAGGCAACAGGCAAGATTCCCCATTTTAAACCGATATAAAATTGGAAAAAGGCTGCTAATACGAAGTTTGGAACAGATACACCAAGTACTGCAATAATCATTGTAAAATAATCCCATCCCGTATTATGCCTAAAAGCTGCTACCATTCCTAAAATAATCCCAATCGATAACCCAAGCACTACCGCCTGCAAACCAATTAATGCCGATGGTGCAAGTCGGTCCATAATTAATGAACTAACTGGCTGCTCCTTATAATAATAGGACAAGCCCAAGTCTCCTTGAACGAGGTCTCCCATATATTTGAAGTATTGAATATGAAGTGGTTCATCAAGCCCATACTTGGCATAGAACTCCATACGTAATTCCTCTGACAAATTCATTAACTTCTCTTCATCAAATGGTGAACCGGGTAATGTTTTCATCAAAAAGAAGGTTAGCGTTGCAATTAGAAATAACGTAATTAAAATATTGACTAATCGTACTAAAATAAACTTTTTCATCCGTTTCTTCCCTCCCCTGTGGATAAGACCAAATTATCTATGTAATTTAATAAAATAGGATGAGGATGCCCGAAGTAATATAAAAGGACAACCTCACCTTTACATCTGAATGAATTAGTTAATAGTCACATATTTAAGGTCTAGGCGTGCCCCATATGGATGTACAACAAGATTTTGAATATGTGTTTTTTGCAAGTATGCAGAACCTTGATAGTAAAGTGGTCCTAAAACAGCATCTTCTTCAAGTAGAATTCTTTCCGCTTCAATTAACAACTCAATACGTTTTTGCTCATCTGTTTCTTCTTTTGCTTGGTAAACTAAATCCATATATTCTGGATTATGGTAGTTTCCTCTGAATGCTGAAGCTGGATCGCCAACCCACAAATCAAGATATGTCATCGCATCATTATAATCGGCACCCCATTTAGAAATTACAAATTGGAAATCATCTTCACGCATGGCATCCAAACGACCGCTATATGGTTTTGTGACGATCGAAATATCCACACCCAAGTTCTCTTTAACTTGTGATTGGACAAATGTTGCTCCATCTTTTGCAACCGTATCATCTGCTGTTAGGATTTCAATTTCAGGTAGTTCCCCTCCAATTTCTTCTAATCCTTTTTCCAAGTATTCTTTTGCTATATCAAAGTCTGGTTCAATAACTTCCCCAGCGATTTCACGGAATGATTGGTCTCCTATACCTTGCATGTCTGGCGGAAGTAAGGAGTATGCTGGTTCAGATCCATTATTCAATACATTCGTTGCTAAAATCTCTGGATTAACTGCTAATTGGAATGCTTTACGGATATTTTCATTATCGAATGGTGCTTTACCTAAATTGAATTGTAAATACCATGATGTAAATTCTGTTTCTGTACCAAATTCTTCACTATCTTTAAATTCATTTACGTCATTAGAAGATAATGTAATACGGTCAAGTTCACCAGCTTCATATAAATTTAATTCTGTGCTCTTCTCTTTAATTACTTTCATGGAAACTTCATCTACATCTACATTTTCAATATCCCAATATTGGTCATTTTTCACCATCGTTACACCCATTGCTTGGTCATATTCCGTAAGAACAAATGGTCCATTATATAGGATAGATTCATGATTTAGGGCAAATTGAGTTCCTACTTCATTCATGAAATCTTCATTTAATGGGAAGTAAGTAGCGAATGCTGTAAGACCTAGGAAATATGGTGTAGGTTCTTTTATTTCCACAACCAATGTTTTATCATCTTCTGCTATAATCGCAACTTCTTCTTCTGCTCCCTCTCCATTTGCATATTCTTCTGCTCCCACAATATAATCGGATAGAATAAACGAATAAGAACCAGAGGTATCAGGATGTAAAGCACGTAACCATGAGTAAACGAAGTCATGTGCTGTAACATCTTCTCCATTACTCCATTTAATTCCATCTCGTAAATGGAATGTATACGTTAATTTATCATCAGAAATATCCACACTTTCTGCCATAGCTGGCTGTGGATTATTTTCTGCATCCAATCGATATAGACCTTCCATGATATTATTTAAAATATCAAAGGAAATTCCATCTGTTGTCGTTACTTGATTTAAATCTGGAATATCATTTTCCATACTTAAATTTAAAACCTTCTCTTCGTTGCCTGTTGTTGCATCATCAGAAGTATTTCCTTCTCCTGATGTGCTTGTTTCCCCAGAGTCTGAAGACCCGGTGAAGTTACAAGCAGATAGTAACAATATTGCTAGAAGCAAAATGCCCCATTTTTTCAAAATATTTCTTTTCATTGTTAAAATTCCCCCTTTTTGGTATTTATCTAAATACATGCAAAAAACATGCCAACTAAAAACATAGGGATTTTCAAATCTTTTATCGAAATAGGGTGTGTATAAGGTTGCTACATTGAATAAAACACCCCATAAAGCACCCTATTAATACAAACCAATTCTTATATTATTACTTTTTAATTGGCATACTTTTTGCATATTCATATTTGACTAAATAAATTATTTGAAGACTGCTCTTTTGAAATGTGATTCCAACTAACATCTGAACAGTTACTAAGGAGGAAAGCAATTTGAACGACTGGAAAAGTTATTTCAATGAGGAAAAATTTATCCAAGACTTATCATCCTTACTCTCCATTCCAAGTATTATGGATGTAGAATCAAGTGATGAAAAACAACCATTTGGCGAGAATGTACAAAAAGCACTTGATTTTATGCTACAAATTGGTGAAGAAGAAGGATTAGTTACTTATCAGCATAATGGTTATTATGGTTACATTGAATTTGGACCACAAGATCAAGAGCATTACATAGCCGTTTTGTGTCATGTTGATGTGGTACCCGCTTCTGGGACATGGAGTAGTGATCCATTCAACCCTCAAGTAAAAGATGGCCGTATTTATGCACGAGGTGCAATTGATGACAAAGGTCCAACAATGGCTGCCTGGTACGCATTAAAAATGTTAAAAAAATCTGGCACAGCCCTAAAACATCGAATTCGCTTAATTGTTGGAACAAATGAAGAAAGTGGGATGCGCTGTATGAAATCCTATGTTGAAAATGAACCTGAAGCATTATTTGGTTTTGCACCAGATGCGGAATTCCCAATTATTCATGCAGAAAAAGGACAAATAAATGTGCAGCTCCACTGCAAACCAAAACATGCTAGTAACTCCATAAACTTAGTTTCTTTTCATTCTGGGGAAAGGGGAAATATGGTTCCAGATGCTGCAACCGCAATTATTAATGGGGAGTTTACTGCTAATCAAATTAGTAGAATAGAAGAATTGAAACGGTTGAACAAAGATGTAACAGTTGAAAAAGTTGGTGAGAATACATACTCTATACAAACCCGTGGTACGTCAGCACACGGAATGGAACCATTTAACGGTAATAATGCCGCTTTTGCTTTAGCAAGTGTATTGTTATCTTTAGAAGAATTACAAATTCATCCATATTTAACATTCATTCATACATATTTAAAAAATGATTTTTGTGGGGAGAACCTTGGAATAGACTTTGAAGATACCATAACTGGAAAATTGACAGTAAATGCAGGGATTTTTCGTTATACAGAAAAAGATGGTGGTGAAATATCTTTAAATGTTCGTTGTCCTGTAAAAACACCCTATGAACAAACATTAGAGCAATTAAAAACACTAGCAGAGCAAAAAGGATGGGGTATTTCCAACATCCGAACGAAAAATCCTCATTATGTTGATGCAGAACACGAAGGAATAAAAGCACTTCAAGAGGCTTACCAAGATGTAACACATAACGATGCAACATTATTAACCACTGGCGGTGCAACATATGCACGATTTTTATCTAATGGGGTAGCCTATGGCGCAGTATTTCCTGGAAAACAAAATACCGCCCACCAAGTGGATGAATACGCAGAGCTAAATGACCTAAAAAAAGCTGCATTCATCTATGCAGAAGCACTTTCAAAGTTAGGGAATTTATAGTTTTAAAAAAGGAGGATTATCACAATTGTGATATCCTCCTTTTTTAATCTATGAAACAATTTGGTTCTCTATATATCGCAAGAACTTTTTTCCATTCTCATTTATTGTTGTTCCTCTTCTACCTTGACCAACTGTAATCAAATCCATATCGGATAAGATTTCAAGTCGGTAGCGCATTTTTTGCTCAGACAGGTCTTGATTGTCTTCGGAAAGAACTTTTAATAAAGATCGACGTCCTGTTCCTTTACTCCCTAATTGATTTAAGATTATTAAAATTTGTTGGCAGTCCTGTAAAAAACCTTTTTCTTCTAATCTATATAAAAGAATATCCTCCTGTTGCCTAGATAAAGAAGTTGTAGCCTGTTTCTCTAGAATATTCGATGGCAAAGCAGACAAATCTACCTCACCATTACAGACATGGGCTAAATATTCAATCGTATTTCTTAATTCCCTTACATTCCCAGGCCAATCAT
Source organism: Oceanobacillus bengalensis (assembly GCF_003628445.1). Taxonomy (GTDB): domain Bacteria; phylum Bacillota; class Bacilli; order Bacillales; family Amphibacillaceae; genus Oceanobacillus; species Oceanobacillus bengalensis. The sequence continues at coordinate 25,408 of NZ_RBZO01000008.1, forward strand.
AGCGGACCATCGCATTTAATGCATCCTGCGAAAAAGGTAGACCAAACCGCTGTAACTTTTCTTCAAATTCCTTAGCGAATAACTCCGACAATAATAAGATATCTTCTTTTCGTTTACGTAATGGGATTAGTGGAATCGGCAGGACATTTAGTCGATAATATAAATCTTCTCGAAACTTATTCTGCTCGATTAATTTCCGCAAATCTTTATTTGTAGCTGCTATTACACGAACATCGACAGGTATTGGCTGTCCACCACCAACCCGTTGAATTTCTCTTTCCTGGAGAACCCGTAATAAACGATTTTGAATAATAGGTGAAGCATCCCCAATCTCATCAAGGAATACAGTCCCCTTATGTGCTCGTTCGAAGAGTCCCATGTTTCCTTTTTGATTAGCACCGGTAAACGCCCCTTTTTCGTAGCCAAATAATTCGCTTTCTGCTAGCGACTCTGGTATCGCTGCTAGGTTAACTGCAACAAAAGGACCATGATTTCTCTCTGAGGCACGATGTATTGCTTGTGCCATTACTTCCTTTCCAGTTCCTGTCTCTCCATAAATAAATATGGTAGAATCACTGTGAGCTAATTTTTTCGCCTTATCTATCAAGGATAACATCTTAGATGAATTTGTTTTGATATCAGAAAAAGTGTGTTTAGCAACAAACCCCTTTTCTCTTTCATTTTTATGATATTTCGTTTCAATGCTTTTAATTCGTTTCATTTTGTCAAACAGGATAATTGTCGCAAAGACTTTTGCCCCAACGAATATTCGTTTTTTACGAACATAAAATGATTCTTCTTCAACATCAATAAAATTTTCCTTTTCCATTTCTACCTTCATAAACGCTTGGTAAAAAGCCTGGGGGATTTGACTCATATCTTCTCTAATTAAATCCATATAAGAACGATTTAATAGTTTCAGAGCTTGCATATTAATAGAAATAATATTATTGGATTGGTCATAAACAATCATTCCTTCTTCAATCTGGTCAACGATTCCTTCTATACTTTTTTGCAGGCCTTGGGATTGTGTAATTTCAAGGTTCAACTCTTTCACAAGGGACATAATGGACTGAATATATCTTGCCGATAATTGATTATCCGATGCAAAGGTAGAAATACCAAAATATTCATAGATTTCATATAGGGTTGTCATATCTAATAGTCGATTCCCAATTTCCATCTTTGTCTTGATAGCTGGAGGTACCATATGACTCTCACCTGGACTAACAGCAATTGTTATAGAAGGGTCTAAATCCTTCTGACCATAGTAAGGAACATAGTGATGCTCAATACCAACTTCTAATAAAGTCTGAATTGCCTCTTCTGCAGACTCCTTCAAATCATTAACAACATAGAGATGGGATCCTCTTGGAAGAGAAATCAAAGGTTTAATTTTAGCAAAATTGATTGAACGCTTGGCAATAATATAATGTGTATCCTTATGTAGAAATTGTCTAACCATATCAAGAACTACTTTACTTGTCACCAAAATAAGATCTGCTTCACACTTGGACATAGACTCTATTTCTCCTACTAGTGCTCCTGAAATTGTGCACTGGTTAGCTAAACCTACATCATGCAGTTGACCAACAATAGATTGAAGTGTCGTATTACGATGAGCAATAACAAGTAACTCTGGTGTATCTCCCATGAATATCTCACCCTTTTACCATATCTTTAATCATATTATAACACTAATAAAGTATGAAGTTTCGAAAAACTCGGGGAAATTCGTCAAACCACGGGGACAGACTCGCTGCCCCACAATGCATTTACCTTATCCTGAATATCCATCCCAGTTTTCTTAATTTTTTTCAATGGCTATAATACCATTACCGTTTTCAATTAAAATTTTATTCGCTGAAATAATACTTGTACGTTTATCGCCAGCCCAAAGTAATTGTTTTCGCATCGTCCACAACATATAAGTTAATGCCAGTTCTGTCACACAAGAAATATCCAAGATTTTATCCATTTCAGTTATAACTTCACTTTCTTCTAGAATGATAGGATTGTATTCTACTCCCGCTCCCCCCAACATTTCCTTTGCGCAAAACTCCCCATTCAATGCTTTCGTTGTATGCTAAAAATTGATTTATTGTTTTGTATAGTATAAATAAAAGGGTTTCTCTATATTTCTATATCTTATATCGCCAAGCATTCCTAAGACTTAGGATTTTTTGTACATCATCCATATCTAAGTTATTAACGGACACTCCCTCTAAAATTGTTTTCGTTTGCGGGAAGGTCACATTACTCCTTCAAACTTAGCAGTATAATAAATGTTTGCTATCAGCGATTTCTTTGCCAAAAATATATTTTCTCGCTTCGATAAATTAACTTTATCGATCATCTTTACTCCCTCGCCTTTTTTCTAAATCCTTATTCATATATAGCACATCCGTAAGCAACTTCAGAGTTAATATTTTGCATTGTAGTCAACAATTTAACTACCTGAGTTCCTCACTACTTTTCTTTTTACATTAACTTCATTTAAACTACCAACAAAACTATGCTAAACTAGATATATCATTAAAAGAGAAAAAGGAGTTCAACATGACATATAAAGCTATATTCTTAGACATTGACGGAACGATTTTAATGCCAGATCATACATATGCCCCATCGACAAAGGAAGCCATAAAGCAAGTACAAAAACAAGGGGTAGAAGTTTTTATCGCTACTGGAAGACCGGTTCATGAAGTACGTGAACTTGCCAAGGAGCTAAATATTGATTCGTTTATCGGCTATAACGGAGCGCATGCCATTTATAATAATGAAACAATTGTTGATGAACCGATGGGTGAGGACATCGTAAAACGCTTTGTTGCCATTGCTGAAGAACATAATCATGAAGTCATTACGTTTACGAATGGAGAAAATTATTTAACCAACCCAGATAGTCCGATATCAAAACAATTTACTGTCGCCTTTCAAATGAATAAAAATAACGCTTATACAAAGGAAATAGCCAAGGATGTGTTAGGAATGACCGTAATGAACCTTAAACCATCCGAAGCATCTCTCTATCAATTTGATGGAAACATCCATCTGTCACAAGTAAATGTAGAAGGCTCACAGCATGCTTTTGATATTATTCGAAACAATGTAAACAAAGGGGAAGCAATTAAAAAAGTACTAAAACATTTGGGCATCGAAAAAGAGCAAGCGATTGCTTTTGGTGATGGGATGAACGATAAAGAAATGCTTCAAACGGTAGGTGCTGGTTTTGCAATGGGTAATGCCGCACCAGAACTACTTGAATACGCCAACCTAAAAACAACAACCGTCCATGAAGATGGTATTTTCAACGGATTGAAAGCGTTGGGGTTAGTGGAGTAATAATGAAAAAAAGTGGCTTGCACACCAATCTGCAAGCCACTTTTTCTATAACAAGAACCCACCATATACAAGTGCTCCAGCAATGACAAATGCTGGATGGACTTTCCTTCGTTCAATCAGATAATAACTTACTGCTAATAGAATAATGGTCTGCCATATTCCTACTCCTTCGTACGATTCTTGTAAGAAACTCCACGTTAACACACCGAGTAAGATTGCAATTACAGGTTGCACAAATAGTGTTAGCCGCTTCACTTTTGGTGAATCTTTGTATTTAAGTAAAAGACCTCCAAGTAGAACCATCAGGATTAATGACGGTGCAACAGTAGCAAATATGCCAATTAACGATCCAAGCACCCCACCGACCTCGTAACCAATATAGCCAGCTAGCTTCGTTGCAATTGGACCTGGCAGTGAATTTGCAAAGGCTATAACCTCACTAAATTCTTGAACGGTCATCCAACCAAAACGCTTTACTACTTCATTTTCAACAAGTGGAATGGAAGCTGGGCCACCACCATACCCTAAGATTCCAGGGATGAAAAATGCAATAAAAATTTGAATGTATATCATGCCCTATCCCCTTCTCTATTGTCTTTTTCCTTATCTTTCATTGATAGAGCAAGGATAAGCAGTACGGCAATAACAATTCCAGGATGAATATGTAAAAATTGCAATACGACAAATAGTACGGCACCGATAATGATCGCTTTTGTCCAACCAAATCCCTTGCCAGCTTTTTTTATAAATTGCCATGTTAATACAGCCATCATCATCCCAACAACAGGGACAACTCCAGCCGCCATACCCCTGACCCAGTCAAAGTCTTTAAAAGATGATAACGAAGTAAGTAAAATGATTAGCAGAATAATCGTTGGAACAATATTTATTAAAATGGCATTGAGCATTCCCGGAATACCTGCTACGCGATAACCAATATAACCTGCGAGCTTCGTTGCAACAGGTCCTGGCAATGTATTTGCAATTGCCAATATATCACCAAATTCTTCCTCATTCATCCATTTGTATTTTTCTACTACTTCCTTTTGAATCAATGGTATCGATGCAGGTCCCCCACCGAACCCAAGCATGCCAACCCTAAAAAAGGCGATAAATAAATCCCATTGTGTTTTCATTTTGTCACGAACCTTTTGCTATTAAATTAAGAAATCGGCTTAAGTAGCCGATTTCTTTACATGTTCCCTTTATCGATTTTGTTCATTCCAAAATCGATAATTTTTTTACCAAGCAGCAACGCTTCCATCTGTTCTTGATTCTGAACCCCCGACTAATACTCCAGATTCAGCATCTCTCCAAATTATCTGACCACGCCCAAAGCCATTGGGCTCGATTTGTATATTAATGTCATGCCCTCTCTCTGCTAATTGTTGGGCTATATGATGTTCGAAACGATCTTCTACTTCAACGGTTTTATCTTTCATCCACTGCCACCTTGGTGCATCTAATGCTGCTTGTGGATGCAGACCAAAGTCAACCGTATTCATTACGACCTGCACATGACCTTGTGGCTGCATGAAACCACCCATGACACCAAATGGACCAACCGCCTTGTCATCTTTCGTTAAGAAGCCAGGAATGATTGTATGATAGGTACGTTTGCCACCTGCAAGTGCATTGACATGACCCGGATCTATCGAAAAATTATGCCCACGATTTTGCAAAGCAATTCCAGTACCAGGCACCACTACTCCAGAACCAAATCCCATGTAATTGCTCTGTATAAAGGATACCATATTTCCTTCATTGTCTGCAGTTGCTAAATATACCGTACCACTCATTGCTGGTTCTCCTTCTTTTGGTAGAATGGCTTCTTCGGTAATGAGCGATCTTCTTTCATCAGCATATGATTCACTTAGAATCTCTTCTACGGAATATCGCATATGCTTATCTTCTGTTACATGTTTCTGGGCATCTACAAAAGCTAGTTTAATTGCTTCGATTTGTTTGTGATATGTATCCACAGACTCTTTAGCAGGAAAGTCGAAACCTTTTAAGATGTTTAAAGCTTCAAGAGCAATAATTCCCTGGCCATTTGGAGGAATCTCCCATACATCATAACCACGATAATTAACATGGATAGGATCTACCCAATCTGCTTTAAATGCTGCTAAATCATCAGCAGTAATGTATCCTCCTGTCTGCCTAGAAAATAACGCAATCTTTTCTGCTAACTCACCACGATAAAAAGATTCCGCATTGGTTTCCGCAATCTCTTGTAATGTTTTTGCATGATCCTCTGAGGACCATACCTCCCCAACTTCAGGTGCCCTTCCCTTTGGTGCAAATGTATGGAACCAATTTTCGAAGACGGGATCTGTTAGTGTTGCCTTATATTTACGATAAGCACTTTTCCAGAACTTCCCTAAAACTCGCGAAACAGGATAACCTTCTCTTGCATAGGTAATAGCTGGTTGCAATACTTCAGTTAATGGAAGCTTACCAAAGCGCCGAGAGAGCTCCGCCCATGCTCCAGGTGCGCCTGGTACAGTTACAGGAACCCAACCATGTGTTGGAATTTCCTCGTATCCCTTCTCCTTCAATACTTCTATGGAAAGTGATTTCGGTGCCCTTCCACTTGCATTTAACCCATGTAGTTTCCCCTTTGTCCACACAAGTGCAAATGCATCACCACCAATCCCATTTGATGTTGGCTCAACAACGGTTAAACACGCAGCTGTTGCAATCGCTGCATCGATAGCATTTCCACCTTTTTTCAAAATGTCCAGTCCTGCTTGTGCAGCAAGTGGTTGAGATGTTGCTACCATACCATTTTTAGCGTAAATCGGTTGTCTCGAAATTGAGTAAGGATTATGTAATTTGTTCGATAAATTCATATATAATACCCCTTTCGCTATTTTGTGAATTAATTGTATAGTATGAAACTAATGTTAATTTGTCAATGATATTTTTCAGGAAGTTAATAAAATATAGAAAACAGATTTCTTTTTGTTTGCTATAAAACACATATTGCTTGCAGAATGAAAGGCATCTATTACACAAAATTATTAAATAATTGTTTATCTTTTAAATTTAATTCGTTATAATCTAAATAAACTACAAAATAGGAGCATTTGATAATGAGAATAGACGAAATTGATAAGAAACTAATCCAGTTATTGTCAGATGATGGAAGAATATCCTATGTACACTTGGCTGAGAAAGTTGGTATTTCTCGCGTTGCGGTAAAGGATAGAATACATAATCTAATCGAAAAAGGTGTCATTGAGAAGTTTAGTGTCATTGTTAATTCGGAAAAGGCAGGTAAAAAAATTTCTGCCTTCTTTGAAGTTGAGGTTGAACCGATGCAATTAGAACAGGTCGCAATTAAACTAGCAAACAACCCAAATGTTGCCAGCATCTATCAAATGACTGGTCCAAGTACATTACATATGCATGTTCTAGTAGAAGATATTAGCATGCTAGAATCATTCATTAACAAGGAGTTATACTCTGTAGTTGGTATTAACCGAATTGAAAGCTCGATTATCTTAAAACGATTCAAGAGCAGAAATGGATATAAACTATAGAAATTCAGGGGCATCCTACCATCCTTCAAGTGGTAGGATTTTTTTATCTTCTTTTTGAATTAAAATAAAATTTTTAACCTACCAATTTGTTCCCGCATAAATATTCATATTATTGAATGAGAGTAGTAACGATACCAAGCGTGTTACCGTTTGCAAAATGTTTTAATTTAACGCATTAGTTTAAACAGAAATATAGTTTTGAATGATTTAATTGTTTATTTTTGTCGGAAAACTGTATTGACAATCGTTTTTTTGTGGCGTATGATTTATTTTAAATTTACAATAAGTTTTCAAATAATTGAAAAAGGAGGTTCTGAAATGATAGGTTTAATCATTCGGCGCTTGGGTCAATTAGTTCTACTATTATTTGGTATATCATTCATTGTTTTCATGAGTATGCATATAGCGCCTGGAGATCCAGCAACAATTATTGGTGGACCTACTGCTAGCGAATCTGATTTAGAAGCAATTAGAGATGAGTTAGGATTAAATGATCCTGTACTTGTCCAATATGCAGACTACATAAAGGGAGTAGTTCAGGGGGACTTCGGATTCTCTTATCAAACGGCACAGCCTGTAGGTGAAGCAATCGCAACTCGTTTACCGAACACGATTAAACTTGCCACAGCGAGTATGATTGTAGCTGTAATTATCGGAATTTTCGCAGGAATGATTTCAGCAATGAAGCAAAACTCTTGGTTAGATGTAACAAGTACAACCTTTGCACTTGCTGGTGTTTCCATTCCTAACTTTTGGCTAGGAACCATGCTAATTCTTGCTTTCTCTGTCAATCTACAATGGTTGCCAATTGGCGGATTAAGTGAACCTTTCTATACAACCGAGGGATTTAAGCAACTTATTCTACCTGCCATTACATTAGGGACAGGCTCTGCTGCACTTATCGCAAGAATGGCTCGTTCGTCCATGCTGGAAGTGATTAGAGCTGATTACATACGTACCGCTAAAGCAAAAGGTGTGAAACAAAGATCCATTATTTGGGTACATGCCTTACGTAATGCAATGATTCCCGTTATTACCGTTATTGGTATTAACTTTGGTGGATTATTAGGCGGAACCATTATAACAGAACAAGTATTCGCAATTAATGGTGTTGGTCGATTAATGATCGATGCGATTGCTTCCAGGGATTTCCCAATGGTTCAAGGAACAGTTTTATTAGTAGCAGCAATTTTCGTAATAGTTAATTTAATTGTTGATATTGTCTACGCAGTCATAGACCCTAGAATTAGTTACGATTAATAGAAAGGCTCTTTTCTTATTTTGTTGCTATTGATATAAGCTTTTGACTAAGGATATTCATTTTGTGAAGCTCTCGCTCACACTTATAAAAGCTATATTCTGCCTACGCTGGTAGTAATGTTCTGATTGAAGTGTGATCGTAGTCGATGAAATCACGTTTCAAAGAATTGTTCTTCCGTCAATAAAAGGTGAGAAGCACTATTTTAGTGGAGGAAAGATACGAAGACTTCTGCGGGAGGAGAGGCCTAGATGAGACTGCGGAATGCGTAGCATGGAGGAGGCTCATCAGCCGCCCGCGAAAAGCGAAGTGTCTTTCCGGAACGGCAAGTTACTCAGAAGTTTATGTCTTTTACGTCACAACTTAGTATTTAGTAAAAGCAACATTTTTTAGAAAACAGCCATTAGAAAAGGAGGTTAATCAATTGTCTGCTGAAGTCGTTTTAGGAAAAAAAGCAGTTGCAGAAAAGAAAGATGGTTTCTTCATTCAAACCTTTAAAAAATTGCTCAAAAATAAATTAGCAGTTTTTGGATTAGTGATTATTAGCCTTCAAATTATACTTGCTATATTTGCCCCTTTTCTCGTTAGCTATGGTCCAAATGAACAGAACCTCGCACTTACCAATCAAGGTGTTGGTACAGAGGGTCATATACTTGGAACAGATAACTACGGAAGAGACATGTGGTCGCGAATTGTATATGGTGCAAGAATCTCACTAGTTGTTGGAATAAGCACCGTTGCAATTGGATTAGTTGGCGGAATAACATTAGGACTTCTTGCAGGATATTTCAAGAAATTAGATAACATTATTATGCGATTTATGGATCTATTGTTTGCTTTTCCAGGAATTCTTCTTGCTATGTTGATTATCGCTACGTTAGGAACGAGTTTAGTGAATGTTGTTATTGCTATCAGTATATGGTCCATTCCTGGATTTGCGAGAATTGTTCGAGGTAGTGTGTTATCCATCAAAAAACAAGAATATATCTTAGCAATGCGTTCCATAGGAGCAAGTAATACTAGGATTCTATTAAAACATATCTTACCAAACTGTACAGCTCCTATCATTGTTAATGCAACAATGCGTATGGGGACTGCAATTTTATCAACAGCATCTCTAAGCTTTCTTGGTTTAGGTGCACAGCCTCCAACACCTGAATGGGGCGCAATGATTGCTGCGGGTCAAGACTTTATGTGGGATGCACCACATATTGCAATTATTCCTGGGGTAGCAATCATGTTAACTATCTTCGCATTCAACGTTGTAGGAGATGGATTACGTGACGCTTTAGATCCAAATATGGATATACAAGCATAGAAAAGCGGAAGCACACGTTTAGTGACGTATGGGTGCTGGAGGATGGAGCTAGACATAGAATAATTTGAAAAGGGAGTTTTAAAAAATGAAAAAAAGACTAACATTAATAGCATTTTTAATCATTGCCCTATTTACCCTTGCTGCATGTAGCAGTGGTAGTGACGATGCAAGCGGTGGAGAAAGTAGTTCTGGAGGAAGTGGTGATGTACCGAAAGAAATTACATACGGATCTACTACAGATGCAAAAGGCCTATCACCAATTGATACAAATGACTCTGTATCTAGTAATGTCATTACGCAAGTCTATGAAACATTGTTTAGATTAAATCCAGAAACGATGGAACCTGAACCTTTACTTGCAGAATCCTATGAAACACCTGATGAAAATACTTGGGTTATTAAGTTAAATGAGGGTATCACTTTCCATGATGGGACACCATTTAACGCAGAAGCTGTAAAATATACATTCGATGAATTGAAAGACCCTGAGCGCGCAGCACCTCGTGCATCTTTACTAGAACCAATAGCTTCTATTGAAGTACAAGATGAATATACCGTCGTATTGAAAACGGAACAACCATACGGACCAATGCTTGCCGCACTTAGTCATACGAATGCATCTATTGTAAGCCCAACAGCTGACCAAGAAGGCGATATTAACCGAGAACCTGTTGGAACTGGTCCATTTGTATTTGAAGCATGGAATGAGGGAGATAGTCTTTCATTAACGAAAAATGAAGATTACTGGAGAGAACCCGCACAATTAGAAAAAGTGACTTTTAAAATTGTACCTGAGTATTCAACTGCTATATCCATGTTGCAAACTGGAGAAATTCAATTTTTAGATGCCATTCCATCTGATCATATTTCTAGAATTGAATCACTTGATAATGTCGAAGTACAGAAGAAAGAAGGTACACGCGTATCTTACCTCGGATTCAATATGGAAAAAGAGCCTTACAACGAATTAGAATTCAGACAAGCTGTTGCATATGCCATTGATCAAGAAGCATATGTAAGCCAACTAAATGGTTTAGGGGTTCATAATGAAAGTATCATTGGCCCAAGAGTTTTTGGCTATAACGAAGAAGCAAACGAATCAGCATATGAATTTGATCTAGAAAAAGCAAAACAAATCATTGAAGAAAACGGATATGGAAACGAAACAGTTACACTAATGTCTCCTAACCGTGATAACTATATGAAAATGGCAGAAATTGTTCAATCACAGTTAACCGAAGCTGGGTTAAAAGTAGAAATCGAAACAATGGAATGGGGTGCCTACTTAGATGCAACAAGAGTAGGAGAACATGAAATTTCATTTAGTGGCTGGGCAAATAGTACAGCTGATGGTAGTGAATTGCTCTATCCTAATCTGCATTCCGATAATATCGATGCGTCTAACAACGCTCGATATAACAACGAAGAATTTAATAAGCTTGTTGAAGAGTCGCGCGTAACAGTTGACCAAGAAGTTCGCAAAGAAAAATTACATGCAGCGAATATGTTAGCAATTGAAGATGCTCCTTGGATCATTATGGAACACGGAATGGTTACTGCAGCTTTCGATAAATCGATAAAAGGATTTGAAATTGATCCAACAGGAACATGGTCACTATATCGTGTAACGAGAGAGTAGGGTTAATATGGAACATTTACTTCAAGTAGAAAATCTTGTCATCGGGTTTCGAACAGCCAAAGGTACATCCCAGGCTGTTCGGGATGTTTCTTTTTCTCTTGAAGAGGGAGAAACATTATGTATCGTCGGTGAGTCAGGCTCAGGTAAAAGTATTACTTCCTTATCTTTATTAGGCCTTCTTCCAGAAAATGGGGATATTGCTAAAGGATCGATACGTTTTAAGGGTGAAGAACTCGTCGGTAAGAAAGAAGAAGCTTTACGAAAATTAAGAGGAAACAAAATCTCAATGATTTTCCAGGAGCCAATGACAGCACTCAATCCAGTATTTACAATTGGATACCAGCTACAAGAGCCACTAATCATTCATCAAAATTTATCGAAACAAGAAGCAAGAAAAAGGAGTATGGCTCTCCTTGCAGAAGTTGGTATTCCGAATCCCAAAGAAAAATTAGATCAATATCCTCACGAACTTAGTGGCGGCATGCGTCAACGGGTAATGATTGCGATGGCATTAGCGTGTGAACCATCACTATTAATTGCAGATGAACCAACTACTGCATTAGATGTTACCATTCAAGCGCAAATATTAGATTTAATTGATGACTTAAAAGAGCAATTAGGCATGGGTGTTGTCTTCGTTACGCATGATATGGGTGTTGTAGCTGAAATTGCTGATAAAGTAATGGTTATGTACGCTGGTGAAGTTGTTGAAACCGGTGATGTTAAGACAATCTTTGAAGATCCACAACATCCGTATACAAAGGGCTTACTCGCTGCTGTTCCAAATGTTGATGATGAAACACAGGAACTATCCATTATCCCTGGCTCCATGCCAAGTGTTGATGACGAAATCGAAGGATGCAGGTTCCATCCACGCTGTCCATTTGCAATGGATATTTGCAAACAGAAAAAACCGCCAGTAATGAATGTCTCAGAGAACCATTCTTCCCGATGCTGGCTTCAGGAGGTAAATAATCATGACAAATCAACAGTCACTTCTTGAAGTAGAAGATTTAAAGACGTATTATCCGATTAAAGGTGGTATCCTAAACCGGACAAAAGCAAACGTTAAGGCCGTAAATGATGTTAGCTTGGAAGTTTACGAAGGTGAAACGCTTGGTATTGTTGGTGAATCAGGGTGCGGGAAATCGACACTTGGAAGAACCCTTTTAGGATTAGAAAAGAAGACAGGTGGCACCATCCATTTTCGTGGAGAAGACATTGGAGATTTGTCAGAAAAAAAATTAAAGAAATACAAGAAAGATATGCAAATGATTTTCCAGGATCCTTTCGCTTCCTTAAATCCAAGGCAAAAGATTGGGAATGCATTAGAAGAAATCTTTATTATCCATACAAGTCTTTCAAAAAGCGAAAGAAAAGAACGGGTTCGAAAGCTCTTAACAGAAGTTGGTTTAAAAGAAGAGCATTATGATCGCTTCCCACATGAGTTTAGTGGAGGACAAAGACAGCGTATTGGTATTGCTCGTGCGATTGCACTAAATCCTTCATTAATTGTTTGTGATGAAGCAGTTTCTGCATTGGATGTTTCGGTACAAGCCCAAATTATTACATTGTTAAAAGAATTACAGGCTAAATATCATTTAACCTATTTATTTATTTCACATGATTTAGGCGTTGTCAGGCATATAAGTGATCGTGTACTCGTGATGTACCTTGGAAAAACAGTAGAATTAGGTACAACCGAACAAATTTATAATAATGCCCTACATCCATACACAAAAGCTTTGCTATCCTCTATTCCACGCCCAATACCAGGTAGGAAAAGAGAGCGTATTAAATTACAAGGGGATTTACCAAGTGCTTCTAACTATCCCACTGGTTGCCCTTTTCATACGAGATGCCCAATAGCTACTGCACAATGTAAGGAAGTAGTACCTGAGTGGCGCGAGATGGAAGCAGGACATTTTGTTGCATGCCATGAGATCTAATAGATTAAGAGAATGCGAGGAGCTAAGTGCTCCTTGTATTCTCTTTTTCTTTTGGTTCTTCTTGAAGTGTTGTTGCTACTATTTTCGAACGTCTACATTCCCTCCTGAAATAATACAAACAACATTCTTATCCCTAACCCCAAGTTTATCATACATTGCAGCTGCCACTGTCACAGCACTGGAAGGTTCAATTAATTGTTTCGTTTTCTCTAGTATATAGATTTGTGCTTCTTTTATTTCTTTTTCTGAAACCAAGATCAAATCATCAAGATACATTTGCAAGATGGGAAATGTTAGAGAGCCTGGCTGACTTGTTCTTAGCCCATCAGCAATTGTTGTCGTTGTGGGAATAGATGTAATGCGATTATTTCGCAAGGAAAGATAGGTATCATTTGCAGTCTCTGGCTCTACTCCTATCACTTTTATAGACGGCTTTGTTTCCTTAATAGCAGTTAAAATTCCAGAAATGAGCCCGCCCCCTCCCACTGGGACGACAACAATATCAATTTCATCCAGTTGTTCCATGATTTCTAAACCAATTGTCCCTTGACCAGCTATAATAAAAGAGTCGTCATAGGGTGGGATAAATACACCATTATTTTCTTGTGCAATATTCTTAGCTCGTGGTAATCTTTCATTAGAGGTTATCCCACATTTCTCAATTTCTCCTCCATATGTTTTAATAGCATTAATTTTACTTATAGTTGCATCTTCAGGCACAACGATGGTTGCGGGAATACCAAGCTTATTCGCAACATATGAAACAGCTTGTCCATGATTCCCGCTCGATGCTGCAGTGACATATGTTGCCCCTTCTTTCACTACTTGCTTTACTTTATTTGTTGCTCCCCGTAATTTAAAGGATCCCGTCTTTTGAAGATGCTCTGCTTTTAAGAATATATTGTTTTTGCATCGTTCTGAAAGTTGGGTGGAACGTAGTATCAGTGTTTTGCTTATCGTATCATCGATGTTTATTCTTGCTTGATGGATATCAGTAATTGTTACCATTTTAATATCCCCTCACCTTTAAATTGATATAAACTAATTATACGAAAAATTTACAATAAAATAAACAGTGGCTTCTATTTAGAAGGCGTACCACACCATTGACTTTTAGCAAGAACCAAAATCGTTCCTTACTTTGTCACAATCTCCCTCTTGTTGCACCTATTTATAGATGCTATAATCGAAATATAACATGCTCAACATTTCACAATATATTTGTTACAAATTAGGAGGGTTATCAAATGACAGTAACTGCTCAAAAGAAGTTGGATTTTAAAGGTGGAAAATGGCAATCTGAAATTAATGTACGTGATTTTATTATGAATAATATAACTCCATACGTTGGTGACGAAAGCTTCTTAGCTGGACCAACAAAGGCAACACTTGATTTATGGAATCATGTGATGGATTTAACAAAGAAGGAACGTGAAAATGGTGGCGTTCTCGATATGGACACAAAAATTGTCTCAACAATTACATCACATGGACCTGGTTATTTAGACAAAGCGAAGGAAAAGATTGTTGGCGTACAAACAGACGAACCGTTTAAACGCTCTCTCCAACCATTTGGTGGAATTCGTATGGCTGTAACTGCTGCTGAGTCTTATGGATTTGAGGTTGACGAAGAAGTACAGCATATTTTTACAAACTACCGAAAAACACATAACCAAGGTGTATTCGATGCCTACACACCAGAAATGAGAGCAGCAAGAAGCGCTGGTGTTATTACTGGTCTACCAGATGCATATGGTAGGGGACGAATTATTGGAGATTACAGGCGTGTCGCACTATACGGCGTTCATCGACTAATTGAAGATAAGCAAGAGCAACTCGCTTCCATTGGGGAAAATGGTATCATGTCAGAAGATGTCATTCGTGACCGTGAAGAAATCTCTGAACAAATTCGTGCACTCAACGAATTAAAACAATTAGGTGCGTCATACGGATTCGATATTTCTGGCCCTGCAACAAACACACAGGAAGCATTCCAATGGCTATACCTTGGTTACCTTGCTGCAATCAAAGAACAAAATGGTGCAGCGATGAGTTTAGGTAGGGTTTCTACTTTCTTAGATATTTTCATTGAACGTGACTTAAAAAATGGTAGCATTTCGGAAAAAGAAGTACAAGAAATTGTTGACCATTTTGTAATGAAACTACGCTTAGTTAAATTTTCTAGAACACCAGAATACAATGAGCTTTACAGTGGTGACCCCACATGGGTAACAGAATCTATCGGTGGAATTGCGAAAGACGGAACAGCCCTTGTTACGAAGAACTCATTCCGTTTCTTACACACCTTAGATAACTTAGGTACAGCACCAGAACCAAACTTAACCGTACTATGGTCGGAAAAATTACCAAATAACTTTAAACGTTATTGTGCAAAAATGTCGATAAAGACAAGTTCCATCCAATATGAAAACGATGACCTCATGCGTGATAAATATGGAGATGACTACGGAATTGCTTGTTGTGTGTCTGCAATGGAAATTGGAAAACAAATGCAATTCTTCGGTGCTAGGGTAAATTTAGCGAAAGCACTTCTCTATGCCATAAATGGCGGTGTTGATGAAAAGTCATTAAAACAAGTTGCACCACACTATGCACCAATTATTTCCGATTACTTAGATTATGAAGAAGTAATGGAAAAATACGACCGAATGATGGACTGGCTAGCGGGATTATATGTAAATACATTAAATGTTATTCACTTTATGCACGATAAATACAGCTACGAACGCATTGAAATGGCACTACATGACCGAGATGTTTTACGCACAATGGCTTGCGGTATCGCTGGGCTCTCTGTAGCTACTGATTCCTTAAGTGCCATTAAGTATGGAAATGTAAAAGTTTTACGAAATGCGGAGGGCTATGCAGTTGATTATGAAGTCGAAGGTGACTACCCAACTTACGGAAACAATGATGACAGAGCTGACGATATCGCTGTATACCTTGTGAAGTCTTTTATGAATAAAGTAAAACAACATAAAACATACCGTAATGCGATTCCAACACAATCCGTATTAACAATCACATCGAATGTTGTTTATGGGAAAAAGACAGGAAACACTCCTGATGGCAGACGATCTGGTGCACCATTTGCTCCAGGTGCAAATCCAATGCATGGACGAGATAAGAAAGGTGCATTAGCATCCCTAAGTTCTGTCGCAAAATTACCATATGAGGATTCATTAGATGGGATCAGTAACACATTCTCCATCGTTCCGAAAGCACTAGGAAAAGATGAAGATACAAGAACGGCAAATCTCGTAGGAATGTTAGATGGATATACAATGAAAGGTGGACATCACCTCAATGTGAACGTATTTGACCGAGAAACATTGCTCGATGCCATGGATCATCCAGAAGAATATCCACAATTAACGATTCGTGTATCAGGCTATGCTGTTAACTTTATTAAACTAACGAGAGAACAACAAATTGATGTTATTAACCGCACATTCCATGAGAGGAAATAAGAACAAAAGAGTCTAGGACAAAGGCTAATTTATTTTAAATAAATACAAACGATGATTCAAAACCTTCCATTACATCTTAAATTAATTCGGATGTTGTATAGACTTCGGATCTCTTTAATTCAGTATTGTGCAAAACACATCGTTCCGGAAACACACTTCGCTTTCCACGGGCGGCTGGTGAGCCTTCTTCGTGCTAACGCACTACGTAGTCTCACCTAGGCCTATCCTCCCGTAGGAGTCTACGTGTGTTTCCTCCACTAGGTGCCTGCTTTACTTGTCTAAAATTAGAAATATGCTGTTTTTTACAGAAAACAACTGTCCGAAACGTGATTATATGGACTATAACTATAAAAATATCTAGAGCAGGTATCATAGCGGAGGCAGAATACGAAGACTCCTACGGGAACAGCACGTGTCCGAAGACCAGGAAGAAGCGTTCTTTGCGTCACGAGGGGGCTGAGGCCGTGCCCGTGGAAAGCGAAGTATTCTGCCGCAGCGAATGACGACATAAACCAATCATAAGTGTAAGCGAGAGCTTAATTGCTTGAATTCAAATAGTCCACACTTTACATCAACTATCATTTTACATTCAATTATAGAAAGGTAATATTCTAAGATTCATATCCTATCATGTTCGGCTTTAGTATGGAAGGTTTTAATTATGTGCCAGCCTCAAACCCAGGCAAGAAAAGTAGCAGCTAAAGAATCAGGGGAGGTTTTACAATGAAAGGTCGCATTCATTCTGTAGAAACATGTGGAACGGTAGATGGCCCAGGCCTACGCTATGTTATATTTATGCAGGGTTGTCCACTACGTTGTCAATTTTGCCATAATCCTGATACTTGGAAAATGAGTGACGGCAAGCAAGTAACCGTTGATGAGTTGGTAGCAGATATTGAAACATACCTCCCCTTTTTCAAGTCATCTGGCGGAGGCGTAACTGTTAGTGGCGGTGAACCACTACTGCATACGAAATTTTTAATAGAATTATTTAAAGAACTGAAATCACGTGGGATTCACACGGCACTTGACACAGCTGGAGGATGTTTTTCTACTTCTCCTAGTTTTCTAGAATCTTTGGACGAGCTTCTTTCACTAACAGATTTAGTCCTATTAGATATTAAACAAATTGATCCAGAAAAGCATAAAGTACTAACAGGTCTTTCCAATGAACATATTCTAGCATTTGCTAATTATTTAAAAGAGAAAGACATTCCCGTTTGGCTACGTCACGTACTTGTTCCTGGGCACAGTGATCATGATGAAGATTTAATAAGGTTGGCTGATTTCATTCGTAATTTAACGAACGTCAGAAAAGTAGAAGTATTACCTTACCATAAACTTGGTGTCTACAAATGGGAAGCTTTAGGTTTACGTTATCCATTAGAAGCTGTCGAACCTCCAACAACGGAGCGTGTCAAAAATGCGGAAAAAATATTAGGTATGGCAATGGAAAGAATACTGCAAAAAGTATAATCTAAAAAGCTGTCTATCAAGGGCTTATCACCTTCTACAATAGACAGCTTTTTTAATCTCTATTCAGGTAAAACTGCCTTTGAACTCATTACCCATTCACGAATTTCATAGTCTCTCGCACCTTTTACAACGTATGGATCCTGTTTTACCAATTCTTCTACTTGTTCCATAATCTCACCTTTGTATATAACAAGCCCACCAGAACCGTCAGCAAAACGACCTTTGGCGAAAATAAAGCCTTCCTCTTCTTTTTCCTCTAAAAATGATAGATGGGCTGGACGAAATGCTTTACTTTTTTCTTCATCTTTCATTGGTAGAAACACTGCAAAATAACTCATATTCCCTCATTCCTCCTGATATGTATTTACTTCCCATTATAAAGGAAACAGAGGAATAGTTCATTAAAGTATTTTGAAAGTTTAGGAGTTTCCATTTACCAATAGAAGCAAACGGAACCCTACCAAAGCAAGGTCCCTTCTCTTAAACTTATTCACTTACCTTCACATCATACGTCCTTAGCCAATGGTCAATTTGGCAAAGGTGGGCGATTAATTGCGGTCCTCTCATTAATTGACCATACCATGGTTCTTTAAATTCTTTCCCTTCACTTTTCACAATTGCTTCCACTTTCTCACGTTTCATAAATTCAAATAAACGTGCATTTGGATCTGCAAGAATTTCCTCCATCCATTTTACAACTTGTTCCGTATATTCTGGTTGAAACGTACGTGGATATGGACTTTTTTTACGATATAGGATTTCATCAGGTAAAATCCCCTCTAAAGCCTTACGTAATATCCCTTTTTCTCTACCGTTCAAATTCTTCATTTCCCATGGAATATTCCAAGCGTATTCTACTAAGCGGTGATCAGCGAATGGAACACGCACTTCAAGACTTGCCCCCATACTCATACGATCTTTACGATCTAATAACTGAGCCATAAACCAATGCATATTCAAATAGAATAGTTCTCGGCGTCTTGCATCCGCTTCACTTTCCCCAGCTAATTTTGGTGTCTCGTTTATTGTTTCTTTGTAACGATCATGGACATATGTCTTCAAGTCCAATTTCTCTTGCCACTCTGGATGAAGTAAATCGATTCTAGAATCAAGTGACTTCATCCACGGGAAAGCCTCTTCTGCCAGTGTTGGGTCCTGGAACCAAGGATAGCCTCCGAATATTTCATCTGCACATTCACCAGATAAAGAAACGGTGGAATATTTTTTGATTTGCTGGCAAAACCATAGCAATGATGAGTCAATATCTGCCTGCCCAGGCTGATCACGAACCTCAACAGCTTCTTTCAAGTATGCTGCTAGGTCATAGCCAGAAATAACTTCATCATAGTGATCTGTTTCAAAATGTGTTGCCATTTTCTCAATAAACAGTCGATCACTTGAAGGTTGAAATTTACTTGATTTAAAATGTTCTTCATTTCCTTCATAATCAACAGAAAATGTTGCAAGTTTTTTCCCCTGTTCCTTAAAATAATTGGCGGCTATTGCTGTAATTGCACTGGAGTCAACGCCACCAGATAAAAATGTCGAAACAGGTACATCTGCTACCAATTGACGTTCTACCGCATCAACAAATAATTCTCTTACTTTTTCAGCTGTTTCTTCTATATCATCATGGTGATTTTTGCTTTTTACATTCCAGTAACGCCATAGATTTAGGGAACCTGCCTTTGTAAATGTTAAAGAATGTCCTGCACGTAATTCCTTGATGCCTTTGAAAAGTCCGTGCCCTGGAGTTCTCGATGGCCCAAGCCCAAAGATTTCAGCTAAGCCACGGAGGTCCACTTCTGCCTCCACATCATCATGGGCTAAAATCGCTTTTAACTCTGAACCGAAAATAAGACGTCCTTCTGTTTCATGATAAAAAAGCGGTTTTACACCTAAACGATCTCGACTCATAAAGAGCTGTTCTTTATCCTCATCCCACACACCAAATGCGTAAATACCATTTAGGTATTCTACACAATCTTCTTTCCATTCCATGTAAGCTGTAAGTAAAACCTCTGTATCAGAAGTAGAATGAAATTCATATCCTTTTTGTAGGAGGACTTTTCGTAAATCTTCTGTATTATAAAGTTCACCATTATACAAAATCGTATATGTGAAACCATTCTTCTGTTTGCTCATTGGCTGTTTACCACCCTGAAGATCGACAACAGCTAAACGTTTATGTCCAAATGCTGTGTGTTGATTTATCCAATACCTCGTATCATCAGGTCCACGGAGTGACAATGTTTCTGTCATCTTCTCTAATATTGATTGCTTCGACCTGGCATCTGCTCGCAAATCAACAAACCCTGTAATTCCACACATGTGAGTCATCCTTTCTTTTAGCTACGAATTATCGTATGCGCCCAAACAAAAATGGTTACAGGGTGCCTGTCACTCCTCGAATTTTGTCGAATGCTATGGTTAGTGCTACTGCCTTTTTACCTCAAAAAGAGCTCCTTATCCGTTTACGAATAAGAAGCTCTCTTATTTTATTATTATTTTCTTTCTAGTAAACTAACCTTATCCTTACTGCCGACAATGACTTTATCAGTCATATTTGTAAACAATCCAGTTTCTACCACACCGACTATTTGAATTAATTCCTGATCAAGCATTTCTGGGTTCTCTATTTTTCCAAATTGGCAATCTAGAATATAATTGCCATTATCCGTTACATATACTTCGTTATCTTTCGAGCGGACAGTTAGCTCACAACCTAACTCCTTTATTTTAGCTGCAGTCATTTCCCAGCCAAACGGTAAAACTTCTACCGGTAAAGGAAAGTCTCCTAATTTCTCTACGACTTTTGATTCATCTACAATAATAATAAGCTCTTTAGCAGCTTTAGCAATGACTTTTTCCCTAAATAGTGCACCACCGCCACCTTTAACTAAATTAAGGTTACCATCGACTTCATCTGCCCCATCAATTGTAACATCAAGCCCTTCTACTTTTGAAAAATCTGTTAATGGAACGCCAAATTCCTTGGCCCACTCAGCCGTTTGATTAGAGGATGGGATCCCTTCAATATGTAAGCCTTCTTTTACACGTTCACCTAGCATTTTTATCATCCAGTAAACGGTTGACCCTGAACCCAACCCTATTTTCATGCCATCTTTTATGTAATGTGCTGCCTCTTGACCGACTAACTTCTTTAATTGATCTTGTTCCGTTAACATCTATCTTTCCTCCCATATCCATTTCTTTCATTATAGCCCTTTTAATAGGTGCCTGTCACCCGTCGAAAGTTGTCGAATTTTAGAATTTTATTAAAATCTAAAAAGAAGACCCACTATAAATAGTGAGTCTCCTAATTTCAAATATTATTCAGCAACAATTGCTTCTTCAGATGTTACACCAACTTCATGTAAATCATCCCAAGACCATTGAATAGAATAATCTGTTACACGTTCGTTAACTGGGACAAGTACAGAACGATATAATGTAGGGAATACAGGAATATCTTGAACCATTAATTCTTGCCATTCTTTGTAGATATCTTTACGATATTCTACATCCATCGAAGCTGCAGATGCACCTTCTGTTAATAGACGATCATTTTCTTCAGAAGTATAACGAGAATAGTTATATGCTGCAGTACGTCCGTATAATCCTCTTTGGTCCACGTCAGAACCAGTACCCCATGCACCTTGGTAAATATCTACTGAAGGATCATCATTTTCTACAAGATCATAGAAACTATTCATTTCATGTAAACGACCATCTAAAAGCTGTACTTTTAGTCCAACTTGCTCCCATGCTTGAATATAGTATTGAGCAAGTGGTTCTGCAGTGTCTCCACCAGACATCGATGCAAAGTTCATTACTAACTCTTCACCTTCTGGATTTTCACGAATACCATCGCCGTTAACATCAACATATCCAGCTTCATCCAAGATTTTCTTGGCCATTTCTGGATCGTAACTTGGCGCTTCAACTGAAGGATCATGATAATCAGGGAATGATGGAACAATTAACGTTGTACCAGCCCAACGAAGTCCATCATAGAACTGTTGACCAACAGAATCATTATCTACAGCATGCCACATTGCACGACGTAGGTTTACATCAGCCATTTTTGCATCTGGATCCGTTATGTTTTCACCAGCTTCTTTATCAAAGGTACCTAATTTAAAACCAATATACGTATAAGCTAAGTCCGTTTGTCCTAAGAACTCAACATTGTTAAGTTGATCTACTGTATCTACATACTGGTCAGTTGGGAAGGTATCCACTACGTCAACTTCGCCAGTTTCTAAAGCTTGAACTACTGTTGTAGGTGCTACAACTTTTAAGGTTACACCATCAAGCTTTGGAGCACCTTGCCAGTAATCTTCGTTTGCAGTATAGCTTACAGATTCACCAGGAACAATTGATTCAACTTTGAATGGACCAAAACCAATTGGGTTTACACGTACTTCATCAGATTCTACCATTTCTGCAACTGGAATATCACCAAAAATATGTTTTGCTAAAGGATAAGCCCAAATACCACTCGCAAGTAGCGATGGATTTGGTTCTGCATATGTGATGTTAATTTGTTTATCACTTACAATTTCAATACCTGAAATTGAATCAGCTTCTCCAGCCATATATTCTTCTGCACCTACAACACCATCAAGGGCATATCGACGCATACCTTCATATGCTGGGTCACCAATTACTAAATAAGAGAACTCTAAATCTTCCGCTTTTACTGGCTCCCCATCATGCCAGTTAACGTTATCACGGATTGTGATTTCGAAAGTTACGGAACCATCCTCATTTTCTACCATTTCCCAAGTAGCAGCACCATCTTGCGTAAAGTTAAAGTTATTATCAATAGCTAAAAGAGATTCATCGAAAAATTGCAATATCTCAGCATCAGGGGCACCTTCATAAAATGTCCAATTCAAGATCCCTTCAAATACTGTATCAGTTACTAAACCGAAATTTAATGTACCACCATCGATTGCTTCACCAGCATTCGTTTTGTCTACACCAAAATCATCGATCGAAACTAAACCATCATCGGCAGCTTCTTCCTCAGCAGGTTCTTCCTCTTCCGCTGGTTCTTCTTCATTACCTTCTTCCTCTGTTGTGTCTGGTTCTTCAGATTCATTACCATCTGCTTCTTCATCACCACCACTACATGCTGCTAATACTAGCACCATTGCAAGCATTAGGGCTAAAAGCCACTTACTTGTCTTATTCATCCTTGTAACCTCCCTTTTTTTATACTTCTTTGTTTTATGTCAGTAAATACTGACTTTTATACAAACATCGATCGTAGGAAATGACCAATGTTAGTAACTGAATGATGGGTCATACCACAAGTTATGTAGCACTCACCT
Organism: Oceanobacillus bengalensis; assembly: GCF_003628445.1. GTDB lineage: Bacteria > Bacillota > Bacilli > Bacillales > Amphibacillaceae > Oceanobacillus > Oceanobacillus bengalensis. The sequence continues at coordinate 48,774 of NZ_RBZO01000008.1, forward strand.
CCTTAAATATAGTCGCGTCTAACTCCAGCGCTAAATCTGTAGAGAGACATCCCTAACCTCATGACAATCTAAAGCAGGCATCGACTCAAATTTTAAGGAAGGCCGATTAACAGCAGGCTTAAGCCAACGTCGGCATCCCCCATAATGGCATATGTTTCCTTTAATCTCCTACAAAGGAATGTTCGATTAAATTTGAACCACCAATAAACGATGTAGGCGCAGTCCGTCCGTCGCTAATAGGCACTTGCGCTTTTGACATTAACCTCGTCTTTGTCTTGAATCAGTGGCACGTCTTAAAGCTTCACCAACATTACGTACGGCTAACATAAGAACTAAAATGAGTACTGCAGCTGGCACCCAAATCCACCATCTAAATTCAAGTGTTTGTGGATTCGTTGCATAGCTTAGTAGTGTTCCAAGACTTGGTGTACTTTCAGGGAAACCAAATCCTAAGAATGAAAGTCCTGATTCAATACCAATATTTGCTGCTAAATTCAATGTCATCGTAACGATAATTAAAGAACTAATATTTGGCATTACTTCTCTAAATATAATCTTCGTATTAGATGTTCCAAGCGTTTTCGATGCCTGTACATAATCTAATTCTTTTTCCTGCAATGCTTTAGACCTTATAAGTCTTGCTATTCCCATCCAACTAAAGACGGCCATAATGAGGGAGAACGCCAAGATGGTGTAATCTGGTACGATAGATACAAACACAATGACAAGCATTGTGAAAGGAAGTATTTGAAAGAAATCCAGTACTCGCATCATCGTGTTATCGGTATGTCCACCAAAGTAACCAGCAACTAGCCCAAAGGCAATTCCAATAATTCCACTAATCAATGTAACTGCGATTCCAATTGTAAGTGAATTTCTGGTACCAATGATTAATTGACCAAACACATCACGTCCACCATAGTCTGTTCCTAAAATAAAATCTTCAGATGGCGCTTCGTGTATAGCAAATAAATCAACCGTAACAATTTCATCTTGATCCAAGATAATTGAAACACCATATACAAAAACGACAATTAACGTTAGTAAAATTAATGAAAATAAGGCTAACTTATCTCTGACAAGTTCCCTCCAAAGAATTCTTAATCCTGATGGACTCTTTGAAGGATCCTGTGTTTGCTCTACTATATTCACATTATTTGCTTCCATTTTTAATCACCTCAGAGTCTATCTTATTGTCAAGTGCAAACCTTCTTTGTGACAAAATAACAGGTAACCTATGCTTCTCTTATTTAATACGAATACGTGGGTCAACAATGCTCAGAATAATATCAGATAATAGTGCACCTAATATTGCCGCTACACCAAATATTAAGACAACTGCATTTACAACACTGTAATCACGTAAGAGAATGGATTCTAGGAAAAGTAGTCCCATTCCCGGATAACCAAAGATTTTTTCAACGAAGATCGTACCTGAAATTAGAAAAGATATCTCATATCCAAAGAAAGCTGCGATTGGTAGTAAGGAATTTCTAAATATATGTTTGTTATAAACTCTTGATTCTGAAGCACCTTTTGCTCTAGCAGTGATGACAAATTCTTTTTGTTTTGTATCAACAATTTCACTACGCAAATATTGAACCGTTGAAACGGTTTGTATAAGTGCCATCGACAAAGCAGGTAGTAATAAGTGATTAAACTTACTTATCACATATTCCATTGACCCTGGTTCAAGTCCTGGAGTTACACTTCCACTTGTCGGAAACCAGCCTAATTGATAACCGAACACCCAAAGCATTACGAGCGCAAAGATAAATAGTGGTGTTGCAAACCCCAAATAAGTATATCCTGTGATCGATGAATCAAGTAATGTGTCATTATAACGCCCACTTATAATTCCAAGTGGAATCGCCATAAGATATGTAAACAATAATGTCATTAATGAAAGCCAAAATGAATTCATGAGTCGTTGTTCTAATAGTTCCGTTACAGGCATCTTAAAGCGGAAGGATTGCCCAAAATCACCTTGTACAATTCCACCTACCCAATCCGCATACTTCTCGTGCCAAGGGGCGTTTAACCCTAATCTCTCCCTAAGCTCTTCCTTTTCTTCAAGCGATACATTGGGATCAATCACACCAGTTAATGCATCACCTGGCATTGCCTGGGCCATTAAAAAGATCAATACACTAAGTAAAATGATTTGAGGAAACGTGATTAATAGTCTCCTAACGATAAACTTCCACATTTATTCATCACCCTCTCTCTGGTAAAGCCACTAGATGCGTATCGGATATAGGTTGTAAGCCGTATGCCAATCCTTTATCATCAAAGTAATCATCGTATGACTCATCATATTCCTTCTGTACATCCCTGCGAAATCTGAACTGTTTTTCACGATTTCTCGGATTAATATCTGGTATTGCTGATACAAGACGTTTTGTATAAATATGCTGCGGGTTGTTGAATATATCGTGTTTCGTCCCCTGTTCCACATATCTCCCTTTATACATAATTGCAATATCGTCACACATATGCTTAACAATACCAAGGTCATGACTGATAAATAAATACGTTAGACCAAGTTCTTTTTGGATATCCTGCATAAAGTTTAAAACTTGTGCTTGTACGGAAACATCCAATGCAGATACTGGTTCATCCGCAATGATTAATTTTGGCTTTAAAGCAATTGCTCTTGCGATTCCAATACGCTGCCTTTGACCACCAGAGAATTCATGTGGATACTTTAAAATACTTTCTGGACTTAAACCAACCAATTGCAATAATTCCTGAACCTGCTTCTTTTCTTCTAGTTTCGATAAGCTTTCATAGTTTCGTAGCGGTTCGGCAATAATATCAAAGACTCGCTTCCTAGGATTTAAGGAAGAATATGGGTCTTGGAAAATCATTTGCATATCTCTTCTTATATCCTTTGTTTTACTTTTCTTATCCGTTATATCCACACCATCAAATAATATTTTACCTGCTGTTATATTTTCTAGTCCGATAATCCCTCTACCTGTTGTTGTTTTTCCTGAACCTGATTCCCCAACAAGTCCATATGTTTTCCCTTCTTCAATGGAAAAGGACACACTATCGACCGCTTTGATATGATCGACTGTTCGGTTAAATATCCCTGCTTTAATCGGAAAATATACCTTTAAATCTTCAACTTCTAGAATTGCCATGTAATTCGGCCTCCTTTGTTTTATCTGGGAAGTAGAAATGTTTATGGCATGTACAGCGAACAAAGTGCCCTGGTGTTACCTCATGCAGTACTGGATTTACTTCATGATGTGTGGCATCTATCCACGGAATTCTTTCAGAAAAACGACAGCCTTCTCTTGGTAAATTTTGTAGTGCTGGTACAATCCCTTGAATGACATGGAGCTTGTCCTGTCCATCTGCAGGTACTGAATTCAATAGTGACCTTGTATACGGGTGTTTCGGATTTTCAAAAAGGGTGTGTACATCTGCGACTTCTACAATTTGTCCTGCATACATAACCGCTATCCGATCAGCCATTTCTGCAACAACGCCTAAGTCATGGGTAATAAGTATGACACCCGAATGCATATCGTTTTTCAACTTTCGGATGAGATCTAAAATCTGTGCTTGAATCGTAACATCAAGTGCGGTTGTAGGTTCATCTGCTATTAGCAGTTCTGGTTGGTTTGCAATTGCAATCGCAATAACAACACGCTGCCTCATCCCACCAGATAATTCATGTGGAAATTGTTCATATACATATTCTGGCCTTGGTATCCCTACCATATTTAAAAGTTCAATAACACGTTCTTTTCTTGCTTTTTGCGACATGTTTTGATTATGTAAAATTAACGTTTCCGCTATTTGATCGCCGATTTCCATAAGTGGATTTAATGCTGTAAGAGGATCCTGGAAAATCATTGCCAATTCATCTCCACGCAGCCTATTCAATTCTTGTGGGGTAATATTTGCAATATCTTTTCCGTTAAATAAGATATTTCCTTCAATTTTTGCACGTGTATGTAAGCCCATTACAGAAAATGCAAGTGCACTTTTTCCTGATCCAGATTCACCTACAATTCCAAGTACTTCATTTTTATTAACAGTTAATGTTACATCATCAACAGCTGCATAATACTCGTCACCGATTTGAAATGATGTTTTGAGATTTTTAAGTTCTAGTAACTTGTTACTCAAAGTAATCCCCCTAGTAATTAATATTTTTAGACCACATGCTAAGGGTCATTTATTATACTATTAAGACTTTTCACGATAAAAAATAGGACGACATTAATCCATGAAACCATTTTTTAATTCTTCAGTATTTTTATTTCGCAAATTATTCACATTACATTAATAAAACAGAAATATATTATTTTTTGTTATAATCAGAAATTTAATTGTAAAGTAAATTTAATAATTTGCAAAATTGTTATAATGAATTATATGTTAATATTTTCAGAAAATCAATATATTTTATAGAATTTACAAAAAATGGATGTTTGTTTTTGTCGTACATTACTGAAAAAGTCCTATAAAATCAATATCTACGACTGTTTTATAACAACGATATTTTTTTCATTCCAATCTGTGAAAATTGCAGTATTTTGTTGTCTACTAAATTATCCCCATTACTCTGCTATCAAAATTAGCAGTGAAAAAACAACTCGTTTGTTTATATTTATACAAAAAAACGCCACCTTTATACATTAGGTGGCATTTTTTGATTATAAATCTATTCGTATGTTTTATTATCCCTTTCGTTCAGGTGCTGAGTGGTCGTGATCCTTCGTTAAGGGTACGAGCGCCTGATTGACAAATTGAGTGCTTGAATATGAGATTGAACGAATCAGGGGTCAAGAACTTAATTTAATGAATAGGCGACTGACATCAAATTCGGATCTTATATCTTTTCATACAATACAAAACACCTCATTAATTATAATCCCAAAGTATTTTCCATTCGCCATCAACTTCCGTCGCGTAGACAGATTGATAGATTGTCATATTCCCATATTTCCCCTTATAACGCTGGTATACGGTCATTTCATATGCAAGAGCTATTGGTTCTTTTACATCTTCTATGAACCAGTCTTTCACCTTGTCTACATCATCAATTGAAAAGGAAAAGGACGATACCCCAAAGTGATTAAAAAATACATGGGGACGGTCCTCAATATAATCACCTTTTGTAAATTTTTCTTGCATATAAGGGTGAAACATCTCCCATGACTCTGAAAACATTCCAGCTTGCTCATACTCATAAAATTTTTCCACTGCACGCTCTGCTTGGCTTTTATCAGAAAAGATTATTCGTGAGAAAATAAAGACAATGATGGAAAGTAAAATAATGATTAAGAGAAAAAAAGTGAGTTTTTTGCTGTTTCGATTTCTATACATTGCTATAACCAGCTCCTTTTTTTCAGAAGACGTTTTCACTATTTACAAGTTGAAAACGTATATTTGTCCTTCTTTCATCATCTTATGAATGGATGAGCTGATTTATTAAAGGAAAGGCTGTTTTCTATAAGATTGTTTTAATTACACTCTTTATATAGAGTGTTGATCTCTTTAATTCAGAGTTTTCCTAAATACACCGTTCCGGAAAGACACTTCGCTTTCCACGGGCGGCTGGTGAGCCTCCTCCGTGCTAACGCACTACGCAGTCTCACCTAGGCCTATCCTCCCGTAGGAGTCTTCGTGTCTTTCCTCCACTAAGCTCCTGCTCTACTTGATTTCCACAAAAAAACGATGCTTTTGGGAAGAAAAACTGCCCAGAACGTAATTTTATGTTCGATAGCTTTAATAACATCTAGAGCACTCAATATAGCGTAGGCAGAATGCGTAGACTCCTGCGGGAACAGCACGTGTCCGAAGACCCCGCAGTGAGCGTTTTTTGCTCGCGAGGAGGGCTGAGGCCGTGCCCTAAGGTCCGCGAAGCATTCCGCCGCAGCGAATAGCAGCACATAACATTAATAAGCGTGAACGAGAGCAAAACTATTCTGAATTAAACAAATCCACTATTTACATAAACTGCACACTATAAAAAGCAACAAACAATAAGAAAACATCCAAAGGAAATAACCCATTACCAAGTTACCGGCAATGGGCTATTGCTGAATCTATAAAGCCATAAATGTATTATTTTTTTCACTACCAAGCCTATTCGCCATTTCCTGGATCTTAGACATGAATCCAATGTCAAGATTTCCACCACTTATAATTACACCACAATGACGTGAACGAATGTTTTCATGATGGGCAAATAAAGCAGCCAGCGCTGCAGCTCCTGCACCCTCTACCAATGTTTTATTTCTTTCTAGCATATATACGATAGAAGATGCAATTTCTTCATCCGAAACAGTTACAATATCATCTACATAATTCCTTATGATTGGTAGCGTTAAATCACCTGGCTCTTTGACCGCAATGCCTTCAGCAATCGTTTGAACCCTGTCTAACGTCCGAAGCGATTTACTATGATAGCTATTATACATTGCTGCAGCACCACTTGCTTGTACGCCAATAATTTTTATATTGCGATTTACATGCTTCGCTGCGACCGCAACGCCACTAATTAACCCGCCGCCACCTATCGGAACAAGAATCGTATCTAATCTGTCCTCTTGCCGAAGCATTTCCATTACCATCGTCCCTTGACCAATCATCACTTCATAATCATTAAACGGATGAATATACTCAGCACCACTTATTAATTGACGCTCTAAGCTTGCTCGATAAGCCTCTTGAAAGCTTTCACCTATGAGTACGACCTCTGCCCCGTAATTCTTCGTTGCGTTTACTTTCGCATGTGGTGTGTTCACAGGCATAAAAATAGTCGCTTTTACTCCAAGCTTTTTAGAAGCCAAAGCCACACCTTGTGCATGATTACCCGCTGATGCCGTGATTACACCTTTCGCAAGTTGTTTTTTTGTTAATTGCATCAGTTTATAACTTGCTCCACGAAACTTAAATGCACCTGTTTTCTGTTGATTTTCCATCTTAAAGTAAACATGTTTCCCGACTAATCTATTCGTTGTTTCGGATGTAACAAGTGGCGTACGATGCACAATATGCGCTAACCGCTTCCATGCTTTGTGAACTAAGTCACCATTTATAGAATCCCCAAGCTTACTCACTCCTTATGATCTGGTCTTAAACTAATCTCGCATTCTCGTAATCTTCAATCTTTTTTTTCAATTGTAAAGTCAATGCAATATCATCCCAGCCATTTAATAGCTTTTCTTTATGATATGCAGGAATAGAAAATCCCACCACGGTTCCTTCCTCATCTGTGATTGTTTGATTTTCTAAGTCTACGCTTAACTTAAATGTACCATCTTCTGCCTGTTTCATCCATTCTAACATTTGCTTTTCCTCCATTTGGATAAGAAGTAAGCCATTTTTTAATGCATTATTATGGAAAATATCTGCAAAACTTGGCGCAATAATGACTTTGAATCCATAATCCAATAATGACCACGGCGCATGCTCACGAGATGATCCACAACCGAAGTTTTCACCTGCTAATAGGATCGAACTCCCATCAAACTGTTTCTTATTTAAGTCAAAATCAGCACGCTTCTTCCCTTCATTATCAAAACGCCAATTATAAAAAAGGTACGCACCAAAACCTGTTCGCTCAATTCGTTTCAGAAATTGCTTCGGAATAATTTGATCGGTGTCAACATTTGTACGATTTAATGGAAATGCAAATCCATCATGCTTTTTAAAGGCTTCCATCCCTACTTCACCTCCTAGTTTAGTACGCCAGCAGAAAATTTACGAACATCAACAAAATGCCCGTGGGTAGCAGCTGCTGCAGCCATTTCTGGACTTACAAGATGCGTTCTGGCACCATTTCCTTGTCGTCCTTCAAAATTGCGGTTCGATGTTGATGCACAACGTCCACCTGGAGGAACGATGTCATCATTCATACCTAGGCACATACTGCATCCCGATTCACGCCACTCAAATCCTGCCGCTTTAAAAATTTGGTCAATCCCCAGTTTCTCCGCTTCTAATTTCACACCGAATGAACCCGGTACAACGATTGCTTTTACGCCATCTTTGACGGTTTTCCCTTCAATAATGGATGCTGCTTTTTGAAGATCACTTAGCCTGGAATTGGTACAAGAGCCAATAAAAACATGATCAATTTCAATCGAGGTAATCGACTGATTCTCTTCTAGTCCCATGTATTCTAATGCACGTTTCACATCATCCCTATGCTCCACTTCATCAAGACTTGGCGTACTACCACTAATTGGTACACACATGCTCGGATTCGTCCCCCATGATACTTGTGGTTCCACTTCTTCCGCATTAATCACAACGGTATGGTCATATGTCGCACCTTCATCTGTTGCAAGTGCAAGCCATTCCTCTGCCTTCTTGTCAAAAGCTTCCCCTTTCGGAACATATTCCCTACCTCTTAGGAATTCAACCGTTTTTTCATCAGGACTAATTAGACCTGCTCTAGCCCCACCCTCAATGGACATATTACAAATGGTCATACGTCCTTCCATTGATAACTTATGAATGGCATCCCCAGTATATTCCATGACATAACCTGTTCCAAATCGCACACCAAACTTAGCTATAATTGCTAAAATCAAGTCTTTTGCTGTAACGCCAGGACTTAAATTCCCTTGCACATGTACATTCAATGTCTTTGGACGTTCTTGCCAAATTGTTTGTGTTGCAAGTACGTGCTCTACTTCACTTGTTCCGATTCCAAAAGCTAGCGCACCAAATGCCCCATGTGTCGAGGTATGACTATCCCCGCAAACAATTGTCTTTCCTGGTTGTGTGAGACCTAACTGTGGCCCAATAACATGAACAATTCCTTGATCTGGATGGAAAATATCTGCAAGTTTTATACCGAATTCTTGTGTATTATCACGCAATGTTTCCATTTGCCTTTTGGCAATTTGATCTTTCACTTCATCACGATTTCTCGTTGGAACATTATGGTCCATTGTTGCATATGTAAGGTCAGGGCGACGTACCTTTCTCCCTGCTAACCTCAAACCTTCAAATGCCTGTGGCGATGTTACTTCATGGACCAAATGCTGATCAATATAAAGTAAATCTGGTTTTCCTTCTTCACGGCTAACAACGTGTTTCTCCCAAATTTTTTCGATTATTGTTTTGGCTTTTCCCATTTTCGCCCCTCCAATCAACTATACATATTGCTAATGCTATCTGAGACACTTTTTGATGTTAGGTTTTCTAATACAATTTCTGTTATCTCTTTTGTTCCTACTTGTTTTCCGTCTTTTATTCTTAAATCAGCTGTATGGTAACCTTGTTCTAAGCAAGCACCTACTGCTCTTTCTATTTCTGATGCTTCCTCTTCCATCCCAAAAGAGAAACGGAGCATTAATGCTGCTGATAAAATCATTCCTAAAGGATTGCAGATTCCACGTCCTGCGATATCTGGTGCAGAGCCATGAACGGGTTCATATAGCCCAACTCCATCTGTACGAACACTTGCAGATGGCAGCATTCCGAGTGACCCTGTTAGGACGGATGCTTCATCACTTAAAATATCTCCAAATAAATTCTCGGTTACGATCACATCAAACTCGCTTGGATTCGTTATTAGTTTCATCGCACATGCATCAACTAACACGTGTTCTACCGTAACATCTGGATAATCTTTTGCTTTTTCATTAACAATTTCACGCCATAGTCTACTAGATTCAAGTACGTTTGCTTTATCAACAGATGTAAGATGCTTTCTCCGTATTCGTGCACTTTCAAACCCTTTTTCTATGATTCTTTCCATTTCAAATCGTGTATAAGAAAGAGTATCAACTACCGCATTTCCATCCTCCGTACGCTCACTTGGTGTTCCAAAATAGAGCCCACCTGTTAGTTCACGAACGATTAAGATATCACTATTATTGATAATTTCTTCTTTTAATGGTGAGGCGTGAAGCAACGGTTTAAATCCTTTTACTGGACGTAAATTAGCAAATAGGCCTAGAGACTTACGAATTCCGAGCAATCCCTTTTCAGGTCTCATTTTCGCTGGAACGGTATCCCATTTCGGCCCACCGACAGCACCTAAGAGAATTGCATCTGCGTTCCTACAAGCTTTCACCGTATCATCTGGAAGAGGTGTACCGAACCTGTCAATTGCATCTCCACCTATTGCATGCTGATGGAAAGTGAATTCATGGCCAAATTCAGTCGCAACCGAATTTAAAACAACTTTGGCTGAATCTATAATTTCTCTTCCAATACCATCCCCTGGAAGAAGGATAATTTGTTTATTCATTATCGATTTCCTCCCTTATATAGGTTGTGAGCTTTTATAACAAAGGCTCTTTTCTAAGTTTCTTGCCTTTTATTCTTCGGAGTTGATATAAACTGCGAAGTAAGTGCACGTTGATTTCCGCTCTGGGCAGCCAGTACGCTTTCCGCTACAATCAACCATAATGTTAGCAATAATAATTTCAGGAGTTGAATGGCACAAACACAGTGGAGGCAATACACGTGGACTCCTGCGGTAGGAGAGGCCTAGGTAAGACTACGTAGTGCGTTAGCACAGAGGAGGCTCACCAGCCGCCCGAAAAACGGAGTGTATTGCCGGAACGGCTGGTTAGTGCATTACATCAAATTACCTCAAATGTTATTTCACTACAGCCTTTTGTTTGATAGATTGTTGTTTAATAATGTAGCGATTTACCGCATTTAAAAAGGCATTACCCGAAGCTTCCAGGACATCTTGTGCAGTTCCTCTTCCATTCATTACTTCCCCATTAACAGAAAGCTGGACATGTGATTCGGCAAGGGCGTCTTTTCCACCACCAACAGAATTGATTTGATAATCTAATAGTTTTAATTCCTCTCTCATCAATGTTCCAATGGTGTTGTATAGGGCCTCTACACTACCTTTTCCAGTACAAGCTGTCTGCACCGTATCTCCATCTGGTGTTTTGATCGATACGGTAGCAGTAGGAATGTTCGATGTTCCGTACTGCACTTGGAATGATTCCAATAGATATTTATTCACAGCAGCTGCCTCTGTTTTAATTTCCATTACAATCGTATAAATATCGTCATCTGTTACTTCTTTTTTATGGTCTGTTAATTGTTTAAATTGCTGAAATGCAGCTTTTAATTGCTCATCTGTAAGTTCAATCCCAAATTCCTGCACCTTATCCTTAAACGCATGGCGACCAGAATGCTTTCCTAGAAATAATGTGTTTGAATTTACACCGACTAACTCTGGAGTAATAATTTCATAGGTTTCCGTATTCTTTAACACACCATCCTGATGTATCCCAGATTCATGTGCATATGCATTACGACCAATAATTGCTTTATTTGCTTGCACATACATACCAGTTAACTTGGAAACGAGGTCACTTGTGCGCTTAATTTCATTTAACTTCAGTCCCGTTTCATTCGCATAAAAATCAGATCTTATTTTTAGTGCCACGGCTACTTCTTCTAATGCAGCATTTCCAGCACGCTCGCCAATTCCATTAATTGTCCCTTCAACTTGTGTCACACCATTTTCAACAGCAGCAATTGAATTAGCAACAGCCATCCCCAAATCATCATGACAATGACAGGATAAGCTAACCCGATCAATATTCGGCACGGTTTCTCTGATAAAGTGAAACATTTTGCCGTATTCTGCTGGGGTCGTGTAACCTACCGTATCAGGTAAATTAATTACGGTTGCACCAGCATCAATTACTTTTTCAATAATTTGTGCTAGAAAATTCCAATCCGAACGTGTTGCATCTTCTGCAGACCATTCAATTTGTGGAAATTTACTTCTAGCATAGGAAACCATGTTTACCGATTGTTCGATCACTTGATCAGGGGTCATTTTCAATTTATATGTCATGTGGATTGGTGACGTTGCTAGAAATAAGTGTAATCTTGGCTCTGCTGCGCCTTTTAATGCATCCCACGCCGCATCAACATCTGATTTCGTTGTTCTTGCAAGCCCTGTAACTGACGTATCCTTAATCGTGTCTGCGATTAATTTAACCGCCCCAAAATCTCCTTTTGAGGAAGCAGGGAACCCTGCTTCCATAATATCCACACCTAAGCGCTCAAGCTGCTTAGCAATTTCCAATTTTTCTAGTTTATTAAGATTTACACCAGGTGATTGTTCCCCGTCCCTAAGTGTTGTATCGAAAATCTTAATTCGTGACATGGACTTTCCCTTCCTTTTCCTTTTTATTAATTGGGTCGTTAACAAATGGCATTAATGCACGTAATTCCTGGCCTACTTTCGTAATTGGATGTGCTGTTTCCTTCGCATTAATTGCATTAAACTGCGGGCGGTTTGCTTGGTTTTCTAAAATCCATCCTTTAGCAAATTTCCCAGTTTGGATATCATCTAATACTTCCTTCATCCGTTCTTTTGTTTCGCCATTGATTACACGTGGACCAGAGACGAAATCTCCCCATTGTGCTGTATCTGAGATGGAATAGCGCATGTTTTCCATACCACCTTCATACATCAAATCAACAATCAATTTCATCTCATGTAAACATTCAAAGTATGCTACTTCTGGTTGATAACCCGCTTCCGTTAACGTTTCAAAACCTGCTTTAACTAAACTTGTAAGTCCGCCACATAATACTGCTTGCTCCCCGAATAAATCGGTTTCTGTTTCTTCTTGGAAAGTTGTTTCAAGTACACCTGCTCTTGCTGCACCAATTCCATCCGCATATGCAAGTGCTAACTCTTTCGTCGTTCCTGTAACATCTTGATATACACCGTATAATGCTGGTACGCCTGCTCCTTCTTCATACGTTCTTCTTACCAAATGCCCTGGTCCTTTCGGTGCGACTAAAAATACATCTACATTTTCTGGAGGCACTACTTGTGTAAAGTGAATGTTAAACCCATGAGCGAATGCAAGCGCACTTCCTGCTTTCAAATTCGGTTTGATACTGTCCTCGTATACTTTCGGTTGTGATTCATCTGGTAAAAGAACCATAACAACATCTGCGCCACTAACGGCTTCTGCTACTGTGTATGGTGCAAAACCATCTTCTTGCGCCTTTTGCTGTGATTTTCCAGGTCTTAGTCCGACTACAACATCATACCCACTATCTCTTAAGTTTTTCGCATGTGCATGCCCTTGTGAACCATAGCCGATAATTGCGATCTTCTTATTTTGTAAAACCTCTTTTTGAATATCGTTTTCATATAGTACTTTTGCCATTATAATCTTCCTTTCTACTTTTTATATTTATTGGTTAATTGTTTGTTGTTATTGATATAAACTACGACATAATTTAAGATAATGAATCTTCCCACCGTTCCGGCAATACACTTCGCTTTCTGTGGCGGCTGCTGCGCGTACTGCCCGCAGCGGAAATCAACATGCACTCGCGTCGGATTTCATATCTATTTGACAAAAACAACAATCTTATAGAAAACAGTCAATTGTTTAAATAATTACTGTATTAAATTCGTGCAACGACTGTGGTTGCTGTCCACGTAAAAATGCTGTGACACCAGTTCGAGTTAATTCCTTAATGCCAAATGGTCGTAGCAATGAAATGAGTGCATCAACCTTGTCGGGCTTTCCTGTTACTTGGATGATTAAGCTATCTTTACTTACATCAATAACAGAAGCCCTAAACGGTTGGATAACTCCTTGAATTTCCGTGCGATTCTGACCGGTACTCCCTACCTTGATTAATGCTAATTCCCTTGCTACCATTGCTTTATCGGTGACATCTGAAACTTTTAACACATCAATTTGTTTATTTAATTGCTTCGTTAATTGCTCAAGCTTCTGATTATCACTAATTTCAACGACAAATGTCATTTTGGAAATTCCTTCTGTTTCGGATGCTCCAACGGAAATACTTTCAATATTAAATTGGCGTTTTGATAACATTCCCGTAATGCGATTGAGTACACCACTACGATTTTGTACGGTTGCAGTTATGATTCGTTTCATTTCGTCACCCCAATCATCTCGTGGTTTCCTTTACCTGGTGCAACCATTGGGTATACACACTCTTTCTTGACTACTCGGCAATCGACAACAACTGGACCATTATAGGAAAATACATCCTCAAGTATTGCAGGAACATCTTCCTCCCGATCAACACGTATCCCCCTGATATCATAGCTTTCAGCAAGTTTTACGAAGTCGGGATTTACCTGTAAAAGTGACTCAGAGTAACGCTCTTCATAAAATTTCTCTTGCCATTGCCGAACCATACCAAGTGCCTCGTTGTTCACAATAATCACTTTTACTGGTAAGTTCTGTGTCTTCAGTACGGATAACTCTTGCAATGTCATTTGAAATCCGCCATCACCAACAATCGAAACAACAAGTTCTTCTGGCTTTCCAATTTGTGCCCCGATTGCTGCCGGGAATCCAAATCCCATCGTACCTAGACCTCCTGATGTCACCCATTTATTTGGTTGGTCAAACTTATAAAATTGTGCTGCCCACATTTGATGCTGTCCAACGTCTGTCGTAACGATTGCTTCACCTTTTGTTATCTTACATACCTGTTCGATTAACCACTGTGGTGAAATAAGGTCACTTGAGCGTTCATACCAAAGTGGATAGTTCACTTTATTTTTACTTACCCTTTCTAACCAGGGTTCATGACTCTCCATTTCCATGTCGTCAACTAATAATGCGAGTAAGGATGCTTTTGCATCGGCAACAACAGGAATTTTAGTTGTTATGTTTTTCCCAATCTCTGCAGGGTCTATGTCAATATGCGCGACCTTTGCATTTGGCGCAAAATGTTTGATAGCACCTGTGAGTCGATCATCAAATCTTGCTCCAATGTTGATTAGTAAATCTGATTCGTAAATTGCCATATTTGCAGCATACGTACCATGCATACCTGCCATTCCCAATGATTGGTGATGATTCCCCGGAAAACTTCCAAGTCCAAGCAATGTAGTCGTTACAGGCAACTGGTACTTTTCAGCAAATTGTTTTAGTTCCTCAGACGCATCTGCAAATAATACACCAGCTCCAGCAAGTAGTAGTGGTCGTTTTGCACGACTCAAGGCATCTTTCAATTTTTTAATTTGTAATGGGTTCGGTTTCACGGTTGGCTGGTATCCAGGTAATTGGAAATCCGAATCAAATTCCGTCGTTGCAATGGATTGTGCAATATTTTTCGGGATATCTACAACCACTGGCCCTGGACGCCCTGTGGAAGCAATATGAAATGCTTCCTTAACAATTCTTGGTAAGTCCGCTAGATTGGTCACCTGATAATTGTATTTCGTAATTGGAGTAGTAATCCCAATGACGTCAGCCTCTTGAAATGCATCTGTACCAATAACGTTCGTTCCAACCTGACCTGTAAAAACAACGATTGGTAATGAATCCATCATTGCATCCGTAATACCTGTAATGACATTCGTTGCACCTGGTCCTGATGTTGCGAGAACGACACCAGGCTTCCCTGTCACTCTTGCATACCCTTCAGCTGCATGAATCAACCCTTGCTCATGGCGACAGAGGATATGTTTAAAAGATGCTTCACTACGGTACAGTGCATCATAAATTGGCAATACTGCACCACCTGGATATCCAAATACGGTGTCAACATTTGCTTCCACGAGTGCATTTATGAAAATATCTGCACCTGTGATGGTTTTTCTGTCTACCTGTTCTTTCGGCTTTGCCTCAACTTTCACCACTACTTACCTCCCTTAAATTTTCTAATGTTAAAGTTGGTTATAGAAAAAGGCCCTATTTCTCCCTACATCTCTGCATATTTGCAGAAAATATTGGGGAGAAAAGAGCCTTCTTTTCACGGTACCACCCAGTTTTGTAGCATTCTCACGAACACCACCTCACTAACTGAAGAATCAGTCTATTTTTGGTAACAGGTAATGTGATTTACCTGGCCAAGCCTACTAGTAACCGTTCAGCTTGACACTCAGGGAAGAGTTTAGAGCAATTGTGTATTTCTAGGCTCCCAGCAACCCTAGATCTCTGTGAATACACGTTCTATGCTCCAATGTCCCGTCATCGATTTAATTGAAATACTATTTCTAAGCTTTAGCAATAAAAACAATCATTTAATATTTCTGATATTGCCGATAATATTAAACGTATTTTCACCTAAGGTCAATAGGTATTTTTAAATTTTTTTGAGACAAAAAAATATGCAATATATTGAACGCGTTTACAACCCTTTATCTATCGCAATCTTACTACATATTACTTTTTTGTAAAAATTTTAAAAGAATAAGAATAGCAAAGTTTTTTTTGCCTTTTGCTATTCTTATTTGGCAGGTAGGCAAGTATGAAACTTTCCTACCTGATTCGTGCAAATAAGGCATTCGCTATAAAAACATGGCGAATGCCTTCGTTTCCTAATATGCAATATATTAGAGTTAAACTATTCTTGAATTTATGTTTTATAGAAAGTCAGTCACGGCACCTTTAGATGCGCATGATACGTTATGTGCATACTTTCCTAACACACCTTTTCTGTATAATGGTGGTGCTACCCAGTCTTTTTTGCGCGCTTCTAATTCCACATCTGTCACATCAAATGAAATTTCCCTTTTATCTGAATCAATTGTTACCATATCCCCCTCTTCTACAAGAGCAACGGGTCCACCATCTTGTGCTTCTGGGGCGATATGACCAACAACCAGACCATGTGTACCACCAGAAAATCTACCATCTGTAAGAAGAGCAACTTTTTCATCTAGGCCTTTACCAACGAGAATACTGGAGATGGACAACATTTCTGGCATACCAGGTCCACCCTTTGGTCCAACATAACGAATAATGATAACATCACCTTCATTGATTTCATTGTTTAGGACTGCATCTGTTGCTTCTTTTTCATTGTCAAATACACGTGCAGGACCTGTGTGACGCTTTACCTTCACACCGGATACTTTTGCTACCGCACCACTTGGTGACAGGTTTCCTTTAAGAACGATTAAAGGACCATCTTCACGTTTTGGATTTTCAAGCGGCATGATTACTTTTTGACCTTCTACTAGGTCTGTTGCTTCTGCCAGGTTTTCTGCAATTGTTTTGCCCGTTACGGTTAAGCAGTCTCCATGAAGGTATCCTGCTTCGTAAAGAAGTTTCATTACTGCTTGTACACCACCAGCTTTATGTAAATCTTGCATCACATATTGACCACTCGGTTTTAAATCAGCAAGATGTGGTACTATTTTTTGAAGACGATTAAAATCGTCAATGGTTAAATCAACTTCTGCTGCATGGGCAATCGCAAGTAAATGTAATATTGCATTTGTGGAACCACCAAGCGCCATAACAACAGTGATCGCATTTTCAAAAGCTTTTTTCGTCATGATATCTTTTGGATAAATTCCTTTTTCCAATAGGTTATATACCGCTTCCCCTGCTGCTGCACAGTCGGCTGCTTTTTCAGGAGATTCAGCTGGATTGGATGAACTTCCAGGTAAACTCATACCCATTGCTTCCATTGCTGACGCCATTGTATTCGCCGTATACATACCACCACAGGCACCAGCACCAGGGCATGCATTACATTCAATCCCTCTTAATTCATTATCATCGATCGTCCCATTGTTATGTTTCCCTACCCCTTCAAAAACAGAAACAATATCAATATCCTTTCCATTATGACGACCAGGAGCAATGGTTCCACCGTAAACAAATACAGCTGGAACTTCCGCATTTGCAATTGCTATTGCGCAGCCTGGAATATTCTTATCACACGCACCGATTGCAACGAGGCCGTCTAAATTTTCTGCACCAACTACCGTCTCAATCGAGTCTGCAATCAAATCACGACTTGGGAGTGAATAGCGCATTCCTTGTGTTCCCATCGAAATTCCATCAGAAACCGTAATGGTATTAAATTGCAGTGGCACGCCTCCTGCTTCTCTTGCGCCATTCTTCGCATTTGACGCCAAATCGTTTAAATGGATATTACAAGGAGTAACCTCTGCCCATGTACTTGCAATCCCAATCATTGGTTTATTGAAATCATCATCTGAAATCCCTACCGCTCGAAGCATTGCACGGTTTGGAGCTTTAATCGCACCTTCAGAAAATACTTTACTTTTAATACGTAGATCTTTTGTTTTTACATCTGTTGACATTTTGTCCCCACCTTTCTTTCGAATCATTATAAGACTTATTTTCAGATAGTTCAATGTATTTTTTTACCGATTAACATTCTGATAATTATATAAATGCGCTTACAATCCGAATCTTACTTTTTAAATAATTTTAATTAGCAAAATATATTGACAAGAGATATAATACTGCTATATTAAACAGCAAATAACAAAAGCGGAAGCGCGCGTTTAGCGAGGTTGGTCTGCGCTCGGACGTTGGGGGTGGTTCCATTCCTACATAGGAGAGAAAGGAAGCATGCCCCCTTTATGGGATATGCCGACGTTGGCTCAAGCCTGCTGATAGTCGTCCTTCCTTAACACCTAAGTCGATGCCTGCTTTAGATTGTCATGAGGTGAGGGGAGTCTCGCTAGTCGCTGGTCCGCTTGTGCTAAACGTAAAAATAAGGGAAAACACCACCTGTCCCATTCGACAAATACCTACAATTCTCGACAAGTGACAGGCACCCAAAAAAGGAGAATGATGCAGTGTTAGATCAGCAGTTACTTCGAATACCTGGTCCAAGTCCCATTCCTCCAAGTGTTGGGCGTGCAATGACACAACCAATGATTGGACATCGGGGACAGGAAACAAAAGCATTATTAAAGAGCATAAAGCCCAAGCTCCAGGGGATTTTTGGAACGAAAGAAGACGTGCTTATCATTACTGGAAGTGGTACAGCTGGACTAGAAACAGCGGTTGTAAACACTGTCAATCCTGGCGATGAAGTATTAGTTCTTGTTACCGGAGCATTTGGTGATCGTTTCGTAAAAATTTGTGATGCGTACGATATTAAAGTGCATCGCTTAGAAGCTACCTGGGGTGAAGCCGCCTGCCCTGAAGAAGTAAAAACCTATTTACTTGCAAACAAGAAGATTAAAGTTGTCTTCACTACATATTGTGAAACATCAACTGGTGTCTTAAATCCTGTCAGCCAACTCGCTAACGTTGTCCACGAAAATTCAGATGCATTAGTAGTTGTTGACGGTGTATCATGTGTTGGCGGCGTGGAAACTAAAATGGACGAATGGGGAATCGATGTTCTTGTAACAGGTTCACAAAAAGCTTTCATGCTCCCAGCAGGGCTAACTTTTGTAGCCGCAAGTGAGAAAGCATGGAAGGTAATGGAGGAAAACAAGCAATCTCGATTCTATTTAAATTTAATAAAATATCGTGATCGCCTAGCAGATGATTCTACACCATTTACTCCAGCATTATCCCTTTTGTTTGGTCTTGAACAAGTGTTAAATCTTTTTGAAGAAGAAGGCTTAGAAAATGTTTTTGCGAGACATACGTTAATGATGAACATGACCAGAGCGGCAATGAAGGCATTGGATATACCGCTATTAACGAGTGACGAATCAGCATCCCCAACCGTAACAGCTGTAAAGCCATCAGATTTTGACCCTGAAATGTTAAGGAAAGTATTGAAAAAAGAATTCGGACTTTCCATTGCTGGTGGCCAACAACACTTAAAAGGACAAATTTTCCGCATTGGGCATATGGGGTACTGCTCACCAGCAGATGTACTGCAAATTATTGGCATTCTAGAAATCGGCATAGTCAAAGTTGGCAAAATGATTAATCTTGGAGAAGGCGTGAAAGCTGCACAAGAAATCTATTTACAACAGGAGGCACTTGTATGACATTCAATATTTTAATAAGTGATCAACTAAGTGAAGAAGGAATCTACCCCTTAACGCAGGAAGAAAACATGAATATCGTCATGGAAACAGCTTTATCTCCAGAAGAACTAGAAGAAAAAATTGTAGATTTTGACGCATTGCTTGTCCGGAGTAGCACACAAGTAACCCGCTCGCTAATTAGTAAGGCAAAAAATTTAAAAATTATCGGCCGTGCTGGTGTTGGAGTTGATAATATCGATTTAGATGCCGCAACCGAACATGGTGTAATCGTCGTTAACGCACCAAACGGGAATACAAATTCTGCTGCCGAGCATACGATGGCAATGATCATGGCAATTTCTAGGAACATTCCTCAAGCCTATCATGCGTTGAAAAACCACCAATGGGACCGAAAAAAATATGTTGGCGTGGAATTAAAGGATAAGACGCTAGGTGTGGTTGGTCTTGGCCGAATCGGAGTGGAAGTAGCAACTCGGGCAAAAGGACAGCGCATGAATGTTGTTGCATACGACCCATTTCTAACGCCAGAAAAGGCAGAAAAAATGGGAATTGGATATGGCAGCTTTGAGGAAGTTGTAAGCCAAGCTGACTTTATTACCGTACACACGCCACTTCTTAAAGAAACAAGACATATGGTTAATGCTGATGCCTTCCAATTAATGAAAACAGGTGTGTTTATCGTCAATTGCGCTCGTGGCGGAATCATTGATGAGGATGCATTGTATGACGCCATCGTTTCTGGAAAAGTTGCAGGTGCAGCTCTTGATGTTTTCGAGGAGGAACCATTTGTCGATCATAAATTACTCGAACTACCAGAAGTTGTAGCAACACCACATCTTGGTGCAAGCACTATCGAAGCACAAGAAACGGTCGCAGTTGATGTAAGCCGTGATGTCATTCGCTATTTAAACAACGATTTAGTTAAAAACCCTGTCAATCTACCATCTGTCGCTCGAGATGTGATGACTGTCATTGAACCATATTTTAATCTGTCTGAGAAGTTAGGTGCGTTTCTTATTGATCTTACAAAAGAAGTTGCCGAGGAAATCAACATTTCTTACTCTGGAGATCTGTATGGCATTGAAGTTGCACCATTAACAAGAAATACGGTAAAAGGAATTTTAAAACGACACTTAGGCAGTAGCGTAAATGACGTAAACGCCCTTTACCTCGCTGAAAAAAAAGACATCACTGTTCGTGAAAGCAAAACCTCTGCCGCTAAGGGGTTTACAAATTTAATCACTGTCCAAGTAAAGACAAAATCTGGAGTAAGAAAAGTGTCTGGAACGTTATTAAATGGCCTAGGTCCTAGAATTGTAAAAGTGGATGGATACAGTGTTGACGTAACACCAAAAGGACACATGGTTGTAATCCAACACATCGACCAACCAGGGGTTATCGGCCTAGTGGGAAGTTTACTTGCTAGACACGATGTAAATATTGCAACGATGCAAGTGGACCGCTCCGATGTTGGTGGAAAAGCGATTATGATGCTAACAATCGACCGCCATTTGGAGGATAAGGCGTTAAAAGAATTAAGTGGCTTGGAAGAAATTAAAGAAGTTGTAGCGATAGATTTATAGGGTTGGGATTTTGCCAGTAAGCATGTTGGGTGCTTGCTGGTTTTTTGTTGGGGTGGTGTGGGGGTCGAGTTGGGTGGCATATCGGGATAACTTCTTTTTTCTCAGGATATGCGTTTGCTTCTCGGGATTTATTCTCTCTTCTCGGGATATTTTCTTTCTTCTCTGGATATTTCCTTTCTTCTCGGGATTTATCCGCTCTTCTCGGGATTTATCCGCTCTTCTCGGGATTTATCCGCTCTTCTCGGGATATTTTCTCTCTTCTCGGGATATTTTCTTTCTTCTCTGGATATTTCCTCTCTTCTCGGGATTTCTGCTCGCTTCTCGGGATTTATCCTCTCTTCTCGGGATATCTGCTTTCTTCTCCGGATTTATTCTCTCTTCTCGGGATTTATTCTCTCTTCTCCGGATTTATCCGCTCTTCTCGGGATATTTTCTCTCTTCTCGGGATATCTGCTTTCTTCTCCGGATATTTCCTCTCTTCTCGGGATTTATCCTCTCTTCTCCGGATTTATTCTCTCTTCTCGGAATTTATTCTCTCTTCTCGGGATATCTGCTTTCTTCTCCGGATTTATTCTCTCTTCTCGGGATTTATTCTCTCTTCTCGGGATTTATCCGCTCTTCTCCGGATTTATCCGCTCTTCTCGGGATATTTCCTATCTTCTCGGGATATCTGCTTTCTTCTCGGGATTTATCCTCTCTTCTCCGGATATTTCCTCTCTTCTCCGGATATTTCCTCTCTTCTCCGGATTTATTCTCTCTTCTCGGGATTTATCCTATCTTCTCGGGATTTCTGCTCTCTTCTCGGGATTTATCCTCGCTTCTCCGGATATTTCCTCTCTTCTCGGGATATCTGCTTTCTTCTCCGGATATTTCCTCTCTTCTCCGGATATCTGCTTTCTTCTCCGGATTTATTTTTTCTTCTCCGGATATTTCCTCTCCTCTCTTCTCGGAATATCCAAAATTCTTTTTAAAAAAACTATATAAAAAAGGAATTTTAAATATTATGTCGAATTTAATTTAGTGAATGTAATAAAACCAGAGAGGAGAACCTAGTTTGACAATAACCCCAAGACCAAAACCATATACCGTTTTATGTTATGAGGCATTGTTTAGGTGGCTAAAAGAAAAACACAGACATAATAAAATTTTGAACCAAGATTACGGCCATCAATTAGCTGGACATTTAGGAGAACAGCAGGTTGACTACAAATTAAGCATTTACCCACATAACAATTTCCGCTATTTTCAGGGAATTCGTTTAAAGATTAACCACAAATTTTTCCAAATGGACGGAGTACTACTCTTCAACTCCTTTATTCTCATTTTAGAAATAAAAAATTGGAAAGGCACACTTCAATATAATCCTGAAACAAATAGCATTACTCAAACCTTCCAAAACGTTAAAAAAAATTACCAAAATCCTATTACACAAGTGAATAACCATGAAATGCAATTAAATTCTTGGTTACAAGAGGTACCAGGAATATTCGGTGTACCTATTGAATCTTTAGTAGTAATCAGTGATTCTACCACAATTTTTAATAGTCCTAATAATAACCCAGAGCTTTACAAAAAAATGATTTATGCAGATAGCTTAATCCAAAAAATTAATGAATTAAAAATAAAACATACAAAAAAATTACTAAAGAAAGAAGAAATAGATTATCTCGAAGAAACTTTTCTTCGATGTGATACCCCACTAAAGCCAAACCTAATCAAACAATACAAGATCCCTAGTGAATATTTCATTAATGGAATTGAATGTAGTCATTGTGGCCACAGTCCCATGAGTCGTCTGTATAAAAGTTGGCAATGTGCAAAGTGTTATTATAAGGATCCACTTGCGCATGAAAGAAAAATTCTTGATTACTTTTTACTGTTCAACTCAAGCATTACAAATAAAGAATGTCGAAGCATCCTTCAACTAAATAATGACAATACCGCATACACACTCTTAAACTCAATGGGCCTAAAACAAACTGGAAAAAACAAAGGGAGGAAATATCATGCTCCCTCATTAGATAACTTCCCACAAAAATCATATGTTCCCAATAAAAGAATTAACATACTGGATTATAATTGAACAAAAGAGCAGTCAATCAAATGGCTGCTCTTTTGTTTACGTTAACTTGCTACTATTTCCCCAACAACCCCAATACTTCCCAAAGCTCTGCAACCTCATAAGTCGGCACAATATCTCCAGCGCTCGGAACCCCCTCTCGATTAACCCAAACAGATTTAATTCCAGTACGATTTGCGCCTAAGATGTCCGTGTTCAGGTTATCACCAACCATCAACACTTCCTCTCGGTTAACAGAAAGCAGCTCCAATGCGTGTTCAAATATACCTTGATCCGGCTTGCCACGGCCATAGTCACCGGAAATAACGATTTCATGAAAATACGGCCTTAATTCAGGTGTTATCTCGAGCTTGATAGTTTGGAGTTCTGGTGATCCATTTGTTAGGAGCAACAATTTATAATCTCCCTTCAATGCATCAAGTACTTTTAAACTGTCCTCATACAAGATAGGGTTCTTTTTTCTCTCCGTAGGAAAAGTTTCTGCCAATTCTTCACCAAATACGGAATCATTAATTCCCATTTCTTTCAATCCACTAGTCCAAGCTTCTTTCCGGTAGCCAGGGGCAATCTCTTTAAGACGGGGAAACTCCTCTCCTTGGTCATTAAAATCCCCCCATAATCCTTCAAATGGATTTATCCCAATCATTTGGGTAAAACGATAAGTGTCATAACTTTCGTAAATCTCCCGCGCAAACATGCGAACCTTTTCCTCTAACACCTCGGGGTTAATCCCAAACCTCTCTTCCGCCAATCTACATGTGCCTTCAAACGCTAGCTTTACACTTTTTTTATCCCATAGAAGTGTGTCGTCTAAATCAAATATTATTGCTTTTATCATTTTAATTTCCCCCCTTAGAGTTATCTAAAAACATCTAATCTTAATTTAACACAAAAAGTTTTAAAATTTAGTCTTGCTTTAATTAAAAATCTATTTTATGATAAATAGAAATCTTTAAGCTAAGGAGATAATTCAAAATGGAAGAACAATCAATTCGTGTGGAAGAAAGCAGGTCAAGAAAGGAAAAACCAAATTCTGATGAATTAATCTTTGGAAGACATTTCACAGATCATATGTTTGTAATGGACTATACAGAGGGATTGGGATGGCATAATGCGAGTATTGTTCCTTATCAAAATCTATCCATAAGCCCAGCTGCAATGGTATTCCATTATGGTCAATCGGTTTTTGAAGGATTGAAAGCCTTTCGAGGACAAAATGGAGACATTCAATTGTTTAGACCTAAAAAAAATGTACAGCGTTTGAATCGTTCAAATGAGCGTCTCGTAATTCCACCAATTGATGAGGATTTCGGATTAGAAGCGATTAAGCGACTCGTTGAAATGGATAAAGATTGGGTTCCGGATGCAGAAGGAACATCGCTTTATATCCGTCCATTTATTATTTCAAATGAACCGTACCTAGGAGTAGCACCTAGTCATCATTTTAAATTTGTTATTATTTTGTCACCTGTTGGTTCTTATTACAAAGAAGGTATTGATCCAGTTAAAATCGCTGTTGAAAATAAATATGTTCGTGCCGTAAAAGGTGGAACAGGAGAAGCGAAAACTGGTGGGAACTATGCTTCCGCTTTAAAAGCACAGGAAATAGTTGAAAAAGAAGGATACTCTCAAGTCCTCTGGTTAGACGGTGTTGAGAAAAAATATATTGAAGAAGTGGGAAGCATGAACGTATTCTTCAAGATTAACGGTGAAGTCGTTACTCCTGTATTAAACGGTAGCATCCTTTCTGGAATTACTAGGGATTCTGTTATCCAATTGCTAAAACATTGGGATGTACCTGTATCTGAAAGAAGAATTTCGATGGAGGAAGTATACGAAGCACATCAAAATGGAACATTAGAGGAAGCATTTGGCTCAGGTACTGCAGCTGTTATTTCTCCAATTGGTGAGTTGTATTGGGAAGGCCATCATCTAACCATTAATAACGGGAAAACAGGTGAAATATCGAAAAAAGTATACGACACGATTACTGGTATCCAATATGGAAAAATAGAAGATTCATTTAACTGGTTGGTGAAAGTCGGAAAAAAGACTGAAGTGAAACAAAAGTCCCTCAAAAAATCAATAACCAGTTTGAGTTAAAGTACAAATAATAAAACAACGAATGATTAAGCAGCCAATTAGCATATCGATTGGACTGCTTTTTTTTGTTAATGAGACTATGATAAAAGTTTACTTATCAGAATTCGGAAGGGGATTTTAAATGAAGGAAAAATTACTAAGGATCGGAACCACCTATATTCCAGTTACGAATGTGGAGCTTTCATCTGAATGGTATGTAACGAATTTAGATGCAGAACTAAGCTATAAGGATGATGATAAAGCGATTTTAAATCTTGCAAACCAGAGTATCTTTCTTGTTAAATCAAACGAAGACCAACGTTCCAATTTCATTGATATTTATGGTGAGGAACGTTTTTCAATCACATTTGAAGTGAATGGTTTAAATGCTTTAAAATCAATTCATATGGATTTTAAAGATAAAGGGATTAGGGTTTGTGATATTGAAAATAGAGGACATGCTGGAAGGAATTTTGTTTTCTATGATTTAGATGGTAATAAATTCGATGTTTGGAGTGAACTGAGTCCAATTTTCAGGAAGAAAATACTTTAAATGACATTTGTCATTTTCCTTCGCGGATTAGATGAAACAGCTCCAAATTAGATTTGTTTTGTGATCTTTAAATTATTAATAAAGGCTGTTTTGGTAATGTATGTTGCTTCTTCAACCTCATCGTTTATAACTATTGTTACTAAAGCAACAATCTTTCAGAAAAGAAAAATATAAAAAACATGGAGGTTTATGATGGCGACAATTGAGGACTTTTTAAAATTGGATATCCGTATAGGTACAATTATGAAGGCTGAACTTTTTCCAGAAGCACGTACACCTGCAATAAAATTAGAAATTGATTTTGGAGAAATGGGCATGAAACATTCTTCAGCTCAAATTACACGAAGATATAATCCAGAGAAACTTATTGGGAGTCAAGTAGTAGCAGTAGTTAACTTCCCGCCAAGACGCATTGCTGGCTTTAAATCTGAGGTATTGGTTATTGGAGGTATCCCAGAGGAAGGAGACGTAGTACTTTTAAAGCCTGACGCACCTGTTAAAAATGGCACACCAATAGCATAGAAATTTTCCAAAAATCCTAATTTCATGAGTAGCTCTAATTGTAACTGACTAAAAAATTAAAGAAAAATTAGCGTTGCTGTCTGTATTATAACTTTCTTATTTTAAAGAAAAGTTGCAACCAAATATTCGGTTACAACTTAATTAAGGCTCTTTTGCTAACTATTTATTTTGCATGCTTTGCTCGGCGATTTGAATCATTCGTTTGACCATTTCGCCACCCACCGAACCATTTTCACGTGCAGTTGTGTCTGCTCCGAGTTCTACATTGAACTCTTTCGCAATCTCTTCTTTCATGCTATTGAGCGCGTTCTCAGCACCAGGCACTAACAATTTATTTCTGTTATTCGCCATCGACAACTCACTCCTCGGGGGTATTTGAACAGATTATATCTGTTCACCATTAGCATGTCTGAACGAATTCTTTTTAATCATGTAGTTTTATCCAATTGTTCTAATCTGCTATTATAGACCATATACTAAACTTGCATGCAAAATATGCACAGGAATACATAAGGGGGAAAAAAACGAATGGCAAAGGGAACACATGCGATTGAAATAGATATGCCGATTCATAAGATTTGGGATTTTGTAAGTGACATCAACAACTGGGCACCACTTGTACCTGGTTATACGGAACACACGATTATAAACGATAGAAAATCAGTCTGGAAAATTAATGGGGATCTTGGCGTTTTACAGAGAACTGTTCATGTAAACGTTCATATTACGGAATGGAATGAACCATCAAATGTCAGCTTTGAATTATCAAGCTCAGGAAAAACCTGTGTTGGGTCTGGTTACTTTAAAGCAGAATCCTTATCTCAGACGAAAACCAAAATGACAGGCTTCCTAGATGTTAAAATACAAGGCATGATGAAACCAGTGGTAAATCCAGTCTTAAAAACAATTGTTCCAAAGGTAGGCAAAGACTTCACAGAAAAGATTGCTAATAAAATTATTGAAAAAGAAACAGTACGTGCCACAAGTTAATAAGAAAAACACAAACACCCGTGTAGCGACGTATGGGCTGCTCCCATAGTTTGCAGGTCGATTTTAATCGAACATTCCAATCGAAGGATATAAGGAAACATGCCCCTTTATCGGGTATGCTAACGTTGGCGAAGCTCGGATTTAGGCTGCCTGCCTTTGAAACCTTTGATTAAGGAAGTTCGGCTATGTCGAACTGTTATCTTACAGAGGTGAGAAAAGTCCACTAGCAGCACGGGTGCTGGACATCGAGCAAAGACGGATTTCCCCTAAGGAAATTCGTCTTTGTTATTTTTTCAACATTTCACTTTTATTTACTCCCTTCTACTCTGGTGTTAAAGTATAAGATGGCAAACAATCAGTAAGGAAGGGAATAATCTTTCATGACTTTTATAAAACAAAATAAAACATGGCTTGAATATTTTTATATCATTTTTGGGGCAACGATTGTGGCGGTAACATATAATATGTTCTTCTTGCCATCAAAGCTTGCGGCTGGCGGAATTTCAGGAGTTAGTACCATCCTTTTTGAACTTTATGGACTTAGTCCTTCTTTTGTTCAATTTGTCGTTAATATTCCACTGTTCATTATTGGTTGGTTGACGATGGGAAAAGATTTCACATGGAAAACGTTAGTTGGAACGTTTTGCATACCATTTGTAATTTTTCTAACGAAGGATATACCATTTGTTGTAACGAATCCATTGCTTGGCGCGATTTATGGTGGGGTTCTCCTAGGAATTGGACTTGGAATTGTGTATAAAGGAAACGGGTCCACAGGTGGAACCGCAGCAATCGCACAAATTGTGAAGAAATTCACTGGGATATCGAGTGGTTATTCGCAATTTATTGTTGATGCGACTGTAGTTATTGCTTCTATTATCGTCTTTGATTTAGAACTAACATTATTTGCTTTACTAGCCATATACATTTCTGGAAAAGCAATTGATTTTGTACAATTACGGACAGCAACAACAAAACTTGTTCTAATTATTACCGAGGAAGAGGAAAAAATTCAGACGATCATTCACAAAGAATTAGACCGGGGACTTACAAAGGTTCGCTCCATTGGTGGTTACAGTAATCAAGATAAAACGATGATTCTTTGTGTGACCCAGCAACAAGAGGCAGTACAGTTGAAAAAGCGCCTAGAACACGATGCACCAACATCGTTTGTCATCTTCCTGAATGCATCTGAAATTATGGGCCGCGGTTTTTCATTGGATAAATATGATGGACAGAAGTTGTAAAAACATGTTGGATCGTCATTCGATGAGCAATTAGAATCTCCATCCCGATGAAAGGCATTTTTATTACTATATTTTGGAAGTTGCTCTTCATTGCAGTGATGAAGAGCTTTTTCACTATTTTTTTCTGAGATTCATACGTACAAAAACATTCAAAAACCCACCCATCAAAAAAAATGAGCAGGCTCCCGATTAATCACTATGCTGGTGACTGTGAATGACTTCATCTAGAAACGTTTCGGATTTGGTATGATCATGTAGGTCACAATAATATACAACTGTTTTTATCTTATGGGTGATTAGGCAGGTACGCGTACGTTTGATAAAATTTTTCCAATATGTATATTCATGCGTTCCAGCTTCGATTTCATCAAAACCTGTGCTATATTCTACCCAGTTATGCTTTACCTGTGGAATAGGATTCTCCAATACTTCCTCCGCAACAACTTGAGTGGAAAAAGCCACTAAAGAAACAGACAAAATCATACCAAACATTAACATATATTTTTTCATTTTCTTCACCACACTTCTATAAGTTTCCCCTAGTAGCATCGCTTAAAAAATTAAAAATTATACATATAATCCTGGACGATGATCCAAGAAATTTTGATATGCGAAGCCTTTTACCTCGTCTTCTGAATAATGTTTTAGTAATGCTTCAATGAGGTTTTGGTATTTCGCCGCATTCTCCAAGCCTGTCACAAACGTGCTAATCCCATCAAAATCCGAACCAAATCCAATTTGTTTTACACCGCCAAGGGCACATAAATGATCAATATGCTTAAGCAAATCGCTAATTGTTGCCTCTTTACTATCTGCTTTGATAAATGGTGGGTTATAGACAACATGGATTAATCCATTCTTTTCAAACATACCTTTTACTTGATCATCGTAAAGATTTCTCGGGTGATCACAGATTGCTCGTGCATTTGAATGGGTAGCAATTGGATAATCAGAGAGCTCGATAATATCCCAAAATCCTTTAACAGTCGAATGGGATACGTCGGTAAAAACATGATGTTCGTTGTTTAATTTCACCACTTCTTTACCGAGTAATGTCAATCCACCACCACGCGGTTCCCCTGCTCCATCTGCACAAAGATTGGCATTGTTCCATGTCATCCCCATCGATAACATACCTAATCGATAAAGTGTCCGTAATTTTGCCAAATCATTGCCGAAAGCATCGGCACCTTCTAATGCTAACACTGCACCTATTTCGCCAACTTTTAGACTTTCTAAATCCTGCCACCTTCTAATATGCTTCACTTCTGGATTTTTTTCGATTACTTCCGTATAGAAAAGGTCAATTTGTTCTAATGCATGCTGCCATTTCTCATCAGAAGGAACATCTGGATTAATAAAAATGGCATAAAACTGTACAGCTACTTCCCCTTGTTGTAACCGTACTAAATTCGTATCAAGTTTTTCCGAATTACGGTAGTCGAGTAATTGTTCTGGTTTATATGCGTTCCTTTTCGCATGTTGTAATTTCAATAATGCGTCACAGTGTGTATCGATAACTTTCAAATGGTAACGCCTCCTTTCTCTTAGTTTACTACTTTTTAACCGATCTACCAATTATATTTGCATTTGTCAGAAATAATACATTGTCATAAAATGCACAAATTTCCCTCACCTTTTTTGTGGTACGATTTATCCTGAGTAACAGTTTTTGTAAAGGAGCATTGTGAATGATTGAGCTTATAACCACAGCAGAATCAGTTGAACAAGCAAAGGCCTTAATTCAGGCAGACATCGATATGTTATACATAGGCGAAAAGGAATTTGGCTTACGACTACCTACAACCTTTTCACGAGAAGAATTAATTGAAATGACTACTTACGCACATGAACATGGTAAAAAAGTTCGTGTTGCGGTTAATGCAATCATGCATAATAATCGCATAAAAAGCGTCATTCCCTATTTAGAATTTTTGCAGGAAATTGAAGTTGACTCGATTACGGTTGGGGATCCTGGTGTCATCCATTTAATGAAGAAGAATGCGCTCCATTTACCTTATGTATTTGATGCACAGACCCTTGTAACGAGTGCAAGGCAAATAAATTTCTGGGTAAAAAGAGGTGCTATCTCTGCGGTGCTTGCAAGGGAAATTCCCTACCTCGAACTAAAAGAGCTTGCAAGTGGTGTAAGCGTTCCACTTGAAATTTTAGTATATGGTGCAACCTGTATCCATCAATCGAAACGTCCACTCGTAAAAAATTACTTTGGATTTGTGGGTAGCGATGTATCCACGAAGAGGCAACGTGGTTTATTTATTTCCGAACCGAAAAACAAGGATACCCATTATTCCATTTACGAAGACAACCATGGTACCCATATTTTCGCAAACAATGATATTAATCTGCTAGATGAATTACAGGTACTAAATGATTTGGGCGTCACAGAGTGGAAGCTTGACGGCATTTATACAAAAGGACAAGATTTTATTTCGATTGCTAAAATTTTCGTCAAAGCCAAAACGGCAATTGAAAACGAGGAATGGAATGAAGCAATGCTAGAAGAGTTAAACAAACAATTACTTTCCTTCCATCCTGGTGAACGAGGATTAGATAAAGGGTTTTATGAAAAAGACCCAAGTGAAATTCAATAAGTAGGTGAAAAAAATGAGAACAATAACAAAAAAACCTGAAGTTCTTGCTCCAGCTGGAACGTTAGAAAAATTAAAAGTAGCAATAACCTATGGTGCAGATGCCGTATATATTGGCGGGAATGCATACGGACTAAGAAGTCGTGCAGGTAACTTTACATATGATGAAATGCGTGAAGGGGTAGCCTTTGCGAACGAACATGGAGCTAAGGTTTATGTAGCCGCAAACATGGTGACACATGAAGGCGATGCAGAGGGGGCAGGAGATTTCTTCCGTACATTAAGAGATATCGGCATTCATGCTGTCATTGTTTCAGACCCTGCATTAATCGAAATATGCGCAACAGATGCACCAGGTCTGCCAATCCATCTATCTACACAGGCTTCTGCAACCAATTATGAAACACTTAATTTTTGGAAAGAAGAGGGCTTGGAACGTGTCGTATTAGCTAGAGAAGTGAGCATGGATGAAATAAAAGAAATGCGGAGAAATACGGATGTTGAAATCGAGGCATTCATCCATGGTGCAATGTGTATTTCCTATTCTGGCCGTTGCGTCCTGTCCAATCATATGTCACATCGTGATGCAAACCGTGGAGGCTGCTCCCAGTCCTGTCGCTGGAAATATGATTTATTTGAGATGGACACAACCGATGAAAAGCATTCTTTACTTGGCGGTGAACCTGAGGAAGCATTCTCCATGAGTGCTGTCGATATGGCTATGATTCGTCATATTCCTGATTTAGTGGAAAACGGCATTGATAGTCTGAAAATTGAGGGACGGATGAAGTCTATTCATTATGTATCAACCGTTTCAAATGTCTACCGAAAAGCAATTGATGCATATTGTGCTAATCCTGACAACTACGAATTCCAGCAAGAATGGGAAGATGAATTATGGAAAGTAGCACAACGTGAACTGTCATCTGGTTTTTATTATGGTATCCCGACAGAAGATGAGCAACTCTTTGGTAAAAAACGGAAAATCCCTAGCTATACATTCATCGGCCAAGTGATTGATTATGATGAAGAAACGCAGGTAGCAACAATCGAACAGCGTAATCACTTTGGAATTGGTGATGAAATTGAATTTTACGGACCTGGTTTCACGCACCATAAACAAACGATTAATACTATGACAGATAAGGATGGAAACGCGATCGACCGAGCGCCACATGCGTTGATGCATGTCAAAATGAAAGTAACAGAAGCCGTAAAACCCTTAGATATGATTCGAAAATTAAAAGCATAATTTGAGTTTGGACTAGGCTAGTAGATATTTCTGCTGGTCTTTTTTGTTAGCTGTCTTCTAAAAGGTTGTTGCTTTATTAAGCAATTAATATTAATTAGTATTTTGTATAAAAAGTGTAACTATTTATACAAAATAGTGTAGCTCTCGCTCACACTTATGAATGTTGTGTGCTGTCATTCGCTACGGCAGAATACTTCGCTATGATAGCTGGATATTTTAAGATTGTGGCCTATGATATGACGTTTCAAACAGTTGTTCTTCTTTAAACAATACAAATTTCTAGTTTATATACAAGTAGAGCAGGAACTTAGTGGAGGAAACACACGAAGACTCCTGCGGGAGGATAGGCCTAGGTGAGACTACGTAGTGCGTTAGCACGAAGGAGGCTCACCAGCCGCCCTAAGGTGCGCGAAGTGTGTTTCCGGAACGGTATGATTTACACAATACTGAATTACACTAGTCCACAGTTTATATCAATAGCAACAAACTTTAAGAAGAAGAGCAATTTTTATTTGTCAATCTCTCTCCACTAAAAAGATTCAAAATCATTCCCCCCTTTCCATGATTTCGTTCGATTGTAGTTGTGAAAGGGAGGTGAAGAACATGGCAATTGCTGATTTAAGAAAATCCACATTGCAGTTGGTCCTAAATGATGGAACAAACATGGATACTGGTGAGCCAGTTTTCAAGTATAAGAGTTTTAACAACATCAAAACAACTGCAACTGCTGATCAACTTTACGCTGTAGCAACAGCTTTCGCTAGCTTACAGGAACGTGTGCTATACAACACCATCCGTAAAGATGATTCAGAAATTATTGGGGTCTAACGTATTTTTGAAAAATCAATAGAAAGGAGGAAAACATGTGAAAAAGCTAGAGCTTAAATTTCAGAACCAAGACGGCAAAATCGTAACCTACTCACTTGAGAAACCCATTGAGCCTGTAGATCCAGCTGCAGTCATTGCAGCAATGGATGAAATTATTTCGCAGAACGCATTCACTTCTACAGGTGGAGACCTTGTTTTGAAAAAAAGTGCACGTGTCGTTGAAAATATCGTAGAAGAAATCGATTTAGGATTATAAGAATGTGATGACAAACATGACCAGCGGCCTGTACGCTGGTCACTATTTTTAATAAAACATTCGGATTGGAGGGAACGAAAGTGGAAACATGGGTGTCGTTCATCACAGAAGTTGGATTCCCCATTGCGGTAACGTTTTACTTATTGCACCGGGTTGAGGGGAAATTAAACCAGTTGATAGAATCAATTCATGCATTGCCAGATAAAATGAAAATATAAAAAGAAATCCCACTTTAAAATCGATAATGACTGCGATTCTAAAGTGGGATTTTTATTTCGTATTAGAAACGAGCACGTACACGATTGTAATTACTTAACCAACTCTTTCTCACGCTGCCTAAGTTCAACCCGACGGATTTTTCCTGAAGATGTTTTTGGCAGCTCACGAACAAATTCAATCTTACGTGGGTACTTATACGGTGCTGTTAATTGCTTTGCATGATTTTGCAAGTCTTTCACTAATGCATCCATATCACCCTGAACATTGTCTTGAAGAACAACATAGGCTTTAACCACGTTTCCACGGATTTCATCAGGACTTGCAACGACAGCACATTCTTTTACTGTCGGGTGTTTCACGAGTGCATCTTCCACTTCAAATGGTCCAATCGTGTAACCAGAGCTAATGATGATATCATCATTTCTACCTTCAAACCAGTAGTAGCCTTCTTCATCGATTTTCGCCTGATCACCTGTAATATAGAAGTTCCCACGAATGGCCTTTTTCGTCCGCTCCTCCTCTTTGTAATAGCCCTTGAATAAAGCAGGTGTGTCAAGTGGAACTGCAATATCTCCAACTTCCCCAACCGCTACCGGATTGCAATCCTCATCAATTAATTGCACATTATTTCCCGGTGTCGGTTTACCCATGGAACCAGGTTTTACCTTCATCCCTTTTAGAAACCCGAGTAACAACGTATTTTCTGTTTGACCGTAGCCATCTCTAACTGTTACACCAAAATATTTTTCAAATTGATCAATTACTTCCCGATTTAAAGGCTCACCAGCTGACACAGCACTGTGTAATGTTGGCAAATAATAGTCTGCT
Source organism: Oceanobacillus bengalensis (assembly GCF_003628445.1). Lineage (GTDB taxonomy): Bacteria > Bacillota > Bacilli > Bacillales > Amphibacillaceae > Oceanobacillus > Oceanobacillus bengalensis. The sequence goes on from NZ_RBZO01000008.1 coordinate 83,531, forward strand.
AGATTATCCAGCTTCGCCATCAATCGGTACTCTGTTGGTGTACAACAAAATACATTAACAGCATATTTTTCTAGTAAACGCAAATATTTTTTTGGCGCGAATTTTCCATTATAGACAAATGCAGTTGCACCAGAACCTAGTATGGATAAGAAAGGGCTCCATACCCATTTTTGCCAACCAGGAGCAGCTGTAGCCCATACGGTATCTCCATCATGAATTGCCAACCAATTTGTTGCTGCTGTTCTCATATGTGCATAACCCCAAGCATGGGTGTGCATTACTGCTTTTGGATTCCCCGTTGTTCCTGAAGTATATGGTAAAAAAGCTAAATCCTCCGCTGTCGTTGGGGTGATTTCTAATTCAGCTTCAGCAGAATTTTTCAGTTCATCTAATCGATTCCAACCTTCCACTTCTTCCCCTACGGTAAATTTCACCAATTCATTAAACTCTTTAATGTCCGTAAACTGGTTGGCGTAGGGAGCGAAACATACTACACCCTTTACTTCCCCATGTGTAATTCGATACTGTAAATCTTTCGTACGGAACATTTCAGAGCAAGGAATAATAATGATTCCGGTTTTTAGTGCTGCAATGTATACCTCATAGGTCTCGATTAAGCGTGGCATCATGACTAATAACTTATCACCCTTTTTAAGACCTTGTTCTAATAACACATTACCAATTTTATTTGCATTCTCTATTAAACATTTATATGTAATTTCTTTATTCATTCCTTGCTCATCTTCCCAAATTATCGCAGTACGCTTAGGATCGTTCATATATTTTTCAAATTCCATCACAATATTATAATCACTTGGAGCTATTAATTCTTCACGTAACATTATTATCGTACTCCTCTTTTTTATTACTAGGTGCTAACTTCTACCCATTATATCAGATAATAATATTAATAGTAAGATGAAAGGATATATTTTGTTCGTGCGAAGCATCTTATGTTATCATTAGATATGTAACTAAGGGAGGTAATGTAATGAAACGTAACCAATTTCAAGTCCAATCAAACAAAAAGCATCTCACCTTAACAGCAGAAAAACTTGTCGTTTATAAGCAAACAATAATTATTGAGGCAACCGACCGTTCAGCAAATACATATTACAGCATTTTTTATAAAAATAATTTTATAAACGGTGTAAAAGCAAATAAAATTAGGATCAATTCCTATATTTATCGAGCATTAAGGGACGGAATTTCCTTTTCAGGTACACATCCACTTAGTCTTCAACTACTCTCAAGGCAAAATACTATTCATTTTATCAAGTTTAATCAATTAATTAAAAACGTAGAAAAATCCTACTCCATGACAGAAGTCGCACTCATCTTCCTATTCTTTGATTCCTTCACAAAACAAGGTTCCAGCAATAAACTTTTTCAAAAAACATTCTATCATTTCCGTAGAAACGGAAAAAATCTTAAAGCGTATCGAGCGCTAAAATCCTATAAAAATTACAATCCCAAAAGTAGATTTGCACATGACATGATGCACAATATTGAGTTCCAACGTTACGAACAGATGTATAGCGATTTAGAGAGCCTTTACGAGAAAGACCCGAACTACGTTGAGCTTGTTTGTTTCGATGACCGCTCTAATCCAACCTCCTCTAACGTTTTGTTTCAATTATATAAAGACCAAAACCGATGGATTGATGAACTAGCTGTTCGGATCGAACGATTACAGCATCAATTCTCAATAGATAACGAAGCTGCAATAGGGGAATTGATTAAGGACCTTTCGATCGATGATCAAATCCTCATTCGAAAAGAGTTGGTTCGAAATAATAATAAAGCAGTGTTGCAATCAAAATTACTCGATACGTTACTTGAAAGTAATCATTCAAATGAAATTGTTCAATTTACGATGAACACGAATTACAAACCAACAGCAGAACAATTGCTTGTGATTAGTGATCATTTTAAAAAAGCAGATCCGTCTGTTCTTGCATCCCATTTTGACAAATCAAGTAAACGATTGATGAAACTTGCTATTAAGGACGGTTCTACCTTAGAAAAAATGAGTATTCCTTTTGTCTCTTCCTTTCTAAAAAGTCATGATTTAAATGAAATTATAGAGTGGTTTGAGCCCTTTCACAGTAAAGAAATTCATCTGCCTATTGAGCAAAAGATTGCAAAGATGCAGCAATTTGCAGATGATCCTGACAAGCAATTTGCCTTAGGCGAGTTGTATCTAGACTTTCATCAATTGGAGAAATCCATTGACTGCTTCAAATGGGAAATGGAGCTCAACCCAAATAACCCGAAACCCATCCAATACTTAATAAAAATTTACCAAGAAATAGGCAAACCCGAAGAAGCCAAAGCCTACCAACAACTACTTTAATTAGGGTGCCTGTCACTTGTCGAAGTTTGTCTATATATGTCGAAAATTGAATAGTAACAGGCACGAATGTGGGAATATAGGGGCAAGGAGTGTGATTGCTTTGGCGGAATTTAATGAAAAAGAATTTAATAAAGCATTTGATCAAGAAGCGGACAAGGTACAAGCTCAAGCAAATGCCAAAATATTATTCGCAATGATTGGTGACGTGAATAGTGGGAAATCATCAACGATAAACCAAATTACCGGTGATGAAGTAGCCCGTGTTGGTGCCCGGCCTGGCGAAACCGTCCAAATCGATTTCTATCAATACACGGATGACATAACATTCGTAGACACACCCGGTCTAGATGATATTAATAACAAAAACTCAAGGGAAACGATGAAGTTTTTCAAAGAAGCAGATATTATTTTGTTTTTCCTAAATGCAGCAGGTACCGTTTTTTCTGAAGGTGAGAAGAAATCCTTTGAATTGATTCGTAAACAAAATAAGGATATTCTCTTTGTTTTAAATAAGATTGATGCTGCAGAAGATATTCCTGCACTCGTTAAGTACATTAAATTACACACAGATAATAAATATAAAGTTATCCCGATTTCTTCAAAGACTGGAGAAAATATCGATAAACTGAGAAGTGAGATATTAGATATTCTTGAAAAAAAGCACAAAGACATTAAGTTCGCGAAAACCATTCAAGCGAAATACCCGATTGCAAAGAAATGGATACTGAGTGCATCCGCTTCTGCAACTGCGATTGGTGCTGCACCAGTTCCAGGATCTGATTTTATTCCATTAACAGCAATTCAGGTTGGTCTAATGATAAAATTGGCAGCATTATATGATAAGCCTTTATCCAAGAAACGGGCGAAGGAATTAATTATTGCCACCATTACGGGCAATATTGGAAAGACAATGTTTCGTCAAGTGGTGAAATTTGTTCCTGGGGCGGGCTCGATTGCTGGTGGTAGTATTGCAGGCGGGATGACACTTGCATTAGGCTATGCAGTTAGGTATGCCTATGAAAACGATTTGGAACTTAATGTCAGCACACTGAAAAGCTTGTATAAAATGTATCGTTAGGTGCCTGTCACCCCTCAGATTTTGTCAAATATTGTCGACGGATAGTGAGGGGTGGTTGGCAACTATTTAGTCATATTGCTAAGGCACTCTAATTTATGATTGTTTTTCTCCCCTTCTCTTCTTTCTTATAAAGAAAAACACAATAACACCAACAATGATTAAAGGTATAAAGATAGGCAAGTTTCCAATTAGAAACACAAATAGACTAGAAAAAGCTGCTATTAAAAAGTTAATACTCTTAAGGAATTGTTGCTTTGTTTTTTCCCACGTATTTAACTCATCCTCGTTTATTCCTGTTAGCTTCAAATCATTTTCTTGCATAAAAATTGTTACTGTTGCTAAATCTGCTTTATTTTGTAAATAATTCATCCTACCAAGGATTTCCTCAATCTCCCCTTGTACTTTCGATAAATCACCTGAAATAGCGAGCAAATCCTCTGTTTTCTCTGCTTGCTCCATAAAGCTGAGTAATCGTTCTTCAACAACTCGTTTGGACTTTAGACGGGATTCCAAATCAACAAATTCCTCTGTCACATCCTGACCTGAAACAGAGCTTTCTATGACATCACTACTTCCGTCTTCCACTAATTGAATAAAATCTTGAAAAGAACCTTGAGGAATTCTTGCAGTAATTTGCCCACTCCTTGGGTTATCATCTGCTCCGCCATACATATTTGATTCAACGACATACCCGCCAAAATCCGCTGCCTTCGTCTGTATATCAGTAAATGACTTGTCAAAATCTTTTACTTCAATATTAAGATGTGCTGTATAAATGATTTTACGGTCTGCTTCTTGAGGAGCTACCTCATCTGTCTCGCCTTCATCTGGGAGAGTTTCTGCTTCTTCACTTTTTTCTGCACGATCTTCACTCGAAAAAGAATTCATTTCTCTCTCAACAGCAGCATCTTCTGTTGCCATCTCTACTTCCGCTAAATCACTAGATTCCATCGATTGATCATTGCTACAGGCCGCTAAAAACATTCCAACAAAAACGATAAACAAATAGCATACATATTTTTTCATAGTTACCATTGACCCCCACCTCTTCCAAATAAAAATGTATAAAAACGTACTTCCTATTAATATAGACGACAACGATTGAAGAAGGTTACATGGTAGCTAGCAAAATCCCGACATAAAAATTGTTGTGTCCATACTTTAAATATTTTCCAAAAAAAAAAGCCAAACTACATACATCAAAAGAAAAGGAGCTACTAACATGAGTAAGAAGTATCTTTTATTTTTCATCATGATCCTTTGTGTAGGTCTGGCCGCTTGTGGAAATGACAGCGCTACACAAGATAATACGAGAAACTTTAACATTTCTAGTACTAGCACAAATTCACCTAGTACAGATTTGACAAAGAAGCAAACTCCGGTTCAGCAGGAGCAAGGATCTGGAAATAATTTCAGACCGATTAGCATGCAGTCTGGTGAGGGGAATCAACCTCCTACACAGAACCAGGGTGAGCAACTTTCACCAAATAGGCAAAATCAAAATCAAGACGTTGCATTAACGGAATTTGAACAAGAAGTTGTTCGATTAACCAATCAAGAAAGACGAAGAGCTGGCCTATCCAATTTAGAGGTTGATTCAACCTTAAGTGGTGTTGCTAGGGAAAAGTCAAAGGATATGCAAGCAAATAACTACTTTTCACATACTAGCCCGACATATGGTTCACCATTCGATATGATGGCACAATATGGGGTCACGTATCGTCAGGCTGGAGAAAATATTGCACGCGGACAGAATAGTCCAGAAGAGGTTGTGCGTGCATGGATGAACAGTGAAGGACACCGGGCAAACATCCTAAAGGGTGGGTATACGCATATTGGTGTTGGTTACGTCCAAGATGGAAACTATTGGACACAGATGTTTATACAAAAATAGAATACGGAGTGCGTAATGTTTCCTGAAGTCTATTTAGCTGCACGCGCAAATGTGAACTTTGGCGAATGAATTGTGAACTTCAGCGGAATTATTGTGAACTTCAGCGAGTTCTCTGTGAACTTTGGCAAAAACGCTGTGAACTTCAGCGAATGTCAATAAAAATAGAGCTATGCTCACGAATCGCAGCATAGCTCCAAATATAAATTACTTGCCAGTCTCAGCAAACAATTTAATTCTTTCTCCAACTTCATCACGAACACGTCTAAATACTTCCCAAACTTCTTCTTCAGTTCCTTCTGCTTTTGCTGGGTCATCAAAGCCCCAGTGCTCACGCTTTACGTCTTTTGGTGTGACTGGACACCGATCAGCTGCATCACCACATAAAGTAACAGCCAATGTTGCATTGTTTAAAAATTCCGTGTCAATCTTCTCGGATTGTTGTTCAGAAATATCAATACCGACTTCATTCATTGCTTTTACAGCTTTCGGGTTTAGGCCATGTGCTTCAATTCCAGCACTCCGGACATCCCATTCATCTCCTAGATATTTTTTCGCCCACCCTTCTGCCATCTGGCTTCGGCAAGAATTACCCGTACATAAGAAATAAATCGTTTTTTTAGACATCGTTTCGTTCTCCTTTTTTAGGGGTGCCTGTCACTTGTCGAATTTTGACAGTGCCTAGTCACCGTAATGTTAGATATAATCCTAATAAAGTGATAAATAGGATTGGTATGGTTAAGATAATACCTGTTTTAAAGTAGGTTCCCCATGATATTTTGATGCCTTTTTGCGAAAGAACGTGGAGCCAGACCAAGGTGGCAAGTGAACCGATTGGCGTGATTTTTGGCCCTAAGTCAGAACCAACAACATTCGCGTAAATTAATGCTTCCCGAATCACCCCTGAAGTACTCGTTTCTGCAATTGCTAAGGCATCGATCATAACTGTTGGCATATTGTTCATGATAGATGACAGAAATGCTGCTATAAAACCCATTGCCACTGTTGCTACAAATAACCCTTGATCTGCTGCTGCTTGGATGACATTACTTAAAGCATCTGTTAGCCCAGCATTTCCTAAACCATAAACGACAACATACATCCCGATTGAGAATAGTACGATATTCCATGGTGCTCCCTTTATAACAGCTTTCGTGTTTACTACATCACTTCTTCTTGCCATTAACAAGAAGAAAATTGCAATCGCTCCTGCAACGAAGGACACCGGAAGATGAATGAATTCACTTATGAAATATCCCACTACTAATACTGCCAAAACATACCAAGAAAGCTGGAACATTTTCAAGTCTTTTATAGCTGTTTTCGGATCACTTAATTTTGAGATATCATAGCTTTTCGGGATACTTTTTCTAAAATAAAGATATAATACCGTAATCGTAGCCGTTAGTGAAAATAAGTTCGGAATGATCATTCTTGAAGCATATTCAACAAAGCCGATATCAAAAAAATCAGCTGATACAATGTTTACCAAGTTACTAATGACGAATGGTAATGATGTTGTATCGGCAATAAATCCACTTGCCATAATAAACGGGAAAATCATCTTTTCCTTGAAATCCAAATTCCTTACCATCGCTAAAACAATCGGAGTCAAAATCAGTGCTGCGCCATCATTGGCAAAAAGTGCTGCAACTACTGCGCCTAAAATACTAATATAAATAAACATCTTAACTCCATTGCCTTTAGCAATTCTAGCCATATGAAGTGCTGCCCATTCAAATAATCCAATTTCATCTAAGATGAGTGAGATAATGATAATCGCGACAAATGCAAGTGTCGCATTCCAAACGATTTGCGTTACTTCAATGACATCACTTAACCCAACAACACCTACTAATAAAGCAAGGATTGCCCCACCAATGGCAGTGATACCAATGTCTAATCCCTTAGGCTGCCAAATGACGAGAATAAGGGTAAATAAAAAAATAATAATTGCTAGTATAAGCGTTGCTGACAAAATATTTACCTCCAATTAGCAACAAGAAATGCGTGTACCTTGCTCTTCCAGTTTTTTTAATTTATCGTCTAGATCAGGTACTAGCATGAGAATCTGCTCGATGAAAGGATAGTACTCATTTCCTTTATTAACAGAGTAAAATATCCATTGACCCTTTCTTTCCTCTTTAACCAATCCTACATCCCTTAATTTGCGGAGATGTTGGCTAATCGAGGGCTGACTCATCCTGAAAATCTCAACAAATTCACATACACAGCATTCATGTTTTTCAAGAATCTTCACCATCGACAATCGTGTCTTATCCCCTAAAAGTTTTAAAAGCATCGATGCCTTGTCCATTTCTATTGCCGCTTTTACCAATTTCCACGCACCTACTTTTCATTAGTATATTATCATATAACTATACACTTATATAAGTGAAAAAGCCACCTCAGTGAACTGACATTTCAGTACCTGTCTGTCAATCTTATCTTTTACAGCAAAAAGAGCTTTAAATTCAAGCCCTTTGTTTCATATATTCATTGAACTTTTGTCTTGAAAATTGGTAAGAATTTTAATAACTACATAAAGCAGATGGACGGTTGGCCATCTCCCATAGGAGGGAGATGGTAAAAAATGACGGCATATGAAGCAACCATCATAGCACTAACATCAAGTATCGTTCTATTAAATTGCTTAGCACTTGTTGTGAACATCGTCAAAGAAATGAGAAAAAAGTAACCGTCCAGCCCTCACCCAAAGGATAGGATAGTTACTTTTAATTAATTCTTTATCTTTTTAGTCAGCTGCTCTGGATGCGGCATGTAGTTCCTTTGAACGAGTGCTATAAGTACTCGTTCATTTTTATTATAAATGAAGTTATACTTTATTATACTTTGAATTGCAAATATATTTAGTGATTTTCTGTATGAGAGCTACTTATTCATGAGATTCACACATTTTGTTGCAACTACCTTTTATGTCATCTCTCAAAATTTGCCGAAACCAAAAGAAAAAGCCCAGATTACGTATACGCATCACAAGTCCTTTCCTATAAAGATCACATACTCCGCTTCGTCACTTTATTCCCATCATATGAATAAACAGTCTGTCGGTCCTCAACTATTGTTTCAATATGAACGGTCCTTCCCCACAGCTGATGAATATATGGCAGAACATGCTCTAAATAATTCAAATCAAGTTCGATACCTTCATATCCATGCAACAGATACAACTCGCCATTACGGAGGTAGTCACCATTTTCAACCGTTATATACGGAAACCCACCATTTACGCGCATATTTACGAGCTGATCACGTACTTGTTCATGGTCCTTTTCGGTAATTCTGTAATCTCTACCCTTCTTCTCAAACAAGTACATATCTTCGCGTTGCACGAGTTCTTTCGTTAAGTAATTGCGAATAAAGGAAATATCCGATTCAATCTCTCTTACTTCGAACATCTTCTCTCTCCCAGAACCGGCTGCAACCCCCAACTTACGCATCTCTTCTGTCGGCTTGTTGTACCTTTCCTCGATATCTTCAAAAATCTTTATTCCCAAATAATATGGATTAATTTGCGTTCTTGACGGTTGCACAACACCTGCATTCAATTTTGAGTATTCAATTGTTTCATCTGTCGTTAAATCCATTTCCCTAAGGATTCGCTGATGCCAATATGATGCCCAGCCTTCGTTCATGATTTTCGTTTCGAGCTGTGGCCAGAAATAAAGCATTTCTTCCCGCATCATTGTTAGAATATCACGCTGCCAATCCTCTAACTCACGGCTGTATTCCTCGATGAATAAAAGAATATCTTTTTCAGGATGTGGTGGGAATTTCTTATCTTTTTTAAGCACCCTCTTTTTCCTTTGCTGTGGCTTTTCGCCGATATTCCACAGGTCATCATACGGTGTTTTTGGAATAAAGTCTTCATTGTCGTCCTCATCAGAACGATCATAAGAAAGTTTCGATTTGATAATCGATGGGTCGATATGCTCTTGAATCGAGAGAATTGCATCCAAGAACTTCTCTACTTCATCCTTGCCATAAATCATTTCATAATCAGCAATTCTTTCCGCAGTTGCTGTCATGCTTTCCACCATATCACGTCTCGTGTTTGAAAAACGAACATTGTTTTTGAAAAAATCACAATGTGCTAGAACGTGCGCGATGATTAACTTATTTTGAACCAAGCTATTCGTGTTGAGTAAAAACGCATAACAAGGATCTGAATTGATAACGAGTTCATATATTTGGCTTAACCCAAGGTCATATTGCAACTTCATGCGGTGAAATTGTTTTCCAAAACTCCAATGTGAAAAGCGCGTCGGCATCCCATATGCACCAAATGTATAAATAATTTCTGCTGGACAAATTTCATAACGCATTGTATAGAAATCGAGGCCAAAGCCAGAAGCAATCTCTGTTATCTCCTCAATGGCATAACTTAGCTCCTTTGTCATTGACAATTAGAATCCCCTCCAAAAGTGCTTTTTATAGTTTATGAAACAAAACGTGAATAATGAACCATTTCTTTTTAGGGTGCCTTTACGGTGCCTGTCACTTGTCGGAAATTAGCAGAATTTGTCGGATGCTAAAGGGTGATTGTCACGGATGCAACTTATGCATTATTTGCTGGAAAGGTGGAAATGTTAATAGGTAGGAGGGATGTTGTTTATGGACCAGTATTTCTTGTCGGTTGAAGAATTTAATGCATTGTTAAAGCAATGGAATGGGCGAAAAATAAAAGTAATTAAACATGAATTAGATGACTTTGATGAAACATTGATAGACTTAAGTGCTATTTCTTATGCGAAAGAAACCCGTAGCATCGATGGTTATGAACCAATTTATTCTCTTCATTTAAATGGAAGTGGAGTCATTGAAACAACTGAAAACAATTATCAATCCCTTCCTTCTGAGCTCTATGAAATCCCATTAGAAGAAAATGCACTATATGAATTTGATGGAAATCGCTTTATTGTAAGCACATCAAGAGGTGTGTATTCAATTGAGCTTCTTTAATGCAACAAAGAAATCGGCTAACATCGGCCGATTTCTTTCCAGGCTTCCCATTCGAAAAACCCCCACATCGTGGAGGTTAAACGACTTCAGCTTGTTTAATAAAGAACGTCTTCATTGCTTTATATACATCACGTTTTTCTTTTAAAATATAATGTCTAAACTTCGGATCATCAATGTTTCGGTATGCATTCATTAACGTCGAATACCGATTATAACCATTCACTTCCCCATAGCCAAACATTGCAGATACTTCCATTATTTCATTCACCAAATCAATACATTTTGCATTATCTGATGTGATATTTTCCCCATCGGAAAAATGAAATGGATAAATATTATAACGGGACGGATCATACTTCCCTTCAATTAGTTCTAACGCCTTCTTATAGGCTGACGAACAAATCGTTCCACCACTTTCTCCCTTATTGAAAAAATCATCCTCAGATACAACTTTTGCTTCTGTATGATGGGCAATGAACTGGATATCGACAGATTCATATTTTGTCCGTAAAAATCGTGTCATCCAGAAAAAGAAACTCCTTGCCATATACTTCTCGAAAGTTCCCATGGAAGCACTCGTATCCATCATTGCAATCACTACTGCTTTTGATTCCTGTTTAACAACTTCATTCCATGTTTTAAAACGTAGGTCATCATTATAAATTGGTGTAATTGAATTTTTCCCATCTCTTGCATTTCGCTTTAATGCTGATAGAATGGTTCGTTTTTTATCAATATTACCCATTAGACCTTTTTTACGCACATCATTAAATTCAATTTTCTCAATCGTAATTTCATCTTTTTCCTTTTCCTGTAAGTTCGGTAGCTCGAGGTCCTTAAATAACGCCTCTTCTACTTCCTCAATCGAAACTTCTGCTTCATAATAATCCGTTCCTGGCTGATCACCAGCCTTTTTCCCACGTCCCTGGCCCTGCCCGTTCCCTTGGCCCGGTTCTCTTGCTATAACATCCCCAACCTGACTATCGCCATCGCCTTGGCCAACATGTTTATTCTTATTGTAACTATAGCGTATTTTATATTCATCCAGAGAACGAATCGGGATTTTTACAACTTCTTTACCATTTGACATAATAATACTTTCTTCTGTAACTAAGTCTGGTAAATTATTTTTAATTGCATCTTTAACCTTTTCCTCATGTCTAAGTTGATCCTGATAACCTTTACGATGGAGAGACCAGTCTTCCTGGGAGACAACAAAGTTATGTTCCTTTTTTTCCGTCATTCAACCCTCTCCTGTTTTATTGAATTTTCAGTCTTTTATTATTAATATAAAATGATTAATTCTTTCATTTATTCTATGCAAGTAGAAAATAGATATTGCTACTTTTCTCAGATTAAAAGATAAAACAAGGCTAAATAATGAATTAGCCCTGCTTCTAAAAAGCATTTCATTTATCAATTATCTATTTAACAAACTACCCACATACCGTATTAATTCGTTAGCCGATGTTGAGTTATAACCGTATTCATCAATCAATCTCGCAATGACTTCGTTAACCTTCTTCAATTGTGATTCATCCGGCGTTTTGGATGAGGTAGTGATTTTCACAACATCTTTCAAGTCTGCAAATAGTTTTTTCTGAATCGCTTCTCGGAGACGTTCATGAGAATTATAATCAAAACGTTTCCCTTTTCTCGCAAATGCAGACAATCGAATAAGAATCTCTTCACGGAATGCTTTCTTCGCATTTTCTGAAATCCCAATCTGTTCCTCAATCGAGCGCATTAATTTCTCATCTGGATTCATTTCCTCGCCCGTTAGTGGGTCTCTCAGCTTATTCTTATTACAATAAGCTTCGACATTATCGAGGTAATTATCCATTAACGTTTTCGCTGATTCCTCATAAGAGTAGACGAAAGCTTTTTGTACTTCTTTCTTCGCAATCTCATCATATTCTTTTCTAGCAACCGCAATAAAATTCATATATTTATCTTTATCTTCTTTCGAGATGGATGGATGTGCTTCCAAACCATCCTTTAGAGAACGCAGGACATCAAGTGCATTAATCGATGGGACATCTTTACGAATAATTGTTGAAGAAATACGGTTAATGACATAACGTGGATCAATACCATCCATTCCTTCGTCAGCATATTCCTTCTTAAGTTCATCTACATCAATCTGATTAAAGCCTTCCACACTTTGCCCATCATATAATCTTAATTTCTTCAGCAAGTCTACCCCTTGCTTTTTCGATTCTTTTAATCGCGACAATATAGAAAAAGTAGCAGCAACTTTGAAAGCGTGTGGCGCTACATGAACATGTGCCATGTCGCTTGTTTTGATCATTTTTTCATAAATGCGTTCCTCTTCACTAACACGCAAATTATATGGAATTGGCATGACGATAATTCTCGAGTGAAGTGCTTCATTCTTTTTATTCGAAATGAAAGAACGATACTCCGCTTCATTCGTGTGGGCAACGATCAACTCATCTGCTGAGATAAGTGCAAATCTCCCTGCTTTAAAGTTCCCCTCTTGTGTTAAGGATAATAAATGCCATAAAAATTTCTCATCCGATTTCAAAATCTCCTGAAATTCCATCATCCCACGATTCGCTTTGTTCAGTTCCCCATCAAAGCGATATGCTCTTGGGTCTGACTCTGAACCATATTCTGCAATGGTGGAAAAATCAATACTCCCTGTCAAATCTGCAATATCCTGTGATTTTGGATCTGATGGACTAAATGTACCAATCCCAACACGTTTATCTTCTGAGAAGAAAATACGCTCAACTCTTACATCTTCAATACGATTTCCATAATCCTGCTCTAGTCGCATCGTATTTAATGGAGACAGGCTTCCTTCAATTCGAATGCCATATTCTTTATAAAAATCATCCCGTAAATGATGTGGAATTAAATGAAGTGGATCTTCATGCATGGGGCATCCCTTAATTGCATAAACAGCACCATTATCTGTTCTCGAGTATTGTTCGAGACCACGCTTCAACATACTTACAATCGTTGACTTACCTCCACTAACTGGACCCATTAATAGTAATATTCTTTTTCTAACATCTAACCGCTTAGCTGCTGGGTGGAAATATTCCTCTACTAACTTTTCTAAAGCTTCTTCTAAACCAAAGATCTCATCAGAGAAGAACTTATAATTCTTCACACCATTGTCTTCTATTCCCGCATCTTTAATCATATTATAAGCACGAGAATGGGCTGATTGAGCAACTTCTGGTCTTTCCTTAATAATAGATAAGTATTCAGCAAATGTACCTTCCCATTTTAAACTTTCTTCTTCCTCACGATAGTTCTTTACCTTGCCAAGTATATCCATCTATATTCTCCCTCCATTTAAGTCCAGCGGTTTATAAAGCATATGCACGTACATGGTCCTTCATGCTAAGAAGTTAAGACCTACATAGTCCGACAAAAACCAACATATACTATTACCCGGGAAATTTTTATCTTTTATTGTCATATTCCGCACGTACTATCTATTAGCTGACATCAGATTTAATTACTGATATATTGATAACTAATATGAGGTGATACGATGGAAAAATATTACGCTGTAATTGATATTGGCTCCAACACAATGCGGTTAGTTGTTTACTCGCAAGTAAATACGGGAAGATTACATGAAGTAGAAAATGTAAAAGCTGTAGCAAGATTACGAAATTACCTTGATGCAAAAAGCAATTTGACCGATGAGGGAATTGTACAAATGCTCGGCGTTCTTGACAGTTTCAAAGAAGTATTAAATATCTATTCCCTAGAAGAATTAGCCTGTGTTGCAACTGCAACGATACGTCAGGCCAACAATAATACATTCATTCAGAAAAAGGTAAAACAACAAATTGGCTGGGAAATGCGAATTTTATCGGAAAAAGAAGAAGCATATTATGGGTATTTATCTGTCGTTAATTCGACTTCGATTGAAGAGGGAATAACCGTTGACATTGGTGGCGGAAGTACAGAGGTTACGTATTTTAAGGACCGTGTTATTCAGGAATCTCATAGTTTTCCATTCGGTGCCTTAACATTAAAGCAATTTTTCTCCGATAATAAGCCGGAAACAGCACTCGGGAAATTACAGACATTTCTGTTGGAACAGTTTAGTATACTAGATTGGTTAAAGGAAAGGGAAGTCCCTTTAATCGGAATTGGTGGGAGTGCCCGAAACATGGCACAAATTGACCAAAGTTTGAAGGACTATCCATTAGCAGGACTTCATCAGTACAAGATGAATGATAGTGATATAGCGAAAATATTACATTATTTATCACCATTATGTGAAGAAGAATTACAGAAGGTAGATGGGTTATCTACCGACCGAGCAGATACGATTGTTCCTGCCGTCGCTGTGTTTCACGCTTTATATCAAACCACACAAGCTGACTGCTTTGTTTTGAGTAGAAAAGGATTACGTGATGGTGTGTTTTATGAGAAATCTACGCAAAATCTAAAGGATCATTTGTATCCAAATGTCCTTCAAGATAGCATCAGGGAGTTAATTCATGAATACAGTTTGGATCAGACACAAATTGAATTCATTCAATTTTTAACGAAAAAGCTTTTTAATGGTTTAAAGGAACGAAGGCTTGGATCCCACACGCAAAGAGACTGGGAATTACTAGAAAGGGCATGTTCTGTCTATAACCTGGGAAACTATATTGATTCTGAATCCAGCGCACAGCACACATTTTACCTACTTGCTAACCGGACAATTGATGGCCTAATGCATATTGATCGCTTAAGATTAGCTCTAATTGCTTCCTTTAAGAGTAAGAATACCTTTAAACAGTTTGTAGGTCCCTTCGAGGAGTGGTTTTTAAAAGAAGAAAAAGAAAAACTAAGCGTGTTAGGTGCCTTACTGAAGTTTTCCTACTGCCTTGACGCCACGAAAAGGCAGGTAGTTAAGGATTTAGATATTGAGATGAACGATAGAGAACTTACGATTACCCTTTATTGTGATAAAGACTTTCACCCAGAACAATACCAGACCAATAAACAGAAGAAACATCTTGAAAAAGCATTGCATAAAGATATAAACCTCCAGTTTATATTAGGGTAATGGAGAGAGGACACAAAAACTTTAGAGTATTTTTACATTTCCCTGAATTCTTCTATAGTATAATTAATATATTGTAGTTAAGAAGGTGATAAGAAATGGAAAAAGTGAATGAAGCGATAAGTTTGGACAATCCTTTATATTATAACAACCGGGAATTAAGCTGGTTAGCATTTAATAAACGCGTTCTAGAAGAAGCCTTTGACACAAGAAATCCTCTTCTTGAACAACTAAAATTTATAGCGATCTGTTCATCTAATTTAGATGAATTTTTTATGGTTCGTGTCGCTGGATTAAAGGACCAAGTAAAAGCTGGCTTTAATAAACCAGAGAATAAAGCTGGTTTAACACCAAAACAACAATTAAAAGCAATTGCAGAAGAAAATCATGTGATTGTTGAGCAACAATATAAAGCATTCAAACAATTAGCATCGTTATTAGAGGAAGAAGCTATTTCTCTTATTTCTATCGATGAACTCACCCTGGAAGAAGAGAATTATTTAGAAGCGTATTTTGACGAACAAATCTTCCCTGTTCTCACTCCGCTAGCAATTGATGCTTACCATCCATTTCCAATGCTAATGAATAAATCCATTAATTTAGCCATTGTTCTCGAAGATGTGCGTGATGTAGCTTGTCAAACAAAGAATGCAATCGTACAGGTTCCAGCCTTACTTAATCGATTTATCCGAATTGAAAATAGCCATCGCTATGTTTTACTAGAAGATATTATTTCTCATTTTATTCATAAGTTATTTAAAGGTTATCACGTGAAATCGATCACTGAATTTCGCATTACAAGAAATGCTGACATGACGATTCACGAAGAAGGTGCTCGGGATCTCTTAAAGGAAATTGAGAAGGAAGTTAAAAAGCGAAAATGGGGTGCGGCAGTTCGATTAGAGGTTCGTGATGGGAAGTATGATGATGATGTTATTACATTCTTGCTTCGCGTTTTAGAAATACATGAAAATGATTTATATATTGTTGATGGACCTCTCGATTTTACTTTCCTTTTCGGTTTTGTAAAGGCAGTAGAAGCCCAAGGAGAACATTTAAGCTATCGAACCTTAATTCCGCAACATCCACAAGATATCGACGAGGATGAAACGATCTTTGAAGCTGCAGAAAAAAGAGACATCCTATTACATCATCCATACGAGTCTTTTGAACCTGTCGTAGAACTGATCACGGAAGCTGCGAATGATCCAGATGTTCTCGCAATTAAACAGACCTTATATCGAGTAAGTGGTAATTCTCCAATTATCAATGGGTTGAAACAGGCAGCAGAAAACGGAAAGCAAGTAACCGTTCTTGTCGAGTTAAAAGCACGTTTTGATGAAGAGCAGAACGTCCATTGGGCAAAGGAACTTGAAAAAACTGGTTGTCATGTTATATATGGCATGAATTCCTTAAAGACTCACAGTAAAATAACATTAATTGTTCGCAAACGAAAAGATAAAATTGAGCGTTTTGTTCATTTGGGAACAGGAAATTATAATGATAAAACAGCAGAAGGGTATACCGATATGGGACTAATAACGACAAAGCGCAAGTTCGGTATCGATGCAACAAACTTTTTCAACTACCTAAGTGGATTTACGGAAAAGCCAGATTTTCATCATATATCAATGGCCCCATTTGATATTCATAAAGATTTTATTCAGTACATTGATGAGGAAATTCGCTTCCATCAAAAGAAAGGGAATGGACGGATTATCGCTAAAATGAACTCGTTAACGGACAAGGAGCTTATTAAAAAGTTTTACGAGGCTTCAGCGGCGGGCGTCCAAATTGACTTAATCGTTCGTGGAATTTGTTGTCTGAAGCCTGGAATTGAAGGTGTCAGTGAAAACATTCGTGTACGTAGTATTGTCGGAAGATTCCTAGAACATACCCGTATTTATTATTTCCATAGTAATGGTGACGAAAGAATTTTCCTATCATCTGCTGATTTGATGACGAGGAATATGGCCAAACGTGTAGAATTATTATTTCCAATATACGAAAAGGACCTAAAAATGAGAATCAAAGAAATTTTAACCATCATCTTAAATGATAACGTAAAAGCTAGAGAGCAAACTAGTGACGGAACATACCATTATGTTGAACGTAAACCTGGGGTCGAAGTGATTGATAGCCAAATGACATTATACGATATGGCATATAATGTGTTGGATGATGAGGAATAGTGTTTAAATAGGTGTGGAACCGGCTTTGGGCTGGTTCTTTTTTTGTGTGGTTTTGGGAGGTGGTGTATTGCTCGGGGATGTGGTGGCTTCTCGGGATATAAGCTTTCTTCTCTGGATATAGGCTTTCTTCTCGGGATATATTCTCGCTTCTCGGGATATTCGCTCGCTTCTCGGGATATATTCTCGCTTCTCGGGATATACGCTTTCTTCTCGGGATATACGCTCGCTTCTACGGATATATTCTCGCTTCTCGGGATATAAGCTCGCTTCTCGGGATATAAGCTCGCTTCTCGGGATATACGCTCGCTTCTACGGATATATTCTCGCTTCTCGGGATATACGCTCGCTTCTCGGGATATATGCTCGCTTCTCGGGATATACGCTCGCTTCTCGGGATATATTCTCGCTTCTCGGGATATACACTCGCTTCTACGGATATATTCTCGCTTCTCAGGATATACGCTCGCTTCTCAGGATATATTCTCTCTTCTCGGGATATATTCTCGCTTCTCGGGATATACGCTCGCTTCTCGGGATATATTCTCTCTTCTCGGGATATAAGCTCTCTTCTCGGGATATATTCTCTCTTCTCGGGATATAGGCTTTCTTCTCGGGATATAAGCTCGCTTCTCGGGATATATTCTCGCTTCTCGGGATATAGGCTTTCTTCTCGGGATATAGGCTTTCTTCTCGGGATATACGCTTTCTTCTCGGGATATACGCTCGCTTCTCGGGATATATTCTCGCTTCTCGGGATATACGCTCGCTTCTACGGATATATTCTCGCTTCTCGGGATATACGCTCGCTTCTCGGGATATAAGCTCGCTTCTCGGGATATACGCTCGCTTCTCGGGATATAAGCTCGCTTCTCGGGATATACGCTCGCTTCTACAGATATATTCTCGCTTCTCGGGATATAAGCTCGCTTCTACGGATATATTCTCTCTTCTCGGGATATATTCTCGCTTCTCGGGATATAAGCTCGTCACTCCATCTGTCGATTCTCTTGCTCCATCTGCTGATATCCCGTACAATCTACTGATATTCACGCTCCAAATAAAAATAGAGAAGCAAATGCTCAAAACCATTCGCTTCTCTACTCAGACCTTATTTTAAAGAAAACTCACTCGACTGACTACCTTCTACAGTCAGAGTCCAATTTTTTTAATGATGATGTCCACCTTTTGATGGATTTGTGATAACAAATCCTTGATCATCCACATAGAAATATTGAATCCAAATGCCATCTAAGAAATCTTCACGCGTATCTACAAGAATATCAATATCTTTATCTGTTTGTACAACTTCATCATGCTCACCAGGTGTATCATAGCTAATGCCATAATGTGCATGATCTCCATGAACATGGTCGATATGGATGCGAATCATTTTTCCTTGTGCTTCTTCGGTTTCTAACATTTTTTTCAATTCTTTAGCTGCATTGCGATTAACTTTAACTTTCATTATAATGTCTCCTTTGTCCAGCAATATGGTTACAGTCTATCCAATAATATAACATCTAAAAGTCTCTTGCGCCAAAATTTGGCTTGGAATCTAACATTAGCTATTCTCTAAAACCTCTTCATTATACGCGTCAATAGGATACGCTTTTCCTTCCACAATATAGTATTGTGTCTCCCCACGTTGTACGACCCACGTCATTATTTGGTCTTCATCTATTTGCGTAACAATATAACTCCACTCGTCAAATGTATCATTTAAGCCTTCTGCAATTTCTGGATTCAAATCTTTTTCACGTATTTCCGTCGTATTCATAAATTCAATACCTTTCATGTTAATTGCATCGGTATGGATTTTATCTTTGACTTCAGAAAAAGGTTCATTCTCGAGCATAAATTCCTCTGAAAAATAAGACTCTACCTTTGTATCCTCTTCCATAATTGCTGCTCGGTACATATCTTCAACAATTCTAACGGATGTTGGATTCATGCATCCGCTAAGTAAAAATAGTGTTGATATACCAATGATTACACCTATTTTTTTCATTCTGTGTACTCCTTATGTATGAAAAATAACTACTAAAATTGTAAGCTATTTTTGGAAAAGTTGGAACTAATATGATTTTAATTAATTGTGAAGTTATCAGGGAGGGTCGCTCGAATTTCCCGAGGGGGGCGCGCGATTTCTCAGCGCTGTCGCTCGTATTTCGAGGGGGGGCGTGCGATTTCTCAGCGCTGTCGCTCGTATTTCGAGGGGGGGCGTGCGATTTCTCAGCGCTGTCGCTCGTATTTCGAGGGCTGTCGCGCGATTTTCCAGGGCTGTCGCTCGATTTCCCGAGGGGGGGCGCGCGATTTCTCAGCGCTGTCGCTCGAAATTTGACCTCATAACACAGAAAAACCCCGTAGCATCATACAGCTACAGGGTTAAAAGAATCAATAATCATCTGGATTTGGACCTGTTCGTTCATCTTTATTTAAAGAGCCAATTCGAGTCATTTCCTCATCTGTCAAAGAAAAATCAAAGATATCCGCATTTTCAATAATTCGACTTTCTGTAGCAGATTTCGGAATGGTAATTACATTATTTTGGATATCCCAGCGAAGCACGATTTGTGCAGGCGTTTTCCCATATTTTTCAACTAGCTCTACAATGACTGGCTCATCAAATACGCCACCACGTTTAAGCGGTGCCCAAGCTTCCATCTGAATATCTTCTTTTTCACAAAATGCTTTTACCTCTTCTTGCGTAAGATGTGGATGGTATTCGACTTGGTTAATTACCGGTTTCACTTTGCAATCTTTTAGCAAGTCTTCTAAATGGTAGGTTTGGAAATTACATACACCAATTGCACGAACTTTCCCATCTGCATAAAGCTTCTCCAATGCCCGCCATGTTTCTTTATATTTTCCAGATACTGGCCAGTGGACAAGGTATAAATCAAGATAATCTAAATCTAACTTACGCAAGCTCTCATCAAACGCCTGTAATGTATTCTCACATCCTTGTTGGTCATTCCATACTTTAGATGTTATAAAAATCTCATCTCTAGAAATTCCAGATTCCTTAATCCCTTTGCCTACTGCTTCTTCATTTTTATAGTACGATGCAGTGTCAATTAATCGGTAGCCATTTTTTATCGCTGTTTGTATCGCTTCTACTGTAATATCGTCATCCATTTTATATACACCTAAACCAAAACCTGGCATTTTTACTCCATTGTTTAATGTGACTGTATCCTTAAGACTGCTGATCATGTTGCTTCCTCCTTCTGGTGATTCATTTTTATCTATTTTAACATATTATGAAAATTCTCCTTTATCAAATGAACAGAAAACTGTTTTTTTGCAATTCAACACACTAAAGCTATAATTATATTAAGTCTATCAAAAGGAGAATAAACATGACAAATCCAACTTTAGCAACCCTTTCCGTAAATGGAAAACTGGAATCAGGTCTGAAAAATTCGGTTCAAGTACGTGACTTACCAGCTTTTATAGTTGACGAACCAGAACGATTAGGTGGAACCAATGCTGGGCCTAATCCATTAGAATACTTTTTAGGCGCACTTTCTGCATGTACATCCATCATTTTATCCTACACAGCAAAGGATTTAAATTTCTCTTATCAGGATGTAACGTATTCTACTGATGGCACACTTGATCCACGTGGGTTTAAAGGTGTTGAAGGAGTATTAACTTACTTCCAATCCGTGAAAATTGATATTGTTGTGGAAACAGAAGAAAGTGATGAAGCATTACAGAAATTAGCCGAAACTGTAGAGCAAAGATGTCCATTGTATAACTTATTAATTGATGCTGGTGTTGAAGTTAAATCAAATTGGGTTAAAAAGTAAATTTTTAGAGAAAAAAAGCGATTATCCCCCAGTACTAAAACGGAGATAATCGTTTATTTTTAATATTGAACAAATTCATTTTCATTATATAAATGCCTCTCTAACTGCTCTCTTATTCCCCGTGGTATCGGTTCAGATACCTGTTTTTCAACATTATAATTCACATAAACTACGGTTCCTTTGGCACAAATATTTCCCTATTGATGAATCTCCTCATATAATTCCAAATTCGAGTTACCGATTTATAATATGTCTTTCATTAAACTTTACTACAATGCTAAAATCAGTTAGATATTCTTACTAATTGTTTTCCGATATTATCTCCTCTAAACAGTCCCATAAAGGCTTCTGGGGCATTTTCCAAACCATCAACTATATTTTCTCGGTACTTTAATAAACCATTTTTCACCCATTCTCCTAATTGTGAGTAACCTTCTTCAAACTGCTCAGCATAGTCGCCAACAATAAAACCTTTCATTAGAGCACTCCGTTGAATTAATTGCCCTTGCACCCTCGGACCTGTAGCAATAGCTTCCTTATTATAGGACGAAATTTGTCCACAAATTACAATTCTAGAATAGAAGTTGATTAATGACATGACCGAATCAGAAATTTCCCCTCCGACATTATCAAAATAGATATCTACTCCATTAGGACAGGCCTTTTTCAGCGACTCTAAAACATTTTCTGTTTTGTAGTTTATCACTACATCAAAATCTAGTTCCTTTTTCAAATACTTTACTTTTTCTTCCGTACCTGCAATCCCTACAACTCGACAGCCTTTTAGTTTTGCTATTTGCCCAACTATCGTTCCAACAGCCCCTGCAGCTCCAGAAACGACTACGGTCTCCCCAACTTTTGGCTTTCCAATATTCAGTAAACCAAAATACGCCGTCAATCCCGGCATTCCGACTACTCCTAATGCTGTTGAAATAGGTGCTAGATTTGGATCAACTTTTCGAATACCTTTTCCATTTGAAACAGAATAGTCTGCCCACCCTAAACGCCCTTCCACAATATCTCCAACATTATAAATGGGATTTTTCGAGTCAATAACTTCCCCTACAACACCACCAGTCAATACTTCGTTTAATTCATATGGGGCGACGTAGGTTTTAATACCGCGCATTCTTCCACGCATATAAGGGTCAACAGACAAATAGATTGATTTGATTAACATTTCCTCCTCTTGTATGATGGGTATTGATTCTGTTATTAATTGAAAGTTCCCCCTTTTCGGCATACCCTCTGGTCTACTAGCTAAAAGAATGCTTCTATTAAAAGTTGTCACTTACTGTTCCTCCTTTAATTCGAATACTTCATCAACAGTTTTCAAGAAGATTTCGCAATTTTTAGGGACAACAATATTTCTTTATAGTCTTCTGGAATGGGGATTGTCTTTTGTTCCGTATAATCAAAGAAAACAGATACTGCCTCAGCAATAGCTGTTGTTTGGCCGTTAACAGTATTTATAAGTTTCTGTTCTATTGTAAAACTTTTATAACCAACTTTAATAACACTACTAACTACTTTTAGTATTTGACCTGCATAGGCCTGATTTATATAATCACATTTAATCGCTGCTAAAATAAAACCTGTAGATGTGTCTCTTTTTGAAAAGAACTCCTTAAAGAATTTGGTTCGACCTTCTTCAAAATATAAAAAATGACTCGTATTATTCACGTGTCCAGCTGCATCTGTCTCTCCAAATCTAACATATACCTGCGTTTCATGATTAGGAATCACGAGAGATATCCCTCCTTTAATAAGCTTTTGTATGCTATGCTTAATGGAGAATCCCTTGAGTATAAGGTTCTTCATTTTTCAATCCATTCAGTAAGATTTCGTTATACGACTTCACCAGCTCTTCTTCCGATAATTCACCATCAGGATTGTACCAGAAGTAACTACGATTCACCATTCCTAATATGGCGAAGGAAAGGATATCTGGTTCTACCTTATTTCTAAACTCACCTTTTGTAATACCTTCCTTTAGTAATTTTTCTAGGTTCAATCGAAATTCTTCACGTTTCCTTTTTATCTCAACAAGATGCTGCTCTTCTACATGCCTCATCTCTCTAAAAGTGATTCGAGCACTTTTTCCGTGCGTCTTTATTCTACTTATTATCAAATAAATAATGTCGTAAAGTTTATCGTAATTGTTTTTATTCGAATCACCTATAATTTCTTCCTGTCTTTTCAGTAAATCCACAATAAAGGATAGATGAATATCCTTTAAAAGTTCCTGTTTACTTTTAAAATAATAATAAAAAGTTCCTTTTGTCACACCAATATTGTCGACTATATCTTGAATAGATGTTTCTTTAAATCCCTTAGTATCAAATAAATCTATACTCTCATTTATAATCTTGTCTCTCATACCAGGCTCCCTTATTTTTATATTTTATTTAACATAATCTTATAGATACTAGTCGACTAATATTAATTCATTCAGGTAGTCTATTCTTTTTCTAGTATTACTGCAATACCTTGCCCACCACCAATACAAGCAGTTACAAGAGCATATTTCCCACTTATACGTTTCAGCTCATATACAGCTTTTGCAATTAGAATACCCCCTGTTGCTCCTAATGGATGGCCATGGGCGATAGCACCACCATTTACATTTAGCTTTTCTGGATCAATATTTAATTCACGGTTACAGGCAAGGACTTGCGCAGCAAATGCTTCATTAAGCTCAACGATATCCATATCCTCTAAACGAAGTCCAGATTTCTCCATCACCTTTTTGGTAGCAGGAACAGGGCCTATCCCCATGATATTCGGATCGACACCAGCAATTGCAGACTGACGGACAGTTGCCAATGGTGTAAGTCCTAATTCTTCTGCCTTTTCCCTAGACATTACAACAAGAGCAGATGCTGCATCGTTCAATCCCGAACTACTTCCTGCAGTTACTGTACCATCCTTCAGAAAAGCAGGAGATAATTTAGAAAGTGCATCTAAACTAGTATTTGGCCTTGGATGTTCATCTTTATTAAAGATAATTGGTTCTCCTTTTCTTACGGGAACTTTTATAGGAACAATTTGCTCATCAAACCGTCCTTCTTCCATTGCTTTTGCCATTTTTTGTTGACTACGATATGCAAACTCATCTTGTTCTTCTCTTGAGATATTGTATTTATTTGCTAAGTTCTCAGCTGTAATCCCCATAGGAGGATTACCTATTTCCTGCGGAGCAAGTAATGTTTGACGAAATTTCGGTGGTGCTGAACTATACGGACGTTCAGGACGTTCCAATAAATATGGTGCTCGAGTCATACTTTCAATTCCACCTGTGACATAAATATCCCCCGCTCCTGACTGAATGGCTTGAGCCGCAAGAACAACTGCATTGATACCTGAGCCACACTGTCTGTCTACAGTCAATCCTGGTGTAGTTACCGGTAACCCAGATTGTAATGCTGTTAATCTAGCAATATTCCCTCCGCCACTTAAGACATTTCCTAAAATGACATCATCAATTGTTTCTGGGTCAATATTTACTCGACTCACGGCTTCTTTTATTACCTCTGCTCCATAAATATGAGCGGAAACACTTGCTAATGCTCCCCCTTGTTTCGCAATAGCTGTTCGGACTGCTGATACAATAACAGCATCTCTTTTCATAGTTCAACACACTCCTAACATATTTTTAGTTTGACAATTACATTGCATTGGATCCACCATCGACGACTATGGTTTCACCGGTTATATAATTTGAAGCATTCGATGCCAATAGCAGAGCAACACCTTTCAAGTCATCTGCTGAACCAAACCTTTGAATTGGTGTTCGGCTTGTCATAGACTCTCCGCCTCTCTCTAACAAAACCTTAGTCATTTTAGTCGGAAAGAAACCAGGAGCGATCGCATTAACATAAATACCTCGTTCTCCCCATTTCACAGCTAAGTCCTTCGTAAATGTAATAATTGCTCCTTTACTAGAGTTATATCCAATAGCATCCATATACTTTGGATTTGACCCTTTTAAGCCAGCCACTGAGGCGATATTGATAATTTTTCCAGATTTTTGCTTCGTCATTACTTTCCCTACCGCTTGTGACATTAAAAATGTCCCTAAGACATTAACATTCATTACTTTTTGGAAAGCTTCTATTGGCATTTCATCAACTGGTGCTCCCCATGTAGCACCACTATTATTAACTAAAATATCAATCCTACCAAACGCTTCGACTGTTTTATTAACGACATTTTTAATATCCTCTGGATTAGTAACATCACATTTTATTGCCAGGGTTTTCACATCATATTGTTTCTTTAATTTTTCACTAACTTCTTTGCAGTTTTCCTCCTTTCTTGAGCAGACAACGATATTCGCCCCTGCCTCTGCAAAACCTTCCGAAATCACTTCTCCTAATCCTCGTCCACCACCAGTTATAATTGCCGTTTTACCTGTGATATCAAACAATTCTTTAACATGCATTATGATACCCCCAATTAATCCATCGAAATTGATTTAGTCCTTATCTAAGAGTTAATAAACAATATTTTTCAATTAAATTACTGGTTTGCAATCTATTCTAGGGCAATAATCTATTTTGCAAAATTTATCATTTCTCCCTTTTTAATAGTTCCTACATCTTATTAGCAATTCCATATAAACCGCATAGATGAAAGGGTTTGCATCTATTCGTTTCTGAGATACAAACCTTTCATTAGCTACATTACAATTAATAGATTGAGAAGCGGACCTTACCTTTAATTACTTCTTTTTCCTTTTGATTTAGCGCTCTCACATTAAAATCCAGGTATTCTTCCGTTTTATCCTCTAAATCAGCTTTAAGTGTGATAACATCATTTAAAAAGACCATACCAGAAAAACGAATTTGATAGTCTTGGATAAACCCTCTCTCATAATAAGGTGTGAACAGTTTAGATAAATTCCCCATTGTCCACATTCCATGTGCAATAATACCTGGTAAACCTGCTTTTTTTGCCTCGTCATCAATCGTATGAATCGGGTTAAAGTCTAAAGAAGCACCTGAATATTTTATTAAATCCATTCTTGAAACAGGATCTAGCGTAATACGCAGTGATTCGCCTTTACGTAATTCTAAAACGTTATTCATACTTTCATCGCCTTTCTTACTGTTTCAGTAATAATTGTAATCGATTCTTCTGTAAATATTATTTCTCCTTGTGCGTCTTCCCCGTATCTTTTAGTTGCTAGAAAGCCCATTAATCCATTACTACCTTGTTTTTCATAATAATCTTCAATTACAGAATAAGAGTATATTTCCTCTCCTACTAATAATGGACGTTTATAATGATAGATTTGCTCCCCGTGAATCAATCCTTTGTTAGGGAGTTTTAACCCTTCTATGGCACCAGAACTTAGGACACGCGGGAAGGTTGGTGGTGCAATATTCGTCCCATATCTTGAATTGCTCCCTACCTCTTCATCTACATAAATTGGATGCAAGTCTCCGATAGATTCGGCGAAACGTTTCACCAATCCTCTTTCAATCGTGTTTTTTACTTTTTTAGATTTTTTACCAATTAGCTCTTTGTACATATCATTTATCTCCTCTTTCATTAAGTTTTTGGTCCTCCAGCTACATAAATTACTTGGCCACTAACAAAAGAGCTTTTCTCATCTGCAAAAAATGCAACTGTATTTGCAATATCTGAAGGTTTTCCACTTCGCCCAACTGGAATTTTACTAGCACCAGCTTTCACAAAGTCCTCAAATGGTACCCCAATTCTTTCAGCAGTTGCCTTCGTCATTTCCGTTTCAATAAAGCCTGGCGCAACAGCATTAGAAGTGATTCCATATTTCCCTAACTCAATAGCAAGTGTTTTCGTAAATCCTTGTATACCTGCTTTAACTGTTGAATAGTTTGCCTGACCTCTATTACCAAGAGCAGACGTAGAAGATATATTTATAATTCGTCCATATTTTTGTTTGACCATATATTTTTGTGCTGCACGACTAGCATTAAACGATCCCTTTAAATGGACGTCAATTACTTGTTGCCAGTCATTGTCTGTCATTTTAAATAGCAGATTATCTCTGATAATACCAGCATTATTTACTAAGATATCAAGGGATCCAAATTTATTGACAACCTCCTCCATTGCAGACTCTACTTCTTCTGCATTTACAACGTCCGCTTGTAAAGCTAGAATGTCATAACCATTATTCTTAAATTCTTTCTCTGTTTCCTTTAATGCTTCCTCATTGATATCGATAATCGCTACTTTGGCTCCTTCTTCTGCAAATGCCTGAGTAATTCCTTTTCCGATTCCACGACTTCCACCAGTTACAAAAGCTACTCTTCCGTCAAATCTTCCTGCCATTTTAATTCCTCCTATATTTTTGAATTTATACAAATTCTCCGATTTTCACATTACCTTTTAGTAGATTCCTAGAAATAATCCATCGTTGAATTTCATCTGTTCCATCATAGATTCTCCATAAGCGTGCCTCTCGATACCAACGCTCTATTGGCAACTCTCTTGTATAACCCATGCCTCCATGAATCTGTAAAACACGATCTACCACTCTATTGCCCATGTTTGATCCGTATAACTTAGCCATAGAACCTAAATGTCTATTATCTTCTCCATTATCGAGCGTAAATGCAGCATTTAATACTAACCACTTTGCTGCCTCTATCTCTACGGCAGAATCGGCTATTTGCCATTGAATTGCCTGCCTCTCAGCAATTGGCTTTCCAAATGTTTCCCTCTCTTTTGCATAATCAATTGCCATTTGTAATAATCGTTCTGCGCTACCAACAGCACGTGCACCAACAATCCATCTTGCAAAACCAATCCACTCTAAACCTAATCGATATCCCCCGTGCAATTCACCTAAGATATTCTCTTCAGGTACACGGACATTATCAAATACTAGTCCAGCTGGTCCCCATTCGCCCATCGTATGAATATATTCCGATTTCCACCCCATATCGCGATCAGCGATAAAACAAGTAACCCCGTCTCTGCCTTTCGTCTTCTCATGTAACTCCTTATCTGTAATAGCTATCACCATTACAAAGTCAGCTTCATTTCCACCGGTAATGAATGTTTTCTCTCCATTTAGGATCCATTCATTTCCATCCTTAACTGCAGTCATTTTAATATTTCTCGTATCAGATCCAGCCCCTGGCTCTGTCATAGCAAAGCATGAGCGTTTCTTACCATTTATGGTAGGAATAAGATATCTCTTCTTTTGCTCTTCATTTCCGTAGTAAAGAATGTTATCAGCAGATCCACCAAAGCCAAATGGAACAAAAGTTTTGGCTACCTCCATCATTACAATTGCCTGCATCATTTGACCAAGTTCCGCTCCTCCATACTCTGCTGGTGTGTTAATTCCCCAAAACCCTGCTTCTTTCGCTTTTAATTGAAGCTCTTTTAACGTTGCTGCAGGCAAACTTGGTTTTCCTTCTCTCTCATTTCTAAGTACCTCATTTTCCAGTGGCATGAGTTCCTTCTCAACAAATTTTCTAATTGTTTCTTGAACCATTTTTTGTTCTTCTGATAGACGTAAATGCATAAAGATCTCTCCCATCATTCTTTATTTCCCTTAGAAAATACTTATTAATACAAGGATACTAACTGATTAGTAGGTTTAGAACATAGAATTAGAATCATTAATAGATTTACATCCCTATAAAAGGCTATAAACATAGATTCCATTCTTCTTTTCAGCAGTAATTTCATGACGTTCCTGTAAAAGGTCAAGCACACTAGTTATTTCAAAAACAAAAGTTATTACTCCCTTTTTGTATCTATCAGGGTACATTTCTTTAATAATGTCAAGTCCAGTTCCACTAGCTTTTGCAAGAACACTTTTCACTCTGTTTGCGCGCTTTTCTGTTCTTTCAAATTGGGTATAAATAACGTCTCTTAAATTGTAAATATCTGGCCCATGTCCAGAATAAGTTATCTGAGCAGGTAGACTTACACATTTTTCTAAGTTCTCCATATACTGCAAAAGTGGTTTTGCGCGTTTCTTACCACGAAACGGTGCATCTAAAAAAATCCCCGCATGAATGCCATCAATTACATGATCCCCGCAAATAAATATTTTTTCCTTAGCGTAGTATAAAGAGATATGATCCTGCGAATGCCCTAGTGTTTCAATAACTTCCCAACCAGGTAATCCGGGAATCTCATCCCCCTCCTGTAACCCTTTGTTTATCTTCAATCCTACTAATAAATCCCTATCACGTTTACGATAGGCCCATTTCTTTGCCATTTCAGCTGTAAGACCAAATTCATAGAAAAGTTTTTCAAAAAACTCCCCACACCAATACATATAGTCTTCATCACAAAGATAAGTTTCTGTATTTTTGTGTGCATAGACTGGCACAGGATTCTTCTCTAAAATCCACTCTAATAATCCCATGTGATCATTATGGTGATGTGTTAACACTATTTGCTCTATATCATTAAGCGTCAGACCCAGATTATGGAGGCCATCATTTAATTCCTTCCAGGCCTGCTCTGTTTTTAACCCTGCATCTACTAAAGTTAGTTTCTCCCCAAATAATAGATATACATTAACAGGTCCTATTGGAAAATTAGTTGTCAATTCTATTTTTTCTACTCTTTGCACCATCTTTTCATTCAAATCCTTTTTAAAGAGATTTTTATGTTCATAGAATCTGCAAACATTTGTTAAAAACTGCAAGGGAGAAAAAAATTCCCTTTGCAGTTTTAACTAATTATCTATCCAACCAAACATCTTTCATGTGAATATAACCATAGGAAGAATGCGGTTCCCAATTTTTCACATATGGCTGTTGAGGACTCTGAACATAGTAAGTTGAAACTGGAATTGGATTTACAACATTTTCTAATACATATCGTTGAATGTCATATACCATTTCACGTCTTTCATCTTCATCTATAATCATTCGTTGTTCATCAAGCATTACATCTAATTCTGGATCACTGATGTTAAACCAGTTTCGCGTGCCTTCAGAGTGCATTTGTGTACGTAGCCATTCATCCGGTTCTTGGAAATACGTTTGATAACCTACACCGATATCATAATCAACGTTCGGCCATTTTTCGGAAAAATACGTTGCATATTCTACAACTTCAATCTCTGCATTAATACCAACATTTCTTAAATCTTCAGCAATCCATTGTGCAACACGAACTAATTGTTCACCATATCCATCTGTTACCATTAACGTTGTATCAAACCCATTAGGGAATCCAGCTTCTGCCAAAAGGGCTTTGGCTCCTTCTGGATCATACGGTTGGAGTTGTTCCCTTTCTTCTAATGGTAATGCCCATTTACCTAAGGAAGGATTAACCGGTCCACTCACTTCTCCTCCACCGTAAATACTATCGACCATAGATTGACGATCTATAGCCATACTGATTGCTTTACGAACATTTAAATCGTCAAACGGTTCACGTTCCATATTCACAAATACTTGTTCCTGTGTAGCAAACAATACTTCTTTTACGATTGTATCTGGATTGCTTTTAGTTAGAGTATTTAACTCTTCAGGTGAAATTCCACCGATTGCATCAGACTGACCTGTTCTGAATGCTGCAATACGAGCCCCTTGATCAGGTACAACCTTATAGATGAGTTCGTCTAAATAAGGTTTACCTTCTTCGAAAAAGTTTGGATTACGTGAATAAGTTGCTTGAACATTGTCTTCCCATTCCTCTAATACAAATGGTCCAGTACCAATAGCATCTGTTGATAAGTCTATCTCACCGTCTATCGCTTCTTTTGGTAGAATCCACATAAAATGGTTTGCCATAAAGTTTAAGAATGGTGCAAATGGCTGTTTTAATGTAAATACAACGGTTTTATCATCTAGTGCCTCCATACTTTCTACTTCAGATAGTAATGCGGCTTGATGACCTGGTAGATTTATAATTCTCTCCATCGTTGAAATAACGTCTTCCGCAACAACTTGCCTGCCATTTACGGGTTCCTTATCGTGCCAGTATGCTTCACGCAAATGAAAAGTGTATACCGTTCCATCCTCTGAAATATCCCAGCTTTCTGCAAGATCTGGTACAACATTATAGTCCGTGTATTCAACATCTGGCCCTGTTTCATACGTAACCAATTTGTTATAAACAAATCCAGCCATTTGATGTGTATAAATAGATGATTGACGATGTGGATCCAATGTATCAGGATCAGCAGGGGTAGCCATTGTAAATGTCCCCCCATGTTTTGGCTCTGATGACCCTTCCTCATCATTCGATGGTTGTGATTCTGAACTATTTCCACCATTATCCTCTGATGAACAAGCACTTAATACCAATAACAGCATCCCAAACAAGAATACAGCTGATAATAGCTTCCAATTTTTTAACATATTATGTCCCCCTCGCTTACAACTAGTTTATATTTTGACACACCTACTATGAAGAGAGTTTTGGATCCAAGAAATCTCGTAATGCATCTCCCAACAAGTTAAAAGCTAAGACTAATAGACTTAGAGCTAAACCAGGAAAAATAACTAGCCATGGAGCGCTTTCCATATATCTACTTGCATTGCTTAGCATTAACCCCCAAGAAGGATTTGGTGGAGGTGTTCCTATTCCTAGAAAACTAAGTGATGCCTCAGCAATGATTGTTTGACCGAATGCTAAGCTTGCCATAACGATGATTGGTGCCATCATATTCGGTAATCCATGTCTCATAATAATTCTTAAAGCATTTGCACCGACAGACCTGGAAGCTTCAACAAAGTTCGTTTCCCTTATTCGCATCATCTCCCCACGAA
Organism: Oceanobacillus bengalensis; assembly: GCF_003628445.1. Lineage (GTDB taxonomy): Bacteria > Bacillota > Bacilli > Bacillales > Amphibacillaceae > Oceanobacillus > Oceanobacillus bengalensis. The sequence continues at coordinate 115,638 of NZ_RBZO01000008.1, forward strand.
CAATCCTAGCAAAACGTGGGATTTCAATAATAACGAGCGCAATAATAACATTTTGGATTGCTGGTCCTAAAAGGGCTGCAATAAACAAAGCTAGAATTAATGCTGGAATAGCCATAATCGCATCCATAATTCTCTGAATGACCATATCTACTATCCCACCAAAATAGCCTGAAACCATACCGATAAGGATACCGATAATTATCGAGATAATTACAGTAGCAAAACCAACCAGTAGTGAAATTCTAGATCCGTAAACAATCCGGCTAAAAACATCTCTCCCTAAGTCATCTGTACCCATTACATGTTGGGCATTTGGTGCAGCCAAAAACGCCTCTCTATTTTGATCAACTGGATCAAAAGGTGCTATCATAGGCGCTAAAATAGCAACCAACACAACTAAAAATATGAACAAAATAGAAACTAGCCCAATCTTTTGCGTTCGGATAAAACGCTTACAATCATCTTTAAATTTCGTCAAACGTATATTTTTCCTTATATGCACTTTTTTTACTGGCAACTCAGAATCTAAGTGAACTTGAGACATTGCATCACTTCCTTTCCACGGATATTTAATTAACTGTTTCGAATTCTAGGGTCGACCCACCCATACATCACGTCAACAATTAGATTTACCAATAAAAACATTGCTCCAAATATCAGCACAGCAGCTTGCACTACTGGATAGTCCCTTGAAGAAACCGTTTCAAAAATTAAGCTTCCCAAACCAGGTAGGGAGAATATGGATTCTAAAACAACTGTTCCACCAAGAAGATAACCAACTTGTAAACCAATTAATGTGATGACTGAAACAAGCGAATTTCTTAGCGCGTGTTTATAGATAACTACTCTTTCTTTAGCACCTTTAGATCGAACTGTTCTAATGAATTCTGAATGCAAGACTTCTAGTACAGCTGATCGCGTCATTCTTACAATACTTGCACTTAGTGTAATTGCCAGACAAATCGCAGGTAATATCATTTGTTGAAAGTTTACAATAGGATTCTCCAAAAACGATTGATATCCTAATGGAGGAATCCAGTTTAATACTAACGCTAAAACAGTTAGTAAAATTAATCCTAGCCAAAAGTTCGGAATCGATAGACCACCTACAGATGTTATCCGCAGAAAATGGTCAATAAAGGTATTATGTTTAACAGCAGAGATGACACCAATAGGAATGCCAATTAAAATTGCCAGTATAATTGACATAATTGCCAGTTGTAATGTAACTGGGAGTCTTTCCGTAATTACTTCTGTTACAGGCTGACCTGACCAAAGAGACATACCTAAATCTCCCTGAACAGCACCTACAATCCAATCACCTAATTGTGCTGGAATGCTTTTATCAAGACCTAACTCTGCTTCCAATGCCTCAATTTGCTCTTCTGATGCACCAGAATCCGCTAATTGCAGTGTAACGACATCTCCAGGTACAGCTCGCATCACTACAAATATAAATGTCACCATGATGAATAGAACAATTACTCCATAAATTAACCTTCTTATAATATATTCAGCCATGGCTCTACTCCTCTCCGTACAGATGGCATGAGACTGTGTGTCCTGATGAATGTTCTTTCAATAGAGGTTTTTTATGCTTACAAATTTCCATTGCCATTGGACAACGAGTATGAAATTTACAACCAGTAGGCGGATTAGATGGGCTTGGTACTTCACCCTTTAAGATAATTCGCTCAGGCTCAGCTGTTGGGTCAGGAACTGGTACTGCAGATATTAGCGCCTTAGAATATGGATGTAAGGCTTCCTGGAATAGAGTCTCTGAGTCAGTTACTTCTACTATTTCTCCTAAATACATGACAGCTATTCGATCAGATATATATTTCACCACATTTAAATCATGGGAGATAAATAAATAGGAAAGCCCCATTTTTAACTGCAAGTCTTTTAATAAATTAAGAATTTGCGCCTGAACGGATACATCTAATGCCGAAACAGCTTCGTCACAGATTAGAAGATCTGGTTCTGTAGCCAACGCACGAGCAATTCCAATTCTTTGTCGTTGTCCTCCTGAGAATTCGTGGGGGAATTTTTGAATATCGTTTTTGGAAAGCCCTACAATTTCCAATAATTCCCCAACTCTTTCGTATTTATCGGCTCCCTTTGCAAAACCATGAACTTCTAGTGGTTCTCCAATAATATCTAATACTGTCATACGTGGGTTTAAAGAACTGTAAGGATCCTGGAATACAAACTGCATTCGTTTTCTCATTTTTTTCATTGCTTGACGATTGAGACTCGTTAATTCCTTCCCATCAAAACTTACCTGCCCATCGGTAGAATCAATCAAACCTGTAACTAGCCGCCCGACTGTTGATTTACCACAACCAGATTCTCCTACTAAGCCTAACGTTTCTCCCTGATATATATCAAAGGAAACTCCATCAACCGCACGCACATGTCCTACCGTTCTTGATAAAACTCCCTTTGTAATTGGAAAATGCTTCTTGATTTCCTTAACATCCAACAATAGCTCCTTATCTTCTGACTGGTCATTCAAATCATAGTAAATATTTTCATCTACCTTTTCTACCGTTGCACTAGGGAGAGTCATTTCTACTTTTGATTCTGGGTCAAGAAGCCAACACTTACTAATTCTATTTTCTCCTACATTAAAAAGTGGTGGTTCTTCACTACGACATTTTTCCGTTGCAAACGGACAACGCGGATGAAATCTGCATCCCGAAGGTAGTTCCTTTAGACTCGGAACATTTCCTTTAATCGTTTGTAACCGTTTCGTTCTATCCGTCTCTATCCTAGGAATACTTTTCATTAAAGCTTCTGTATATGGATGCTCTGGCTTCTCAAATAGGTCTATAACGCTTGATTGTTCCACAACCTGCCCTGCATACACAACTACAACCCTATCTGCCATTTCAGCTACTACTCCTAAGTCATGTGTAACTAAGAAAATTGCAGTACCTAATTTGGACTGTAATTCTTTTAGTAATTCCATAATTTGTGCTTGAACCGTAACATCTAAGGCGGTAGTAGGTTCATCTGCAATGATTAAATTTGGTCTACATGCTAGAGCGATAGCTATCATTACCCTCTGCCTTTGCCCACCAGACAATTGATGTGGATAGGAGTGAATTCTATTTTCGGCATCAGGTAATCCTACTAGACGTAACAATTCTACTGCACGCTCTAAATATTCCTTTTTTGACAAATCTTCATGAATCTTTATCGTCTCAATGATTTGGTTACCAATTGTATAGACTGGATCTAAGCATGTCATCGGGTCCTGAAAAATCATAGCAATATCTTTTCCTCGGATTTTTCGTATTTCTTCATCTTTCATTTCAGTTAAGTTTAAATCATTAAAAAGGACCTTACCTGAAGAAACCCTTCCTGAACTCTCTAATAATCTCAAGATGGACAGGGCAGAAACACTTTTTCCAGAACCAGATTCTCCAACAATTGCAACTGTTTCCCCCTTGGATATACTGAAGGAAATACCATTTACTGCCTCAACAGTACCTGTTCGAGTTTGGAAGACTGTCCTCATTTCCTCTACTTGCAACAATGGCGTATCTTGATTTACCAATATTTCCTCCCCCTTCTACCAAATTTTTCTCCTCTATTAAACTGTAAATTTATGATTTTGAAACGTATTCTTTAGGTGCATTTTTAGAATTTTCCCAACGCCATTCCTAGGAAGTTCATCTACAAATACGACCTGTCGTGGCGTTTTATATTTGGCAAGATGTACTTGACAATACTTAATTAATTCTTCCTCAGAAATATCTACACCTTCTTTTTTAACAACACAAGCAAGTATTTCTTCCCCCATGCTTTCGGATGGCACACCAATTACCGCAACCTCAGAAACAGCCTCATGTTTTGCAAGCAATTCTTCTAAGTCACGAGGGTAAATATTGAAACCTCCACGTATAATCAAATCCTTCTTACGATCAACAATGAAGAGATATCCATCTTCATCGATCTTTGCCATATCCCCAGTATGGAGCCACCCATCTTTAAGTCCCGCTCTTGTTGCTTCTTCATTACGGAAGTAACCTGGAGTAACATTATCACCTTGGACTAATAATTCTCCAACTTCTCCAGGAGGAAGTTCAATGCCTTCTTCATCAACAATTTTAATTTCCACTCCAGGTATTGGTATCCCTACCGACCCTTCCTTAATAGGCATATCTTTACGATTAGAAGCAACACCTGGTGATGCTTCTGATAATCCGTAAGCATCACGTACTTCTGTATTAAACTTTTCGAAGAACTTTTTCCTTAGATTAATTGGTAATGCAGCAGAACCAGACCCCACCGTTTCTAGAGAGGATAAATCATACTTATCAGAATTTGAATTGTGCACCATCGCATGTATCATTGCTGGGACAGCAGCAAAGGACTTCACTTTATACTTCTCTATTGCCTTGAATACTTCTTCTGCATCAAATTTTGAAAATATAACAACTGAACTTCCTTGAATAAGTAAACCATTCATTACACCAAAGCCATAAATATGTGCCAGTGGTAAAACACCTAGAGTAGTCCCCCGCTCATCTGCTTCTCTTAAAGAAGCACCGTTTGATGCACTTGAAAATAAATTCTTATGTGTCAACATTACCCCTTTTGGCTGTCCTGTAGTTCCAGAAGTATATAATATAACTGCTACATCACTTTCTTTTAATTCGGGTTTTCTATCTTCCGTTATATCAACCTTTGGAAGAGTCTTCTCCCATTCAACAATTTCTACATCACTATCTCGTACCAAGTCTTTTTCATGTGGAGTATCTATACAAATTATCGTAGGTTTCTTTAATAAGCCTTCTGTGGCCTTTACCATTTTACTGAGAAGAAACGAAGATGTAATAATAGCTTTTGCTTCTGAGTTTTCCAAAATATAGTTTATTTCCTTTTCATGTAATAGGTACATCACTGGTACAACGATTGCCCCAGATCGTAAAATACCTTGATAAGAGAACACTACCTCTGGACAATTTGGCATACATACTAGAATTCGCTCACCCGATTCGATTCCTAGTGAATTTATCATAGCCGAAACCTTCTTCGTGATGTTCTTAGCTTCAACGTTTGTGTATGATTTCTCCCCATAATAGAGAAGAGAATATTCACCAAATGATTTGATATTATCATCTAATAACTCAGTAAGAAGCATTTTATCCCTCCACAAAATATTTAATAATAATTTTAGTAAATTATATCCCAAATAGAAAGCGTTTACAATACATAATTTATATAAAATTATGTATATTCTGTCTATTTTTAGCGAAATAATTCATTGTTTATGTTTAGTCTCTACGATTACATTCTAGAACTCTTCTCTCTCACCCTTGGCATCTGCTGCAATCTATGTTCTGAGCTAACTATCACAATAATAAATAACAGAAGTGTAATCAGTGCAGATGTTAAAAACGGGCCTGGTACAAATACTGAGAATATCCATCCTCCCCACAGTGGACCTAATATCCTACCTAAACTATCCATCGATTGCTGCAATCCCATCGTTATTCCTTGACCCATTTCTTCTCGCTTTGATAAAAGTGAAATAACTGTTGGTCGCACACAAGCCTGCCCAAACCCGGTAAATATACACCCTAAAATAACTATCCAAGTCATAGGAGCTAATGCAATCAAACTATATCCTATCGTAGTAATAACTAACCCAACTTTGGAAATCTTTTCTTCATCCCAAACTTCATAGATTTTCTTCAGTAAGAAAAACTGAACAAGTACTGATACGCCTGCCTGCGCACTAAAAGCCAAGCTTACAAATATCGCACTTGCGTCGAAGCGTGCTATCATAAAATAGCCGAGTAATCCAAAAAAACTGGATGCAGCTAAAGACAAACCTAAAGTAATCGTATAAAGATTCCAATAGCCAGTCTTAGTTACCATTAAAATTGAGCTCCAAAGGGATAGTGTTTCGTCATCTCCTATTTGCGTATCTTTCTCAACTGGCTCTTTAATATATAACCACGCCAATGGTAAAGTAACTAATGCTAAGGAACCTGCAACAATAAATGGTACCATAACCCCTAATGGTGTAAATATCCCTCCAACTGCTGGACCACAAAGGAATCCTAGACCATTTAATGCTCCCATTTTTGCAATAGAAATGTTCCGGTCTTTTTTATTAGAAAAATCTGCTACCATCGAAAATACAGCTGGATGTGTTCCAGAGCTCAACGCAGCCCCAATTATTCGGGCAATAAGCAGTTGCCAATAATTTTGGGCAAATATTAAAATAAGAAAAGCTATCCCAAAACCAAACAATCCGAATATTAACACAGGCTTTCTACCAATTTTATCTGCAAATCTCCCCCATAATGGGGCTGTGATTAATTGAGAGGCTGCCCACCCAGTTATTAAAGTTCCCATTTGAAATGACGTTAAACCCAAATCATCCGCTATAAATGGTAATGTTGGAAGAACAATCCCATAACCTGTCATCGTTAAAAACATGATGAATCCTAGTAAAAAGAATACCTTTTTATCCATCAATATACTTCATCTACTTTCACTTCAAAAAGTTAAAATGCTAAAACGGAAGAGGCAATCTTCCGTTTTATAGGTGCTAGTAAATACTGATATCTGTGGATAATAACTACTAATTTACATTTAAACCAACCTAAAATACGGAAGGACAAAATCATTATCTATTTGTTGATACACCACAGAAACTTGTTTATCAATAGCTATCTGATCGCGTTCTCCTATTATACGTGTCATCATCCTTACACCTTCATCAAGATCTATAATCCCGACAATAAAAGGAACTTCCTCCTTATACGGTCCAAAAGCCTGGTGTACTACCGTATAGCTATATATTCTCCCATTACCACTAGCCTTGCTCCACTGAATTTCCTCCGAAAAGCAATGTGGACAAATGGATCGTGGATAGAAGATGTTTTCTCTACATGAATTGCAATGCTGTATTAGCAACTCTCCATTGTTAAGTCCATCCCAAAAGGGCCTAGACTCTTCATCATAAATTGGCTTAGGAATTTTTTGAACCACCTTTCTAATCCCTCCCTAAAATAACTGTGGAAGTAGAAGATAATACTCCACCTGTGCCGTGTACGAGGGCAAGTTCTGCATCATTAACTTGACGCATTTCGCACTCGCCTCGAAGTTGTCTGACAGCCTCAATGAGTAGAAATATACCATACATTCCAGGATGACAGTAAGATAGTCCACCACCATTTGTATTCATAGGAAAGGAACCCTCAGGAGCAGTCCGTTGACCACTGACAAACGCTCCACCTTCCCCTGGTTCACAAAACCCTAATGCTTCTAAAGTAAGAAGAACCGTAATCGTAAAGGAATCATAGATTTCAGCTACATCAATCTCCGCTCTTGCCACACCAGCCATTTCAAATGCCCTTTGTCCCGACTCACGTGCACTAGTCACTGTTAAGTCCGGCATATTCGTAATCGTATTATGAGAATTGGCTTCCCCATGTCCCAAAATCCATACTGGTCGTTTCTTTGTCCTTGATACAACTTCCTTTGATGCTACAATAACTGCACCACCTCCATCTGTAACCAAGCAACAATCTAATAGATGAAGAGGCTCAGCGATATAGCGTGAATTGAGTACATCAGAAATTTCTATCGGTTCTCTCTTGTATGCCCTTTCATTTAAGGTTGCCCATTTTCTAGTTGCTACTGCAATCTCAGCCAACTGCTCGGAAGTTGTTCCGTACTGATGCATATGTCTCATTGCCGCTAAGGCGTAAGAACCAACTGTACCCGGTAGTCCATATGGCTGTTCATACTGAGCAGTTAAAGGCGCCTGGGATGTAGGCTTCATTGGATTTGTACGATTCGTACTTCCATACGTAATTAAGGCAACATTAAACAAACCAGCCTGAATTCCAGCCATTGCGTGTCCCACGTGGGCTTCAAATGATGAACCTCCTATGTTCGTCGAATCCATATATTTCGTATTAAGACCTAGATATTCCGCTAACATTAAGTTTGGAGCCCAAGCCCAATTACCAGCAGTAAATAGGGCATCTACATCATCTTTTGTTAACCCTGCATCATCTAACGCAGCTTTTGCAGCTTGTGCTTGAAGCTGCAAAACATTTTTATTCGGTGTTTTTCCTAAGTCAGATTCGGCTACACCGACGATTGCAGCAATCCTTTCAGATTTCATTCATACCCACCTTTCAAGGAGTATTCTATAATCTATATATAGAAGTCTCTATAACTAGTAAGAAAAAAATATATGGTCATTATTAGTTAAAATCCCTAAGCTTCTTATAAAAGCTCTCCTACTTTAACATGCCCTTTTAACAAATTCCTTGCAATCGTACGGCGCTGAATTTCATCAGTACCTTCAAATATACGAGTTAGTCGCAATTCACGGTACCAACGTTCGATTGGTAATTCTTTGGTATACCCCATACCACCATGAATTTGTAGTACACGATCAACTACTTCATTGGCCATAATTGCTCCGTTTAATTTAGCCATAGAAGACTGATGACGAGCATCCAAACCTTTTTCTGCCATCCAAGCTGCACGTAAAACAATCCACTTTGCAGCTTCAATATCTACTGCAGAATCTGCTATCATCCATTGAATTGCTTGCCTCTCCGCAATAGGCTTACCAAACGTTTCACGTGTTTTGGAATAATCAATTGCCATTTGGAGTAATCTTTCTGCCGCCCCAATTCCACTTGCTGGAATCATGTATCGACCTTGCCCAATCCATTTCATACCAAGTTTAAAACCTTCGCCGATTTCTCCTAATATATTTTCTTCAGGTACACGTACATTTTCAAATACTAATGTCGCTGGCCCCCATTCACCCATTGTGTGAATATATTCAGAGTGCCATCCCATATCGCGGTCAACCAAGAAACAGGTTACTCCACCGTTTGCTCCTTTTTCTTTGTCAGTTACCGCAAAAACCATTGCAAAGTCCGCTTCATTTCCACCAGTGATGAAAACTTTTTCTCCGTTTAATACCCAATGATCGCCATCTTTTACTGCAGGCATTTTTATGCTTCTTGCATCCGAACCAGCACCAGGTTCAGTAATTGCGAAACATGATTTTTTTTCACCATTAATAACTGGTAATAAGTACTTCTTCTTTTGTTCTTCATTACAATCATAAAGAATGTTATCAGCAGAACCGCCAAAATTGAATGGTACAAATGTGCGTCCCATTTCCATGGCAATTAAAGCTGCCATCATAGGACCTAAATTAGCCCCACCATACTCCTCTGGCGTATTAATCCCCCAAAATCCAATTTCTTTTGCTTTGGCTTGTAACTCTTTTACCTTTTCCCTCGTAATGCCTGGTTTTCCTTCTCTCTCGTTCTTTAAAACTTCTTGTTCAAGCGGTTTTAACTCCTTATTAACAAAATCTCTGACTGTTTTTTGCACCATTTTTTGTTCATCTGATAAAGTAAAATCCATTACTCTCATCTCCCTAACTAAGTGATTTTATTATTAGAAATCTAACCGTTGACTGGTGGGATGTTGATTGTGGATTTCCCAATTCTTAATCAACATACTGACTATTTAGTCTAAAAAGCATACTGAATGGTTAGTGTTCTAATTTTAAAAATATTATAACATTTCTGAATAAAAAATAAAAGCGCTTTCACAAACATTTATTATTTTTTCAGAACACAACTAAAAAGAACATACTCCATATAAAGTATGTTCCCTACCAAAATAATATGGCATCCATTTTAATTTATTGGACAAATATTCTACTTCTCCCCCCTACAACGTACTCCCCCCATCGACACTCAACACCGTACCTGTTACAAAATCACTTGCCTGTGTTGCTAAATAAATTGCTGCACCCTTTAACATATTCTCATCACCTATTTTTCTTAATGGGATCGTCTCAACAACAGTGTCTTCTTTTTGAGCTAATGTACCTTTTGTCATTTTTGTTCGAAACATTCCTGGGGCAATTGCGTTTACATAAATATTATGTCTGGCCCACTTTATCGCTAGGTCCTTTGTAAAATGAATCACTGCCGCTTTACTTGTTGTATAACCAATTGTATTGGTAACCTCAGGGGGTCTTACAGTAAGTCCGGCAGCCGATGCGATATTAATAATCTTTCCGTAATTATGATCAATCATATGTTTTCCAACTGCCTTACTTAATAAAAACGTTCCAGTAACATTAACATTCATTACTTTATTCCACGCTTCTAACGGCATATCTTCAACCGGTGCACCCCACGTCGCCCCACTATTATTTACTAGAATATCTATCTTTCCAAAGTCACTGAGCACCTCATTAACGACATCTTCCACTTGTTCCTCACTCGTCACGTCTAATGCATATCCTCTAGCCTTTACTCCATATTCTTTTGAGAGCATCTCAGCTACTTCATCACAGCTTTCCTTTTTTCTGGAACAAAGCGCTAATTCACATCCCATCTCAGCATAAACTTCTGCAATTTGTGCTCCTAAACCACGTCCTCCACCTGTGATAAGTGCTACTTTTCCTTTTAAATTAAATAATTCTTGTATATTCAATTTAAAATCTCCCCTTTTAAATTATCGATGGCCGACTCTCTTACGACAGACTTGAAATCTTCAGCTATTTTATAAGAAGCTTCGGTTATCTTTTTCAGTTCATCGAACGAAATTTCCTCAACTTTCTCAACTAAATACAATTTTCCTTGTCGTATTTTAAAAACGGCATACTCGGTAATAATTGTATCCACCCTTTTCTTGGCAGTTAATGGATAGGTACATCTGGAAAGTATTTTTGCTTCCCCTTTTGGTGTGAGATGGGTAGTTGCAACAATTACTCGCTTCGCCCCTACTACAAGGTCCATTGCCCCTCCAACTCCAAGTACATCTTTACCTGGAATTGCCCAACTTGCAATGTCACCATTTTCTGCTACTTGTAGGGCTCCAATGACCGTTGCATCGATATGTCCTCCCCGCATCATGGCAAACGATAAAGAACTATCAAAGAAGGACGAATGAGGTAATATCGTTACAGGGGCTTTTCCAGCATTAACCAAATCTGCATCTTCTTCCCCTGATACTGGTGATGGCCCAACACCAAGGATTCCATTTTCTGAATGTATGGTTACTAGACCACGAGGAAGATAGTCTGCAACCAAAGTAGGAATACCAATTCCGAGGTTAACAACTCCAGCTTGTAATTCCTGTGCAGATCGCCATGCGATGTAACGTTTAATATTAAGGTCAGTCATTGTCCTTCCCCCTCTCTACCACGATATCTACAAATATAAATGGTGTAATAATTTCTTCAGGATCAAGTTCCCCCAGCTCAACAATTTCCTCGACCTCGACAATGGTTAAATCAGCTGCCATAGCCATTAATGGGTTAAAGTTACGAGCTGATTTTCGGTAAATAAGATTACCTGCTTTATCCGCTTTATGTGCTTTAATTAATGCAATTTCCGCTGTTAATGACTTTTCAAGAACATATTCTCTTCCATTAAATACGCGACTTTCTTTATCTTTTGCGAGTTCTGTTCCTGCAGATGTCGGCGTATAAAAGGCAGGAATTCCAGAACCTCCTAATCGTAATGCCTCTGACAATGTCCCTTGAGGGATTAGCTCAATATCCATATGACCCTCACGGTATGCTTTAACAACCTCTTTGCTAGTCGTATAGTACGAACCAATTGCCTTTCTTATTCGCCCTTGCATAAATAGATGGTGTAGATTTGATGTTTCATTAATATTGTTACTAATAATGGTCAACCCATCTATTTCTGTATTGTCAATCACTGCTTGTAATAGATGCTCTGGTGTCCCTGTACGCCCAAAACCACCCACCATCATACGGGATTTATCCGGGATCCTTGATACAGCAGCTTCAGCTGTTAGAAATTCAACACTGGTCTTTATTTCGCCTTCCTTCATTGAATATGCCCCCGTTAGTCGTTATGTATTAAATCCAATATTCACCACGATATGCTTCGTACGCCTCATAAAATGATTAATAGCTTTCCAATTGTAGAACAGCCTTCCTTCCAACAAAAGGATTGTTAGAAGGAATGACTGTTCAGTATGTTTTGACCTAACTTATTCACGTTCAATAATTGCTGCGATTCCCTGTCCACCACCAATACAAGCTGTGATAAGTGCATACTTCCCATTAGACCGTTGTAGTTCATAAGCTGCCTTTGTTACAAGAATGGCACCAGTGGCTCCGAGTGGATGTCCATGTGCAATCGCTCCACCATTAACATTTAATTTTTCCGGATCAAAAATTAACTCACGATCACATGCAATTACTTGTGCAGCAAAAGCCTCATTCAACTCAATTAAATCCATATCCTTTAGGCTTAAACCTGACTTTTCCAATACTTTTTTCGTTGCTGGTACAGGACCAGTTCCCATCATATTTGGATCTACACCTGCAACAGCTGCTTCACGAATGGTCGCAAGTGGTGTAAGCCCCAAGCCCTCTGCCCTTTCCCTTGACATAATTACAAGCGCTGCAGCTGCATCATTTAACCCAGAGCTACTGCCAGCAGTAACAGCTCCATCTTTCACAAATGCAGGTCGTAGTTTTGCTAGTGCTTCCAATGTCGTATTTGGTCGAGGATGCTCGTCTTGCTTAAAGACTATTGGTTCGCCCTTTCTAACTGGTACAGTGATTGGCACAATTTGCTCATCAAAGCGTCCTTCCTCCATTGCTCTTGCCATTTTTTGTTGACTCCCCAGCGCAAATGCATCCTGCTCTTCTCTACTAATATTATATGTTTCTACTAGGTTCTCAGCTGTAATTCCCATTGGTGGATTTCCAATTTCTTCTGGGGACAGACGGGACTTACGGAATTTTGGTGGTGCTGGACTATATGCTCGTTCAGGGGGATCCATCAAGTAAGGTGCCCTACTCATGCTTTCTGTTCCACCTGCAATGAAAACATCACCTGCTCCTGACTGAATAGCCTGTGCTGCAAGAACAACCGCATTAATCCCAGAACCACACTGACGGTCAACCGTTAATCCTGGTAAATAAATAGATAGCCCTGTCTGTAAGGCTGTTAATCTAGCAATATTTCCACCACCACTTAATACATTTCCGAAGATAACATCATCAATTATCTCAGGATTTAGATTGACCCTTTTTACTGCTTCTTTTATTACTTCTGCCCCAAAAACATGTGCTGGAATTGTAGCTAAAGCACCACCTTGCCTTGCAATAGGTGTCCGTACTGCAGAAACGATTACAGCATCTCTTTTCATATGTGAACCACTCCTTATCTTCCTTGAAAATGCGTACAGTTGTTTATCCATTGTTAGTCTACTTTAATATTTAGAGAAACGAATTTTCCCTTTAATGACTTCTTTTCCATGTTGATTTACAGCTTTTACTTTAAAATCTGAAAACGTATCTGATATATTCTCTACTTCCGCTTTAAGGGTTATCACATCTTGAAGAAATACCATCCCAGAAAAGCGTATCTGATAATCTTGAATAAATCCTTCTTCATAATACGGAGTAAATAATTTCGATAAATTTCCCATTGTCCACATGCCATGAGCAATAATTCCAGGCAATCCTGCTTTCTTTGCTTCTTCATCAACCGTATGAATTGGGTTAAAATCACCCGAAGCACCTGAATACTTTATTAGGTCCATTCTAGAAACAGGCTCAAGCGTTACCTCTAGTGAATCATTCGTATGAAGCTCCACTAATTGTTTCATACTTTCATTGCCTCCCTCACAGCTTCATTAATGATGACAATCGATTCCTCTGTAAAAATGAGGTTTCCATTTTTATCCTCTCCATACCTACTTGTTACCAAAAATCCCATCAATCCATTTTTACCTTTTTTCTCATAATAATCTTTGACACCTGTATAGCAATACACTTCTTCACCAACTAATAAGGGTCTTTCAAAATGGTAGTTTTGCTCACCATGGATTAATCCCTTTTTCGGTAAATGCAGGCCTTCTACTACACCATAATCAAATATGCGCGGAAAAGTAGGAGGTGTAATATTCGCACCATATCTGGAATGTTTTCCTACCTCTTCGTCAACATAAATTGGATGTGAGTCACCTATTGATTCCACAAACCGCTTAACCATTCCTCTTTCTACAACATTTTTAACCTTTTCCGACTGTTTACCAATCATATCTTTATACATTGTTTCATCTCCCAACTATCAAATGTTTAAGCCTTTGGTCCACCAGCAACATAGATAACCTGACCATTAACAAAGGAAGACTTTTCATCAGCGAAAAATGCAACTGCATTCGCGATATCCTCTGGTTTCCCGCTTCTTGCTACTGGAATTTTACTAACGTTTAATTTTACAAATTCATCATAACGAGCGCCTACTCTCCCAGCAGTAGCCTTTGTCATTTCAGTTTCAATGAATCCTGGTGCTACAGCATTAGCAGTGATTCCGAATTTACCAAGTTCAATCGCAAGTGTTTTTGTAAAACCTTGTAAACCAGCCTTCGCTGTTGCATAGTTTGCCTGACCACGGTTACCTAACGCTGAAGTTGATGAGATATTAATGATTCGACCATATTTTTGATCTACCATATATTTTTGAACGGCTCGAGCAGCATTAAATGATCCTTTTAAATGAACATCCATTACTTGTTGCCAATCACTATCTGTCATTTTGAATAATAGATTATCACGAATAATCCCTGCATTATTCACTAGAATATCAACTGTCCCAAAGGTTGAAATTACTTCATTTACAGCAGCTTCTACTTCTTCTGCGTTTACAACGTTTGCTTTCTTTGTAAAAATTTCATACCCTTTTTCCGCAAATTCCTTCCCTACTTCATTTAGTGCCTCTTCATTAATATCGATAACCGCAACCTTTGCTCCTTCTTCAGCAAACCGTAATGCAACACCTTTTCCAATACCACGACTACCACCTGTAATAAAAGCTACTTTACCAACAAAATTCTCTTCCATTTGTAATTCCTCCTATACTTCATTTCTTAACAACTTAAATGTTCCTACACCCTTGGCAAGCAGTTGTCCATCCTCACCTATAAGCTCTGCTTCTGCTGTTACAATTTTATAACCTTGCTTTAAAATCTTTCCTGTTGCATATATTTCCCCTTTAGTAGATGGGGCAATGTAATGTATATCTAGGTTGATAGTCGTACAACGTGTTTTGGATACCGACCGAATTGTCATTCCCATGATTATATCTAGCATGGTCGCATGAACACCACCATGCAATGTTTCATTAGCGTTTAAAAGTTTATTTGTAACCGGAAGCTTAATCTTTACATTTCCTTCCTCAAAATAGAGAACCTCAAAACCAACAAGTGAGAAAAAAGGGCTGGATTCAAAACTTTTTCTAACTTCTACAATTTCTTTATTCATTCAGAAGCCCTCCTATTACATCATTAAACCTGCTCAATCATAATCGCCATGCCTTGCCCACCACCAGCACATAATGTTGCAATACCATAGTGTTGTTTCCGTTTAATCAGTTCATGTAGGAGTGTCGTGATTATTCTTGCACCACTTGCTCCAACTGGATGTCCAAGAGCAATTGCTCCACCATTCACATTTACTCTTTCAGGATCCAAGCCTAATTCCTTTATGACAGCTAGTGATTGGGACGCAAATGCTTCGTTTAACTCAAATATATCAATATCTTGTAGTTGTTTTGATGTTCGTTCTAGCAGTTTCTTCACAGCTGGAACTGGTCCAATGCCCATAACCTCAGGTGATACTCCAGCAGTTGCCCAGTCAACGACTCGTGCTAATGGGGTTAAGCCCAATGCTTTTGCTTCTGACTCTCTCATAAGAACCAATGCCGCAGCACCATCGTTTCTACCACAGGCATTTCCTGCAGTAACGGTTCCATCCTCTTTAAAAACAGCTTTTAATTTTGCAAGCTTTTCAATTGTCGTACTTGGACGTGGATGCTCATCTTGGGCGAATGTAAAGGTTCTTTTTCTCTCCCTCACCTCGACTGGAACGATTTCCTCTTTAAAACGCCCTTCTTCAATCGCTTTGCTTGCTCTTCTTTGACTTTCAATTGCAAATGCATCTTGTTCTTCTCTAGATATCTGATACTTTTCTGCCACATTCTCAGCAGTAATTCCCATTCCTAAGTCCTTCCCATAAATTTCAGAAGGCTGTTGCCCTGCTTCAGTATTTGAATCCACCAAGTAAGGTTTATCTCCGCCAAATCTAGCATTCCTTAGATAGATAGGAGAACGACTCATGCTCTCTGTCCCACCAGCAACAACGATATTCGCTTGTTCAAATAAAATTTGCTGAACTCCTGATGCAACTGCTTGCATTCCTGAAGCACATAGGCGATTTACCGTATACGCAGTAGCCTCTTCTGGTACACCAGCACGCAAGGCTGCAACTCTTGCAATATTAGATGATTCAGTCGTTTGTCGAACCTCTCCCATGATGACTTCGTCGACTTGATCTGATGATATCCCTGATCTATTAATTGCTTCTTTAATTGCTAAAGATGCAAGCTGGCCTGAACCAACTTCTTTAAGTGAACCTCCATAAGCGCCGATTGCTGTTCTAACCGCACTAACAATAACAATACTTTCCTTCATGCTTATTCATCCCCTCTTGGTTCGTGAGTTCTAGCTATACTCTTTTTTCAATTGACCTGATATGATATTTTTTTGAATTTCAGATGTACCTTCATAGATTCGTGCGATACGCGCATCACGGAAGAAACGCTCAATCGGGAAATCAGAGATATATCCAATACCACCATGAACTTGAACGGCTTTATCTGCTACACTGTTATAAACTTCTGACCCGTAAAGTTTTAACATTGCTGCCTCTTTAATTACCTTTTGTCCTTCATCTACCATCCAAGCTACTCGATAAGTAAAGGAACGTAATGCTTCAATAGCAACTGCCATTTCAGCAAGCATATGTCCAACTGCTTGATGGTCAATAATTGATACGCCAAATTGTTGTCGTTCTATTGCGTACGTTGTGGACAAGTCTAGTAGTTTTTGACTTGAACCTAAGTTTCTAGCAGCTAATCCCGCACGACCATTTGCTAGAATCTTTAAGGCATTAACGTATCCTTGCCCTTCTTCACCTAGTACATTCTCAATTGGAACCTCACAATCTTCCATGATGATTTCAGCAGAATGTGATCCCTTTAATCCCATTTTCGGTTCAACTGCCCCCACCTTAAATCCAGGAAAGTTTTTTTCAACAATAAATGATGTAATCCCCTTCGCACCTTTCGTTGGGTCGGTAACAGCCATTACCGTAAATACATCTGCTTCCGTTGCATTTGTAATGTAATGCTTTGTCCCGTTTAAAATGTATTTGTTATCCTTACGAACTGCAGTCGTTTTTAGTGCGCTCGCATTTGAACCTGCACTTGGTTCTGTTAGGGCGAATGCACCAATCTTCTCGCCACTAGCTAAATCTGGAAGGTATTTTTGCTTCTGCTCTTCGCTTCCTAACTCAACAATTCCAACTGTTCCAATCCCTGTATGGGCACCGATTAGTGTTGTGTATCCATTATGTGTTGCACCAATTTCTTCATATAACGCGCATTTTCCAACCATGCCAATACCTAAGCCACCGAACTCTTCAGGAATACTAAGGCCGAATAATCCCATTTCTTTAGACATCTCAATTATCCGCTCTGGAATTTTATCTTCTCTCTCGATATCCATTGCAACTGCTTCTACTTCTGTTTGAACAAAATCACGTACACCTTTTTTTAAAAATCGGATTTCTTCATCAAGGTTAAAATTCACACTGTCCACTCCTCGGTATTTAGTCCTCTATTACAATTTCTCAGTCTCTTTCTCTACTAAAATACGTTTTAGAATTTTACCCACCGTATTTCTTGGTAATTCATCAATGATTTCAAATGCCTTCGGTACCTTATACGGTGTAAGATTCCGGTAACAGAACCCCTTTACTTCTTCAAAGTCAATCGTTACTCCGTCTTTTGGGGCGAGATATGCTTTTACGATTTCTCCCTTTTCAGGATGTGGGATTCCTACGACAGCACACTCTTTTATATCTGGGTGTTCATACAGTACATTTTCGATCTCTTGAGGATAAACATTGAACCCCCCATTGATGACCATTTCTTTTTTTCTTCCAACGATATAGAAGTAACCATCCTCATCCTGCTTTGCTAAATCCCCTGTATATAACCAACCATTCCTTAAGGCATACTTGGTTTCATCATCATTTCTAAAATAACCCTTCATAACCTGTGGACCTTTAATAATTAACTCTCCCACAGTTCCAATTGGAAGCTCCAAGTTGTCCTCACCAACGATTTTACAATCGGTATTTGGGAACGGAACACCGATACTACCAACTTTCCGAATACCACCTGGTGGATTGCGATGGGTCGATGGGGATGCTTCCGATAAACCAAATCCTTCTCCAATAACCGCTCCTGTTATCTTCTCAAATTTACGGATTACTTCGATTGGGAGGGGAGCAGATCCACTAGAGCAAAATTTCAAACTATTAATCCCATATTGTTCGACATTTTTATGGTTAACAAAAGCGTTATACATTCTTGGTACTCCTGGAAAGAACGTTGGTTGGTATTTTTTAATTTTCTCCAATACGTTTTCTACTTCGAATTTGTGAATTAGTAGAATGGTTGCTCCAATATAGATTCCAAGATTCATTGCGCTTGTCATTGCATACACGTGATAAAGTGGTGTAGCGGTAAGTATGATTTCCTTACCAAATTCCATTCGACTCCCGTACATCGCATAGCTTTGATATACATTAGCCACTAAATTATAATGGGTTAGCATGGCTCCTTTTAGAACTCCTGATGTACCACCAGTATATTGAATCACTGCAATGTCATCTTTTGGTTGTATGAAAACATCCTTACTTAATCGGATTGATTTTTCAATCAATTTATTAATACTCTGATATTGATTTGTTCCTTTACCAACGATATAAACATGTTCAAATGAGTATATTTCCTTTAATTGATTAACCGTATCAACACTGTCTTCTTCAGCAACGATATAAGTTGCTTCCGAATCTTTCACAATTTGTAACAGCTCTCTGGCCGTATAGCGAGGGTTAATTTGTACAACAATTAACCCAAGCCTCATTGCTGCATAATAAGAGATGATATAATCGGGATGATTGGAAATCATCAACCCGATTCTATCTCCTTTTTTCAATCCGATAGCATTCCATGCTCCAGCTAACCGTTCTGTTTTCTCCAACAATTCGCCATAGGAGATTTCCTCATCATCTTGAATAATAGCCGCTCGTTTGCCGTATTTTTCCGCTGTTTCATTCAAAAGGGAATAAACCGGTATCTCTGGTATATCAATAAATTTATTTATGTCAGATGGGTATGCTTGATACCATCTTCGCTCTTCCAATCTATTCAAGTGGAATCCTCCTTATTGAATTTTTACTCAATAACACCTTGTTCTTCATAATAACGTTTTGCTCCTGGATGCAATGTTTCTGGATCAATTCCATTTAATACTGTATCTAGATCAAATTCTTTCGCTCTATCCGGAACTTGCTTTTCAAAAGTAGGAAGGTTCTCCCAGAATACTTTCGTTAAATTGTATACATACTCCTCATCTAAATCAGCTCTAACAATAATCATTGTCTCCATGACGTAAGTAGGTGTGTCTTCATCAATTCCTTGATAAGTGCCACCAGGAAGAGCACCTGTAGTTATCCCAATTCCCTTCTCTTCAATACTCTCCAATTTATCTTGAGAAATTGGAAGGACTTTAATCGGCTGTGTTATTTCCATTTCTTGTAGTGCAGATACATATGGCGCTCCTCCACCTAAGAAAACGTCTACATTATTATCTTTTAGCATAGAAGTACCATCTGAATAGTTCCCATATGAAAGTTGTCCACCAGCATCTTCAATTGCTTGTTCATCAATTCCATATTCTTTCATCATATTCCAAAAGCCAATAACTCCCCCCCCACCTTGGGGCCCAAGGAAAATATGCTTATCCAAAATATCCTCTATTTTATTAATTTCTCCATTGTTTGCTGTTGTTGCAATTGTTTGGTACGTTGGATATAAGGATCCTATTGCCGCGACATTCTCAAGTGGTTCTTCAAATCCATTCCCACCTTCCAGAGCCGCATTAAAATCCATTGTATACGTAATTCCCATCTGTATATCTCCAATTTCAAGGGATTTTAGATTTGCGTTTGAACCACCTTCAAGTTGCGTGGCATTCAATCCATTAAACTCAGTCGAATAAATCTCTGTCATTGTAGTTGTAATAGGATACCAACCTGAACCCATTGGTCCTGAACCAATCGTTAAAAATTTATCTGGAGCTGTTGGTTTATCAGAATTACTAGATGTTTCTTCTGAATCTCCACATGCTGCTAAAAATCCTACAATTAATAGAATTAGACTACAACGTATGATTTTCTTCATAAAATTCACCTTCCTATCCAATTTTTTGTTTTTTTTCTATATTCGCTCGATTATTCATTTTTTTTTGCCAAATAATAAGGGAGATAGCAATTAAAATGCCGACTACATCCCCTATAATCCCTGGCGTAACTAAAAGTACAGCACTAGCAAACATTAGAATCCGCTTCAATACCCCTAATTGTCCTAAGAAGTAATCCTCTAGTGCCCCGGCAAAGAATATACAACTCAGGAATGCACTAACAATCGCAATCACGATTTCTGCTGTGTTTCCACCCTGCATAAGTAATACAGGATTGTAGGCAAAAATAAACGGTATAAAAAATCCGCCTAATCCAATTTTCATAGAATAGAGAGCTGTCTTAAATGGATCAGAACCTGCTAATCCTGCTGTAGTATAAGCTGTAATCGCTACTGGAGGTGTTAAACCGGACATAACCCCAAAGTAGAATACAAACATATGTGCAGCAACTTCATTGACTCCCAATTGAATTAATGCTGGAGCACCTAAAACTGCCAAGATAACATATGCAGATACAGTTGGCATACCCATACCCATAATGATTGAAGCGACCCCAACAAGGACAAGAAGTAATAGTAAGTTTCCACCTGCTAGATCAATAACAAAGCGTGAGAAAGTAATACCTAAGCCTGTAAGAGATACTGCTCCAACAATAATACCCGCAGTCGCACATGCAGCAATGACAGTTAATGCACTTCTGGCACCATTTTCTAGTGCAGCTAATACATCTAGAAGGTTCATTCGGGTTGCCCTACGAATCCAACTTAAAACTACAGCTGCTAAAATCGCATAAAAACCAGCCTTCATTGGACTGAATCCGTAAACCATCAAGCCGATAATTAAAACAATCGGCAAGAACAGATAACCTTGCCTTAACAGAACTTTCCATACACTTGGCAATTGTTCTTTAGGAATTCCAGCCATTTTCAAACGTTTTGCATGAAAATATACAACCATTCCAGCAATGAAAAAGTATATAATCGCAGGGATTAAGGCGTATAACGCAAGTTTTATATACGGAATTCCAAGTGTTTCTGCCATAATAAAGACGGACGCACCCATTATCGGTGGCATAATTTGACCACCTTGAGAGGCCACCGCTTCTACTGCTGCTGAGAACCGTTTACTATACCCTAACTTTTTCATTAATGGAATTGTAAAAGCACCTGTTATTGCGGCATTTGCTGCACCATTTCCTGTTATTGTGCCAACAAGTGCACTTGAGCCTACCGCGGACAATGCAGGACCACCTGTTTTATTACCAAGTAACCCAAAAGCAAAGTCTGTAAAAAACTGTCCCCCACCAGATCGCATTAAGAACGAACCGAAAATAACAAACAATATTAGTACAGTAGAACTGACATAGATTGGTTCACTGAAGATTCCAAGTGTACCGTTAAACATATGGTCAACCATTTTTTCGTATCGAATGCCCGGATGAGCTAATGCACCAGGAAAGTATTGACCAAATAGAATATATGCTAAGAAGAATACACCAATTGCAGCCATTAAAACTCCATTTGTTCTCCTAGTAGCTTCCAATACCAATGCGATAAATATAGTTCCAAATGCCGCATCAGTTGAGCTTATATCCCCTTGTCTACTTTGAATTCCTTGTGCATCAAATAACATATAGCCAGCTGTAACCAAAGCTACCAAAATCATTACAATGTCAATGATCCCAAACTTCTTTCCTTTTCTAAATGGGAAGATAAGGAAGATTAGTAGAATTGCCCATAAGACATGAATACTTCTTTGCTGCCATGATGATAACGTTCCAAATCCCGCGGTATACACATGGAATACAGAAAGACCGATTGCCAATAAAGATATCATCGTTAAAAGAATTCTGGAGCGATTCCATTTCTCCTTTCTACCTTTCCAAATCTCTTCAATATAAGCTGGTTTTTCTTTAACGGTTGTATCAATCTTTTGTTCTGTTCCTGTTTGAGCTACCATTTATTCACCACCATTCGTTTTTTACAATCTATTAATATTTGGGGGAATTTGAGTACATGTAACTTGAAATCCCCCCAAAAAAACGTTGAACTCAATTTGTTAGCGTTTCCATTAAGGTGAATCATTTGCTAAACCATTTTAATTTTCGTCTAGTATTCTTCTTGCAATAATAAGGCGTTGTATCTCATTTGTTCCTTCATAGATTTTTGTAATTCTAGCATCACGATAAAAACGTTCGACAGGATATTCCCCAATGTAACCAATTCCACCATGGATTTGAACAGCCTTATCTGCTACTTTATTAAAGACTTCAGATGCAAATAATTTTGCCATGGCCGCTTCTTTAATTACTTTTTTACCTGAATCGATCTTCTCCGCTGCCATCATTGTTAACGTACGAGCCGCTTCCGTTTCCGTCGCCATATCCGCTAACATCCATTGAATCGCTTGATTCGATGCAATCGGTTTACCAAATTGAACTCTTTCCTTCGCATAACTCGCTGAGATTTCGATTAACTTATCACAGGACCCGACTGCACGAGCTGCTAATCCAACACGACCTTCACCTAGAATTTTCAGGGCATTCATATACCCCATACCAACTTCTCCTATGACATTTTCTTCTGGAACGATACAGTTTTCAAAAATTACTTGAGCAGTAGAAGAACCACGTAGGCCCATCTTTTTATCTTTCTTTCCTACAATTAATCCTGGAAAGTCTCTTTCTACTAGAAATGCTGTAATGCCACCTTTCGCACCCTTTTCCTTATCTGTTACTGCAAATACGGTAAACACATCAGCAACCGGAGCATTGGTAATAAAGTGTTTTGTACCATTTAATACCCAACTCTCCCCCTGTTTTTCCGCTACTGTAGCTAAATTTGTCGCATCCGATCCAGCTCCAGGTTCAGATAGAGCAAAAGCAGCAATCTTCCTTCCTGCAGCCATATCTGGCAAATATTTTTGTTTTAAATAGTTGGATGCTAGTTTCACAATTCCTGTACTACCAATCCCTGTATGTGCACTAATAAGCGAAACAAAGCCATTATGTGTTCTACCTAATTGCTCTAATACGATCGCCTTGCCAACTGCATCTAGACCAATGCCACCATACGCTTCTGGAATGCTTATACCAAATAGCCCAAGCTCCTTCGCTTTTTCCACAAGATGCTCGGGAAGTGCATCTTCATCTTCAATTTGCTGTGCATAGGCATCTACTTCATTGTCCACGAAGTTTTTAATCATTATTTTCATTTGTTGAAGTTCATCTGTAATTGCTATCGTCATTTTAATTTCCTCCTTTTAATATGTATCCACTATTCATACAGCAAAAATCATGCCAAGTTTTATAAAAATATAAATAAAAGCAAGTGAAATGTTGGTAATACATAGTTTGAGAATTTTTATGGAATTTTCATTGATTGCGAATTGGAATTACTATAATTTTAAATTTTACAAATAGATTCAAAATTGAATTACAATTATTAAAATGAACAGAAATAAACGATTCAAAAATGAATTAATAATTCACTTTTGAATCGTTTATAAAGTAAAGCTTTTACACAATAAAAAAGGGGCTGGGACAAAACGAAAACCTTCCAATCAAAAGACGAATATTATAGCATAGGAATCTCGGAATGTTAACTTTCTACAATTGAATGTTAATTCATAGTTGATGAAAATAATGGA
>NZ_RBZO01000009.1 GCF_003628445.1 Oceanobacillus bengalensis
GGCAGAATGCGTAGACTCCTGCGGGAACAGCACGTGTCTGAAGACCCCACAGGAAGTGGTCTTCTTCCGAGGAGGGCTGAGGCCGTGCCCGCGGAAAGCGAAGCATTCTGCCGCAGCGAATTGCAGCACATAGCATTAATAAGTGAAAGCGAGAGCTAAACTATACTGAATTAAAGAAATCAACAGTCTATATATTTTCCGTTGTAGCTTAGAACAATTACAACAATAAAAGCAACCGAATAAATAAGAAAATCCTATAATCAGAAACATTCCTTCTCAAAGTCAAAATAAAAATTCGCCTTGTGATTCTAGGCGAATTTTTATTTTGAAGCTTATTCTACAGATAGAATATAGGAATATATCGGTTGGTCTCCGCGATGGACTTCAATTTCGATATCTTCATATGATTCTTCAATATAACTAACTAATTCATCAACTTCTTCAGATGTAACATCTTCACCATATAAAATAGTTAAGATTTCATCATCTTCTGTTATCATCTCTTTTAATAATAATTTTACAGCTTCTTGTTTCTCTGGATGTGTAGCTTTTATCTTCCCATCCTCAATACCCATAAAATTACCATTCTTAATGGTGATACCATCAATTTGTGTATCTCTTACAGCATATGTAACTTGTCCCGTTTTCACTTGCTTACGAGCCTCATCCATTGCTTGACTGTTGGTTTTAATATCTAGATCAGGGTGGAACGCGAGCATTGCACTTATTCCTTGGGGAATAGTTGTTGTCGGTACTACAGCAACATTTTCTTCCGCCAACTCCGCAGCTTGGTCAGCTGCCATTCGAATATTTTTATTATTCGGTAGCACCAAGATATTTTTTGCATTTGCTTTTTTAATAGCGTCCGTTATGTCCTGTGTACTTGGATTCATTGTCTGTCCACCTTCGATTACGACAGATGCACCAAGACTTTCTAGTAACGCTTTAATACCTTTACCCATTGCTACTGTAACAATTGCATATTCCTTCATTTCTACTGGTGTAACGTTTTTTGCTTTTTCACCAACAATTGCAGTATGTTGCTCACGCATGTTCTCTACTTTAACCTTGATTAAGCTACCATAACGATGACCTAGGTTAATACAAGTTCCAGGTGTTTCTGAATGAACATGTACTTTGACGATTTCTTCATCGGAAACAACAAGTAATGAATCACCAAGTTCGCTTAATTCATTACGAAACTCATCTTCATTATATGGTGTTTTGGCTAACTTTTCTTCATCAAAACGAACCATAAATTCCGTGCAATATCCAAACACGATTTCAGATGTATCCATAAAGTCTTGGGCTTTATGGTGCTCTGCGTTTACCATTTCTTCCATTTCAGCTTCAGTCGTTTCTGACTCAGGAAGTTCTTCACCTTTTAGAGCTGCTAGAAACCCTTCATAAATAGTTACTAATCCTTGCCCACCTGAATCAACTACACCAACTTCTTTTAAAACAGGTAATAAATCAGGCGTGCGTTTTAGTGAGGCTTTCGCTTCAGCTAATACTTTCTCCATCATGACAATAATATCTTTTTCATCTTTAGCTATTAACACCGCTTCTTTTGCAGCATCTTTCGCAACCGTCAAAATGGTCCCCTCAACAGGTTTCATTACTGCCTTATATGCAGTTTTAACCCCAGCATCAATGGCTACAGCCAAATCATCTGTTGTTACACTATCTTTCTTTTCCATTCCCTTAGCAAATCCACGGAATATTTGCGATAAAATAACACCAGAATTCCCTCTAGCGCCCATAAGTAACCCTTTAGAAAAGGCATTTGCAACATCTGAAGCATGGTTACTATTTAGTTTCTTTACTTCACTAGCACCTGAAGTCATTGATAAATTCATATTTGTTCCAGTATCTCCATCAGGAACTGGGAAAACATTTAAAGCATCTATTTTTTTGGCGTTATTTGTTAAATGATGTGCACCTGTTAAGATCATTTGCGTTAAAACAACACCATCAATTTTCTTGACCGTCACTATATTTCCTCCTCAATAACGTTAGAACGACTAATCCTTTAGAACACGTACTCCTTGAATATAAATATTTACAGAGTCGATAGATAATCCTAATGATTGACTCAATGCATATTTCACTTGTGATTGTACATTATTTGCTACTTCTGAGATCTTTGTCCCATAACTAACGATAATATACATATCGATATGTAATTTGTCTTCATCTTGTCGTACTATAATTCCACGTGAATAATTTTCTTTTTTTAGCATTTCTGCAATACCATCTCTAATTTGGCTTTTAGAGGCCATACCTACGATTCCATAACATTCAACTGCAGTTCCTCCAGCAATTGTCGCAATTACATCATTTGTAATGGTTACTTGACCGTCATTTGTATTTAACTCAATGGACATAATAATCCTCCTTGAATACCTACTGTTAATATAAGCAAATTATACTACATACTAATCATTTTTAAAAGTAACTACTTAAGAAAAGCGCAAGCCCCTTCTAACAACGTACGGACTGCCCCACATAACGTGTGGGTGGTTCGATTGTAATCAATCATTCCTACGAAAGTGAGAAAGCTTTGCCAGTCGCTCGGAAACCAGAGCTAGACAACAACTAATTAAGGGAAAATATCCCTTATTACAATGGACGATTTGCTCTAATCTGTCAAGTGATTTCGCTTTATCTAATACTTATTATGCTCAGAAAAAGCTTGCCAACACTTTCTTCATGCATACTGAACTATATGAAATTTATTCCAGAAAACTAGATTCATTAAAATAATCAATTGCTTTCTGTGCTTAATTATGGTAAATTATATAAGTATTATTGAAATATTAATGAACTTGTTAGAGTTGGGAGGGAATAACATGGCTAGAAAATGTGTTATAACTGGTCGCAAAACTCGCAGTGGTAACCAACGCTCTCATGCTATGAATTACAATAAGCGTAAATGGAAAGCTAATGTACAAAAAGTACGTATTATGGTTGACGGAAAACCTAAAAAAGTTTATGTCTCTGCACGTGCACTTAAATCAGGTAAAGTAGAGCGCGTATAAATATACCTAAGTACAGCTTACATTAGTAATGATGAAAAGCACCCATGTCATTGGGTGCTTTTTTCTTTTACTTTGGCTATTTTCTAAATACACAATAAAATACTTTTGCCAACATGGTTGACAAAAGTATACTAAATGTTTGGGTCCATTCTATTTTTCCTTTTTGTGAAATATCCCTATTACGACTTTCACCATACCACCTATAAATTTCGGGAGTTTAATAGTATAAAATTTCATAAGTGCCCCTCCTATTTATGTGATTCTAATTAAGGTAAAATCACATTACGACTCTTTACAAATAATAATATGCCTTTACTGAATGAAAAAGTACCATTATTTGAAAGAAGCTTATTTGAAATACATCGAGTGGACCCCCAAGAAATTGTTTTATTTTCCAAAGGATAGTAAAAGTTTGTAAGCGTAATTCCTTCTACCTCGCTTGAAAATGGGATAAATGAAATGTTTTCATACGATTCATCCTGTGTAAGATGGTAAGTACCAGGAAAAGTAAGTTCGATATAATTTTGTTTATCGATAATAATCCCCTGAACACCTTTTTTTCGAATCTGATATAGAAGTTGAATATTAGCAATCTCATGATCTAGTCTTCCACCAGTTACACCGAAGAAATAAATCTTAGTCGGTTCTAATTCTAACGCCTGTCGAACAGCCAATTCCAAATCTGTTTCGTTTTTTTCAGCCGGAAATTCCCGATACGAATTCGTATGTTCTTTAAGGCTTTCCTTCTCCTGCTCATCAATAGAATCAAAGTCTCCTATGGCATATTCCATCGATATTCCCTGCTCAGCAAGAACGAAAGCCCCTCGATCTGCTCCAATCCAGCAATCTATATCTTTCTGGTAAATCCTAAGATCAGGGATAGATTCAATAGGTCCATTTGCAACAATCGCAACTGAAATCACGCTTCGTCACCCCTCGGCGCCATGCCTAATTGCTTCAATTGCAGCTTTTCTATTTGCTTGATTAAAAATTGCACTACCTGCAACTAAGACATCAGCTCCTGCTCGAGCACACAACTGAGCAGTCTCTGGGTTCACACCACCATCGACCTCTATTTCAAAATCTAACCCTAATTCGCTACGCCATTTTGCAATTTTTTCGATTTTTGTTAAGGTACTTTCAATGAAAGTTTGTCCCCCAAAACCAGGATTCACAGTCATTACTAAAACTAAATCAACATCACCTAATACTGGTTGTAACATTTCTGCAGGTGTTGCTGGATTAATTACTACCCCTGCCTTTACTCCATTATCTTTAATTAGTTGGATCGTTCGATGTAAATGAACACATGCTTCCTGATGTACAGTAATGATATCTGCTCCACTTTTTGCAAAAGCCTGGATATAGTCATCTGGATTTTTAATCATTAAGTGAACATCTAATGGAAGGGATGTTACTGGTTTAATTGCATCTACAATAAGTGGCCCAATTGTTATATTCGGAACAAAGTGGCCGTCCATTACATCAACATGAATATAGTCGGCCCCACCTTGTTCTACATCTTTTATTTCTTCACCTAATTTAGCAAAATCGGCTGATAGGATTGATGGTGCTATTTTTGTCATAATTAATACCTCGGCTTTCTTGATTGTATTTCCTCTAAAAAATTAACATAATGCTCATACCGAAAGTGTTCAATCTCCTCGTTCGCTACTGCGTCCTTCACAGCACATTTAGGTTCTTTATGATGCAGGCATCCTCGGAATTTACAAGAAGATTTTCTTTCTCTCATTTCAGGGAAACAGTCAGCTAAATCCTCTGCTTCAATCTCACTAAAATCCAATGAACTAAATCCAGGAGTATCAGCGACTAGGCCCCCATTTAGCTCAACTAATTCAACATGCCTTGTTGTGTGTTTTCCCCTTCCAAGACTTTTAGATATTTCAGCAGTATCTAAAAGGAGCGAAGGATCTAAAGCATTGATCAGTGAAGATTTACCCACTCCAGATTGTCCCGCTATAACTGTTACATTACCAGTGAAATATTCCTTTATATCTGGAAAATAATTCGGATCCTTCGTTGAAAGTAATTCGACACGATACCCAATTGTCTCATAAACTTTTTTATAGTTTTCAATTTCAAGTCTTTCGGAATCATTTAATTTATCTACTTTCGTAATAAAAATTACAGGATCAACATGTTTTGCTTCGATCAGCACCAGAAAACGGTCCAATAAGTTAGGACTAAAGGAAGGCGAATGAGCAGAACTTACAAGGATTGCTTGATTTATATTTGCAATCGGTGGGCGAACGAGTTCATTTGTTCTGGATTTTATTTTCATAATATACCCTTCACCTTGCCCACTCTTATCAAACTCTACATAGTCACCAACAAGGGGGGTGATGTTCTGATTTCTAAAAACCCCCCGACCTCTACACTGGTACACTTTATCTTCCGACTTTACATAATAAAAACCACTTAAAGCTTTAATGATCATACCTTCTGCCATTTATTCACCTTCTTGCTCCTCATAATTTACTTCCTCACGTACAATTTCCTCATCGTCTCTTACTATCCGATATTCTGCACTACTACCAGGATTAATAACGACTGTGAATGTAAAGGTTGTATTTTCTGTTATCACTTCATCAATGTGTGGAACAGAAAAGTCCTTATTCGCATCTTTAATATAAATCTTCACATTCTGTTCAGCAGGTTCTTGTGGCTCCGTATCCTGATCGTCACCAGGCTCCCCGTCATCGGTTTCTTGTTCTTTTGGTTCATAAGGGACAGTATATTTAATTATTTGAGACTGTGGCCCAGGCTCTATTTCCTCTGGTCCCAATGAAATAACAATCTCAACCGTTTCCCCATCTCCTATGTTTGATCCAGTTGATGGGGACTGCCTTATCACAAGCCCTTCTGCTACTGTATCAGAATGTTCACTACTTACTTTTGGATTCAGATTTTCATCTTTTAAGTAGGCAATTGCATCTTCTTCTGTCATACCAGTTAGATCCGTTAAGCTTACAGGTTCAGGACCATTACTAATTTCAAAGATTACTTCGGTTTCCCCTGGAATAACTTCATCATCTGGATTTGGAGAAATTTGTCTAATAATTTCACCAACAGGTCGATCCGAATACTTTTCATACGTAATGATGTCATTAAAACCTTCTCTGTCAAGCAATGTTTCTACTTGACTAAAATCACGACCAACATAATCATCAAAAACGACACGTTCTTTCCCTTCACTTACGAATAAAGTAACAACCGTCTCTTCTTTAACGGTTCTACCTGGATTGGGATTCGTTCTGACAACCAACCCTTCATCAATATCCTCTGAAAAAACACTTTCTTCTTCTACTACCAAGTTAAGCTCTTCTAACATATCTGTTGCCTCATCTGATTCCATCTCGATAATATCAGGAATCGTTACATCACTTGGTTGCAAGAATCCTGGAAATATAAATAAAGCAGTTATGCCAGAAGCTAGTATGATAAAAAGAACGCTAAATATAATTAACCATTTCTTTTTGCCCTTTTTCTCTTTTTTCGGCTTCTTCTTACTCGTTTTTTTCTTACTTGTTGTATTCTTAGTTACTTTTTTTACTTTTTGTTTGTTATTTTCTTCAGGATAATTGACAGTTGTTTCATTCGGACGGAGAACCAATGTTTCTTGATCATAATTGCTTTCCAATTGCTGATCAGTAATAATCGGAATTGCCTTCGTTTCTTCGCCAACTTCAACTGGTGGCGTATATGCTTTCTCATTGATTTTATTCGGATGTAAAGCAGTCTCAATTGCATCTTCTAATTCATAAATTGATTCATAACGATGAAATGGATTTTTTGCTGTTGCTTTCAGTACAATATTTTCTACACTTTGAGGTATCTCAGGATTAAACTTCCTTACAGAAGGTGTATCACTTTGTAAATGCTTTAAAGCAATAGATACTGGTGATTGTCCTGAAAATGGCAAGCGTCCCGTTAACATTTCAAATAGCACAATTCCAAGTGAGTAAATGTCAGATTTTTTAGTAGCCATTCCACCCCTTGCCTGCTCTGGTGATAGATAATGAACAGAACCAAGAATGGAATTTGTTTGTGTTAAGGAAGTGGCGCTAAGTGCCATCGCTATACCAAAATCTGTTACCTTTGCTTGTCCTAAATTATTAATAAGTATATTTTGCGGTTTTATATCCCGGTGAACAATATCGTTAGCATGGGCATGTGTAATTGCTGATGAGATTTGCTTCATTATATCTAGTGCTTCCCCAACATCAATTGGCCCAAATCGTTGTATGTATTCTTTTAATGTCATCCCATCAACATATTCCATAACCATGTATAGCAAGTGATCTTCTTCGCCTACATCGTATATACTAACGACATTCGGATGAGATAAACTAGTTGCTGACTGGGCCTCCCGATCAAAACGGGCAATAAATTCCTGATCATTTGCATATTCCATACGTAAGGATTTAATTGCAACATCACGCTCTAGAATGATGTCCCTTGCTAAGTAAACATCAGCCATTCCTCCGGCACCAATTTTATGCTTAATCTTGTATCGTTCGTTCAAAAGGTGACCGTCCCTCATGTATCGCCACCTGCTTTCAAAGTAGAACCTTTAGATAAAATAATAAGAGAAATATTATCTTCTCCGCCCCGATCGTTAGCCATATCAATTAATCGCTGGCCAATTTCAGGTAATTCACTTCCTGAACGGATCACTTCATATAATTCATCGTCTACTATTTTGTCTGTAAGTCCATCTGTGCATAGCAATATCTTATCCCCTGTTTCAACATTAATTGTTCTAATATCTACTTCTACATTATTTTCTGAACCTAATGCACGAAGTACGACATTCTTTCTAGGATGGTATAAAGCATCATCCTTTGTGATTTGTCCAGATTGTACAAGGGCATTTACTAATGAATGGTCTTCCGTTATTTGCTTAAATCCATCCTCATTTAACATGTAACACCTACTATCACCGATATGCGCAATCGTAAGAAAATCATGAATATGAATGGTAATGACAATCGTAGTACCCATTCCTTCACATTCTTTATTTTCCGTAGCATGCAGGTAAATAGCTTCATTTATATCCTTGATCGAATCGGTTAGCCATTTTTCAATTTCATCAGGTGTTTTAAATGTATTCGTATTTTCCCACTTTTCCCGAATAAGTGAAATTGCCATTTGACTAGCGACATCCCCAGCTTGATGTCCTCCCATTCCGTCAGCAATAACTGCTAAAAACTGGTTAGATTGATTATAAAAAATCCCACCTGCGTCTTCATTATGGCTTCTAACTTTCCCCCGGTCTGTTAAGAATGTTCCTATCATTTTATCCCCCCTCGTCTATAAATGCATTACTATATTCTTTATTCCAGTATTACACAATTTTATTTATAAAAGAACAAAATTATCCATTTTTTTCAAAACGAGCAAGAAAAAATCCATCTGTCCCGAAATCCTGTGGGAATAATTGAAATCCGTACGTAGTAATTCCAGAGGCACTCTTAGCTTCATCAGGGAGCTGTTCAAAAAATTTCTCATCCAATTGATAATCTGGATGGTCTTTCAAAAATTCCTGAACTACTTTTTCATTTTCTGCTATATCTACTGTACACGTACTATATATTAATAAGCCACCTTTTTTCAGGAGAGGTGAAACACTGTGTAAGATTTCTAACTGAATCTCTGAAAGTCTCTGGATATCCGCTTCTTTTTTATGATATTTAATTTCTGGCTTACCTCTGATTACTCCAAGCCCTGAGCATGGGGCATCAACTAGAATTCGATCAAAGCTTTCGATGTCATGGAGTTCTGATAAATTCCTTGCATCACCTTGATTTGCATCAATAATCGTTAAGTCCAAGTCAGAAGCTTTCTTCTTGATTAAATTCACTTTCTTCTGATGAAGATCATAAGCGTATAGTTTACCTTTATCTTCCATTTTCTCAGCGATATGTGTTGCCTTCCCTCCTGGGGCACTACAGGCATCAAGAACACGCATATTCGGTTCTGCATGAAGCATTTCGCCAACAAGCATCGAGCTTTGATCTTGAATCGTTACATAACCATCCCGAAATAAGTCTGTAGTAAGAATGTTACCTTTTTCAATAATAATTCCTTGTGGTGAAAGATAAGAAGGCTTTACTTCAAATCCAAGTGATTTCAGTTTTATCATGACCTCTTCTCTTGTTGTTTTGAGAGGCTGTATTCTTATCGATTGCTGTTTCTTCACTAAGTTAGCATTACACATTGCTTTCGTTTTTTCAAAACCATATTCATTGATCCATCTTTTAACTAACCATTCTGGGTGACTCGTTTCAATAGAAAGTCTTTTTGCTTGGTCTTTTATGATCCCCGTATCTGGCACACCATCACGCTGTACGCTTCGCAGTATTCCATTAACAAATCCAGAAATCCCTTTGTGACCCCTTAATTTTGCTATTTCTACGGATTCATGTATCACCGCATGGTCAGGAACTTTGTCCAAATAAACCATTTGATAAATAGACATTCTAAGGAGCATTTTCACCCATGCATCCATTTTTTTCTTTGTTGATACAAAAGCTTCGATATAAAAATCTAAGGTCATTTTTCTTTGCATTGTTCCATATACGATTTCTGTTAGTAAATTTATATCTTTCGCGGAGATCCGATTAGATTTAATCTCGTTATCAATTAGCAAATGACTAAATCCTTGGTCTTTCTCAATTCGGATAAGGATGTCTAAAATTGTGTTTCTGAGTTGGTTTGGTTTCATATTATTCTCCTAGAATGGTTCCTTGTTTTATTCGATCATTGGCTCCTCTGAGATAATCCCCAACTTTCATTCTTTTTTTACCAGCTGGTTGAATCTCAGTAATCTTAATTCCCCTTTTATCCCCACAAATAACGATAAATCCATCATTCTGAACAAGCGTAATTTCTCCAGGTGTTCCTTGATACACACCTTGTTCGATTTCAGCCCACCAAATTTTCATTATTTTACCTTCGTACGTTGTAAATGCAACAGGCCATGGATGGAGGCCACGCACATGATTATATATTTCAACATTCCCTTTCGACCAATCAATCTTCTCCTGCTCACGTTTAATATTTGCAGCAAAAGTCGCCTTCGCTTCATCCTGTTTCATTGGCGTTAATTCTTCTGCAAATAATTTCGGTAATGTTTCCATTAGTAGGGTAGCACCAGCACGAGAAAGTTTGTCGTGCATCTTCCCAACATGATCATTTAAATCAATTGGAACCGTAACTTGTGTAAGGATATCACCAGCGTCTAATTTTTCGACCATATACATAATGGTAATTCCTGTTTCCTTTTTCCCTTGCAAGATTGCAGCATGGATTGGTGCCCCACCCCGCAGTTCAGGTAAGAGGGATGCATGTACATTCACACAACCATATTCAGGGAATGCCAATAGCTCATTTGGCAATAATTGACCATAAGCAGCAGTTACAATCAAATCTGGATCATAAGATAATATTTTCTTATATTCTGCACGCAACTTTTCTGGTTGGAAGACGGGAATTTGATGTTTTTCTGCTTCAACCTTCACTGGCGGAGGTGTTAGGACTCTTTTCCTGCCTTTTGGACGATCTGGCTGTGTAACAACCAATACTACTTCATAATCTGAAGCTACTAATTCTTGTAAAATAGGCACAGAAAAATCTGGTGTACCCATAAAAACAACACGTTTCATTATAAAACCTTCTTTCTAGCTACTTTTTATGTATGGAAAAGAACCGTCAAATTGTCGGTCCCTATACCTTTTACTTCACATTAAATGATATGGCTGCATATCGATAGAAATCAATAGATTTTCCTTTCGCATTTCATCAGCAAATTGTTCCTTGATTTTATTTAAATACATACGCAGTTGGGGTTCATTTCTGTATTTTATCATGCATTGATATCGATATCTATCTTTTATACGTGGGATTGGTGAAGGCGTAGGACCTAAAACGACGGTAGTTTGACTTATTTTATTCATTAATAAACCTACAATTTTCTGCGACGTTTGAATAACTTTGACCTTATTCTCATGAGAAATGGTAATTAGCGCTAAAAAATAATATGGCGGATATCGGAATTTTCTCCGCATGGCCATTTCTGTTTTGTAAAAATCACTAAAATTGTAAACACTAGCAAGTTGTATACTATAATGTTCTGGAGTATACGTCTGTACAATTACTTCTCCAGTTAGTTTATGTCTACCGGCCCTGCCACTCACCTGTGTTAATAATTGAAATGTCTTTTCACTTGACCGGAAATCTGGTAAATGTAACATCGAATCTGCTGTTAGTACACCAACTAATGTAACATTCCCAAAGTCTAGACCTTTTGCAATCATTTGTGTTCCTAATAAAATATCTGCCTTCTTTTCAGCAAACTGTTTTAGAATTTTTTCATGTGAACCTTTTTTTCTTGTTGTATCAACATCCATACGTATAACCGTAGCCTCTGGAATTATTTCGGTTAAGGCTTCTTCTACTTTTTGCGTTCCTGTTCCAAAGTAACGTATCAAGTCACTACTACATTCTGGGCAATTCACTGGTACATTTTCTTCATATGAACAATAATGGCATTTTAACCGATTGCTGTTTTTATGATATGTCAATGCAATGTCACAATGCGGACATTCATTCACATGCCCACAATCACGGCACATCACGAAGGTAGAATAACCTCGTCGATTTAATAAGAGCACGATCTGTTCATTCTTTTTCAATCGCTCTTTCATGCCTTCTACTAACTTTCTGGAAAACATCGTACGATTCCCTACATGCAATTCATTACGCATATCCACAATTTCTACATGTGGCATTGGCATATCGTTTGTTCGTTTACTTAGAGTAGCTAGTGTATACACATTTTTCGTGGCGCGAGCATAGGATTCCAATGTCGGTGTCGCACTACCTAATATGACTGGACAATTATAATTTTCCGCGCGGTGAATCGCAACGTCCCTTGCATGATATTTCGGTTGGTCTTCTTGCTTATACGTTGTTTCATGTTCTTCATCAATAATAATTATTCCAAGATTCTCAAAGGGGGCAAACACTGCCGACCTTGCTCCAACGACTACTTTCACTTCTTTCTGATGAATACGACGCCATTCATCGTACTTCTCCCCAGCAGAAAGTGCACTATGCATGACCGCAACATTGGAACCAAACCTACCTTTGAACCTTCTTACCATCATCGGTGTTAGGGATATCTCGGGTACAAGAACAATGGCTTCTTTTCCTTTATTTATTACTTCTTGTATTGCTTGAAGGTATACTTCTGTTTTCCCACTACCTGTTACACCATGCAGAAGAAATACCTCATGTTTTTCTTTTTCTATACTTTCCTTAATTGGGTTTAAAGCTCCTCGTTGTTCATCGGTTAATTCTAACGGATACGTTCGTTCAAATCTGTCATCATTATACGGATTTCTAAAAACCTCTTGCTTATACGTTTCTATTAGCCCTTTTTCTTCTAATGTCTTAAGCGTACTTGTTGTTGTTTGGAGTATTGTTAGTAACCGCTTCTGCTCAATCGGCTCTTCCTTTTGTATAAAAAAGTCTACTAATTGTTTTTGTTTCTTCGCAGCTTTTGAAAGATCAACAAGTGCTTCTTCTAATAAATGGGAATCCTTGGCAGGCTTGACCATTGTTATTTGCTTCTTCGTAATTTTCGATTTTACAAGATAGTCAATGGTAACATCTCCAGCCTGAATCACTTTCTGCAGCTTGTTATAGCTAATGTTCGATTGTTCGAACGCCTCAAATGGCACAATATCTCTACCTGCAAATAAA
Organism: Oceanobacillus bengalensis; assembly: GCF_003628445.1. Taxonomy (GTDB): domain Bacteria; phylum Bacillota; class Bacilli; order Bacillales; family Amphibacillaceae; genus Oceanobacillus; species Oceanobacillus bengalensis. The sequence goes on from NZ_RBZO01000009.1 coordinate 12,831, forward strand.
TACTCTAACTCCACTGGTAAATCTAAATCCGTCTTTTTCACCAATTCCTTTTTGTAAGTTGATTTTAAGACTTGTGGTAGCATTGCTTGAAGTGCAATAATCGACAAACTAAGTGTTTCATTTGCCACCCACTTACCAAGTTCTAGCAACTCCTTAGTCAAAACAGGAGTTATATCTAAAACATCCACAATTTCTTTCAATTTGTCAAAAGTTGATTCTGATACGAAACCAACTACAAAACCCATGATTTTCCTTGGACCAAAAGGAACAATAACGCGCATTCCTGGTTCTAATATATCAATAAATTTATCAGGAATATAATAATCAAATGTCTGGTTTATCGAACTTGCGGGTACATCAACAATGACTTTTGCTATATTCACTGAGAACCAGCCTTCATATCTTGATCTATCATCTTAAGGATTTTTTCGGCAATCTTGTATTTTGATGCTAATGGAAGTTCTTCTTTCTCTTCTCTTTTATTCATGTATGTAACGATATTCGTGTCTCCTCCAAATCCCGCTCCTTTGGTAGAAACATCATTTATCACAATAGCATCTAAGTTTTTCTCTCGTAATTTTTTCATTCCGTATTCGATCGGATTTGTCGTTTCAGCAGCAAAGCCAACGAGAAACTGATGCTCTTTTATTGCACCCAAGGACTTAAGAATATCTTTGGTTCTTTCCATCATAATAGATAAATCACCTGCTTGTTTTTTAACCTTTTGGTCGTAAACAATTTTAGGACGATAGTCTGCAACTGCCGCGGCTTTTATAACAATATCATTAGATGAAAAATGCTGATGCATTGCCTCGTACATGTCACCGGCAGTTACAACATCAAATCGATTGATTCTTCCATTTGATAATTGTTGGTTAGAAGGACCTGCAACAAGTGTTACATCTGCACCAAAATCTGCCGCAGCTTCTGCTAGAGCAAACCCCATCTTACCTGTAGAACGGTTCGTGAAAAAGCGAATTGGATCCACACTTTCTCTTGTAGGTCCAGCAGAAATAAGTACCTTCTTACCAGAAAGGAAATGATTGATTTGCTGATGTTCCTCAATCACTTGAATAATGGTTTCTGGCTCTTCTAATCTCCCTTTCCCAACATAACCACATGCTAGATAACCTGCACCTGGTTCAATAAACCGATAACCCCATTGTTCTAATTGCTTCATATTTTTAATTACTGCTGGATGAGCATACATATGTACATTCATTGCAGGAGCGATGTATACTTCTGCTTCTGTAGCAAGAATTGTCGTCGTCATCATATCATCAGCGATTCCATTTGCGATTTTCCCAATCGTATTTGCAGTCGCTGGAGCAAGAAGGACAATATCTGCCCAGTCTGCAATATCGATGTGAGCAATTTTCTCAGGGTCTTTCTCATCAAAAGTATCGATATATACTGGGTTTCTAGATAAAGCTTGAAAGGTTAATGGTGAAACAAATTCCGTCGCACTTTTAGTCATCATTACTTTAACATTCGCACCTTTTTGCGTTAGTTTACTCGTTAATGCACATGCTTTATAGGCTGCGATTCCTCCAGTTACTCCTAGTAAAATTTTCTTTTGATATACCATTTGTATTCCCCCCTAGGTTCTACTTTATTTATATCATACATAGAGCAATTATTCTTGTTACAACAATGCCCTCGCAAATATGCGAGGGCATTTATCTGATTATTCTTCTATATACAACTTACCAGCAGTTACTTCCTCAAGTGCCATACCAACATACTTTTTAGACTTTGGTTTGTCAATTTGTAAATCTTTATTCTCCGTTAAATTTCTTGCACGTCTTGACGACAAAATAACAAGTTTATATTTTGATTCTATTTTCTCTTGTAGTTTGTCGATGGAAGGTTCTAACATCATAATTATTCAGCCTCCAATATTTTTTTATATTGTTTTGCAATTCGTTCACGTTTTAAATGTTCACTTTGAATGATTGCCTCGACTTTAGCAACTGCATGATCAACTTGATCGTTTACAACAACATAATCATAAGCATCCATCATTTCAATTTCTTTTCTTGCTTCTTTTAAACGATTTAGAACTAAATCTTCCGTTTCCGTTCCTCGGTTAACAATACGGTTTTTTAATTCATCCAAACTTGGTGGGAAAAGAAAGATAAAAACACCTTCTGGAAAATTATCTTTAACCTGCATTGCACCTTGTACTTCTATTTCCAAAAAGACATCTAAACCTTTCGCTAAGGTTTCTTCAACATACTTACGTGGTGTCCCATAATAATTATCAACATATTTGGCGTATTCTAACAGTTCATTTTGCTCAATAAGATTTTCAAATTCTTCTTTTGATTTATAAAAATAATCTACGCCATCCGTTTCACCTGGCCTCATTGCTCTCGTAGTCATTGAGATGGAATATTGTAAGTCCGTCGCTTTCTCGAAAAGTCTTTTCCTAACGGTACCTTTCCCAACTCCTGATGGTCCAGAAAGAATAAATAAAATCCCTTTCTCATCAATCAAATTACTTCCTCCTAATAATTGTAATAACCGTGAAATGATTACTCGTCGCCGATTTCCTCATTACTAATCACGCGTTGCCCAACCGTCTCAGGTTGAACAGCAGATAAGACAACATGGTCACTGTCTGTAATGATAACAGCTCTTGTTCTTCTACCATATGTAGCATCGATTAATTTATTATTATCTCTAGCCACAGTAATAATTCGCTTTATTGGAGCTGATTCTGGTGACACAATTGAAATGATTCTATTTGCAGAAACTACATTCCCAAAACCAATATTAATCAATCGTAATGTCGTCAACTTGCTTCCCCCCCAAGCTCTTAAACTTTATGTACGAACAATCTATTCCATCCTTTATTATACAATCTATAATATATACCAATTTATTATTATACAATAAATTATAAATGAATGAATAGCATTTTTTCAAATATGTGCAATTCCTAAATCACACAAACTTAGTTCATTATAACGCTAAATAGGAAAAATAGAAACTAACAGCAGAAAAAAATAAACCCAAGTAGGACGTCAAAAGCCGTCACACTTAGGTTTCTCAATTTATTTTTTTGCTGTTTCCTAATAGATTGTTGTTAATTAAGTATGGACTAATTAAATCAAAGTCATTTAGTAAAGCTCTCGCTCACCCTAATGTTCGTTATGTGCTAGAATCGCTCCGGCAGAATACTCTGCATTAAATAAGTCCACGATTTGTATCAACTACAAAGAATAAAAAGCAACAAGCATTACGAAAACATCTTATTTTTTAAATCCAAATAGGACAGTTGGTATGGCACTTAATGCTCCGATAAACAACCAATCTCTAAACGCTAATGCTGTTGTATGGAAAATTGGTTGTAGTGGTGGCCAATAAATAACGACAAGTAATAAAAGAAGAGATGATATAACAGCCAACACAAGATACATATTTTCAAATGGATTTCGATCAAACACAGAGTTTTCCGTCCGACAATCAAATACATGGATTAACTGAGCCATTACTAATGTTGTAAATGCTACTGTTTGTCCATATACAAGATTATCAGGATTATTTTGATAGGTTACCATAAACGCTATTAATGTAACCAAGCCAATTAAGATACCTCGACTTATAATCTTGTATCCTAGTCCTCTACCAAAAACGCCTTCTCTTGGATTTCTTGGTGGACGCTTCATTACATTATCTTCGGGCTTATCTAACCCCAGCGCCATTGCTGGGAGACCATCCGTAACAAGATTAACCCATAAAATCTGAACTGGTACGAGTGGTAACGGTAAGGCAAGGAGCATGGCAAATAACATCACTAAGATTTCCCCTACATTGGATGCTAGCAAGTAACGAATAAATTTCCTTATATTTTCATATATATTCCGTCCCTCTTTAATGGCGGATTTGATTGTCGCAAAATTATCATCCATTAAAACGAGGGAAGATGCTTCTTTCGTTACATCTGTACCACTAATTCCCATGCTGATACCAATATCACTTGCTTTAATTGCTGGTGCATCATTTACACCATCTCCTGTCATTGCAACAATATGGCCTTTTTCTTGAAAGGCTTTAACAATTTTTAGTTTATGTTCAGGTGTTACTCGAGCAAAAACATACGTATCATCTATAACATCTATTAATTCGTCCTGAGACATCTGACTTATCTTTGAACCTTCTAATACCAACCCATTTTCTGGTAAAAGGTTCAAATTTCTTGCGATTGCACGTGCGGTATTTACATGGTCTCCCGTAATCATAACTGTCTTAATCCCTGCTTCTCTACATTCTGCTATTGCAGATTTCACTTCTTTTCTCGGTGGGTCAATCAATCCAAATAAACCAATAAAAGTAAGATCTTTTTCTAAAAACGCTTCATCAAGAGACTCATTTTTCTTTAGGGGTCTCATTCCTATTGCAATCGTTCGTAGTGCTTTGTTTGCCATGTCATTTATTTTATTTACAATATTGTTTCTATCTTCCGTTCGTAACATCGATCTACCTTCATTACCTAGTAAATATGATGTTCGAGGTAATAGTACATCAGGTGCACCCTTTGTAATCAAATAGCGTAAACCATTTTCATCCTCAATCACAACACTCATTCTCTTCCTATCAGAATCAAACGGAATCTCTTTTATTATATTAAATCTTTCTCCATCCATTTCCTTTAATCCTAATTTCCTAGCAGCTACCAACAATGCACCGTCCGTTGGGTCACCATCAATCATATGTTTTCCTTTTTTAACAAGTAATGATGCGTTATTGCAAATCATTCCATATAAGAGCATTGTTTCTAAATTTTGATAGTCACGGTCAACTTTGTTTTTTTCTAAAAAGAAGTCACCACGTATATCATACCCATCACCAGTAACGTATAAGTTCCTCCCATTTAGATACATTTCTTTTACTGTCATTTGGTTTTCAGTCATTGTACCTGTTTTATCCGAACAAATAACAGATGCTGTACCTAGTGTTTCAACCGCAGAAAGCTTTCTTACAATTGCTTTCTTCTTGATCATACGTTGTACACCGAGTGATAATGCCACTGTTACAATTGCTGGTAAGCCTTCCGGAATAGCCGCTACCGCTAATGAAACCCCTGCTAGGAACATTTCGTATGTTGGATTTCCTTGCAGTACACCAAGTACAACTACTAATGCTGTCAAAAGTAAGGCAACAACAATTAGTATCTTTCCTAGTTCTGCTAACCTTCTTTCTAACGGGGTCATTATTTTCTTCGTATTAGCCATTAAAGAGGCGATTTGACCCATTACGGTATTCATCCCTGTACCGACAACAATACCAATTCCAGAACCTCTCGTAACTAGCGTTCCCATAAAACCCATATTAACTTGATCTTGTGCTTCTAAGTGCTCCTTTTGAATCGCGGCCTGATGCTTCATGACAGGTAAGGATTCTCCCGTAAGTGCCGACTCTTCTGTCTCCATACTGTTCGATTTTAAAATACGAATGTCTGCAGGAATCCTATCTCCACCATTAACTCTTACGATATCACCAACGACGACATCTCTCGATGAGACTTTCTCCCATTTTCCATCCCTTAGTACATTTGCTAATGGTGCGGATAGTTCTTTCAGTTTGTCTAATGACTTCTCCGCTTTTTGTTCTTGAAAATAACCAATAAATCCATTGACTAGTACAATGACCATAATTGCAATTGCGTCGATATATTCTCCGAGTAACCCTGCAATTAATGTTGCTGCAAGTAAGACAATTACCATAAAATCTTGAAACTGCGCGAGAAATATTAGCCATCTAGGTGTATGTTTTCCCGACTCCAACTCGTTTTGACCGTATTGTTTTCTACGTTCGTTAACTTGTTTGTCTGACAATCCTCTTGTTGAAGTTACATGTAACTTTTGTTCTACTTTTTCTACATCTAATTGATACCACTTCATCTGCATTCCTCCGGGATATAGATAATACAAAGCCTTAAATGTGTTCCTTTATTTGATATCTATGCATACTTGTCCTAAAAAATGCTATAATTACTCTCGAGAGGTGATTACATGCCATTTGACGGTATAGTTACTAGAGCAGTAACAGAAGATTTAAAACAAAAACTTATCCCTGGAAAAATAACTAAAATATATCAGCCAACAACAACAGAATTAGTTTTAACAGTCCGTAGTCAAGGGAAAAATCATATATTACTATTGTCCATACATCCAACATATGCACGCTTTCATTTAACAAATGATATATATAAAAATCCTGAGGTCGCTCCAATGTTTTGCATGGTTCTTAGAAAACATCTGTCTGGAGCATTTATTGAGGAAATCGACCAATATGACATGGAACGGATTGTTACCTTTAAAGTAAAGACACGAAATGAAATTGGCGACATTAGTGAAAAACTTCTTGTATTAGAATTAATGGGGAAACACAGTAATATCATGCTTGTCGATAAGGAAAATGGTCATATTATCGAAAGTATTAAGCATGTTTCAATGGCACAAAATCGCCACCGAACAATATTACCAGGTAGAGTTTATGTCCTACCACCTTCTCAAAATAAACTAAACCCGCTAGAAGCAAGTGGTGAGGATTTGATGAAGAGACTGGATTTCAATTCTGGTAAATTGGATAGACAAATCGTGGATAATTTTACTGGGTTTTCATCCTTTATCGCTAGCGAAATCGTTAGCCGTGCCAAATTAGGTTCTCTTGATACGTATGCTATGAATTTTATCGAAGTAAAAACATTACTTCTTGCTAATGATTACAAACCTGCGATTTATCGTGGTAATAAAGAAGATTTTCACGTCATCCCAATATTGTCCTTTAAAGGAGAAACCATTTATTTTCAAGATATACATGTGATGCTTGATACTTTTTATTCTGGAAAAGCAGAGCGTGATCGTGTTAAGCAACAGGCAAAAGATTTGCACCGATTTATTAAAAATGAGAAGGGTAAAAATGAGCGTAAATTAAAAAAACACATACAGACATTAAAAAAAGCAGAGGGTGCTGAAAACTACCAGCGTTTAGGAGAATTGTTAACCGCACATCTTCATCTCATTTCTAAAGGTGACAAAGAAGTAAACGTGATGGATTATTATGATCCAGAGCAAAGTGAATTGACGATTGAACTAAATCCAAATAAAACACCGAGTGAAAATGCACAAAGTTATTACAAAACCTACCAAAAGCTAAAAACTTCCAAGCAAGTAGTCAAACAAGAAATGGAAAAAACAGAAGAAGAAATTAATTACTTTGATCAATTATTACAGCAAATTGATGTTGCAGGTGTTGAAGATATTGAGGAAATCCGTGAAGAATTGCGTGAAGAAGGTTATTTGAAGAAACAGAAAAAGCAAAAAAGGAATAAGAATAAACCAACCAAGCCAATGCCAGAACATTATAGCGCAACAGATGGTACAGAGATTCTAGTTGGCAAAAACAATAAACAAAATGAATACCTCACGATGAAACTGGCTCGACGTGATGAGATTTGGCTTCATACGAAAGATATCCCTGGTTCTCATGTCATCATTCGTTCGCTGGATCCAACTGAGGAGACGTTAATGGAAGCAGCTACACTTGCTGCCTACTTTAGTAAGTCACAGGGTTCATCTTCAGTTCCAGTAGATTTCACAAAAGTCCGCCATGTAAAAAAACCAAATGGGGCAAAACCAGGATTTGTCATCTATGATAACCAGAAGACGTTATTCGTTACACCTTCGAAGGAAATCGTTGATAAACTACGGGGAAAATAGTCAGTAAAAATGGGGCTGGGACAAAACGAAAACCTTCCAATCAAAAGACGAATATTATAGCATAGGAATCTCGGAATGTTAACTTTCTACAATTGAATGTTAATTCATAGTTGATGTAAATAGTGGACTTATTTAATTCAGTATTGTGTGAAGCACGTCGTTCCGGAAACACACTTCGCTTTCCACGGGCGGCTGGTGAGCCTACTACGTGCTATCGCACTCCATAGTCTCACCTAGGCCTGTCCTCCCGTAGGAGTCTTCGTGTGTTTCCTCCACTGAGTTTAAGTTACTAACCATTATCTCCTTTGATACGGAAAGTCAAAAAGCATAGTACTACTTCACTAGTCTGGGTGAGTGTAGGGCGGTGACTCCTCGAAAATAAAGAGCCATTTTCTTCGTGCGATGTAACGCTGACGAAGCTTTCCTTGTCCTGCGGGAATAGCACGTGTCCGAAGACCCCGGAAGAAGCGTTCTGTGCTTCTGAGGAGGCTGAGGCCGTGCCCTAAGGTCCGCATCCGCCCGGAGCGATCCCAGACGGCGAGATGTGCTCCGATTTAAGATAATCTCAATTAAGTTAGTTCGAAGTTTATACAAAGTCCTCCATTAATTTGAATTTAATGGAGGACTTAAACTTATCGTTCGGTTTTTCTTTACTAAATTTCTTTTGTCCCATCCTCATTTCATAAAATAGCTTGGTTTTAAATATGAACTGGGCTAATTTTGTTATGCATTTTTACTTACAATTATTTTGCAGGTCTTCCATACCTTTTACAATGTTTCTAATTCAGCCACCATTTCATCCACAAGGGCTTCTTGATATCCTGGCTTTTTTCTCTTTCTTAATACATCTACAACTGGAGCTAATTCTGGGGATTTAATCAAATTTAATTTTTTTAGTCTTTCGGTTGTTTTTCGATATCTGCTTCCGCTTTTTGATAATGAGCAACATCCATTTTCCATGGATGAATATTGTTCGGATGTCTTTGGAGTAATTTCTCCGCCATGCTTAGCCCCTCTGGATCAAAGTCCCCTGCATAATAAAGGGTACAATCTTCTTTCACCAACAAATCAATTAATAGTAGTCCCACCAATTTAAACTGACCGTGAGTGCAGATTAAGGGTACATGTGGTAACTTATCTAAAATACTTGAATAAACACCAGAGTTCTCTACAATCCAGACGGTCTTTTTTCGTGATGCTGGATAAACGGTTGTTAATGCAATTAGCTCCCTAAGGGGAATGTTCATAACGCTATGTACGCTTGCTGCTTCCCACATCGGATGTACGCCATCCTTTGTTTCTGCTAACAAATTAGCACATGTTACATAATTAGTAATATCATCACGAAATATTTTATAATGTAGCAGTAAATCATTTATTCCTTGACTATCAGCTGGTACAGCAACTGATTCACTATTATAATAATCTACCGCTAAAAGATGAACGAGCTCGCTTATCGATAATTCACTAATGGTGTCATAGTCTCCCCAAAGCACTTGTGAGTTCATTTCTTCTGGGAAAAGAAATTCTCTCATGTTGGATATAAAAATAGCGTAAAATAGCACGATAACACCATGCCTTCTCAGTTGTTAAATATGTAGCTTCTTTCACACTTTTAAACATAAACTCACCTTTCTTAATCACTCATGAGTAGCTTTTTGTGTATTTAATATTTAGTTGGGAACAACTAGCCCAATACGGTTACTGCATTTTTATGTATAGTACTATTGTATCATTAGTGAAGGCAGAATGAGAATGGGTTATGCTTTCCAAGTTTTTACTGAGGAGAGGTTCTAAGAGGGACGTATGGGACGTGATTTGTATGGTGAATTATTATAAATAAGCCATAATGATTAAGATTCAGGTAGACAAAAAGATCCATCTACCTAAAATAATTCACGGAGATAATCTCTCCGCCCATGAAGTATCCGGTGAATGATAACTGTATCATTTGTAATTCTATAAAATATCAGATATGGATGCACAACAATAAATCTATATCCTTGCTTAACAATCGTATATTCTTCATCAGATAATACTGTTCCCATTTGTGGAAATTCTGCTAATGTGGCTATTCGATCATTTAATTTATTTAGCAACGTTTCTGCAGCTAATATTTTATCATGAGAAATATATGAAAAAATCTCATCCATATCATCCACTGCAACAGGGGCGTATTTAATCTTCTTTTGAAGCATCTATTTTCCTCCGTATATTGTCAATAACTTGTTTATGATCCGTTAATTCTAACCCTTCAGCTATTTGCTTTTCTGCAACAAGAAGCTTAGATTGTAATTTTATTCGTGCTTCCCTGCGACGAAATGTCTCGTGGCTCATAACAACCAAATCAGCTTCACCATTACGTGTTAGCACAACTGGCTCATCTATTTCATGACAATACTTTGAAAATCCGTTATAATCCTGCCGAATTGTTGTTGATGGTTTTATATCCAAATAAAACAACTCCCTCCAGATACCTTTATTCTTACTATATTATATCTTTATTATAATATGTTTACAATTAAAATATGGCTGTTCTCACATACAAGTGGAAACGTTCCTCACCCGGAACAAACGTTCATTCCTCGGCGTCCTTAAAAACAGCCTTTTTCAAAGAAATTTAGTATGTGTTAATGCTTCTATAAACTGATTTACTTGAGGTAATTCCCTTACCCCTTCTTGATAGCAAACCCAAGTATCCCGTGTAACAGCCTTTCCATTTAAATGTAATGGTACATATGAGTACTCCTCTTTCATTGAGTCTGATACACTCTCAGGAAGTACTGCCATCCCAATGCCCTGTTTCATGAATTGTTTGCACGTTTCTATTTGGTCAACGGTCATCATTTTTAACGGTTTAATTTCATTCTGATGATGGTATAACCAATTATCGACAAGCTCGTGCATACTATCATCACTCTTAAACGAAATTAAAGGGCGTTCTTTTACCTTATCTTTTGGAAACGGCTCAATATCGAAAATATAAAGTGGATCATCAAATAAGCGAATGCAAGTACTTTCCTTTAATTTCTCACCCCGAATAATACACACATTGTAATTTTTATGGTCTCTACGAATATCTTCACTTATTCCTGTAACTAGATCAATCGTTACTTTAGGAAATTTCGTTGTAAATTCACCCAATATTGCTGGTAGAAACCGTTGACTAATAAGAGATGAGCAAGCAATCGATAGCGTCCCTTGTACTTCTGCACTGCTTTGCGCTAACGTATTCCTTAGTTCTTTCTCAGATTCTACTATCTTTCTTGCGTATCCAATAATAATTTCGCCACTCGGAGTGGGTATTAGTTTCTTTGATGTACGTATAAATATCTTTTGTCCGTAATACTCTTCAATGTATTTCAACCGTTGCGTTACTGCAGGCTGTGAGATTAGGATAATCTTTGCAGTACCACGAATTGTACCAACTTCATTTAATTTTAGAAGAAGTTCATAATCTTCCATTTTCATTATAATCTACTCTTTTCGATAAGTTTATGTTATTACTTTTGATTATAAACGAATATTTTACTTATTGCACAGGGGATTATATACTATCTTTAGAACGAAGAGATGAGGGATAACTTTGAATAATAAGAATAACGTTAAAGATGTTTTTTCAAAAAACAAAGAAGCCTATGTAACGAGTAAGACCCACGCAAAAGGAAGTGACTTGACACTTCTTGTAAACTGGCTTGAAGCCCAACCAGAGATGCAAGTCCTTGACATTGCAACAGGTGGTGGTCATGTAGCAAAACACCTTTCCCCATATGTAAAAACTGTCTTTGCAACAGACTTAACAAAAGAAATGCTAGAAAATACAGCAACACATTTAACCAATCTGAATAATATTCATTATATTATTGCAGATGCAGAAGAATTACCTTTTCTAGACAATAGCTTCGATATTATAACATGCCGAATTGCAGCCCACCATTTCCCCAATCCCGAAAAGTTTATTAAGGAGGTAGAACGTGTCCTAAAAATAAAAGGTAAATTTTTATTTATTGATAACATCGCAGCTGAAGATAACATTCACGATCAATTTGTCAATACTTTAGAAAAAATGCGTGATTATAGTCATGTTAAATCTAGGAAAATAACTGAATGGCAAACGTTTTTTCATAAATATAATCTAAGCATTCTCCATCAAAAGAAAAACAAAAAACAACTCCCATATGAGGAGTGGGTAACCCGTACAATGGATGATGAAGCGGAAATTGAGAAAGTAAATAAATTTATTCGAAATGCACCTGAACACCTTAAAAACTATTTCCAAATTGCCATGAGCGGAGAAAGGATTATTTCCTTTACTATTGATGAATGGATGGTTTTATTAGAAAAGGATGGATTCTAAAACAATCAATTCTTTCTTCAAAATATTAAAATTTCACTTCGTAGTAGATCTAAAATCCGAACTAACTCAATTCAGATTATCTTAAATCAGAGCTAATCTCGCCGTCCGGGATCGCTAAGGCGGATACATTCTGGAACGGTCGATTTAGGACAATACTAAATTAAACAAGTGTACAGTTTACACAAATCGTAATAAACCATAATAAAGCCTTTGAAAATACACAATCATAGGGAATAATTCCCTATGATTGCTATTAAAGCTGATTTCTCCATTCAATTAATTTCAATCTCTCTTCCTCCGTTAATTTTCTGTCTTGCGTAAGAGCTTCCACCAACTCATCAAAGTTTGTGATTGTATCAAAAGATAGTTTCGCTTCAGCAAATTGTTTCCTGGACTTATTTAGTCCATATGTAAAGATTGCAAAGACACTGAGCACCTCTGCCCCTTCATCGATTAATGCTTTAGCTGACTCAATCGATGAACCTCCTGTTGATATTAAGTCTTCAATAACAATTACTTTTTGACCTTTTTTTAATTCACCTTCAATTTGATTCCCTTTTCCATGTCCTTTCGGTTTGGAACGCACATAAACCATTGGTAGATTTAATCGATCAGCTAACCAGGCAGCGTGAGGAATTCCAGCAGTAGCGCATCCTGCAATCACATCAGGCTTTACATCCATTTCTTCTATTTTCTGAGAAAATATCTCTACTATTTTTTTTCGAATCTCAGGATAGCCAATCGTTAATCTGTTATCACAATATATTGGAGATTTAATCCCCGAAGTCCATGTAAAATAATTTGTTGCATTAATTTGTACTGCCTTTATCATAAGTAAGTCACGTACCAATTCTTTGTTTAAACTCATTTAACGCCACACTCCTTCAATGCTCTTTCATATGCTTCACGTGGATGCTTTGCTTTCGTTACACTTCTACCAATCACTAAGAAATCTGCCCCATTTTCTACTGCGTATGAAGGGCTTGCAATTCTTTTTTGGTCATCCCTGCTAGAATCTTCTAAACGAATACCAGGGGTTACAGTTAGAAAATCCATTCCGCATTTTTCTTTGATCTGCATTGACTCATGAACAGAGCACACGACACCATCTGCTCCATTTCTCTTAGCAAAATCTGCAAAGTGTACAGCAACATCTTCCGTATTCCCCGGTATCATTAATTCAACATTCAAAGTCTCCGTATCCATGGATGTGAGAACAGTAACAGCAATGAGTTTAGTATCGAATTGCCCCCCAGACAAACCTTCTTTCGCTCTTTTGATCATTTCACTGCCACCAAGCGCATGAACATTGACAATATCGACTCCAAGTGAGGAAAGGTTTCTCATCGCGCGCATGACGGTTGTAGGAATATCATGTAATTTTAAATCCAAGAAAATTGGATGATTGTTCGCTTTTAAGCTTTCAATTACTTTTGGTCCTTCCCTATAAAAGAGTTCCATCCCAACTTTCACAGGAACACCATATAATTCATGAAAATTTAAAAAATCCTTCGTTTCTTGCCATGTTGGGAAATCAAGTGCTAAGAAAATTGACTTTTCCATCATTCCATTACCGCCTTTCCAACTGCATCTAGAGCAGTATCAAACCCATACTTCTTCAATGTCTCTGGTAATTCATCTATTATTTCCGAACAAACAAATGGATTTGCAAAATTCGCCGTACCTACTGCAACTGCACTTGCCCCAGCTAACAAAAACTCTAGCACATCTTCAGCCGTATTTACTCCTCCCATTCCGATAATCGGAATGGATACGTGTTGTTTCACCTCGTAAATCATTCGAATCGCAACTGGTTTAATTGCCGGACCCGATAAACCACCAGTCTTATTTGCTAAAAGTGGGCGTTTAGACCTGAGATCAATTTGCATGCCAGTAAGTGTGTTAATCATTGATAGCCCATCTGCACCAGCTTCTTCCACTGCTTTTGCCATTCGGGTAATGTCAGGTACATTTGGTGATAGCTTCACATATACTGGAAGATTGCTAGCTTCCTTTACCACTGATGTTACTTTAGCAGCCATCTTCGGGTCTGTTCCGAACTGGATACCCCCTTCTTTAACATTAGGGCAGGATATATTAAGTTCAAGTGCATGAACATCATTGGTTTCGTTAAACATTTTCGCAACCATTTCATACTCTTCTATTGTACTACCAGCAATATTGGCAATAATGTTCGTATCAAAGTTCGCTAAAAAAGGTACCTCGTTTTCAATAATTTCTTTGACACCAGGATTTTGAAGGCCAATGGCATTTAACATTCCAGCAGTTGTTTCCGCAACACGTGGTGTACCATTACCGAAGCGCATCTCAGCTGTTGCAGCTTTCATCATAATTGCACCTAATTTACTTAAATCATAAAACTCACTATATTCACGCCCAAAGCCAAAGCATCCTGAGGCAGGCATAATCGGATTTTTTAGATGTAACCCAGGTAAGTTGACTGCTAATTTGTTCATAGCGATACCTCCCGAGCATCAAAAACTGGTCCATCACTGCAAATTTTCTTATATCCTTTATCATCCTTCGAGGGGATAACACAGGCAAAGCATGCACCAACACCACAGCCCATACGCTCTTCTAAAGATATGAAGCCTGGTTTCCCATTCAGCTCATTTGTCACAGTTTTTAACATTGGGAGAGGCCCACAAGAATAATAGCGATCAAAGTCCCCAACTTTATGAAAAACATCCGTAACAAATCCTTTCTCACCATAAGACCCATCATTTGTAACGATGAATGTATACCCTAGTTGGTTAAATTTCTCTTCATAAAATACATTTGCTTTTGTTTGAAATCCTAAAATAGAAATGACCTTTTTATTTTGCTTTGCTAAAGTCTTCCCTAAGTAATACATCGGAGGGACACCAATCCCCCCACCAATTAATAAAACAGTAGAATCCTCCTCAGTTATTTGGAAGCCATTACCACTTGGGCCTAATACGTCAATTTCTCGGCCAGGCTCATAACTTGCTAACTGTTTCGTTCCAGAACCGACGACTTTAAACAAAATTGTTACTGTCCCCATTTCCTTATCAATGTCTGCAATAGAAATTGGTCTTCTAAGTGTTTTACCCTCCAGGAAAATATGAAGAAATTGTCCCGGTAAAGCCGTTTGACTAATATATTTGTTTTCTAATACCATTTCTATCGTATCGAGTGCAATCATACTTTTCGCTAGGATTCTCATATTTTCTTTCGTAATCATAAGACATGCGCCTCTTTATTTGACATGGGTTTCGCACTGAACGTTGTTGAGTCGATCACATTCAAAATGGCATTCGCTGTATCTAAGTTTGTTAAACAAGCAATTCCATGCTCAACTGCTTGTCTCCTAATCAAGAATCCATCAGAACGTGGTTTCTTCCCAGAGTTTAGTGTATTGATTACGAACTGCACTTCCCCATTTTCGATGATGGATAGAACGTTAGGCTCTGTCCTTCCAACCTTTTCCACTTCCACTACTGGAATATTTGCTTGTCTAACAAAGGCTGCAGTTCCCCATGTCGCATAAAGCCTAAAACCAAGTTCATAAAAACGACTAGCAATTTCTAGCATCTCTTCTTTATCTTTATCCGCTACCGTTAAAAGAACGCCACCCTCCCCAGGAATATTCACTCCAGAAGCGAGTAATCCTTTGTAGAGTGCTTTTTCCAATGTTTTATCATAGCCGATTGCTTCGCCTGTGGATTTCATCTCAGGCCCTAGTATCGTATCAACACTGCGTAATTTTGCAAAAGAAAATACAGGGATCTTTACGGATACGTGTTCTTGCTCAGGTAATATACCTGTTTCATACCCAAGTTCAGTAAGTTTTGTTCCTAGAATACATTTGGTTGCGATATTTGCCATCGTAACACCAGTAATTTTACTCAAGAACGGAATCGTTCTACTTGCACGGGGATTTACTTCCAAGATATAAACTTTTCCGTCTCTAATAATGAATTGAATATTGATTAGCCCTTTTACTTGTAAGGCAACTGCTATCTTCGTTGTTGCATCCAACAGATCTTCTTTTACTGTTTCGCTAAGTCGTTGTGGTGGATACACTGCCATGGAATCTCCTGAATGGACTCCAGACCGTTCAATATGCTCCATTATCCCTGGAACAATCGTCGTTTCTCCATCACTAATTGCATCAACTTCGACTTCAATCCCCGTTATATATTTATCAATTAATATCGGATGTTCTGGATTAATATTATCTGATTTTGCTAGATATGTATGGAGCTCATCATCACTATACACAATTTCCATTTTACTTCCACCGATAACATAGGATGGGCGTACTAGAACAGGATAGCTAATAGAATTCGCAATTTCCATTGCATCGTCTAGCTTCTTAACTGCTTTTCCTTTTGGACGTAGTAAATCAAGCTCATCTAATAATCTTTCAAATTTATCACGGTCTTCTGCCTGGTCGATTGATGCTAAACTAGTTCCCAGAATGTTAACTCCTCGTCGTTCTAAACCTGCTGCGAGATTAATTGCCGTTTGACCACCAAATTGGACAATAACGCCTTCTGGTTTTTCTAAACTTACAACGTGCATGACATCTTCCAATGTGAGTGGTTCAAAATATAACTTGTCAGAAATACTGAAATCTGTTGAAACTGTTTCAGGATTATTATTCATAATAATTGCCTCATAACCCATTTCTTTTATCGCAAGTACTGAGTGAACGGTAGCATAGTCAAATTCAATTCCCTGACCGATTCGAATTGGACCTGAACCTAATACGAGAATTTTCTTACGGTCAGAAATAATAGATTCATTTTCTTCGTCGTATGTACTATAAAAATACGGAGTTTCTGATTCAAATTCTGCCGCACAAGTATCAACCATTTTATACACTGGCGTAATATTCTTATCCATCCGTAATTGATATACTTCATCAAGGCTTGTATTCCAAACCCTGGCAATCTGTGTATCTGACACACCCAATCGTTTTGCTTTTTCTAGTAATCGGGTAGATAATGGATTTTCAATGAGTTCTTGTTCAAAATCTACTAAAGCCTTTATTTTCACGAGGAAGAAACGATCAATCTTTGTAAGGTTAAATAGATGCTCCACTGTCATACCTCTTCTAAATACTTCTGCTAGAACAAAAATTCGCTCATCATCAGCCTTTTTTAAACGCTCCTCTAAAGCCTCATCTCGTGCTTCAACCAATGACTCGAGCCATAGTTGTTCAGAACCACTATCTAGTGAGCGTATACCTTTAAGCAATGACTCTTCGAAATTACGGCCAATTGCCATAATCTCACCTGTTGCTTTCATTTGTGTACCGAGTCTTCTGTCACCCATTGTAAATTTATCAAATGGGAAGCGAGGAATTTTCGTAACAATATAATCTAGTGCTGGCTCAAACATCGCATAGGTCTTTCCTGTCACTGGATTAATTATTTCATCCAAAGTAAAACCTACTGCAATTTTGGCGGCTACCTTTGCAATTGGGTAGCCCGTTGCTTTAGAGGCAAGCGCACTTGATCTTGATACCCTCGGATTTACTTCGATGATATAGTAATCAAAGCTATTTGGATCGAGGGCGAGTTGAACATTACAGCCACCTTCAATTTTTAGTGCACGAATAATTTTCAAAGATGCATTCCTGAGCATATGGTATTCTCTATCACTTAATGTTTGCGATGGTGCAACAACAATCGAGTCTCCTGTATGTATGCCAACAGGATCAACATTTTCCATGTTACATACAACAATTGCTTGATCGTTCGCATCACGCATTACTTCATATTCAATTTCTTTGAATCCAGCAATATTTCTTTCTATTAAACATTGATTTACTGGTGATAATGCTAAACCATTTCTAGTAATCTCTTTTAATTCATCACGGGAATAGCACATTCCACCACCAGTACCACCTAATGTATAAGCAGGACGAACAATCAGTGGAAAGCCAATTTCATCTGCAAAAGCTAATGCCTGATCAACAGAATTTACGATACTACTTTCTGGGACAGGTTCATTTAATGCTTGCATGAGGTCTCTAAATTTTTCTCGGTCCTCTGCTTTTTGGATTGCTTCAAGGGATGTGCCTAATAAATTAACTGCATATTTTTCTAAAACACCTGATTGGTCGAGTTCCATTGCCATATTCAAACCTGTTTGTCCACCTAGTGTCGGTAATAACGCATCGGGTCGTTCATTACGAATAATTTTAGTTAGAAATTCTAGGGTTAAAGGCTCCATATACACCTTATCTGCAACTGTATAATCAGTCATAATTGTTGCTGGGTTAGAATTTGCTAAAATAACGGTATATCCCTCTTCTTTTAATGCTTGGCAGGCTTGTGTTCCAGAGTAATCAAATTCAGCTGCTTGCCCAATAACAATTGGTCCTGAACCAATAACGAGTATCTTTTGGATTGCTGTATTTTTAGGCATATACTTCCACCCCTTTTTTCTCTTGATTATTCTTAATCATTTGCAGGAAATCATCAAACAAGTAGTTCGTATCTTCAGGCCCTGGTGATGCTTCTGGATGATATTGTACAGAAAATGCTGGGTACAATATGTGTTTTATTCCTTCAACCGTATTATCGTTTAATGCAACTTGTGTCAATTCTAAGCCCGTATTTTCAAGAGATGTTTTACTTACTGCATAACTGTGATTTTGTGAAGTTAAATAGGTTTTGTTTGTTTGAATATCTTTTACAGGATGATTCGCACCTCTATGTCCGAATTTCATTTTCTCTGTGTCTGCACCATTTGCAAGTGCTAATAGTTGATGACCGAGACAAATTCCAAAGATAGGAATCTTGCCAATTACTTGTTTGATCATTTCTATTGCTTCTGGTACATCTTTCGGATCCCCTGGCCCATTTGTAAGCATGATACCATCGGGTTTTAATCGCAAAATATTCTCTGCACTATAATTATACGGAACAACTGTGATGTGACAGTCACGTTTTGTTAATTCACGAAGGATACCGTGTTTTGCGCCAAAGTCAACCATTACAATTCGCATTCCACGTCCTGGTACAACATAAGGTTTAATAGTCGATGTCATTTTTACTTGATCTGTTGGTAATTCTATCCCTTTTAATTGATTGACAATTTCTTCTAGTGATCGGCTAGTATCAGCAATCATGGCTTTCATTGTTCCTTGTTTACGAATGATCTTTGTTAGTTTTCTGGTATCTATACCAGAAATTCCAGGAATATCATTCGCTTTTAGAAAATGATCCAAGCTTTCATCATTCCTGAAATTAGAAGGATATTCACTTACTTCTTTTACAACAAATCCGTGAATGAATGGTGTTACCGTTTCAAAATCATCACGGTTTATTCCGTAATTTCCAATGAGTGGATAGGTCATCGTTACAATCTGCCCGAAGTAGGATGGATCTGTAATGACTTCTTGGTAACCAGTCATTCCTGTGTTGAACACTACTTCTCCCGCTCTTAAACGCTCACTACCGAAACCTTCACCTATGAAAACCGTTCCGTCCTCAAGAACCAACTGTCGTTTGAACATAAATATCCTCCTCATTTATATATGCTACATTTCCCTCTGAAATGGTTAGAACCGAAGAACCTGTAACCTTCCAACCGTCGAACGGTGTATTTTTCCCTTTTGATAAAAAGTTTTCTTTTTGAATGATTGATTCTTTTTCTATATTTACAACTGTGATATCAGCTACACTATTTTCTTCTAATATGCCATATGGCATGTTAAATACTTTAGCTGGTTTAACTGTTAGCCATTCAACAAGTTGCTTGAACGTAAATTTACCTGTTTTAACGAAATTCGTATATAAAAGGGAGAATGCTGTTTCTAAACCAACAATACCAAATGGGGCATGAAGCATTCCTTTTGCTTTTTCATCTTTAGTATGTGGCGCATGATCTGTCGCTATCATGTCGATTGTTCCATCGAGTAACCCCTCGATTAGTGCCTCTTGATCTACTTTTGATCTAAGGGGTGGATTCATCTTGAAATCTCCATCATCACTCGTAATATCTTCTTCATTTAATAACAAGTGATGTGGACTCACTTCTGCAGTCACATGAATACCTGCTTTTTTTGCATCTCGAATAGTGCGAACAGATTCCTTTGTACTGACATGGCAAACATGATAATGACAACCGCTGGCTTCCGCGAGTAACACATCTCTAGCAATTTGCACCGATTCATTTAAGGAAGGAATACCTGGTAAGTTTAGTTTTTCGCTTACCTTGCCGTCATGAACAACACCACCATACACTAGTGAGTTATCTTCGCAGTGGGCTACAATTGGAACGCCAGCTGCTTTCGCGCGTTTCATTGCTACAAACATCTGATCCGCTGTTTGAATGCCAACCCCGTCATCTGTAAACGCAAAAATTCCTAATTCTGCTAATTCCTCGATATTCGTTAATTCTTCACCTTTGAGTCCTTTTGTTATTGATCCATATGGTAAGACACGAACCTTTGCATCTTTCTTAATCTTTTCAAACAGGGATGCTATAGCTTCAGCGCTGTCTGGTACTGGACTCGTATTTGGCATGGCACAAACGGTTGTAAATCCTCCTCTAGCAGCTGCCTCTGTTCCAGAATGTATTGTTTCTTTATGTTCGCCACCAGGCTCTCTAAGGTGAATATGTACATCAATGAAGCCAGGTAAAATGATATTTCCTTGTAAATCAATGACTTCATCCGCTTCCTCCGTTATTGTAGGCCCTATTTTCTCTATTCTTTGGTTCTTAATTAATACTTCACAGTTTTCTAGCTTATTTGACGGCAACAAACGTTTTGCGTTTTTCAAAATTGTTTTCATGTGTAATCCCCCATTCTTCAAGCAAAAATTGGATAATCGCCATTCTGACATAAACACCATTTGTCATTTGTTTAAAAATTCGTGACCTAGAACATTCAACTAACTCTGTATCAATCTCAATACCACGATTAATTGGCGCTGGATGCATAATAATTGCGTTCTTTCTCATTTTGCTTTCACGTTTTTTTGTTAGACCATAGCTTTCGAGATAATTCGAAGTCACGGCGACGTTCGTATGCCTTTCATGCTGGATACGAAGCAACATCACCACATCACAATTCTCTACAGCCTGGTCGATTGTGAGATAAGGGCAGTCCAATGTTTCGTCTTCAAATCCTGGAGCTGTACTTAAAAAGACATTTGCGCCTAATCTTCGTAATGCATTTACGTTTGATTTCGCAACACGACTGTGCTTGATATCTCCAACGATTACAACATTTAATCCTTTAAAAGAACTGAACTCCTGATAGATTGTTAACAAGTCCAACATGCATTGTGTAGGATGCTCTGCCTTCCCTGCACCAGCATTAATGACTGGTACCTGAAGTTTATTTTTAAGCTCTTTAAACCACTCATCAGAACGATGCCGAATAACTAGCATATTTGCTCCAATTGATTCAAAGGTCTTTGCAGTATCATAAAGTGTTTCCCCTTTTAGCACACTGGAAGATTCAGAATGAAAGTCTAACACTTCTAAACCTAAATTCTTTTCCGCTACTGTAAAACTCATCTTCGTCCTTGTACTTGGTTCAAAGAATAAATTCGCAACGAAAATCCGATTTTGCCTCAATTTTATAGCTTTCTTTGCGTAATATTCCGCTCTCTCTAATACCTGAAAAATATCTGCTTCTGTCAACTGATCAACCGAAATAAAATTTTTCATGGCTCCTCCTTTAAGTAGCTTTTTACTCCATAAAAAAAACCTCTTTGCAAAAAGTTGCAAAGAGGTAAACGTGTAGCGATAACTATCACGTTACATTAACAACTTTTTAAATCTCTCTGGATTTAATTAAAAGTTGTGTATTAAGTTCATCTTATCTTGTTTATTTCTCATAAATAGATACTGAATTTGATTCATCTGTTTCTTCTAATTGAACAACGATAATTTCTTTTTCTGAAGTTGGAATATTTTTCCCAACATAATCAGCCCGTATTGGCAGTTCGCGATGTCCTCTATCAACGAGTACACCTAGTTGTATATGGGATGGTCTTCCAACATCCATTACAGCATCCATTGCCGCACGAACAGTTCTACCTGTAAACAGTACATCATCTATTAAAATTACCTTTTTTCCAGTTAATTCTACTTCGATTGTTGTAGAATTTAATTGTGGGTCATCACTAACGGTAGCTTTCTCTAAATCATCTCGATACAATGTAATATCAATTTCTCCAACTGGTACTTCGATTGATTCGATCTGTTTAATCTTCTCATGGAGTCTATTTGCAATTGGAACGCCTCTTGTTTTGACTCCAATAAGTACAATATCTTCTCCACCTTTATTCTTTTCAAGAATCTCATGTGCCATTCTAGTTAATGCACGATTGATTGCTGCAGAATCTAATATCTCCGTTTTTTTCTTCATTTGTTACTGCACCCCTTCATTCGAGTAAATAAAAAACCTTTTCTCCAGAAGGAAAAAAGGTTTTGGATTGAAATATCACTTCAAATTAATCCGCTTCCTTTACCAGCCTCTCTGGACTATTTTAAAAGGACTTTATTTAACTATGTCTATTATTTCAAACCTAATAGCATAAGTCAATAACTTTTTTTAATATATTCAAGTGTTTCATAAAAATATGCTGGTGCTTCTCGCTCGAATTCCATCCATTCCTTCTTCTTCGGGTGTGTAAATCCAAGCACTTTCGCATGAAGTGATTGACCATTTGTGTCTAGTGTTTTACGAGGACCATATTTCGGATCACCAACCAGTGGATATCCAATATACCGCATATGAACACGAATTTGATGTGTTCTTCCTGTCTCAAGCCTGCACTCAATATGGGTGTAATCTGGGTAATTCTCCAATACCCGAAAATGGGTTACTGCAGGTTTACCGTTATCAACAACGCCCATCTTCTGCCGGTCTTTCGGGTCTCTTCCGATTGGCGCATCGATCATACCTGTTTTATGTGGTATTTCCCCATGAACAATGGCCTCATATTTTCGCATTATCTCTTTAGAGGATAGTTGCTCTGATAAATGTATATGTGTATAGTCATTCTTTGCAACAACTAAGAGACCACTTGTATCTTTGTCAATACGATGAACAATACCAGGCCGCTCCACACCGTTTATTCCTGATAAGTCATTACAATGGTATAGTAAAGCATTTACCAATGTTCCGCTCCTGTGGCCCGCAGATGGATGCACAACCATACCCTTTGGTTTATTGACAACTAATAAATCACTATCCTCATAAACTATTTCGAGTGGTATGTTCTCAGCGATTACTTGTAAAGGTTTAACTTCAGGGATCGTCCATCCTATCTCGTCGCCTACTTGACATTTATAGTTTGCTTTTACAGGCTCGTTATTAACCGTTACATGGTTATCCGTTATCCAAGATTGGATTTGCGAACGTGAAATATCTGGATTAATATCTGAGAGTATTTTATCTACTCTCGTCTTTACCTGTTCTTCTGTTACAATATGTTGATAAGAACTCATGATTTTATTTTTCCTTTCTTTCATCCAAAATGGTAGCAATTATAATAAAAATTACGCCAACCGTTAACGCAGAATCTGCTACATTAAATATAGGAAAGTTATAATTAAAGATATAAAAATTAAAAAAGTCTACTACTTCCTGATGAAACAACCGATCAATGAAATTACCAATTGCGCCGCCTAATACAAAGCTTAACCCAATCGCTAGTAATTTATCGTTTTTTGCGTATTTTTGTAAATAAAAGACAACACCGATAACAACAATTACCGTTACAATATAGAAGAAAAACATTTTCCCTTGTAATATTCCCCATGCAGCTCCTGGATTCCGATGTGAAGTAAGATAGAAAAAGCCATCAATGACGGAAATACTCTCGCCTATTTCCATCGTCCTAACGATTATCCATTTGGTAAGCTGATCAATAGCAATAATGATAATTGCGATAATATAATACCAGTACATTCTACTCCCTCAATTCTAGCTTAAGTCTTTTTAATCTTATACGTTTATCCTACATTTTTCAATTATAATTGCTAAGTTTAATGATTTATCCTAATATCCATTAAAAAATGACTGTTTCTGAATAGTCCTAAAGACGTCGTTCCGGAAAGACACTTCGCGCATCTTAGGGCGGCTGGTGAGCCCCTTCGTGCAGGTGCGCCTGTGTCTCCTAGTAATGCTACGAAGTAAAAATAAACAAAGAAAACAGCCTAAAAAATACTCCCCTTCATACAAAGAGGAGTATTTGCAACTTATTCTGCTACATTATAATTTTCCTTTACAATACTTGCGCAACGGGTACATAATTCTGGATGATCGTGATCATGTCCAACAGTATCCGAGGATACCCAACAACGTTCACATTTTTCACCAGGATGTTTTTCAACAACAACATTTACATACTTATATTCTGTAGCTTCTTTCGCATCTTCCGATATAACTGCTTCAGAAACAATTAAATATTGATGTAAGTGTTCTAATGCCTCCAATACTTCTTTCGTTTCTTTATCTTTCGGTACAAGCGTCACTTTTGCTTCTAATGATTTCCCAATAACTTTTTCGTTTCTTGCTACTTCTAACGCTTTAAGAACATCATCACGAACTTTCATAAAATGCGCCCATTTCGCTTCATCAAGTCCTGAAATTTCCCTTGGCTCAGGCATATCTGTTAATTGTACGCTTTCTGCCTTTTCACCAGGAATAAATTCCCAGACTTCATCAGAAGTGTGGGGAATGATTGGTGTTAAAAGTTGAACCAATGTAGTCAGAATTTCATAATATCCCGTTTGAATACTACGACGTCGTTTATTGTCCTTCGCTTCGATATATAATACATCTTTAGCAAAGTCTAAATAGAACGAACTTAATTCTACAGCACAGAAATTGTGAATTTGATGATAAATTGGTGAAAACTCAAATTTATCATAGCTTTCACGCACACTTGAAACTAATTGTTGCAGGCGATGAAGCATATAACGATCCACTTCTTCTAATTCAGCATCTGATACACGATCTGTTTCTGGATTGAAATCGGCTAGATTTCCAAGCATAAAACGGAATGTATTACGTATTTTACGATATGCTTCAGAAATTTGTTTTAAGATATCATCCGAAATACGAACATCAGACTGATAATCAACTGACGAAACCCATAAACGTAAAATGTCTGCTCCATACTGTTTTACAACTTTAGATGGTAGGATAACATTACCTAATGATTTACTCATTTTACGCCCATTTCCATCTAATACAAAGCCATGGCTTACAATATTCTTATATGGTGCCTTACCAGTTACAGCAACAGCTGTTGAAATAGATGAGTTAAACCAACCACGGTATTGGTCACTGCCTTCTAAATAAACGTCAGCTGGTCGCTTATGTCCCTCACGTTTCAATAATACTGCCTGATGGGAAGAACCTGAATCAAACCATACGTCCATAATGTCCGTTTCTTTCGTAAATGTACCATTTGGACTATGTTCAGATGTAAAACCTTCAGGAAGTAGATCTTTTGCTTCTCTTTCGAACCATACATTTGAACCGTTCTGAGCAAACAAGTTTGATACATGACTAATTGTTTCATCCGTAATAATTGGTGTTCCATCCTCCCCGTAAAATACCGGAATTGGAACGCCCCATGTACGTTGACGTGAAATACACCAATCTTCACGATCACGAACCATGTTGTAAAGCCTTGTTTCTCCCCAACTAGGATACCAATTAATTTGCTTGATTTCTTCTAAGATATCTTCACGGAAATCTTTGATGGATGCAAACCATTGTGCTGTTGCACGGAAGATTGTTGGTTTTTTCGTACGCCAGTCATGTGGGTATGAATGGGTAATGAACGATAGTTTTAATAAGGCTCCTACTTCTTCAAGCTTATCCGTTACTACTTTATTTGCGTCATCATAGAACATTCCTTCAAACCCTGGTGCTTCGGCAGTAAAGCATCCTTTATCATCAACTGGAGACAAAGCTTGTAGTCCATATTGTTTACCAACGAAAAAGTCATCTTCTCCGTGCCCAGGTGCTGTATGAACACAACCCGTACCAGCATCAATTGTTACATGTTTTCCTAGCATAACGATTGATTCACGTTCATAGAATGGATGCATAGCTACCGCTCTATCTAATTCTTTTCCTTTAAAAGTTTTAACTTCTTCTACATTTTCCCAACCAAGTTCTGCGGTAACCGTTTCAAGCAATTCGTGAGCAACAACAAAGTTTTCTTCGCCAACTTTTGCTCTTGTATACTCTAAGTCTGGATGTAAACTAATGCCTAGGTTTGCTGGAAGTGTCCAAGGCGTTGTCGTCCAGATGACAATTTTATCACCCTGCTCTAATACACCTTTTCCATCCTTTACTTCAAATGCAACATATATTGATGCCGAGCGTTTGTCTTGATATTCAATTTCCGCTTCCGCTAATGCAGATTCTGATGAAGGTGACCAATAAACAGGTTTTAATCCTTTATAAATATAGCCTTTCTTCGCCATTTCTCCGAATACTTGGATTTGGGCTGCTTCATAATCCTTTGTTAATGTAATATAAGGGTTATCCCAGTCACCACGTACGCCTAATTGTTTAAATTGCGTACGTTGCCCATCAACCTGTTTTAACGCATACTCAGCACATTTTTGTCTAAACTCAGCAATGCTCATCTTTTTACGATCTACTTTTTTATTCTTCGTTAGAGCAGATTCAATAGGCAAGCCATGCGTATCCCAACCAGGTACATATGGTGCATGATAGCCTGTCATGGATTTTTGACGGACGATTATGTCTTTTAAAATTTTATTAAGCGCATGCCCAATATGCAAATCACCGTTAGCATATGGTGGGCCATCATGTAAATTGAATAAAGGTCTACCCTTTGTTCTTTCTAGTGTTTTTTCATATAAATTATTTTCTTCCCACTGTTCTTGTCTTTTTGGTTCTTTATTCGGTAAATTTCCGCGCATCTTAAAATCTGTCTGTGGCATTAATAAAGTGTCTTTATAATCCATGATGCTTCCTCCTTAAATTTATATATTAAATAAATACAAGTAAATATCCGGTGTATCAAACAGCACAGGCGTTTTTTACTGAACGAAAAAAAGCCCTCAACATCCCAAAAAGGGACGAGAAGACTTACCCGCGGTACCACCCTTATAAATTTAAATTTACATAAAAATTCAAATTCACTTTAAATCCGTAACGGAGATGAACCGTCCATTACTACTTTCGTTCATAATGGATACTCATGGAGTGATATTCTAAAAGCATTGCTGATCAGGCTCCCACCAACCCCGATTCGCTATAAACAGCAAGTTTTGCTTTTATACTGTCTCCTTCTTCGTATATAGCATTATAAGAATGATTGTGTGTAAAAATTATATGTAAATTTCTAGATTTCGTCAAGGTTTATGCTTTATTCTCAACTAATTCTAATTCTTCTTCAAGATCTACATCAAATAAATCATCCCAATCATCCGTTTTTATCATTTCTAGTTGGGCTTCAACTAACATCTTTAATCTTGTACGGAATACTTTTGCTTGTTTTTGCAATTCTTGGACTTCGATTGCAATTTGTCGGGATTTACTCAATGCTTCATTAATAATTCGATCTGCATTTTTTTCCGCTTCCTTAACAATCAACTTAGATTCTTTAGAAGCACTCCCTTTTAATTCTTCAGCTGTTTCCTGAGCAACCAATATTGATTTATTAAGTGTATTTTCGATATCTGTAAAATGACCTAATCTTTCATTTAACTGAGCAACTTGTTCCCCTAGGTCCTTTTTTTCTCTAATTACCATTTCATAATCTTTAATTACTTGATCAAGAAATTCATTTACCTCATCTTCATCATAGCCACGTAATTTTCTTGTGAATTCTTTATTATGAATATCTAACGGTGTTAATGGCACAACGGCCACCTCCTTATATATTTACTATCCATTTCGTTTTATTTACTATTCGACAAAAAAAGTTATATTCCTGCAAAGTATACTATTTTTACCGAAAATTTATTTTATTACTTCATTAGCGCAGTAGTAATCTTCCATTTTTCCTTTTTCGTTTGTCCGTTAATTGTTACTAGCCTACTTCTCCCTTTCCCTCTAAGAGAGATCATATCTCCTTCTTGAAGCTTAAATGTCTTATCCTCAACAATTTTAAAATTCACTTTAACATATTGTTTTTTAATACATTCCTGAGCATCATTTCTAGAAATATGATAAATTTCTTTCATAACAGTATCCAACCTTAATGATGAGACGGTAGAATCCGATTCCAACCACTTTGCCTCTTCTGCCTGAAATAAGGATAAGTTTATCTCTTCAAATTGAATGTTGGCCTTCTTAATTGAAGTAAGGTTTGAAATCACGTATGAGGCGATTTCTTTTGCTATAATAATTTGAATGATTCCATTCCCTACATAGATATCCCCTAATTTTTTTCGTTTCATACCTAATGATAGAAATGCACCCATAACATCTCGATGCTCTAATCTGATAAATTTCTCATGATAGGATGCTTGAAGTAAACTTAATTGAAAAGCATCTTCACTAACTTCTTCATAGTACGGTGAAAGTAGAACGCGTTTTCTTTCACCATATGGGTTTCCACCATACATATGTAGTTTTAACTCATCATTCGTTGTACCAATTAACGTCTCCATTATATGTTGTTCCCTTGGGTCAAGAAAATCAGTTAATCTCGAAATAAAAGTTTGCTCAACCTGTTCCTTCCATGAAAGGATTTGGTCGATGAATGGTTCTTCTTCTTTTCTAAAATGCTGGTAAATATCCATATAAATCTCCTATTATTACATAACCTAGTTAGAATAAGAACATCCTAAAAAATTCATAAAGCCCCGTTTTAGCTAACTGTAATACGAAGATAGCTATAATCGGTGAAAAATCAATCATTCCGAGTGGTGGAATAAACTTTCGAAACATGTCTAAATATGGTTCACAAATTTTCCCAAGCATCTCCCCAAATGATGATTCACGTGCCCCTGGAAACCATGACATAAAAATATAAACAATTATTCCCCAACTATATATCGTGAGGGCTAAACTAAGTATTTGATATAATTGAAACATTGTTAACTACCATCCTTTTTCAAAATCATCTTCTGTAATATGCGTACTTGTAATTGTACCTGAGACATTAATATTATCAGGTGTACAAAGAAATGTCTCTGTTCCAAGCTTCTGGATGTCACCATTTAAGGCGTATACGGTACCACTAAGAAAGTCGATAATTCTTACTGCTTGATGGCGATCCACCCGTTGTAGATTCACTACCACTGCTCTTCTATTTACTATATTATCGGCTATTTCCTGAGCTTCATTATACGTCCTTGGTTCACATAAGACAACTTTTGAATTTGGTTGTTGAACAGCTGCTAAACTAACGACATTTTTTTTACTTTTCTCACTCTGTTTTACATTATTCTCCTGTACTTGTTCTTCTTCTACGTACTCATACTCATATTCCTCATCAACAAAAAAATTCTTAATTTTATTCTTGATACTCATTTACTTCACCTCACAATTTATCCTAATCCGAATCATTTCCTACTAAACTAGTGCCAATTCTTATATGTGTTGCGCCTTCCTCAATCGCAATCTCATAATCATTACTCATCCCCATAGACAAAAATTCACAAGGAGCATGATGTAAGCATTTCTCTTTGACTAAATCTCTAAGCTCAGCTAATTGTTTGAAATTCTCTCGAAGTTTTTCTTTATTATCGATGTGAGGTGCCATGGTCATTAAACCAACAATATGAATATTAGGGTACTCTGATAATTCTTCTATAAATGGGATTACCTTCTCAGGAGCTAGTCCATGCTTTGATGCTTCTCCACTTACGTTAACTTGGACAAAGCAGTCTACAGGGCTACTTGCTCGCTTATTGATCTCTTTCGCTAGTGAAATCCGATCAAGTGAATGCATATAATCAATTTTGTCAATTATATCCTTCACTTTCCTTGATTGTAGGCTCCCAATAAAATGCCAATTTACTTGTTTTCCAAACTCATTATATTTTTCTAAGAAGCCTTCATTACGATTTTCGCCAAGATTCTTAATCCCAGCGGCAATTGTCTCTTCTGCTCGTTCTATTGTAACATATTTCGTCACACCAATTATCGTTATTTCTTCAAATTTACGATTACTTTTTTCACATGCTTGTCTAATATTATTTGTTATTTGTTTTAGATTTGTTTGAACATCCATTGCTACAACTTCTCCTCCCTGATGTGTACTCGCAATATGTGCAATGATTCATTTTTTGAATCCAAGGAATCCTAACATTCTCCCGGTACGGCCCTTATCTCTGCGATGTGAGAAAAATAGTTCTTCATCATTATATGTACAATAGTTTGTTACTTCTATATTATGACGTAATACGCCTGATTGTAAAAGGATTTCTACATTTAATTGCTTTAAGTCTAATAAATAGCGATTATTCTTCTGTTGAATGGTTACCCTTTGTCTCATTTCATCATCGTTATGTCCTACTACATTATGATCCACCTCGTAAACAGATTGTGATATGCATGGACCAATTACAATAAATAGATTCTCTGGCATTACTCCAACATTTTGGAATGCTTGGACCATCTTTTCTGCTATCCGGCTAACCGTTCCCTTCCAGCCTGCATGGGCGATTCCGATGTACCCAGATACTGGATCAAAGAAAAATAAAGGAACACAATCGGCATAGAATGCAGTAAGAAGAACATCCTTTTTATTCGTAATCAGCCCATCTGTTCCTTTTATTGAACCATTATAATCAACCGAACCTTTGCCTTTATCCTTATCTTTAATAATTGCGATATTCGCTTGATGAACCTGTTCTCCTGAAACCCAGTTCCTGAGGGAAACATCTAATTTATTTGCTAATGTTTCTCTATTTTCTATTACAAGGTCTTTTTCATCTGCTACATGCAGTCCAAGGTTTAACGTTTGAAATGGAGAATTACTAACTCCCCCATTCCTTGTAGTAAATCCTGCTATTAGATTTGGATTTAATGTTTGCCAATTTTCTATATGTAAAAAGGATTCATCACTTTGTTTGAATGGTTCGTTCATTACTGCTGCTCCCCCTGTCATTGTTTGTACCATTTTAACATATTTTGTTGTGCATTATCTTAATTACCTTACACACTTAAGTTTGCGTTAGAAGTAGTGGTCCCTTCGCCTCTCGAACAAGAATGACATCTGAACCTATTCTGACAATTTGATTCCACCCAACGATAAGTTCATCTGCTTTACTAAATAAACTACCTTTTTTATCTTTTACCATAATAATAATCGCTTCAATCTTCCCAGTATCCGGATTAATATCTAAATCCGTAATATTCCCAAGCCTTCTTCCATCTTCAATCAATATTACCTCTTTTAGTTGTAGTTCAGATAACGTTACCACTATAATCACCCACCTTGTTCTAAATATATGCATGAAAACGTAATAATTTCATACATATACAAAATAATTAAAACAGAAAAAGGGAAAAGGTTGTCAGTCACCTTTTCCCTTTTTTAAAATATTAACGTTTTTTAGCCTTCAAACATTTGCTTATTCATCTGACTAATCGCAGCTTTTTCCAACCTTGATACTTGTGCCTGAGATATTCCAATTTCATCTGCAACTTCCATCTGTGTCTTTCCTTGATAAAAACGTTTATTCAGTATCATTTTTTCACGTTCATTAAGCTTGTACATTCCCTCTTTTAAGGAAATTTTATCGACCCATGTTGAATCCTTGTCTTTATCATCACTAATTTGATCCAAAACGAAGATTGGATCTCCGCCATCGTTATAAATTGGTTCAAATAAAGAGACAGGGTCTTGGATGGCGTCCATAGCAAATACAATATCTTGATGAGGTATTCCCATTTCTTCTGCTATCTCAGCAGGAGTGGGCTCTTTTGATGACTTGGCTATCAAACTTTCCCTTACTTGTAATGCCTTATAAGCAATGTCTCTTAATGACCTTGATACCCTTATCGGGTTATTGTCTCGGAGATATCTTCTAATTTCTCCAATAATCATTGGAACAGCATACGTGGAAAACCTTACATTATGTCCTAAATCAAAATTATCAATTGATTTCATTAAACCGATGCAACCCACTTGAAAAAGATCATCGACATATTCTCCACGATTATTAAATCGTTGGATCACGCTTAATACTAACCGAAGATTCCCGTTTACTAGTTCTTCCCTTGCTGATAAATTGTCTTCCTGTTGCACCTTGATGAACAACGCTCGCATTTCTTCATTGGTGAGTACTGGCAACTTTGATGTATCAACCCCACAGATTTCAACCTTATGTCTAATCATTATGTTTACCCTCCCAGATGGTAATGCTGTTCAAGGACAGTATCTCCCCTGGAAGGTGTTTTTATGCAAAAGCATCAATTTGAAAAAATTGCCATATCAAGTAGAATCTTTGTTAAATAAGGCTAGACCATCTTATTAAATTCCTTTTTTAGCCTCCTAATAATCTTTTTCTCTAGTCTTGAAATATACGATTGTGAAATACCTAACATATCCGCAACATCCTTTTGCGTCATTTCATCCTGACCAATTAGACCAAATCTAAGTTCCATAATTTGCTTTTCCCTATCATTCAACTTGGATAATGCTGATTTTAGTAAGGATTTGTCAACATCTGATTCTAGAGCCTTTGTTATAATATCATCATCCGTTCCAAGTACATCAGATAGTAAAAGTTCATTTCCATCCCAATCAATGTTTAATGGCTCATCAAAGGATACTTCTGACTTCAATTTATTATTTCTTCTTAAGTACATTAATATTTCATTTTCAATACATCTGGACGCATAGGTTGCTAATTTTATTTTTTTCTCTGGATTAAACGTATTAACAGCTTTAATTAGTCCAATAGTACCAATACTTATTAAATCCTCTATATTGATCCCTGTATTCTCAAACTTACGGGCGATGTAAACGACTAACCTTAAGTTTCGTTCAATTAAAACCGCTCTAGCTGTTTTATCTCCTTTAGGTAATAATATTAATAATTCCTGTTCTTCTTGTTTAGATAGTGGTGGCGGCAGGGCCTCACTACCACCAATATAGTAAATCTCATCAGATTTAATTCCAAATTTAATTAATAATTTATACCATTGTAATTTAAATTGTAAGCGAACCTTCCACCATTTCACCTATTATCTCTCCTCTTATGCTGAATGAATTGCAGCTAATTGAATAATTTGTGGATGCAGTAAGCAATGATAGCTCCTATCTTTCGTTAGCTCTGCAAACTGAATCCCAATTAATACCTTCCCTGTTACAATTTTCTGATCGCCATAATAAATGATTATTTTTTCAGGTCGAATAGCTAATAAAAACATACTACTACCTTGAACACCTTGAAATGGAATAATTTGTACCAAGTGCTCCCATTCTTTTGGTATTAACTCCAAATCAAAGCTTTCACTTGCTCTTTGTAATAATTGCAAATCCTCCTCGGAAAACCAATTCTTTAAAAATAGTTCATCACAGATTACTACCGGCTTCTTAGTGAGCGGATCATTTAATTGGTTGCCGCTGTCAATATAACCATTCGTGGAAAAACTTTTTTCTTTAATTTGAATAGTTACTGAATAGAGGCTGTTGTAACGAATTTTTTCTATTACATGCTTGTCCATACGGGCCTTAGTAAATAACCAAACGAGAGGAAAACCAATGATAACAAACAACCAACTAACAGGATCCCCATAACCATGATTAACTGTAGAGAAAACACCAGATGATAATGTAACTGGATTTGAAAAAAGAAAATGCAGTCCTAAGAGTCCACCTCCTATTGCAAATGTCGTGAAGTAAAATAATAAAAGTAGTTTAAAGAATCGATAAATCGTTATAAAACCAAAAGAACATAATATAATAAAAAGAGAAAATAGTAGTTTACCTATTACACTTGTAAAAAACGAATCTGGAAAATATAAGGTAACAGGTACGATCAAGGAAGCAACCAATGCACCAAATACAACTCTAATTTTTCTCGTGCTATCTCGTGCCAAAGCTTGTGTGAGCATTAGAAGCATAAGATCTAGGCAAAAATTTAATGCCCATACAGCATCAAGATATATCGTCAAGTTCCTTCTTCCTCTCTTAACTATGAGGACTCATGTATAAGATTTTATAGAAAGTATACCCAATACACAGGGCAAAGTCTGTCACTTCTTGTATGCAGAATTAGGCTAATTTTAACTAGTTATCGACAAGATTGTCGGGAGATTTTTTTGGATAAAATGGGAGACGATAGAGGAACAAGTTAGCATATTCTAACAGATTGATATTTAAAGCTCTTATTGTATTTATTGCATTATTAATCTAAAGTGCGGACTTATTTAATTCAGTATTGTGTGAAGCACGTCGTTCCGGAAACACACTTCGCTTTTGACGGGCGGCTGGTGAGCCTACTACGTGCTATCGCACTCCATAGTCTCACCTAGGCCTGTCCTCCCGTAGGACAGGGAAGGCTACGTCAGCTTTTGCTTCGCACGCAGAAAAAGTGAACTTCTTTTTCAAGGAGTCTTCGTGTGTTTCCTCCACTAAGATTCTGCTCTACTTTTCTTAACTAGTAAAAAGATGATTATGTGAAATCAGCTAACCAAAACGTGTTTTATGGTATATAGTCTAAAAATTATCTAGAGCAGCTATCTAAGCGGAGGCAGAATACGAAGACTCCTGCGGGAAAAGCACGTGTCCGAAGACCCCGCAGCGGTGGTCTTTCCGCGAGGAGGCTGAGGCCGTGCCCTAAGGTCCGCGAAGTATTCTGCCGGAGCGAAAGACAGCGCAAATCATTATAAGTGTAAGCGAGAGCTAAACTATATTGAAAATTAAAGAAATCAACAATCTATATACATTACGTCTCAGTCTATATCTTTTTAAAAAGCAACATTCTCATAAAATATAGCAACAAAAAAAGCAAACGAGATATGCTCCCGTTTGCTTTAAAGTAGAAATATTAAAAACTACTTATCTTCTATTTCGGTTTCTATTTCTAAGGAATGTTGGGATATCAAGTTCGTCGTCTTCTTGTCTTGGACGTTGTACTTGCTCCCTTTGAACAGGCTCTTCTTTCGTTGCCGCATGTTGATTATGAACAACTTGACGTTGTTGTTGTTGCTGAGGTCTTTGCTTAGGCTCAGGTTTTTTAATCACATCATCAAAACCAGTGGCAATAACCGTTACAACAATTTCATCTGTTAAGTTTTCATTTATAACCGAACCGAAGATTACATTCACTTCTTTATCAGCTGCAGATGTAACTAAATCTGCAGCTTCTTGAACTTCATATAAGCTAAGGTTCGTTCCACCTGTAATATTCATTAAAATACCGTGTGCTCCATCAATAGATGTTTCTAGTAATGGAGACGATATAGCTTTTTTCGCAGCTTCTGTTGCTCGAGTTTCACCGGTAGCAATACCGATACCCATTAACGCAGAACCTTTATCAAACATAATCGTCTTCACATCAGCAAAGTCAACGTTAATAAGACCTGGCTTAGCAATTAAATCAGATATACCTTGTACACCTTGTCTTAATACATTGTCTGCTTCACGGAATGCTTCAAGCATAGGTGTGTTTTTATCCACAATTTCAAGCAAACGATCATTCGGGATAACGATTAGTGTATCAACACTTTCTTTTAATGCTTCAATTCCAGATACAGCTTGAGTTGATCGTCTTCTTCCTTCAAAAGAAAACGGTCTTGTCACAACACCCACCGTTAATGCACCTAAATCTTTTGCAACTTGTGCTATTACAGGAGCAGCACCCGTTCCAGTACCACCGCCCATTCCAGCAGTTACAAAGACCATGTCAGCACCTTGGAGAACTTCTTCAATTTGTTCTTTGCTTTCTTCTGCTGCTTTTTTACCAACTTCCGGATTTGCACCTGCACCTAATCCTCTAGTTAACTTACCACCTATTTGTATTTTTAGCTCGGCTTTAGATAAATTTAATGCTTGTGCATCCGTATTTACTGCAATAAATTCTACACCCTCTACACCGTGTTCAATCATCCGGTTGACAGCATTATTACCACCGCCGCCTACACCGATTACTTTAATCGTTGCTAGTTCCTCCATATTTGTATCAAACTCTAACATAATTCGTTCCTCCTAATTATAATGCGAAAATCACAAGCGTTTTATCATTCAAGTTGTTGGGAGTTAGTTTTGTTTAATCAAAGAAATATTTAAATAGATTTGCTACTTTGCCTGTTTCTTTTTTCTTTTTCTCTTTTGGTTCACTAGATTTCACTTGATTAGGGTTATTACTACGCTTTTGTTTTGTCTCGCTTCCATCCATATGAACGCCTAGGTGTAAATCTTTACCTTGAATTTTGGCATTTCGATAAGCAAATTGTAAAATTCCTACACCAGCAGTAAATTGGGGTTCACGAACTCCAATGTAATCAGGGATAGCAATACGGACATTTGACCTGAATAGGTCTTGTGCCAACTCTAGTACACCTGGCATTGCCATCGTACCGCCTGTTAACACATATCCACCAGGCAGTTCTTGATAACCTGTTTTTCTAATTTCTCTTTCTACATAAGCATAAATTTCTTCGAGTCTTGCTTCAATCATATCAGAAATTTCTAACTGATTGTAGGCATGTTTCTGATTACTTCCTATAATGGAGACTTCAAATGTTTCATCTTCCACTGCATCATCGTAAAAAGCATGTCCATAATTAAGTTTTGCATCTTCTGCCTCTTCTGTTGACGTTTTAAGACCAATTGATAAGTCCTTCGTAATATTATTTCCTCCGAGACTGATTACACTAGTTGCTTGAAGATGATCATTCTCAAAAACTGAAACCGTTGTACAACCACCACCAATATCAATAAGAGCAACGCCAAGATTCTTCTCATCTGACGATAATGCAATC
Source organism: Oceanobacillus bengalensis (assembly GCF_003628445.1). Classification (GTDB taxonomy): domain Bacteria; phylum Bacillota; class Bacilli; order Bacillales; family Amphibacillaceae; genus Oceanobacillus; species Oceanobacillus bengalensis. The sequence goes on from NZ_RBZO01000009.1 coordinate 49,825, forward strand.
GTACCTGCTGCAAGAGGCTGTAAACATATATCAGCTATTTGTAAGTTAGCACGTTCCACACACTTTAATATATTATGTAAAACTGTTTTTGAACAAGTGATAATTGTTCCTTCCATCTCTAATCGGACACCTATCATTCCTCGAGGATCTGTGATCTCATCCAAACCGTCAACAATGAACTGTTTAGGAATGACATCGATAATTTCTCGCTCAGGAGGAATAGAAATCACTTGTGCTCCATCTATAACCCTTCTTATATCTTCATCACCAATTTCACGATCTTCACTTTGAACGGCAACAACACCGTGACACGGTCTGAGATCAATATGGTTGCCATTAATTCCAACAACTACTCTCTCAATTTGCATGCCAACCATTCGTTCAGCTTGCTCTACTGCACTTCTAATCGATTGGACCGTTTGATCAATGTCGACGATTGCACCTTTCTTCATTCCATTGGATTTGGCAGTTCCTACACCAATTATATTTAGAGAATCATTCAATACTTCTCCGATAATTACTTTAATTTTTGTTGTTCCTATATCAAGACTTACGAGTATTTCGCTGTTATTCAAAAGAAGGCACCTCCAAATTCGACATACACCCTTAAAATTAGATGCATTTAAACTTAATCAATTATTATCAGTCACTAGTTTTATAGATTATGACTTCGCAATATATAGATATTTCCACAAGAAACACGCATATTCCTTTAATTTTCGAAAAAAATGTTTTCTAGTGGCTGTTACACATATTATTCAGAGATTTCTCCCTGTTCTTCTACAGAACTTTCTTCAGCTTCTTCTGGAGACATCTCATCAAATGATTCAAAATAAACGCCTACTCCAATATGAATGATTCCCTGGCTTTCTGGATCCAACTGAGAAACAATCGAAGGATACACTTCCATTTTCTCAGCAAAGTTTCGTATTGTCCCATCAACAATGTATCCATCACTCATATAAAGTAGTATTTTATTTTTGTTATCGTCTGTCTTACTCCAATGAATTTCGGAGATAAGTTTCGATATACTTTCAGGTAACTGATTTAGTTCATCAGCCATTTTATGTAAAATTTCTTCATCTGTAAAACCTAGTAAAATAGGAGCATTTCCAGTAAACTCATCTTTTACTGACTCCGTTAATATTACACCATTTCCTAGAACTGGGAAATAATTTCTATCTACTTTACTATATCCAATTATCTCATTTTCCGTAATATTAATATTTATTGTCCATGGTAAATTCTTGTCTATCTTTACTTGATTAATAATTGGATTATTTTGAATTAGGCTTTCAATCTTTTCGATATCAATCATCCATATATTCGTATCCATCGTTAATTCACTTTGCCGGATGATTTCTTCATCCGTAACATGAGAATTACCACTTAAATTAATTGTTTTAATATGACTTAATGGTGATTGCAAATAGACAATAATTGATATTAAGAAGAAGAAGATTAATAGATAAAAAATTAGTCGACGATTTGCTTTCTTCTTTCGAGCTTGCTTCAATTTAGGAATACGATCTTCAATTGAAACAATATTTTTATTACTCATCCCCATTTCTTCCTTTGTTATAAAATTAAAAGAATAAACGGCAGGTTTTTGCCGTTTATATTCAGTTAACTAAATTATATCATAAAAACAGGTCAAACATATAGTCTACATTGATTAGTTTATCAAGTTTTTTCATGAAAATAACCTTCAAAATTTTTCCATTTCCAAATTCCCATCATTTCTCCCCTATATTTTGGAATAGATGCTAATATTTAGCAATATACCAACAGAACAAAGTGTTAGTGTTAAGGAAGACCCCCCATAACTTAAAAACGGCAATGTAATACCAGTTACCGGAATTAATCCAATTACAACGCTAATATTGATCATTGCTTGAATGGCTAACATTGATACAATTCCTAGAGCAAGTAATCTACCAAATAAGTCAGGAGATTCTAGTGCAATCTTTGTCCCCCGCCATAGTAGCAATAAGAAAAGCAAGATTACAAATGAACCACCAATAAAACCGAGTTCTTCCCCTATAATTGCAAATATGAAGTCATTTTGAGGTTCTGGCAAATAGAAATATTTTTGTAAACTATTCCCAAAACCAAGCCCCATTAAACCTCCTGGTCCAATTGCATATAAAGATTGTATAATTTGAAACCCATCTCCTAATGGGTCTTCCCATGGATTAAGAAATGCAGTTATTCTATCCATTCGATATGGTGCAGAAGCAATTAAACCTACCAAACCAAGCACCCCTAATAAAGCTAGTCCGACAAAATGAGATATCCTTGCACCAGCAACAAAGATCATAACCATACAGGTCAGCACTAAAACCATGCCCGTTCCTAGGTCAGGTTGTAACATGATTAATCCAAACGCTGTAAAGACTAATAACAAACACGGTAGAAATCCTTTCCTGAAGGATGTAATGTATTTTTGCCCTGCTGCTAGTATACTAGCCAGAAAGATAATGAGTCCGAGTTTCATAAATTCAGATGGTTGAATGCTGAAGGCACCAATACCAATCCAACTCTGTGCACCACCACGAATTAAACCAATCCCAGGAATTAATACCAGGATAAGGAGAACAAAACATACAATTAAGATAAATTTAGCATATCTTTGCCATGTATTGTATGGAATGAACATTATAAAGAACATTGCAAAGATACCAGCTCCAGCAAATAGGACTTGCCGCTTAAGGTAGTAGAATTGATCGTCAAACTTATACTCTGACCAAATATGAGAAGAACTGTAGACCATAAGAATTCCCACAGTTAACAAAGAGAGAACAATTAACAACAATACATAATCTGGTTTACTCTGATCGTTTAAACGATTCTTAAACAAAAAAACACCCCTTCATCTAAAAGTTAGATTGGGGCGTTCATTTTTTTATTGTTCAAAAGGAGAATAAAAAGAACCAAGAAGTTCGAGGCGGCCTAGCTCCCTGTATCAGAACGTATGCTTTGGATGCGCAAGCAACAGAAAAGCAAGCCAACGAGCTTCCACAGGATGCGGTGACTTCGGACGTTCAACACAGGACAAGTAATGCTACGTCAGCAATACTTCGCACGCAGAGAAAAAGTGATTTTCTTTTTCAAGGACGTGTCGGTAACTAGTCGAAGTTCCCCTATCTTGATGTGTCATTTTTACCGGACTTTTGAACACTCATCTTGTAAACAAGCCCCTACACTAGTCTATGCACAGCTTGTATAAACATGTCTCCTCTTTCTTCAAATGTTCGGTATTGGTCCCAGCTTGCACAAGCAGGTGACAACAATATAACATCACCTTCTTGTGATAGTGAATAGGCTTCTTGGGCAGCTTTTTCAACATTGTCTACTAATACAATGTTTTTAATTCCTTCATTTTCGGCTAATTCCTTTAATTTATACTTCGTCTCACCAAACAATATCATTGCTTTAACAGATCCGAGATAAGGTGATAACTCCGTAAATTCATTTCCACGATCAAGTCCACCAGCAAGTAAGATGACAGGCTTTTGAAAGGAAGATAGGGCTTTCTGTGTTGCTAAAATATTCGTAGCCTTAGAATCGTTGTAAAATAGTCTTCCACGAACACTATCAACATATTGAAGTCGATGTTTAACACCAGTAAAAGTCTTTAACACACGACGAATACCTTCATTAGAAGCTCCATTTAACTTAGCTGTAGCAACTGCAGCAAGAATATTCTCGATATTATGCTCTCCGACTAAAACGATATCCTCAATAGCAACTATTTCTTCTTCTTTAAAATAAATATAACCCTTCTCTACATAAGCACCATCTAGCACCTTTCTTTTATTTGAAAAAGGTACTAGCGTCGCTTTCGCATGCTTTATTTCTTGAATAAGTGTTTTGTCTTCTGCATTATAAACTAAATAATCATCATTCGTTTGATTTTTAAATATATTACATTTTGCTTTCACATAGTTCTCTAGGCTTTGATGATAGTCTAAGTGTGCTTCAAAGATATTTAATAACACAGCAGTATTCGGTTTGAAATCAATAGTTCCTTGTAATTGAAAAGAGGATAGTTCCAGTACTAATGATTCGTCTTTTGTTACATGTTGTGCTGTATCCGTTGCAACTACACCAATATTCCCCGCTACCGTAACAGGTTGATTACTATTTCGCAACATTTCCGCTATTAACGTTGTTGTCGTTGTCTTTCCATTTGAACCAGTAATTCCAATAATTGGTCCATCTGAAAGATAGTATGCTATCTCAATTTCAGTAATAATTGGAATTTCTCTTTTCAAAGCTTCGGAAATAATCGGATTATCGTAGGGAATACCTGGATTTTTGACAATAAGATCAATACCATCCAGCGCATCTAGTGGATGTGTTCCAATAATTACTTCCGCACCAAGCTCCCTTAATTCTAGAACAACATCATCTGCTTCCTTCGCTTTCATGTCACTGACCCGAACTCTCTTACCGTTTGCTAATAAAGTCTTCGCTGCGGCAGTTCCACTTTTGGCCAAACCTAACACAAGAATAGTTGAGTAGGGAAACTGTATTAATTTATTCAATTTAAGCCCACCTCAATATAGATTCCTAGTACAGCAAAAACGAGTCCAATTAACCAAAATGTTGTTACAACACGCCACTCTGACCATCCAATTAGTTCATAGTGATGATGCAAGGGACTCATTTTAAAAATTCTTTTACCAGTCGTTTTGAATGAAATAACTTGGATAATCACTGATAACGTCTCGATTACAAATATTCCACCAATTATTACGAGGAGAATCTCTGTTTTTGTTAAAATCGCGACTGCAGCAATTGCACCACCTAAGGCGAGTGACCCAGTATCTCCCATAAACACTTTAGCAGGATGTGCATTAAATACAAGGAATCCTAATAATGCGCCAACAACTGCCAAGGAGAAAATTGCCACTTCTGAATGTGTGCCTTGGTACATTGCAATAATCGCATATGCTCCAAAAGCAATTGCTGCTGTTCCCGCAAGTAAACCATCTAAACCGTCAGTAAGGTTAACAGCGTTGGAAGCACCAACCAACATAACGACGATAAGGACTGCATAAAACCATCCAAAATCAAACGATAGTTCTGTTCCTGGAATTTGAATATATGTAGAAAAATCATTCGCACGAAGAATAAAATAAAAGATTAAAGCAATAACAATTTGCCCCAACATCTTCTGCTTCGAGTTTAAACCTAAATTCCGTTTCATTACAACTTTTATATAATCATCTAAAAATCCTAAAAGTCCATATCCAAATAGTACAAAAACTAATAACCAGAATTCGTAGCTGACATTACCACCTAATACTTTGTAAGTCATAATAGTAGCCGTTATGATTATGCTAAGCACAATCATTAACCCTCCCATTGTCGGAGTTCCTGACTTATTGATATGTGATTTCGGTCCTTCTTCCCGAATACTTTGTCCAAATTTCAACCGTCTTAATAATGGAATAAAGATTGGAGATAAAAGGACAGTAATTAAAAATGCGATTCCTAATGTGATTAATATTGTAGTTAAATCCACTTGTTTACCTCCTCTTTCGTACTGCCTTTAATTAAATAAATTCGTTGATTAAGGATTCAAATTTCAAGCCCCTTGATGCCTTAAATAATAATAGGGAATCCTTATTTAAATACATATCAAGCGCATCGAGTAATGCAGCTTTGGTATGGAAATGTTTACTTACAATGTCACCTTTCGTACAAACTGTTTCTGAAATAACTTTCGCATGTTCTCCAAAAGTATATAATACAGTAATCGGAGCTTCAATTACTTCTGCCACAGACTGATGTAATTCTTCAGCTCGTGTACCCAATTCTAATACATCACCTAAGATTAGTACTTTCTCTTTAAATCCTGCCATTTGTTTGACTACTTCAATCGCAGCTTTCATCGAAGTCGGTGATGCATTGTATGCATCGTTTATAATGGAAACACCTTTTTTACCTTGAATTAGCTCAAATCGCATTGCAGTTAAATCTGCAGATAATAACGCTCGTTTCCTTTCCTCAACACCAATGCCTAAACGTTCTCCAATTACAATTGCGTATGCAGCATTCTTAGCATGATGCTTACCTAACAGCGGTATCCTATAATTAACGTCTTCCAGCATAAATGTAGTTTCTGTCAAATCAATATTCACTTTTTCGATCAGCTGATTATTGTCGCGATTAAATCCACAAGTGATAACATTAGGTTCGCCATGTAAGGAGTCAAGAAGAGCTTCGTCACCATCAATAATTACAGTTCCGTTCTCCTTAAGTCCATTCAATATTTCTAATTTCGCCTTTGCAATGCCTTCTCTAGACCCTAAAAATTCAATGTGTGACTCTCCAATATTAGTAATAATTGCATAATTTGGTTTTGCAATTTTAGATAACAAATCTATTTCTAAAAAGCCACTCATCCCCATTTCCAACACCAAAACTTCTGTATCACGTTGCATCGATAAAATGGTTAAAGGAAGTCCAATTTGATTATTAAAATTACCTTTTGTAGAATGGGTCACATATTTTGCTCTTGTAATGGAAGCTACTAAGTCTTTCGTTGTTGTCTTGCCATTTGAGCCGGTTACCCCTATAACAATAGGATTGATTTCATCACGGTAATAAGAAGCCAATTGCTGTAGCGCTTTTGTCGTGTCTTCAACAAAATAAACGACAATATCTTCTTCAATATCTTCAGGTAATTCCTTTGTTTTATCCCATAATAAGGCAATTGCACCACCTGCAATTGCCTGTTTTACGAACTGGTGACCATCAAAGTTATCACCGACAATTGGGATAAATAAAGAATTCTTTATCCCCTTACGGCTGTCAGTATTCACTTCAAGTATCTTTGTATTACGATTTATGTCACCTTTATATTGTTTGAAAAATGTTGATAAACTTTTTGTAGTAAATAGCATTTTCATTGCTCCTTAGCTTTAATCGCAAGTTTTGCAACGTTACGATCGTCGAAATCATATTTAATAGTTCCAATTTGTTGATACGTTTCATGCCCTTTCCCTGCTATAAGGACGACATCATTTTCTTTAGCGTATGCGATTGCCTTTGTAATAGCTGCTTTTCTATCCACAATCACCTCGAAGGGATCATCCGCTTTTAGCCCATCCGTCATATCCTGTAACACCTGTTCTGGATCCTCCGTCCTTGGATTATCAGATGTAAAGATAGCATAGTCCGCATACTCTAAAGCAATGGCTGCCATTAATGGTCTTTTACTGCGGTCACGGTCACCACCACATCCAACTACAACATAAATATTATTTGCTTTAAAATCCTTTATGGTTCGTAATACATTTTCTAGAGAATCGGGTGTATGTGCATAATCGACAATTACCGTATAGGCTAATGTTTCATCAACAACCTCAAAACGACCATCTACCCCTGTTATTGATTCTAATGCCTCTTTTATAATGAATAAAGGTACTTGTTGTACCATTGCTGCAGTTGCCGCTGCCAGCATATTATAAACATTAAACATTCCAATTAGGTTGCTATTCACATACGTTTGACCGATTGGTGTCTTTAACAAGAATGAAGTCCCAGAAGTAGTTATCCTTATATCTGTTGCTTCTACATCTGCATTCTGCTTACAAGCATAGGTGAGAACTTGTTGAGCAGTACTCTTCTTCAGGAGTTCACTCGAAGAATCATCTTCGTTTATAATTGCAAATCTTTGCTTCTTCCTATTATAACTATTCCCTAATTGACTAAACAACAGACTTTTTGCTCGTAAATATTCCTCTAATGTATGATGATAATCCAAGTGATCCTGTGATAAGTTCGTAAAAACCGCGGTATCAAATTCCGTTCCATTCACTCTTCCTAAATCCAGTGCATGGGAAGAAACTTCCATCATCACTAACTCAACATCAGCATCTGCCATCTTCCTAAATGACTTTTGTAAATCAAGCGCATTTGGTGTTGTATTTTCGACTTGTTGTATTTCATCACCTATCTTCATTTGAATGGTTCCAATAACACCTGTCTTTTTACCGTATTTCCTGAAGATTTCTTCCAATAAAAAGGTTACAGTTGTTTTACCATTTGTACCTGTTACACCTATTATAGAAAGTTCCTTTGTTGGAAAGTTATAAAATCTCACTGCAAGCATTGCTAAAGCTCTCGTCGTATCCTGAACCTTAATTAAAGGAACCGTTGTCTTGATATATTTTTCAGAAATGATTGCTACTGCTCCATTTTTTTCTGCGTCCGATACATATTGATGACCATCGGTTGTGAATCCAGAAATACAAACAAACACGTCACCCTTTTTAACTTTTCTTGAGTCCATTTCTATACCACTTACCACAATATCCTGAATATTGGTCGTTACATCATGATAGGCTATGCTCATAAGTAATTCTTGTAATTTCATGTTAAAACATCCTTTATATATCTTGATGTTTAACATAATATGTAAATACGCACAATTTGGGTACCATTCAAGAAGAGGGTAAGATTACTACCCTCTTTTATAAGATGCTAATCTATTATACCAAATATTTATTCAGAGTCATTATTGTTTTCTTCATCATCATCTAAATATATTCGAATCGTGGATCCTTGTTCAATTTTCGTTCCTGGACTTGGCGCCTGATCGATAATTGTATCCCCTGAGCCACTTGCTTCAATGGATAGATTAATCATCATCTCAGCTAAATCTCCTTTCGATAGACCAACCAAATCAGGTATTTCTACTGTAGGTTGTTCTGGCCATTGAAATTCCTTATCCATGCCATCTGCACGAGGTTCTACCCCCATTGCTCGTAAGCTATCCCCAATAACAGTTCCAACAATCGGAGCTGCAACAACCCCACCAAATTGTACCGTATCTTTTGGATTGTCTACAGCAACATACACAACAATTTCCGGATCATCCGCTGGTGCAAAACCGATAAAGGAAACAATATAATTATTTTCTAAATAACCACCGTTTGGTCCAACCTTTTGTGCTGTTCCTGTTTTCCCACCAACACGGTATCCATCCACATAAGCAGGCCTACCTGATCCCTTAGCAACAACACTTTCTAACGCATGACGAATTTCCTCTGAGGTAGATTTAGAGATTACCCTTTCTTTAAGAACAGGTTCTTTTTTCTCGACAACAGTATCGGTTTGTGGGTCAATCCATTCCTCGGCTATATAAGGTTCGTATAAATATCCTCCGTTAATCGCTGCAGAAACAGCCATTACTTGTTGAATCGGTGTCACGGATACCCCTTGACCAAATGATGTCGTAGCTAATTCAACTGGACCAACATTTTCAGGTTTAAATAATATCCCACTTGCTTCTCCCTGTAAATCAATTCCTGTTTGTTCCCCAAAACCGAATGCATCAACATAGGAAAATAACTTTTCCGTGCCTAATTGTTGCCCTAGGTTAACAAAACCAGGGTTACACGAATTTTGAACTACTTCTAAATAACTTTGATGTCCATGACCTCCACTCTTCCAGCAATGGATGGTTGCACCTTCCACTTTTATCGAACCACTGTCATGAAATTCGTCTTCTTCTAAATCGACTAAATCTTCTTCTAAAGCAGCAGCTAGTGTTATGATTTTAAAGGTTGAACCAGGCTCATACGTACTCCAGATAGGCAAATTCCGATTAAAGACCGATTGATCAACTTCCTGGTAATTTTCCGGATTAAAATTCGGCCTGGAAGACATTCCTAATATTCCGCCTGTCTTCGGATTTACAGCGATTGCTAAAGCTGAATCAGGATTATATTTTGAAACGGCCAAATCTAGTTCTCTCTCAATAATGGTTTGCACCTTCAAATTAATCGTAGTTTGTAAATGTAATCCATCAGTTGGGGCACTATATACATCTGCTAGTGTCTCAAGACGTCCACCCTTCGCATCAGAAAAGAAAGATAAACTCCCTTCTTCGCCACTTAGTTTATCGTCATAATAGCTTTCAAGTCCCATTAACCCTTGATTATCAATACCAGCGAAGCCTAATACATGTGACAGGTCATCACCAAATGGATAATGACGCTTCGAATCCTTCGCGAGATATACCCCATCTAAATTAAGAGACCTAATTGCAGATTCCTGCTCTTCAGAAATCTTTATTCCTTCTGGTCGAATATTAACACTTGATGCTGATTTTGTTATAATTTCCATTACTTCCTCTGATGACATCCCTAATACTTCTGCCAATTTATTGGCCGTATCATCCGGTGACGTAATTTGTCTTGGAACGATAACAATGGATGGAGCAGTAACATTTTCCGCTAACGCTTCACCATTTGAATCAAGTATTAATCCTCTTTCAGGTTGGAACTTAATATCCCTAGTCCACAGGTCATTCGCTTGTCCAACTAACTGGTCTCCCAGAAAGAACTGCACATACCCTAATCGTGCACAGATTATCACAAAGATAATGATTGCAAAAAGAAAAACAGTAACCATTCGTTTTCTAACCGTTACAGTTGATACGCGTTTCATGTTCATCCCCTTTTCATAGGTAGGCTTGTATCAACTATATGATGATTAAAAACGTAATAGAACACTGTTATCTTTTGAAGGTTTGTTATTCTACTTTTTTAGATTTTGTTTAAGATTCCTCTTCTACCTGTTCTTCTTTTACTTCCTCTTCTAGGTTAGGGGGTTCGAGTTCTACACCTAAGTAGTCATCTGCCTGTACTGGGGTGCCTTCCGCTATACTCTGGGTCACAACAAAACCATTCCCAAATAGTTCTAACCTTAATTCCAGTAAATCACCTAAAATCGTTATATCACGCATTGACCAATTTTTAACATTTGGCATTGTTGGATCATCTGTTATTAGGATAATCCGTTCTTGAGGAATTACACGGTCTCCCCCATCTACATTCGCATTTACAATCTTTTCTCCATTACCAACCACCGTTACGATCAATCCATTTTCTTTCAGGTTATCCGCAGTTTTTGCTGAATTCTCACCAATTATTTTTGGAAGCTCGATCAATTTAGACTGTTGGTCTTCCTCTTTATCTGGATCTATATTCAAGTAATGAAGGCTGTTTTCCATTACGTTCTTAAAGATAAATGATACTGGATCAGAACCAACCTCAGAATTTTCTAGTTCTGGTTGTTTAACCGATACATACATAACGAGCTTGGGGTCATCTATCGGAGCCATCCCGATAAAAGAAAACACATAATTTTCTCTCCCTTTAAGATATCCTCCTCCATCGGGGTTAGGAATCTCCGCAGTACCTGTCTTTCCACCTACGATATAATCATCAAGCTGATATTTTTTTCCAGAACCTTTTTCACTGTTCACAACCAGATCAAGTAGTTCTAAGACCTCGGTTGCCGTTGCTTCTGATATTGGTTGTCCTGCTACTTTCGTTGAATTCTCCTCCAATACTTCACCAGTAGTAGAGTCAACAATTTTTTGGATAACATATGGCTTGACCATCTCTCCACCATTTGCTATAGCTGTTGAAGCTTTTAATAGTTGAATAGGGGTAAAGGTAGAACCTTGACCAAAGGATGCTGTAATTTTCTCTAGTGGCCAATTGTATAAGATTTTCCCTGTTACTTCACCTGGTAAATCTATTTCTGACTCCTTATCTAGGTCAAAGGCATGCAAATACTCTAAAAACTTGTCTGTCCCTAATTTCTCCCAAACAAGTTTGGCTGCAGCAACATTTGAAGAACGAGCAAAACCTTCATCGTAGGGAATAACTCCCCAACCTTCTCCAGAATTATAATCACGAATCGCTTGTAGGGCTTCATTAGCCTTGTAACTTCCAGACTGGTACCCTTCATCTCCGTTATAGACACCTTCTTCAATCGCCGCTGCCCAAGTGATTATTTTCATTGTTGATCCTAATTCAAACGGAGTAGAAATTACATCATTATACCAATTTTCAACATTTGCCGGGTTATTTGAATTATAACTAGGACGATTACCCATTGCTAAAATTTCACCCGTTTTTGGATTCATTACAACTGCTGAAATGCGTTCCGGATTATATTCTTCATCAACTTGTGTCAAAACATCTTCAACAAGGGTTTGAATTTTTTGATCGATAGTTAAATAAACATCGTCCCCATCACGTGGTTCCTTTATGATTTCATTTGGATCCAATAAGCGTTTATTATACTTATCCCGTTGATAAGAAATATAACCATCTTCCCCTTTTAGAATAGCATCCATTTCTTTTTCGATGCCTGCAATTCCAATAATGTCTTCCGTTACTTCACCATCTTCTTCCATTTCTGATTCTCTAGCAAAACCAATAATTTGTGAAGCGAACATAGCATTCGGGTAGTATCTTAAGGATTCTTCTTCAAAATTTATACCAGGGAGCTTTAGTTCAAGTATTTCATCCCTGGTTTGCTGAGAAAGATTCTTTCCAGCATTTCCAAATTCAACTTGAAATCTATTATCCTCTATTCCATTCTGAATAGAGGATAATATTTCACTAGATTCCATTTCTAAAATAGGCGCTAAGGTTTCTGCCGTTTTAACAGGGTCGACGACATGTTTTGGATTATCTGGATCTACTGTATATTCTTCGTTTAGAATTGCATATAGTCGGTAAACTGGCATATCGTATGCAAGTGTCATTCCATTGTTATCAAAAATCTTCCCACGTTCTGCATCAATCGTATACGATGCTGTACGCTTTTGTTCCGCAAATTCATTCAGCGAAACACCCTGGATTTCAGCTGTTGCCTGAATATACATAAACCTTCCAGCAAGGACAACAAATACAAGTGAAAAAACGATAATTAATATTCCAGACATCAAGTGGGTTGTCTTATTTCTTCGCATGACAATCCCCCCCTAGTTATTAAATGTTTCTGCTTGTTTTACTTCCGTATCCTGAATTTTTAATCCTTTCTCCTTAGCCACTGCTAATATTCTCTCTGGACGACTTAATTCTTTCTGCTCAAAAACGAGTTCTTCGTTAATTACTGTTTGTGTTTTCACATGTTGTTCTAACACTTGTAAATCTCTGTTTAGCGTATCTGTTGTGGAAGAATAAGAAACCAAGAATATGCCCGCAATAATAAATACGGCAATGAATATGGTGTAAACAAGTTTTTCTCCTCTCGTTATCCAACCTTTTCTTTTCACTTTTGCGTGTTGTTTTTGATCAGTCTTTGGTGATTGTTTTGGTAACTGTTGCCAACTACGGGCATGTTCTGCACTCATTATTTTTTCCACCCTTCTTTATAGATAAATTCCGCGTCCCATTGGTTAACCTTTTCTACAATTCGTAATTTCGCTGACCTTGACCTACGATTTTCTTCTAACTCATTTTCACTAGCTATAATTGGTTTTCTTGAAATTAATTTAAACGGTGCCTCAAAGCCTTTAGGTATGATTGGCAGATTTTTCGGAGTTTCCTTATCTGTGCTCCACTTCTTAAATGCTTGTTTACACAAACGATCTTCTAGTGAATGGAACGTAATTACTACCACTCTCCCATTCATACTGACAACACGGGCTGCTTGATGGAGTGCTTCATTAAATGCCTCTAATTCATCATTTACAGCAATACGTAATGCTTGAAAAATCCGTTTGGCAGGGTGCCCACCCTTTCTTCTTGCTGGGGCAGGAATTGCTTCTTTTATTATTTCTACCAATTCATGCGTTGTTTCTATTTCCTTCGTTTTCCGATATGCCTCAATTTTGCGGGCAATTTGTTTTGAAAACTTTTCTTCACCATATTTAAAGAAAATTGCAACTAAATCATTATATGGCCAATGATTAACAATTTCAAAAGCAGTTAAGTCACCGGTTTGGTCCATCCGCATATCAAGTTTCGCATCATGTTGATAACTGAAACCTCTTTCACCTCTATCTAACTGGGGCGAGGAAACACCAAGGTCAAATAGGATCCCATCAATATGGTCTATATTGTTTTCTTGCAATTTTTCTGCTAAATATCTGAAATTAGAATGAATGAATAATACATTATTCTTATATCCTTCTAATCGTTTCTTGGCTGCATCTAATGCATCAAGGTCTTGGTCAAAAGCAACTAATAATCCATCCTCATTTAATCTTGATGCAATTACTTCTGAATGACCTCCAGCCCCTAATGTACAGTCTACATACGTACCATTAGGCTTAATAGCTAGTCCATTAATTGTTTCTTCTTTTAAAACACTATAATGTTTAAACATAATAACACCCACTTCATTTATTCTAGAGCTTAGAGGACATCGTATTTTAGATATCAAAGTCCAACAGATTTTCTGCTATTTCAGCAAATGATTCTTCTGATTCCTCTACATAAGATTGCCAACTTTCATTTGCCCATATTTCAATTCTTTCTGATACCCCTATTATGACGCATTCCTTATCTAATCCGGCATAGTCCCTCAGTGGTTGGGGAATATTTATTCTTCCCTGTTTGTCCACTTCGCATTCTACTGCTCCTGAGAAAAAGAAACGTGTGAAAGCTCTAGCATCCTTTTTTGTTAGTGGGAGTTTCTTTAATTTATTTTCTAGTATTTTCCACTCTTCCTTTGGATAAGTGAATAAACATTTATCAAGTCCACGGGTAACAACAAAAGCTTCTCCCAGTTCATCACGAAACTTGGATGGGACAATAATTCTTCCTTTCGGATCAATATTGTGCTTAAATTCACCCATGAACATATAGTACGCCCCACTTTCATATTTTTTATAATACCACATCCCCCCACTATTCACCACCAAATTATCAAAAATATTCCAGACATAGACTAGCTAACGAAAAAATCGCCAGATTAAACATGTAAAAAAGGCTATCAACATAGGGTTGATAGCCTTTTTTACATTTATATTTCAAGGTGGTGGTAGAAAGTGGTGAGTATTAGTGAAACAACTTAGAAATGGGCTCTTTTAATATGTTCATTGCTATTAATAGATTGTTGATTTCTTTAATTCAGAGTTTTCCTAAATACACCGTTCCGGAAAGACACTTCGCTTTCCACGGGCGGCTGGTGAGCCTCCTCCGTGCTAGCGCACTACGCAGTCTCACCTAGGCCTATCCTTCCGTAGGAGTCTTCGTGTCTTTCCTCCACTAAGCTCCTGCTCTACTTGATTTCCACTAAAAAAACGATGCTTTGGGAGGAAAAACTGCCCAGAACGTAATTTTATGTTCGATAGCTTTAATAACATCTAGAGCACTCAATATAGCGTAGGCAGAATGCGTAGACTCCTGCGGGAACAGCACGTGTCCGAAGACCCCACAGGAAGTGTTCTTCTTCCGAGGAGGGCTGAGGCCGTGCCCTAAGGTCCGCGAAGCATTCTGCCGCAGCGAATTACAGCACATAGCATTAATAAGTGTAAGCGAGAGCTAAACAATACTGAATTAAGTTAGTCTAAACTTTACATCTATTACGCAGTAACCATCCTTGTGCATAAAGCTTAAAGACATATAATATAGTGTTCATTTTCAAACGAGAGTGATGTTTCAATTATCTCACGAATAAATTCAACACCATATTTATTCATATAAAACAACGGGTTCCACGTACGTTCCTGTAAACCATCTGGATGAAGCATGAGATGAATTGTATCTATTTCATGCAATTCCTTAGAAAACTTGTCTTCCAGCCCTTTCATTATTCGACCCTCTAAAAATTCAACATCTCTGAATAAGTATTGTAAATTCTTTTCGGCTAAAGCACCAAGATCAGAACGAATATCTGTAGCAATGTCTTTAAGTGGTTTATGCGCCATTTCAATCGACTGTTTTAACGTGTTTGCCAATTCATGAATTGGTGGATTACTTTTTGATTTTAACCAATTATCCTTATATTCATGCATACCATTATTAACAGCGTATGATTCATCGATTCCGAATTTAGCTAACAATTTTTCTAATCTACTTTCAATAAAGGTAAAAGATAACCGCGGCAATACCGGAGGCATTTTAATCCCCATCGCATGAAATGAAGATTTCAAAGTAGCCCAATAAGCGATTTCTCCTGCTCCTCCAATAAAGGTTAAAGAAGGAAATAGCATTTCCTGCATAATTGGTCTAGTAACAACATTGTTGCTAAGCTTTTCTGGTTGATGCTTCGCTATAGCAATCATTTCCTCTGTAGTAAATACCACTTCATCTTGCTTTCCTACCCAATCTCCAGACTCATTACATGTAAGCAAAATCCGTTCATTCTCTTTATGATAAAAGAGATTTCCACTGTTTATGTCAGCTTCAAGAGCAACTTGATAACCTTCTTGTCTTAATTTTTCTAGTGTATCGTATACTCCGCTACTAAGTTTTGATTGGTTCTCAATCATCTGCACAAAGTAAGGTTCTTCTATCTTTCGTACAAGTGGATGAGCTGAATCGATTAGTACTAACCCATCATCATTAAACAATTGGAAGATAATCCGGGCAAAGAAATCAGTATACGTATTTGATTTATTAAAGCAGTCCATCATCATCTCATACAAATCTTTCGTATATTCGGTTTCATGCAGTCCAGCAAAAACTCGATACATCCACTGTCTAACCTCTTCTTTATCCATTGGAAAATCAGAAACAGAATACTTCCCTTCTAGTCTTTGACCCACTTTAATTTTCTTCATTTTCGATTTATTCGGTATAAATATATGATTAATTTCGTCAAAATCATGATCTTCTCCAGCAATCCAAAAAACAGGTATAACTGGAATGCCTAATTCTTCTTCTTGTTGTTTTGCAAATTGAATAATTGATATAACCTTATTTATCGTATACATCGGACCTGTTAGCAGCCCTGCTTGTTGACCTCCGATGACTACAACACTATCGGTCTTTTTTAAACGTTTTATATTATGTAACGTTGAACTTGGAGCATCCCAATTTTCATTAATCGTGTGCAGTACATCCGTTATTAGCTCGCGAGGAAAGACACGGTCACCCAAATCGCGGACCCTTTGTTCAAAGTTTTCAAATGGAAGATAATCAAAAAAATCAACTATCCGTTTGTCATTGTTTCGATAATCGTTTATTAACTTACTTTGGTTTGTTAACTTAATAGGGTCAATCCGCATAAAATTCATGCTCCTTCTATTCATAATTGTCCATATTGTATTGTACATAAATACAACCTATATTTCATCCATTCCGACTCAGCGAGCTTAAGTAATGCTCACTATTTGTTGGATAAGCCCTATCAATAGAAGACAAATATACAAAAACAGAAAAACCAAAAAGGTAACACGCACGAGTACTTTTAGAGCTTTCGCAAGCTTGATGTCCGTATGTAATTTCCATTGTAAAAAAAGAATAATCATAAGTACTGTTAATAAGAATATAAATAAATAGCTGAAAATACCTATATCAAAGATAACCCTGAAGAGAATGACTATAGCTACAAAAAATAAAGGGTAGGTCCAATTTACCGCTACATGTACTGATTTTTGTTTTGATTTCCCCCGTTTTACAGAAAGCCAAAAAACTATGAATGTAGCTATGATTGGTATCGTAATAAAAAAAGCAAAAATATAAATAAGAACATTAACCATACAACGCTTCTTCCCATCACTTTTATTTACTTTTCACTTGTAAGACTTGGCTATACACATACAATATCTATTTTAACAGATAGAAAAGAATTTGACCCATATTACATTAATATTCCCATACTTTCTTTTATTTAAAAAACGGCATTTCTATACTATAATAGTAATATAGGTTATTTACACGAAAGAATAGTATCTATAACTTACAGTGGAGAAGTAAAAACAGAGAGGGGTTTTCAAGTGTACGGAATTAAAGTAGAAAGATTACTAATTAATTATAAGACACTCGAAATGTTTAAGCGTTTTCGGGAGTATGGACACCAAGAATTAAGCATGATGGAAGATTTGGAGAATAAGATTGTTGAGAACAATAGCAGGTCTCCATTTTATGGAATTTACTTTGGAAATAATCTAGTGGCAAGAATGAGTTTATATGAAATAAATAAATCGTATGATCATTACTTTGATCCACCACAGGACTATTTAGCATTATGGAAACTAGAAGTCTTACCTGATTATCAAGGAAAAGGCTATGGCAAAGCACTTGTTGACTTTGCCAAGAGCAAGCATTTACCGATAAAAACAAATCCAAGAATTAATTCTCAAGGCTTTTGGGAGAAAATGGGATTTCAAAAAGCACATTATGATATGGAAAGAGATTTAGGGGAGAACCCATTAATTTGGTTACCTGAAGGGGTAAATGAAAAAGAACTAGAAAAATAGAATTACAGCATAAAAGACATGAATGACTTTCTCATTCATGTCTTTTACGTTTTCATCTTATTTATTAGACTTGACCCACCCCCACAGTTTCCCCATTTCTTCCCAGGCATGGTCATAACGAACGATCTCTTCTTTTAATTTGGCATTTTCCTTTGTTAGTTGATCAATTGCCTTATTATGATCTTCCATACTTACACTATTTTCAACTTGAAATTTTTCCTTCATCTTTTCTAAAAGTATGATTGCTGATTCAATCGTATCTTTTTCCTGATAGTCAGATTTCACAATACTCCATACATCTTTCCTTGTCCCTAGTTTTCGTTCTTCTTTCGCTAATTGTATTGCATCGTGATACTGTTTACGTATCGTTGCATTCCATCTAAATCCACATGCTGCTGGTGTACGTGATAACTCGCTTGCAACCTCTTTAAAGGCCTCTAGTTGCGTTTTACCTTCTCTAATATAACGAAGTACAGTCTCAGCCAAAATAATATCTTCATCCTTTGTCCAAGCATCTTGACGTGTTTCGTTCATAACACCCCTCCTTATATCTTTGCTATAAAATGTATGCAAAAAATAGGAGTACTAGAATAATTGTTTACTTATTTACGGGATAAAAATTTTTCTACTACCATTTTGTGTTCAACCGAACCCCATATATTTGCAGTGTTTTTTACTTCTTGGGTCATTTTTTCCAACAAATCATTTCTTTTCATTTTTTTATTATATTGTTCTTTTAGTAGGAGCATTTGTTTATAAGATTTGTTCAAATATGATTTTAATAGTTTGTCCCGAACGCAGAACAAATCTTGTGGAATTACATGATGGATCCAACCTATTTCCCTTAACCTTTCCGCTTTTAACATGAAACCCTCCAATAACCACTGCAACGCAAAATCGGGATTTACCTTTTCATATAGTAACGTACCACCACCCCAACCAGGAAGGATACCAAGATTGGATTGTACAAAACCGAATGAAGTACCTTCCTTTGCAATTCGAATATCACAGGCGGTTGCAATTTCACATCCTCCACCAATTGCATCGCCATTTAACAAGCAAATTACAGGTACAGGAAACGTAGCAATTTTATAGTTTACTTGTTTCATTGGATCGAGTCTCTGAAACGCTTCAATTGGTGATAAGTTTCCATGAAGGTACGTTAAGTCCCCTCCAGCACAAAACATTTCCTCTCCAGCGGAAGTGATAATCAAAAACGTAACCCTATCTATTTTTGCCTGTTCCACATATGTATCAAGCGCTTGGATCATTTGTTTCGAAATAGCATTACGCTTCTTTGGTCTATTAATCGTAATTACCCCATAGCCCTGCTCATCTAGTTCATAATCCACCATTTCTATATCCCCCTCTTAATTTATGCTCATTTATGTTTTGTCGCTGTTGATATAAAATGCGCAGTAACAATAATTCGGGAAATTTTCTTGAGAGAGCTTATCAAGTTCATTTCATGAGAATTTTTCTCTATTTCAATCTTGAGAAGGCTTATCAAGTTCATTTCAAGAGGGTTTTGCTCTATTTCAATCTTGAGAAGGCTTATCAAGTTCATTTCAAGAGGGTTTTGCTCTATTTCAATCTTGAGAAGGCTTATCAAGTTCATTTCAAGAGGGTTTTGCTCTATTTCAATCTTGAGAAGGCTTATCAAGTTCATTTCATGAGAATCTTGCTCTATTTCATTCTTGATAGCTCCGTTGAGTATTAGCATTCATAATTCTTTATTGATCTTGAGAGTACAAGCAGATATTTTTTTTAAATTCGATGTTACCTCGCATTTTATATCTTTTACGCCACGGCTTTATCCAAGAAAAACAACAATACTCAAAAACAGGCTTGTTTTTAGATTAACATAAAAAAACAGACCACAAAATGTGATCTGTTTTTTTTTGCATTATTAGTTGTTAACAACTGCTTTTCCATCATAATGTCCGCAAGATTTACAAACGTGATGTGGTTTAGCTAATTCTCCACAATTTGAACATTCTACCATGCCAGGTACGTGTAATTTTTTATGAGTACGACGTTGATTTTTCACTTTTTTAGAAGTTCTTCTTTTAGGTACTGCCATGACTTACACCTCCTTCAAATGAAAGCAATTATTCATTGTCTTCCGTTTTTTTATTTAGTAATGATTCCAGCTTTTGAAGACGTGGATCGACCGTACTTTTCTTATCAGATTCTGAAAGAAATTCCCATCCTTCTCCATTTTCAATACCATCGGACTTTACATCCTCGGAAAATACCCGATATGGTTTTTCCAATAATATATTTTCCAATATGTAAGGGGTTATGTCAATAACATCCCCAGATACTGGATGGATTTCATTTTGCTCATCTTCTTCACCGAAATATGACGATGTGGAGAATATCTCAGTCGCTTTTATTACAAAAGGATAAGGTACATCCACTAATGTACGTGCACACGGCAAAATCATTACGCCTTTAATAGAAAAGGAGAAGATAATTTGATTTCCTCTCAGTGTACAATCTCCTGACACTCGCACAGAATCAATTTCACGTATATCATTGTTCATCTTTTCAAGTTCAGAAACATCCACTAAATCATCAAATTTGTACGGTTCATTATTTGCGTTTTTTCTAATTTGGCCTAATGTAAACTTCATTTTTTTCACCTCAAGGCAACAAGAGTTATTTTAAAAGAAAAAAGGACTTTTGTCAATATGTTTTTCTTTACACCATTATACATCATTCCCTCTCTACTTTCACCTAAACGATGATTTGAATAATTTATTAATGATTTGGCTAAAGCGTGCACGGTAAGTCCATATTTGATAAAATAGTTAGCAAATTACGACAGGAGCTGAAGTGATGAAAGCATGTGGTCTAATCGTAGAATACAATCCCTTTCACAATGGTCATCGGTATCATATCGAGAAAGCTAAAGAAGCATCAAAAGCCGATTGTATGATTGCCATTATGAGTGGGTCTTTTCTGCAAAGAGGCGAACCAGCAATTATTGATAAATTCCACCGAGCAAAAGCTGCCCTAGAAGCAGGAGTTGATATTGTTCTTGAACTTCCCTTCGTATATGCAGTACAAAATAGTGACATCTTTGCAAATGGTGCTGTAAAAAGCCTACATGAAATAGGTGTTAATAGTATTTGCTTTGGTAGCGAATCTGGTAATATATCCTTTTTTCTACATGCCTATGAAAAATACAAGGAAAAAGAACCATTCTACAAAGAAACCTTAAGAAAGATGTTAGATCAAGGACTCTCCTTCCCAGAAGCAAGTCGATATGCATACGAAAGCATTGGTTTAACCGCAAATGAAATAGACTTATCACAGCCTAATAATATTTTAGGATATAGTTACGTAAAAACAATATTAGATAATCAATTTCAGGTAGAACCCTTAACGATTAAACGAACAAAAAATAATTATCATGATGAAGAGATAACAAATCCAATCGCAAGCGCGACCAGTATTAGAAAGGAAATCTTTACAAATAGAAGAATAACCGAGAAAGTATCGATTACCATGCCAGAAGGTACCAATCAACAACTTAAGACGTATAAAGAAAAATCTACAACCCTTCACGAATGGGAAGGCTATTTTCCACTTCTACACTACAGGGTAATGACCATGTCACACGAAGAGTTAGCTGGAATTCACGGTATTAATGAAGGACTTGAGTACCGAATTAAGAAAACGGCAAAACAAGCTACATCTATCAACGAATGGATCGAAATGATAAAAACAAAGCGCTATACAAGGACGCGTTTACAACGCATATTTGTACATATCTTAACAAATACCAAAAAAAATGATATAGAAAAGTTGATTAACAAAACACCTGTCCCTTATATAAGAATTCTAGGTATAACAAAAACGGGACAAAACTATTTAAATATGAATAAGAAAACAATTGATGTACCATTACTCTTTCGTTTCAATCGTAATCCTCATCCAATGATGGAGCTAGAAGAGAATGCTTCAAATGCTTATTATAGTATACTTCCACCCCATTCAAGGAAGATGCTTTTTAAACAGGAGTTGGGTTCACCAATTATAGTAAAAGAATAAGAGACCACACAAGACAAGTGGCCTCTTATTCTTTAATTAGCTGTTTCTAAAAAGTTACTTATCTTACAAAAGATGTAAACTGAGAAAAAACAAAACTCGGAAAAAAACCTATTTTAGGTTCTCTAAGTATTCTAATGCATCATAAAAAGTGTCTACTGGAACAACTTCCATTTCTGTGCCTATTTCTTCCGCTGTTTGTTTAGCCACTTGGTAGTTGGAATCCTCTCTTCCATCTTCATTCGGAGCGAAGAAGATATCTATGCCCTCTCTATCTGCAGCAACAATCTTTTTATCAATTCCACCTATTCGATGAACATTGCCATCATAATCGATTTCTCCGGTACCAGCTATTTCATATCCTTTTGTTAAATCTTCTTCAGTCAACTGGTCATAAATTTCCAAAGAGAACATTAGTCCAGCACTCGGTCCTCCAATATTCCCACTTGAAAATTCTACTTCTGGACTTACTTGCACACTGCGATCTGTTACTAAACTTATCCCTATTCCTACTTTCCCTTCTAAATCATCAAAGACTTCCAAAGTGATATCCTTCATCAAGGTCTCATCATCACGAATAATTTCTAGAGTAATTGTATCATTTGCCTGTTTACTTTCAACGAAGCGAATAAGATCATTCGCATCATCTATTGTTACACCATCAATTGTAATAATACGATCTCCAGTTTGAAGTTTCCCATCTGCCGGCATTTCTTCTACAACACTTACAACATAGACACCATTATAATCTATCGTAATGTCCGCGTCTGCTGCTGTATACGCCACAACTGTAGCCGCTTCTTGAGAACTTTCCATCACTTGTAACTGCGCTTCCATGTATTCATTTTGTGTAATTCCATGTGGAAATACGTCTTCTATTGGCATTATTTCGTTATGCGGAAAGATTTTAGCTATTGCATATTGAACAGGCGTCGCTTGAAGTCCACTTACCGTGACAAGATGCATATCCCCACCACTAGTAAATCCACTTTCAACTTCTACAATCGGATTTAAAGCATCTGCACCACCTGGTCTTTGAATGTAATAAGGAAGCTGATATGAAGCCAAAAAATATGCAATGATAATAACAATAATTAAATAAATAATATTACGCTTTGTAAATTTCATCCTAACAATAATAGCCCCTTCCATATCTTTATATATGTACCCTTCTATACCTGAAAACATTATGAATTCCATCTTTTATCAAAGTGTATGGCATAAATATGGTGTGTATGCGCGTATATTGATATAGACTTGTACCAATTATTTTCATCAAAATTATCTTTTTTTATTTCGGGCACAACCACTTGTTTTATGCTTTCGCTTTCTTTTAGATAGTTAGAATAATTCTACTACTATCAGAAAAAGAAGTACAGAATTGACGTAGTACGCTTCACCAAATAAAGGTAGATTATTAAAGATTTCACCATTCATAAAATACATTTATCTTAGGTTATCTGATTGTACCATACTTACTAGGAGGACAACTACTTGAAACAAATCATACAAACTTTACTATTTTCAAGTGTAACTATTTTTATTACCATCTCATTAATCAAGTTTCCCGATGAAACATTAGAAGCGAGTATCAGAGGATTAAATTTATGGTGGGAGGTTGTTTTTCCATCTTTACTTCCCTTTTTTATCGTGGCAGAACTATTAATTGCCTTTGGAGTAGTAAAATTTCTTGGTGTATTATTCGAGCCAATTATGAGGCCACTATTTAATATTCCAGGTGTTGGTAGCTTCGGCTGGATCATGGGCATGGCTAGTGGTTATCCAACAGGAGCAAAAATTGCCTCACGTCTACGCGAAGAAAAGCAGTTAACAAGAATAGAAGCTGAAAGGCTCGTATCTTTTACGAATAATTCGAGTCCTTTATTTATTTTTGGAGCAATCTCTGCTGGCTTCTTTCATGATGCGAAATTAGGCATATTATTAGCCGTCTGTCATTACGGCGGGAATGCCTTGGTAGGAATTTGCATGCGGTTTTATGGAAGAAAAGAAGAAGGAAGCAAAGTGGACAAGAAGAAAAATGCTTCACTGAAAAGAGCATTTTCAGAAATGCATGAAACAAGATTAAAGGATAATCGGCCTTTTGGAGAAGTATTAGGAGATGCGGTTATTAATTCTATCAAGACATTAGTCATGGTTGGTGGATTTATTGTTCTGTTTTCAGTCTTAATTAAGCTATTATTCTTAGTTGGTATTTCTTCAATTATTGCAGTATTTTTTGAAGTGATATTATTAATCCTTTCACTACCAGTTGATTATGCAATTCCTTTCTTTTCGGGGTTATTTGAAATTACGATTGGGGCAAATATGATATCACAGATTTCCTCAGATTCATTACTACAACAAGCAATTATTATAAGCTTTATTTTAGGATTTAATGGTTTATCGATACAGGCTCAAGTAGCTAGTATATTAGCAAAAACAGATATTCGTTTTACACCATACCTTTTTTCAAGATTTTTACATGGTACCATTGCTAGTCTCTTAACGGTTATCCTGTATAAACCGCTGTACCTGGATAGGCAAGTCCTTGATATGGAGGATATTCCGGTTAACGGGGTTACAAGTGAAAGTGTCTGGCTTGATGTTTTTGATATATTAAATAGATTCGGACCAATATTTACACTACTCTTCCTAGGATTAGCAGCAATCCTGCTTTATCGGAGAACGACAAAGTAAAAACAAGAATTTTTGTATTGTTTGCTGCGCCATTGAAATAAAGAGTTGATATATTTAATTCAGTATTGTGTGAAGCACGTCGTTCCGGAAACACACTTCGCTTTCCACGGGCGGCTGGTGAGCCTACTACGTGCTATCGCACTCCATAGTCTCACCTAGGCCTGTCCTCCCGTAGGAGTCTTCGTGTGTTTCCTCCACTGAGGTATCTGCTCTACTTTTATAAAACTAGAAATATGCTAATTTTACAGAAAACAACTATCCGTAACATGATTATATGGTCTATAACCTCAAAATAATTAGAACAACTATCATAGCGGAGGCAGAATACGTAGACTCCTGCGGGAAAAGCACGTGTCCGAAGACCCCGCAGCGGCGATCTTTCCGCGAGGAGGCTGAGGCCGTGCCCGCGGAAAGCGAAGTATTCTGCTGAAGCGAGTCCAAGCACAAAGCAATCATTAGGGTGAGCGAGGGCTTCACTAAATGACTTTAATTAGAACACAATTCATACATTTTTCACAGTACCTCCTTTCTTCGAATAGAACAATCTTTTAAAAAAGACTACATCAAAAGATGGTGCACCCTAGGGGATACACCATCTTAATATTTTAATAACTCACTTTTTCCTAAAGGAAATTAAATTTTTTCTTTAGAGCTTGTTCAACGAATTCTGGTACTAAACCTGAAATATCACCGTTGTATTTTGCTGCTTCCTTTATCATACTAGAACTTAAAAAAGAATATTGATTATTCGTCATCATAAAAATTGTTTCAATTTCCGGGTTTAGTTTTCTATTCATCGAAGTAATTTGCATTTCATATTCAAAATCACTTATTGCTCTTAATCCTCTTACCACTGCACTTGCATTTTTTTCTTTTGCATAATCCATTAGCAAATGATCGGAAGAATCAATTGTTATATTAGGTAAATCTTTCGTTGCCTCTTTAAGTAAGCGCATTCTTTCCTCAACAGTGAACAAAGGCGACTTTGCTTGGTTATTAAATACTGCAACAATCACATTATCAAATATATTAGACGCCCTAGTTATAATATCAAGGTGGCCGTTCGTTATCGGGTCAAAACTACCTGGACAAATTGCCAATGTTCCCATATCACTATCTCCCTTTTAGTTCATTTGGTAAATGCTTATACCAATCGTTCCTCCATAGTTTTCTTGCTTTAATAATTGTAACCGATCATCACCCATCGATAATTGTTCTGATGGATCGTGTTCACAATAGATTATTCCATCTTTCTTTATTAGGTTTAATGCCAAAATACTTTCTATTACTTTTAAATAATCGAATTTACTGTATGGAGGATCAAGTAAAATCAATTCAAATTGCAAACCTCGTTTGGCAGATGCCTTTAAAGCTCTATATGCATCCGCACGAAACACCTCTGCTTGTCCTGTTAACTTTAATGTTTCTAGATTATGCTTTATTGTATGTATGGCCTGTGGATGTTTATCTACAAATATTGCAGACTCCATTCCTCTGCTTAACGCTTCAATTCCTAATGAGCCACTCCCAGCAAATAAATCAAGTACGCTCCCTCCATCAAAATAAGGTCCAATACGTTGAAATACAGCTTCCTTTACTTTATCTGTTGTAGGTCTTGTTGATGTTCCAGGAACAGCCTTTAATTGCCTTCCCTTATGATTACCTGATATGACACGCATCTAGTCCACCTCTTACTTAAGAGTATTCGATTTTTATCCTACCATAAAAGTCGAAATCTGCAAACTCGCGAAAAAGAAAATAGAATCACATATGTATATAATATTAATCTTTGTCCATAATACGTAATGTTACAACTAGTTAGCTGGTTGTTTCAAAACACGGAGAAGACTTAAACTTCCCCATAAGTTCTTCCTCCGGTTTCTCCTCTCCCTTTGCCTATTTGTTTTTCTTTTGAAAAAACAAAGGGACCTGCAGAATTTATGTCTGCAGGTTTTTTCTTTTTTTATAAATCAACAGCATTGATACACTACTTCAGATACCCATTTTATAATCATATTGTTTTGCTTTATCTGGTACAGCATTCTCAAAATCAGTCCGAATATAAGGTTTATAAGATTTCTCAACTCTCGACACAAATGGGAGTCTATTTAATTTGT
The DNA here is from genome assembly GCF_003628445.1 of Oceanobacillus bengalensis. Classification (GTDB taxonomy): domain Bacteria; phylum Bacillota; class Bacilli; order Bacillales; family Amphibacillaceae; genus Oceanobacillus; species Oceanobacillus bengalensis. Next base: position 76,894 of record NZ_RBZO01000009.1, read on the forward strand.
TTTCAATGCTCTCCAGGTCACTCTGATTAGCATAAATAACTGCATATTTTAGTCTCTTCGATGCATAAATCAGATTACCATAACGCTTTATTTGCTTCAGGTTTTTCATGTGTTGGAACCAAACAATGATTCCCTGACGATTAGTTTTCATCGTATAAGCCTCTCTAATTCAAGATATATTCCGTAGCGTAAGAACTACAGTACATTTTTCATTATAAATTATGTACATGAATTTATCCAACTAACCTTCAGAAAAAACTGAAAGCTAGCTGGATAATTAAGACGCGCAGCCGCAAGCTCCACCACTACCACAGCCACAACCACTATCAGTTAGTGCCGCACCGTCTTTAGGTGCTTTAATCTGTTGACTTACACTTAATGCTACATATTGACTAATTTCATCAAGTAAGTTTTGTAGATTACGCTCTGCAAGCTTGAATGATGCAACTTTTTCGTGCATATCCATCTCACGCTTTGTAAATCTCACCTTTCTCATAATTTCATTATAATCTGGATGATATCTTCCAAAACGCTGAATATCTTCATAATGGTCCTTCATATCTATAAAAGCTTTTATAAGCTTTGTTGCTTCTTGATCTGAATCTAGTGCAATTCGGGAATTTCTATAGGCTTCCATGACATCCGATTCCATCACCATTTTCCCTAACCTCTCAGAACGGTCTAGAATCTCTACGTATTCTATAGTGCCTATCATTTCAACACCTCCATTCTCATTTTATCATGTATTTATTAACATGAAAATGGAAAGGCATTAATCCTTCATCACATCAGCAAATTGAATGAGCATATTTAACATTTGAACATTGTTATTCATCTTCTCTAAACGTTGTGGAAACGTCTTTCCATAAAATACTTTCGCTTCTTTCTCCATCATCTTTAAAACACTAGGATCTCTTGATAAATAACGATACCACTTTGGATTATAACGGACAAAATCTCTTAACTTAGGATTTTTTGATAAATAGTGATACACATCTGTATCCATTTTTTACACTCCTAATCTCTAAACCAGTTGAATGGATCATTAACAGGTTTTTTGTCCTTCTTTGTATGTTGGAATTGATTAATTAGTTCTTGAACCGTTCCAATCGTTTTACTTAAATTATTAACTTGACCTTGCACTTTATTTATATCAATATTTTCTGTTGCTTTCATTAACTGCCCTAACAACTCAAAATTCTTTTCATCTGCCTTTTTATTCCCAGTCTTCTCTTCTATTTTTTCTTCCTTATATGCGTCCCAAAAAGTATCTTCTTCTCCAAGTAATATCCACTTTTCATAATACTCCTGCCAGGATCTCCCTGTTTTTCTTATTTCCCTGAGTAGCAAAGGATGGTTATTAATAAAACGTTTAAATTCAACTACGGTTGGATGCAGTTTTTCGTTATCCACTTTCTCACCCCCGAGAATAGTCTTATTTACTATTAAAATATGCTTAAATCACCTATGCGTGCTTCATTTAAAGGAAAGGGCCCTAACAAAGTAAAAACGTACTCAGGGGGGGCTAAAGTGCGTATTAGCTATTCATTTGTCTTTGCAAGGAAGTTTTGTGTGTAATATAACCGATACACACCTACCCCGATATGGGAATAGGTATCACTTAATAAAGCTTCCCTGTGACCTTCACTATTTAACCAACCCTCTATTGCAGCTGGAGCGTCCGTATATTGTGCAGCAATATTCTCCCCAGCAGCTACATAGTATACTTCTCGTGCCGCCAATCGCTCTTTTAACCCATCTCCATTTAAGCCAAAATGTGAAAAATAATCGTTTTCAGCCATATCCCTACTGTGCAAAAAAGCTACCTCCCCTACGGAATTGTCCCATTGTAGTGCTGCTTTTTCATATCTGTTGCGAATAATATTCGTTATAGTAAAAACCTGTTTCTCCATACCTAATCCTACTTCTTCCCATTCTTCATCGGTTAATTTAGGCTCAGCAGGTAAGTCTCCACGATACACAATTTCATATATCCGATGTCTCAATAATACATCACCGGTCAATACTCGAATAGATGAAACTTTGTTTGTAACTGTATCAAAATAAACCTGTAAAAACATATTTTCTTTTAGTTTAATTAATGGTCTCATTATCATATCCTCTTCTGAAAGGTGAAAAGTATAAGAAGCAATTCCCTCCTTATATGTAACTTCATTAGAAAAGTCGAAAATATCATTAACATCCCCGTAGGCTTGCCCAATTTGTATCGGATTACTGTCTAAATTGTCCCCCGTACCATATATAGTTATAATTTCGTTATTTAAGATACCAAATTGGATATATTCCGTACGTTCATCCGTGTATATCCACCACTCATATTCATATGCACTTTGGTCTTTCCTAACTGGTTCACCTAAAGCTTTAACTAATTCTTCTTGTGATTTACCAATCCACTGAAATACCTCACCATTAACGAGGGAAGGTACTTCTGGAACTTCTTTTAGCTCCAATTGACTTCTTTTCTCTACTATATTGTCAATATTTCCAATCGTTCCTTCTTTTGTCATATCATTCTCCTGAATAAAATAAAAAACGACAAGTACGATGATTGATAGTAATACCAAACTACTTTGAATAAACCGCATCTTTTAGCCTCCTTCATTACTAGAATACGCCTATGATTCATTCTATGAGACATTATGATGATTCATTCTTTTTCACTATTACTTTTAAAAGGAAAAATAGAAAATATTCTATTAAATATAGGAAACAATGCTAGATAAGATAGTTTTAATTGCATCTTAAGCGTTTTCGTACTATTATAAATTAATGAGGACAAATATGCGAGGTGAAAAAGATGAGAATAGAGAACACTGGAATTGATGATGTAGTTGTAGACTTAAAACCGCTTGACCACATAACAGGGAAGAATGCATTTATTCGTGCTGGTCAATGGGATTACGAGCGAGTAACCTATGATTACAAGATCGAATCGGATGAGAAAAACATTACATATTATGTTCGTATTCAAGGATATGCACTCGAAGGCGATGTTGATAAGGGTAACGCCGTATTGAAATTATTGACGCCTTTATTAGGTAAACATTACTACCCACATGGGATTGAGTACGGGGAAGAAGAAAGTTTCCCTAAAAATGTTGTAGAGCGTGCAAAAACGTTGCTTACAAAAGTTGGAGAAGAACTCAATCCGCACCATAAATAATTTTAAAAGAGGGGTAAAAGCCATTGCTTTTACCCCTCTTTATTAGAATCCCCAAATTGCTCGGAACAAGTTGGTGGTCTCTCCTACATCAAATAAGATGTATAAGAAAAGATAGACCATAATACCTGTTATTGCAGTGAAAAACCATATAATAGCCGTCAAAGGACCAATTTTACGATGCTTTTTAATCTTACGTTTAAATGCTAGGATTAAAGTCACAATTCCAAAGATAGCTCCTGTAGTAGCGAGTACAATATGGAAAATTAAAAATATCGTATAATAAATTTCTAAATCAGCTGGGCCACCGAAGCTCGTGTTTCCAACAAATATCGTTCTTGACATATAAATAATGAAGAACAATATTGCACTAATTGCAGCTGCTATCATAACTTTCTTATGTTCTTTTGCTTTCCCTTTACTAATGAACATCCAACCAATAGCAACTAATATTGCACTTAATAAAATGAAAAAAGTACTTAATGTAGGTAAAAAAGGCAACTTAAACACAATTCCTTTCTAAAGTAAATTTATTGGTAACCAATTTAATGAGATTCAATTGGGGTACTTGGTAAGGGGTCAATTTTGCTTCCTTCTCCCCTAAACCACTGAAAAAGAATACTTGCCAGTACCGCACCATAAGTTAATTCCTGAACAACCTTCATAATAATACCACCTACCTGCTGGTCAAGCATTACACTTAACGGTGAAAATAGCTCTGGACCTGTAAGCATGGATGACAACCCACTCATTACATCTGACGGAACACATAAACTTAGCGCAGTTAACCATGCTCCATCCTGTGTATATGCAGCATAAAGTGGGGCTGAAGCAAAAATAATCAATACACAAGCCGGAGTAATTAAAACACTATTCACAAATATATATCCCATCTTCAATATAGGTGATAATTTGTCCATTTCTTTCACTGGTGTTAGTAATGGTAACCACATAATAAATGCTGCAAATAATAGAAGCAAATGAATGGCAGTATGTGCTACAGGTGAAGACTTAGAAAAATTAAAAACTACAGGAAGATGATAAACACTAAACAGTCCATTAAAAAACAATAACGAAATAAGTGGCCTTGTTAATGTGTTCAATATCGTTTTAATAACTGGAGTATTGAAAATCCTTCGCCATATCCATACTGGTAGTCCTTTTATAATGAGAATTGGTGCGATAATTAGATAAATTGCCATTTGTGTCATATGTGCTGTTAACATAATATGAGAAAGAAGGTCTACAGGAGAGCCTTTTGAGAAATATATCAATATTAAACCCAGGTAAAAATAAAATTGTTGCTTTACACTAGGTTTTTCATTCTCACCAAAATGATGACGGTAACGACCAGTAATTAATGAATAGACAACCGCCATTAAGCCTAAGAATATTAAATAATATGGACTCCACATGGCACGAAATCCAAAAATTTGTAGTTCTAACCACATATGTAATCACTCCAATTAGATATACCTTTCATTATACCTCAACTTATAGTTAATGATTAGTATCCAATGTGACGATATTTCAAAAAAACTTCTAAAACAGAATAAGCGAGAAATTTTTGTTCATTTCTTTCCTGAAAAAAAGACCGGGCACTACACCCGATCTTTCTTTTTTTACCACCAAATTATCGTTGTAAAAGTCAAGATTGCTACTGCTGCAATCCAAATACCACTAAAAATTAAAGTAGAAATAATCTCATGACCTTTATCTTTCATGTGCATAAAGTAGTAAAATTGAAACCCTACTTGCACAACAGCTAGAATTAAGATCAATGGAATAACAAAAATTTTATCCAAATCAGATGCAACTGCTAAAAATGCAATTAGTGTAAATACAATCATTAATACAAAAGTGATTACCTGATGTTTCATTTCTTGTTTTTGCTCTTGCTTTTGGAAAGAATTAATTTTGTCTATATTTGTATTGTTAGTCATAAATTAACTCACCATCCCCATCAAGTATACTACAGTAAAGATAAATACCCATACAACATCAATAAAGTGCCAGTATAATGCCCAAGTATTAAATTTAGGTGCATTTTGTAGTGTAAGTCCACGTTTTGCATTTCGTACCATAATAGCAATTAACCAGCTAAGTCCAAACACAACGTGCCCACCATGGAAACCAACTAAAGTATAAAATGCTGAACCAAACGCAGAAGATCTAAAGGTAAATCCATAGTCCGTAATGTAATGATAGAACTCATAAATTTCAAAACCTAAAAATCCAAGTCCAAGAATAGCGGTTATACCAAACCATAACTGCATTTTCTTGAAGTTATAATTCTTCATTTGATAGATAGCATATACACTTGTCAATGAACTTGTTAACAAAAGAATTGTCATGATGAAAACGAGTTCTAATCCAAATAAATCTTGTGAAGAAGGCCCACCAGCAGTTGAATTTCTTAATGCTAAATACGTTGCAAATAAACTAGCAAAAAGAACGGTTTCACCACCTAGGAAGAACCATAATCCTAAAAATTTATTTCTCCCCTCAAGTGTAGCTTTCGCTGGATCCTTTGGTAAATTTTCAGGATTCAAGGAATGTTCTTGACTCATATTAGTCAACCTCCTTTTCTAGGTCTTCTTTATGAATGTGATAACCATCATCGTCTTTCAATGAACGTGCAAGCATTGTACCAAGAGCGATTGCCATACCACCAAATACTGCAATTAACCATGCACTATGATCTACTTGGTAGATAAATCCAAATGAAGCAATCGTAAAGCCAATCGTCATAATAAATGGAAGAATTGATCCATTTGGCATATGAATATCATCTAATGGTTCAGCAGGTGTCATTTTATTGTTACCTTCCATTTTCTCAATCCATAATGGATCAAGTCCACGTACCAATGGTAACTGTTTAAAATTATACTCAGGTGGTGGTGATGGAATTGACCACTCAAGCGTACGACCGTCACCCCATGGATCTGCTGGAGCTTTTTCACCCTTAATGGATGTGATAATTACATTATAAACAAATACAACAGAACCAATCGCCATTAAGAAAGCACCAATTGTACTGATTAGGTTACCAGTATCCAATCCTTGACCTTCTAAAAATACCCAGTAACGACGAGGCATACCCATTAAACCTAAGAAATGTTGGATAAAGAATGTTAAATGGAAACCAATGAAGAAGAGCCAAAAAGCAATTTTACCAAGGGTTTCATTTAAAACTTTACCAAATAATTTCGGCCACCAGTATGTTAAACCAGCTAATATACCGAATACTACACCACCAACAATAACATAGTGGAAGTGAGCAATAACGAAGTAAGTATCATGATATTGATAGTCAGCTGTTGAGATTGCAACCATTACCCCTGTCATCCCACCAATTGTAAATGAAGGAATAAACGCTAATGTCCACAACATTGCTGAATTTATCTTAATACTTCCACCCCACATTGTTGCTAACCAGTTGAAAATTTTAATACCTGTTGGGACAGCAATGGCCATTGTAGCCACAGAGAAAATTGCATTCGCAGTAGGTCCTAGACCAACAGTGAACATGTGGTGAGCCCAAACCATAAATCCTAAGAAAGCAATTAATATTGTTGCAAACACCATGGAAGTGTAACCAAACAAACGTTTTTTAGAAAACACTGGAAGTATTTCACTAAACATACCAAAAGCAGGTAAAATTAATATATATACCTCTGGGTGTCCAAAGATCCAGAATAAATGCTGCCAAATGATGGAGTTACCACCTAAGGCAATATCAAAAAACGCAGAACCAAACATGCGATCAAACATTAATAAGAATAAACCTACTGTTAATGCTGGGAAAGCAAATAAGATTAAAACACTTGCAATAAAAGTAGTCCATGTAAATAATGGCATACGCATGTAAGTCATACCTGGCGCTCTCATTGTTACGATGGTAACAAGAAAGTTAATACCACCCATTAATGTCCCCGCACCAGATAATTGTAGCCCCATTACATAAAAGTCTGTACCATGCCCAGGTGAAACAACCGATAATGGTGCATACGCTGTCCAACCAGCATCAGGTGCTCCTCCTAAAAACCAACTACAGTTCATTAATAGACCACCAGCTAAAAACAACCAAAAACCTAATGAATTTAGAAACGGAAATGCAACATCACGTGCCCCAATTTGAAGTGGCATAATGGCATTCATCAAACCAATTAGCAATGGTGTTGCCGCAAAGAAAATCATTGTTGTTCCGTGCATGGTAATCATTTCATTGTACAAACCTGCACTGATAAAATCATTTTCAGGTTTCACCAATTGAATACGAATAATAAGTGCTTCTAAGCCACCAAGAATAAAGAAAAATGCACCTGCAGCGATATACATATTCCCTATCTTCTTATGGTCAACTGTTGTTAAGTAGTCCCATAAAATGGCTCCAAAACCTCTTTTTTGAGTAGATGCAATACTCAAGATTTAAACCTCCCTTTTGTGTCTTTCATCCCTTTAAGACTTATCATTATCTCTTTTTAGTTACTTGCACTTTCAGGTGTAATGTCAGAATGACTTAATTGCATTAAATACTCTGCAATACTACCAGCTTCATCTTCTGTAAGTTCAGGATAATTACCAGTCATTTTATTTCCTGGTTTCATTGCTTCTGGGTCCAGTAACCAACTTACAATATTCTCTTTAGTAAGGTCTTCAACCCCAGCTAAAGTAGTACGATTCGCAAAGTTTGTTAAATTCGGCCCTACTGCAACAGGTGAAGAACCAATCGCATGACAACCCATACAGTTATTTGCTTCAAATAACTCCTGTCCTTCTTGTGCAACTGCGTCTTCTACTTGAACTTCAGGATCGACATTCTGCATATCTTCTACCCACTGATCATATTCTTCTTGACTTACAACTACAATTTTAAAATCCATCAATGAATGTGATGGACCACAAAATTCAGCACATTTCCCCCAATAAACACCCTCTTCATATGCTTCAATAAACATGGTGTTTGTATTCTCTGGGTTTGCATCCATTTTACCAGATATCGTTGGTACCCAGAATGAATGAATTACATCAGTTGAATTAATGTCTAAATAGACTTTCTCATTTACTGGTATATACAAATCCTGACTTGTTTGTATTTCCTCACCAGCATAATCAAAATGCCACCAATATTGATTACCAGTTACTTCAATGTTTATAGAACTGCTTGCATCTGCTTCATCAGCTAAATCAAATACTGACATAACTGTGGGAACAGCAAGAATAAACACTAAAATAATCGGTATAGCTGTCCAAACAATTTCAAGGGTATGATTCCCTTCAACTTGTTTTGGAATGAAGTCCTCTTGTCCTTTCTTTCTACGGAAACGGATAATTACAACTGTGAAGATTAACATTACTACAATAAATACTGCAGCCATAATAACAGTTGATAATATCATTAAGTCCATCGACTTCTCTGCACCGTAACCTTTCGGGTCAAGAGCAGTTAAGTTTTCTTTTCCACAGGCGGTCAGAACCAGTGTAACTATACCCAACATGATTAAAGCTTTAAATTTTCCCATCCATCGTAACATGTATTTATACCTCTCTTTCTCCTTTTGTTTTTTATCTATATATGAAGAATTAAAGCTAACAAGAATAAAAATCAACTAAAAATTGGAAGTGTTACAACAATCATTAATAGGAAAATGATTGTTAAATAATTGAGTGAATAGATGAAAATAATATTCGCCCATTTTATATCATCTTTCACATAAAAGCCTTTAAAACCTAAAATAAGCCAGCCTATGTTTAGTATTGTGGCGATTACGACAAAAGTTGTCCCTAATGATGTTAGAAAGAACGGCAATGGCAATAAGCAAATAATATATATTACAATTTGTCGTTTAGTCATCTCAAAACCATAAACAACTGGCAACATTGGAACGCCAGCACTTCTGTAATCCTCGGTTTTCTTCATTGCTAATGATAGGAAGTGAGGTGTTTGCCATATAAACATGATTAAAAACATGATAATAGGGACAATATGATATGTTGGACTAATTGCAGCCCATCCGATCAACGGTGGCATTGCTCCAGAAATGCTCCCAACTGCCGTATTTAGAGTAGTTTTCCTTTTCGACCACATGGTATACAGCACAACGTAAACAAACCATCCAATAAACCCGAAAATGGCTGCTTCTACTGTAGTTAGTAATAATAGAATTAAACCAATTACTGTTGTGATAATACCCATAGTTAATACAGCTTTAAGCGAAAAGAAACCTGTGACAGTCGGACGTTTCTTCGTCCTGGCCATTTTAGGATCAATATCAACATCATACCAATTATTAAAAATACATCCACCAGCTATTACTAAAGCGCTTCCTAACATCGTAAGTATAAATTTATCCCAATTCGATGTAATACTTGCACCTGAAAAATAAATCGCTAACCAAAACCCAGCAAATGTAGTAATTAAATTTGAATGGATAATACCAATTTTAATAAGTGCCTTAACTTCAGACATCATTGTCTTTATTTTTTGCCATCCAGAGACTGTCGTATCATTTAACATTTCAGTATAAGGCGTACCCATTTTATCCATTTTATCCCCCCTTTAATTCAGTAGTTGACATGTTATTATTAAGTAAAAACACATTAAAAGGACAGCTATAAACAAGTTACATTGTAGCATGGAAAGATAATATTATCTATTCCTCCACATCGTATACTATCTTATCATGGTGTACGCCTTCGAATTGTGACAAAAAAACGAACAAAATCTGTTATGAAACGCTCACTTAAATTATGTATTTCTTTACAATCGATTAGGGGTTAGCATTTTATCTCCTATATTATTTCTAGCAAACTCCTACAAATATTGCAAGGAGTTTTTACTTTTTCTATAGTGAAAATATAATTAAAGCATGATAAACTTATTTATGCGTGTGTTTTATTGGATAGTTTACCAAAGTCATATTATTATAATAGATAATATGGTACATTTTATTTATACATCAAAAAGCGAGGCTGACAAATGATTAAACATTTAAAATGGTTATCAGTACTGGCAACCATAGGTATGCTACTTATTTTATTAGGAGGAGCACTAGTTACAAAAACAGGATCCGAAGATGGTTGTGGAGAAAGTTGGCCATTATGTGAGGGACAGGTCATACCATCGGAATTCACTTTTGAAATGGTTGTTGAATTAAGCCATAGGGCCGTAACTGGAGTAGTTGGGATAGCAGTGTTAGCTTTATCTATTTTAGCTTGGCGGAAAATTGGTCATATTCGTGAAGTGAAATTTCTATCATTCTTGTCTGTTTTCTTCCTTGTCTTACAAGCATTAATTGGAGCCGCTGCTGTAATGTGGGGGCAGTCAGATTTTGTTTTGGCTGCGCATTTCGGTATTTCGTTAATTTCTTTTGCATCCGTATTCTTATTAATGTTACTTATATTTGAAATCGACAGAAAGTGGGACACGAAAACTTTATTTATCCAGAAAAAGCATCGGATTGAAATTTATGCATTAAGTCTTTATACATTAATTGTTGTATACACTGGGGCACTAGTTCGCCATACTGAATCACATTTGGTTTGTGGTGACTGGCCATTCTGTACAAATACCTCTCCTTTTGCTTTTTCAGATTATAGCCCCGAGCAGTGGATACAGATGGGCCATCGATTAGCAGCTGGGATACTATTTATTTGGACGATTGTATTATTTATAAAGATGGTGAAAAATTACAAGACTAGCAAAGTAATGTATTGGAGTTGGATTATCACAGTCTCCCTAATCTCTCTTCAAGTATTCTTTGGGGCAATGATAATCTTTACTGTATTAAATATGGGAGTAGCATTAATGCATGCACTAGTTATCTCTTGTTATTTTGGAATGTTAAGCTTTTTTATCTTACTGTGTTCAAGATCGGAAAGAAAACAAAAGATGAATTTGCCAATTGACTCAGACGAAAGTAATACAAATACAGCAAGTAATTAAGAAAGAAGGAGGAAGCAGTTACAACTGCTCCCTCCTTACTTTTTTTATTCAAATTCAATTAACAAATCATCTACTTCAATTGAATCTCCATTTTTTATATGGATTTCTTTTATAACTCCTACAAATGGTGCTTGGATAGTAGTTTCCATCTTCATTGCCTCTGTCGTAACGAGGTAATCACCCTTTTCAACTCTATCACCTTTTTTACAAGTAACTTCCAATACAGTACCAGGCATTGTCGCACCAATCTGTTTTTCATTTCCTTTAGTTACTTTTGGTCTTACAGCTTGGCTTGATTTTATACTTTCATCTTTTACAGTTACTTCACGGGGTTGACCATTTAATTCGAAATAAATAGTACGTGTACCATTCGGTTTTGGTTCAGAAATTGATACTAATCTAACAAATAAGGTTTTTCCCATTTCAATTTCAACTTCAATCTCTTCTCCTAATCTCATTCCATAGAAGAATGTTGCCGTGTCTAATACCGACACATCACCGTATTGATCGCAGAATGTTTCATAGTCCAAAAATACTTTTGGATAAAGCGCATAAGAAATACAGTCGAAGCTCGTAACTTGTCGATTTAATGACTTAAAGAGGGAATTTCTTATTTCAGTGAAATTAACAGGTTCTAATAACTCACCAGGGCGAACATTAATTGATTCCCTCCCTTTTAATATAATACGCTGCAATTCCTTAGGGAATCCCTGATACGGCTGACCGATATATCCACTGGCAAACTCAATGACTGAATCAGGGAAATCAATCGTTTCACCACGATTATATATATCATCCTCTGTTAAGTTATTTTGGACCATAAATAATGCCATATCCCCTATAACTTTAGATGAAGGTGTTACTTTCACAATATCACCAAACATATCATTTACTTTGCGATACATTACTTTCACTTCTTCAAAGCGGCCGCCTAGCCCTACTGCCTTTGCTTGTTGCTGCAGGTTACTATATTGACCACCAGGCATTTCATGAAAATAAATTTCTGAATGCGGTGCTTTCATACCACTTTCAAATTCAGTATAATACTCGCGAACACCTTCCCAATACGTTGATATTTTCTCGTAATTTTCTATATCAACAAGTGGCTTCCGTTCCTTTCCACTAAGGGCATGATATAAGGTTTGCGCACTTGGCTGGGATGTGAATCCTGCCAACGATCCAGTGGCAACATCGACTACATCAACTCCCGCATCAATTGCTCTAGAATAAGTAAAGATACCATTCCCGCTGGTGTCATGTGTATGCAAATGAATTGGAATATCCACTGTTTCTTTCAATGTTGATACGAGTTGATAGGCTGCTTCTGGTTTCAGTAATCCAGCCATATCTTTAATTCCAAGTATATGTGCACCAGATGATTCAAGCTCTTTCGCCATATTTTTATAATAAGCTATATCATACTTCGTGCGACCCTTATCTAATATATCACCAGTATAACAAATAGAAGCTTCTGCCACTTTATCATTTTCTCTTACCGCTTCAATTGCTAACCTCATGCCAGGAGTCCAATTGAGACTATCGAATATACGGAAAACATCAATACCCGCATTGGAACTTTTCTCAACAAATTCACGAATTAAATTATCTGGATAATTTTTATAGCCCACTGCATTGCTTGCACGAAGCAACATTTGGAATAATACATTTGGTATCTTTTCTCTAAGTTTTATTAATCTAGTCCATGGGCTTTCTTTAAGAAAACGGTAAGCTACATCAAATGTTGCTCCACCCCACATTTCTACAGAGAAAAGGTTTGGCAGGAGATGAGCTGTCGGTTCGGCTATCTGCAGTATGTCTTTTGTACGAATTCTTGTAGCTAACAATGATTGATGTGCATCCCTGAATGTTGTATCGGTAAGTAAAACTTCTTTTTGTTCCTTTACCCAATTCGCTAAGCCATCGGGACCGCGCTCATCAAGTATTTGCTTCGTTCCAATCGGTAGTTCTTTCGTACTATCTATCTTAGGGATTTTCACATCAGAAAATGCTGGTTTTTCCTTTCCTAACATTCCTTCGCCACCATTTACAGTCGTATGTCCAATATAGCTAAGCATTTTTGTACCACGATCTTTTCGTTTAGGAAACACAAATAGCTCAGGCGTTTTATCAATAAATGTTGTGTCATACAAACCAGAAAGAAAATCCTTATGCTTCATGACATTCTCTAAAAACGGGATATTCGTTTTTATTCCGCGGATTCGGAATTCCTTTAAGTTTCTGACCATTTTATGTGCAGCTTGTTCAAAGCTGAGTGCATGTGTTGAAACTTTAACAAGCAAAGAATCATAGTGTGGTGAAATAACAGCACCTTGGTATGCATTACCAGCATCTAATCTTACACCGAATCCCCCACCTGAACGGTAAGCCATAATCTTTCCTGTATCAGGCATAAAGTTATTCAATGGATCTTCCGTCGTAATACGCGACTGAATGGCATAACCCATTGTATAAATTTTGCTTTGCTTAGGAATTCCAATAGCATTTTTGTGTAATTCATGACCCTCAGCTATTTTAATTTGAGTTTGAACAATATCAATTCCGGTAATCATTTCCGTTATCGTATGTTCCACTTGAACACGTGGATTCACCTCGATAAAATAAAATTCATTATCGGTAACTAAAAATTCCACGGTACCAGCATTTATGTAATTTATATTTTTCATTAACCGTACTGCTGCATCACATATTTCTGTCCGCAGTTCTTGTGTTAGTGAAATACTTGGTGCTACTTCTATTAACTTTTGATGGCGCCGTTGCACAGAGCAGTCTCTTTCAAAGAGGTGAACAATATTCCCATGCTTATCACCAATGATTTGAACTTCAATATGTTTCGGGTTTTCGATTAACTTTTCTACGTAGATTTCATCATTTCCAAAAGCAGCCTTTGCTTCTGATTTCGCCCGATCGTATGCTTCTATAACACTACTTTCATCACGAACAATACGCATACCACGGCCACCCCCACCTAAGGACGCTTTAATGATGATTGGATACCCGTATTGTCTACCAAAAGCCTGTACATCTTCAACCGTTTCCACTGGCCCATTACTACCTGGAATAATTGGTAATCCAGCCAAAGAGGCTTGTTCTCTTGCTTTCACTTTATCCCCAAACATATTTAAATGCTCGCTGTTCGGACCAATAAAGATAATTCCTTCTTCTTCACATCGCTTTGCAAATTGGATGTTTTCTGATAAGAAACCATAACCAGGATGAATCGCATCAACATTCACTTTTTTTGCTAAATTAATGATACCTTCAATATCCAAGTAAGCATCAATTGGTTTCTTTCCCTCTCCAATTAAATACGTTTCATCTGCTTTAAAACGATGATATGATCCTGTATCCTCTTTAGAGTAAATTGCTACAGTACGGATATTAAGCTCTGTACATGCTCTAAATACTCGAATTGCAATCTCTCCACGATTTGCTACTAACACTTTTCTAATTGGCTTTACTTCCATTGCCATTCCTCCTTTAAGAAATTTTATGTTTCATATTTTCATAGAGTCATATTCTCATGTTCGTTCTTATGAACATGCATTGCTATATTATTAAGGATTCCCATCGAAATTAGCATTACTAACAAAGATGAGCCTCCATAACTAATAAACGGCAAAGGTACACCTGTTATTGGTAAGATTCCACTTATTGCACCTAGATTTATAAATGCTTGCATTCCTACCATAGAAGCTATACCAATTGCAAGTAATGCACCGAAACTATCTGTACATTTCCTCGCAATAAATATTCCCCGAAGGACAATAACTGCAAAGAGCCCAATCACAATGATTACACCGATAAATCCTAGTTCTTCAGCAATTACCGCCATTATAAAATCTGTATGCGCCTGGGTTAGGTAGCCTAACTTTTGCACACTTTGACCAAGCCCTTCCCCAGTTAATCCACCAACACCAATCGCTAAATAGGATTGAATTAGCTGATAACCATCTGAATCTGGTGTTTCAAATGGCTGATATGCTCCTGTAAATCTTGAAAGTCTTTCCTCTGTTATAAGGTAAGGAAACGCAAGTATTATAAGCATAACACCAATTGCTATTAACAAAGTCAAGTGTTTCATTCGAATCCCCGAACTAAATATGACCGAACAAGCAATTAAAAATATGATTGCCGCTGTTCCAAAGTCTGGTTGTAGTACAATCAGTCCCAAGATAATGCCTGTCATAATAAGTGGTGGTAATACACCTTTCGTAAAATCATCTAAATAAGATTGCTTTTTAGAATAAACAGAGGCAAGGTACATAATCAAAGCCAGTTTTGCAAACTCTGATGGCTGAAAACTCGCAGGACCAAAAATATACCAGGATTTAGCATTATTTACCTCGGTCCCAAAAATGAACAAACCTGTTAATAGTAAAATGATAAAAAGGATAATGATTTTCATTAACTTTTGATAATACTTATATGGAAATACAGATGTAAATATAAATCCTACCATTCCAACTCCAAACCATAAAGCTTGTCTACCTAAATAGTGTGTACTTTCTAATCCTTCTACAACTGCAGTGACCATACTTGCACTGTAAATCATAACAAGTCCAAATGCAGTTAAAACAATCGGTGTGATGATTAATGTGTAATCATAATCCTTCAATTTCTGAATCATCTTACTTCTCCCAACTAATTATAGTATATAAATGGATATATGAGTTAGAATTTTTTAATAGTTTACCATATTTTCAATAAAAAGTGGCAAACGATGTATTAACTGACCCTCATCTATGCTTTTAGTAAACAAAAAAACCTTGCCATCTTTAAACTACAGGCAAAGTTTTTGCACACTCTTACATTACGCATGAACATAATAGATTATAAAGCGTTTTGCGTGGCTTCGTGAAGTATATTTAGCTTCTTCTCCAGATTCCCAAGAATTGCTTTTCCTTCACTCTCACTGATTAAGTCCAAACGTATAGCAAAATCAATTTCCCTTGAGAGGCCGAACATCTGTGTATCCAGTACATCTTCATACACTGGGCACTGTGGCATCATTAAATTTTCTATTTGAACTTCGATTAGTCGCAAAATTTTATCAGCATCAGCCTTAAGAAGGGCGTGGGCTTTTTCACGATGATTAACAGTCACCTCAGGCATTAATATATCCCCTCCACTAAAAGACTTTCTTTATATTATATTATCGTTAGGTACATAAAAATGCAAATATATTATAGATATATTATATAATTTATTTCATCTTATGCATCGTTAGTATATTTCTAACACTTTCCTAGTGAACTTTTCTATTAAGTCTGATATTCTTATGTTTAGGCCTGGACTTTTATACATACTTAGGGGGATTAAGAAATGATGATTGTACCAATTGTTGGAAACGTTTCCTATTCGATTACATTAGATCCAACTGTTTGGATTTTTGATGACAGAAAAGTTTTATTAGAAGAAGCTTTTACGATAAAGGCTAACACCACGGATAAAGACGACGTAGTGAAGGCTGCTGAGCGATGGGATAGAGAGGTTTCTACTCAGTTTAGCAAGCCACCGGTAAATAGAAGTATTTCTAGACGAGAAGGAGAAACGTTTTTAGAGAATTCCTATGTTATGCCAATTTATGATTTTATTCATAATGCAGAAATAAATACGGATGCAAAGAACGCTACCTTAGTTACCTGGAATGACGAAAGCGATGTAACATTAACAATTGATGAACTAGAAAGTGGATATTTTCTTTTTGCAATGGATGGCAAGCCACTAAAAGAAGACGGTCCCGTTCATTTTCTTTATGGGGATGGATCCAATAAAGATAATCCCATTAAGCACGTAAAAAAAATTCATATTCATTAACTTCATGAGAGGCTGGGACATAACTAAAACTTCTCGCTCTATAGACAAATGATTATAGGATAGAAACGTAGAATGTTTACTTTCCGTCCGGGAACGCTCCGGGCGGATGTTTTCTCTACGGGCACGGCCTGAGCCTCCTCGTGACATATAGAACGCTAATCCAGGGTCTTCGGACACGTGCTGTTTCCGCAGGACAAGGAAGAGTCGTTAGCATTACATCTTCGTAAGAAAATCACTCTTTATTTTCAAGGAGTCTCACCAGCCGCCCTAAGGTGCTTGAAGTGTGTTTCTGGAACGATGTGCTTCATACAATATTGAAAAATAAGTCCACGATCTATATCAAATCCGAAGTAAGCTGAATTATAGGAAGATTTTAAAACACAATTTGGATTTGCTATAATAAATTACTTTTGTCCCAGCATCTTTTTTATCTACCTTCAGCAACTAGCAATACTTCCCTCTACAACTTTTTTAATATCCAATAACAATTTATAATTTAATTTGTATAATTTAGTTGATTCTATCCAAAATAAGCATACTAGCAATTGTAGGAGGAATGCTTTTATGCGATTACGAATTGGTTTATTATTAATTCCGTTATTGATAATTGTTGGGTGTGCAGAAGAAGAGAATTCAATGCGATCCGAACAGGCAGAGAATCAATATATACAAGTCAAAAACTCTGACCCTAATGAATTACAAGAACTTACGAATAGTGAAATCGCCACACATTTAGCAAACATCGCAAGCGATATACCAGAAGTTAATGACGCTACTGCTGTTGTTGCTGGTCCGTACGCTGTAGTTGGTATAGATGTTGATAAAGATCTAGACAGGTCTCGCGTTGGTACAATCAAATATACTGTACTTGAAGCTTTATATCACGATCCATACGGGAAGACGGCAGTTGTTGTGGCTGATGCAGATGCCACGGAAAGACTTAAAGGTATGGGAGAAAAGATAAGACAAGGACACCCAGTACAAGGTTTTGTCGATGAACTCTCAGCAATCGTTGCCAGGTACATGCCTGATTTACCTATTACCGATAATGCTCCTGGAAACATTGACCAGAACAAGGATTCCATGCCTAAAGGTGACGAAGAAGAGTTAGAAAATATTCAAGAAGAGCAATCAAACCACAATTATAAAGAATAAACATATCGGTGGTATCTACAGGATGCCACCTTCTTTCTTTTTCTATCATAAAACATGGTGACATTATGGTATAATTATTTCATAAGTTTTTTTAGAGGTGAGAAAATGCAGGTTAAATGTACATTATGTGATCAAATTCATACTTTAGTTGATAACTCACTTCAAGCGAAGCGATTAAGAAATCGCCGAATTTATATGTACCTATGTGATTCCTGCTATGAACGTATTGAAAATAGAACAAAGGAAAGACATGCTACTGGGAAGTTTCGCTTGTTTGAGGAAAAGAAGAAGGAAGATGACTACATTTAAGTAGTTACCTATAGGACCTAACAACATAAGAAAACGACCAATTTCAGGTCGTTTTCTTATGTTTTCGTTGAAAATGAAGACGTATTCGATAAATTGCTAATACGGCATTAATAACTAATAAACTTTCAACGGTTGGCATCCTCATAACAGTACTAAATATCGTTAACAGGAATACCCCGATAAGCAATAAAATATATACAACTATTTTTTGACCTATAGGTAATTTTTTCGCAAAACCCAATTCATAGGCAATGATAGCAAGAATAAGATTCATCACATAAAAAATCCAAAAAACATTATCCGTTCCATTTAATTCGATAACGGTATCAAAAACCAGTCTGAAATTATCCATTTGTATCCCCCATTAATAAAATAAACTCCTATACTATCATACTAAATCTTTACTATTCTTGCTAGAGATTAGCCGAATCCACTTTATATACGCTAATTTTTGTTATATACTGTGTAATGACAGCGAGGTGTTTATATGAAAAATATCGATGTTCCAATGCTCTTACTAGCTCTACTTGTTATAATTATGTTTTCTGGAGTAAGTTTTGCAATCGCTTTACGCAGTATCTGGTTCATTCTATTATTCTTAATTCTTGGATTTGGAACGATGGGATACGGATTGTCATTGAAAAGGAAAAGAAAGAGTGATGCTTAAATTGCATCACTCTTTCTTCCTTCTTTAACTGTTGATAAGATCTCATCCTGTAAAACCAAATTACATGCTAAAATTGTATTTTTTTCTAACATATTTATTGGTGTTCCATCAATCGTTGTTGTTACACCGCCGACTTCGTTAAAAATAATAATTCCCGCTGCAATATCCCAAGGTGAAAGTCCCATACTTATGTATCCGTTAATAATCCCCTCCGCAGCAAAGGCAAATTCTAAAGCCGCAGAACCGTATACTCTGGTTCCTCTAATCGTCCGAACAAAATGCTGCATTACCTCTTCATCCACTAGCTTATTAGGACATAACCAAAAATGATTCATAGCTATAATTGCTTCTGTAATGTTTGTATCAGTCTTTAGTGATGGTAGCTTCACATTATCCTTATAAGCACCTTCATTTCTTTTGGCATGATACAAAATGTCAGACATTACATCGTAAATAAACCCAATTTCACCGATTCCATCTTGATATATTCCTACAGATATAGCGAAATTCCTTTTTTGATGAACAAAATTCATTGTTCCATCAATCGGATCTATTACCCAGACAGTCCCATCCATTGAACTTAGTTTATCTCCATACCCTTCTTCACCTACGATAGCATGTTCAGGATATGTTTCCTTTATTTTCGTTACAAAAAAAGATTCTGTTTCTCTGTCCATTGTTGTTACAAGATCATTCGGATTTGATTTTGTATCAACGACTAATGGATTGTTAATCTTAGTTCTAATATTTTCTCCTGCTTGTTTTATCCACTGCAAGCCTTTGGTATATATTTCATTACGAAGATTGCTATCCATTAATAACTCCTCCATTACAAACGGTATAACTTATATTGTATCAAAAGAATACAACTCATTACATAGCGAAAGCTCATTTACTTATTTTAAAATTTGAATGTTGCTACTAATACGCAACAGCTTTATATGTTGAAAAAAACAATCATGTAGAAAACAGCCTAATAAACCATTTTGACCCCAGCAAGTATACTTCGGATATAACGTAAGTACTTATTGGGGCCAAATTTTTATTTATCATTATTAATTTCATTCATCTGTTGCCGTAAAAACTCAAGTCGTTCTTTTGATTTAATCATTTGAACATGATCATCCGCCTGCATGGCATCATAGAGTGTTAAAAGTTCATAATCAATCTCCAACTTAATTACCGGTAACCTCTCAATCGCCTCTTTGCGTTTCATTGTTTCCATCACAAATTTCAAATGAGCATCTCCTTCCCGAGTTTATCGTAACCAATTCAGGTAGTACTTCTTTTAATATTTTATGACTGTTACCACAATTGGTTCATTCAATTTTCTGAAAATGGTTGATATATACTATAATACCCATTTCTTATCCATTTAAAACTGGGTACGTTTCTCAATTTATGTGGTATCACTTGACTTCATTTAATAGATACTTAATAATAATTATTATAATGTAGTTGGCTTTTTAGGAAGGATGAATATAGATGACTTTTTCAGGTTTTCATGATAGTGATTTTGAAACATTTACTATTGATGGGTTAGATGAGCGAATGGAAGCTATCCAAACAAGGATACAACCAAAATTTCAAGAAATAGGTAGTGAATTGGTTAATTTCTTATCTGCACATTTAGGAAATGAAGTATTCCTACATATTGCGAGGCATGCAAGAAGAACGGTGAATCCACCTAAGGATACATGGCTAGCCATCGCAGACAACAAGCGAGGGTACAAAAAACATCCGCATTTCCAAATCGGACTTTTTGATGATCATGTTTTTATATGGCTTGCATTTATTTATGAACTACCAAGTAAAAAGGAAATCGGTCAAATGCTCATGGACAGCTTTCCAGAAATTAAATCATTACCTAATGATTTTGTTGTATCACTTGATCATATGAATAAAGATTCCATAGCACTTCAAGAATTAGAAATAAAACATTTAGAACGATTTCGTGATGTTAAAAAAGGTGAATTCCTTGTAGGCAGACATCTTCCTTTTGATGATGGACGTGTGAAGGACGGGGAAATCTTTACAAATATTGCTAAGGATACCTTTCAAACGCTCATACCACTCTATCAGAAGGCTTTACAAGCTAGATAACGGTTATTCCCACGAAGAGGTGGCAAATCCATGATTTGCCACCTCTTGTATTATCTCCATTTAGCTGCTATTTCTTCCGCTTCCCTTAACATTGAATCAAATAATTCTTTAACAGTCGGAATATCATTAATTCTTACCGATGCCTGTGAAGCCCATCCAAATCCGCTTTCGGCATTGCCTTCATAAATAAACTGCTTGTTCGCTTCTCCACTAATATAATTTTTCAAAGATTCATAGCCTTGTCCTAACTTTTCTATTTCCAATATTTTTTCTGTCCAACTATTTTTTAAAACTCTCGCCGGAGCACCTAGTGAACGTTTAATTACAACTGTACTATTTTCATCTGCATCTAAAATGGCTTGTTTATAGTTCTCGTGTGCATCCACACATTCTTTCGTACAAATAAATCTTGTACCCATTTCTATTCCATCTGCTCCTAAACTTAAAGCTGCCATGAGTCCACTTCCGTCTACAATTCCACCAGAAGAAATAACAGGAATAGAAACGCTATCAACTACTTCTGGTGTAAGCACAAAGGTTCCAGAATCATTCCGGCCTAGATGCCCCCCTCCTTCTTGTCCTACCACCATGACAGCATCTGCCCCTAATTCCTCTGCTTTTATTGCTTGTCTTTTTGCGGCAACAAGTACAAGTGTTTTAATATCATGCCCCTTGAGTCTATCTAAAACATCTTTAGGATTACCACCTGTTACAGATATAACTGGAACCATTTCATCAATTGCAACTTGCAGCATATGTTCATAACTCCTACCATGTTGACCAATTGCAAAGTTTACTCCAAAGGGTTTATTTGTTAAACTTCTTACACGTTTTATTTCCCTTCTTAAATCTTCCGGTGCTTTTAATGTCATTGCTGTTAACTGACCCAATCCCCCAGCATTAGAAACTGCTGCAGCTAAGTCTGAATAAGCCAAATAGGCAAGTCCTCCTTGAATAATTGGATATTCAATATTTAATAGATCCGTTACTCTTGTCTTAACATTCATGAAATCAATTCTCCTTTTCATGGATTTTATTAAATTCTATCATTTTTCACTACATGAAGGCCAATACGATGATAATAAAAAAATGGAGCCGCATCTACTTATGCAAGCTCCATTTTGATGGATTATTTATTATTACAAGTAGGACATGTACTATAAAGCGTTGTTACTTTCTCTTCCTCGTAAGTTTCAATTACTTTCTCACAGTCCCCACAAACGATTGTACCCACTTAGTCCATCTCCCTATAATTTTATTAAGTTAACTTAATTTCATTATAATATGACATATTGAAAGAGTCAACAGTTAAATAGTATAACACTTTTGGTTAAATACGTTCATCGTAATGATAATATTTATGTATTAATAATACAATTAGGTGTATAAATCTAAATAAATACTTACAAATAGTATACAGAACATTTATCTCCAAACGGTTTATGCTGTTTTTTTTAGGCATTTTGTTTTCCAGTTGCTTCCATGGAATGATAAACTCGTAAAGTGGGAAAAGTAATCCATAAAGTATAGATAAGAAAGGAATTTGACGTTGAAGAAAAGCATAACAAACGTATTTTATACATCTGTCATCATCGTTGTATTATTTATCATTTGGGGCATCATTCCTGAAAGTGTACTACCAAACGGAAACCTAAATGATGTTACCACAACCATTCAAGGTTTTATCGTTGATCAGTTCGGTTGGTTCTACTTAATCAGTGCAACAGGATTTTTAATTTTTTCCATCTATTTGATATTCTCTCGATATGGAAAAATCAAGTTAGGTAGACCAGATGATAAACCAGAATTCTCTTATATATCATGGTTTGCGATGTTATTTAGTGCAGGAATGGGAATTGGATTAGTATTTTGGGGGGCAGCAGAACCATTATCTCATTTTTATGATCCTCCATATGGTGATAGTGCTACAGCCGAGTCTGCAAAAACAGCAATGAAATATAGTTTTTTACATTGGGGTTTACATCCGTGGGCCATTTATGCCACTGTAGCCCTCGCTCTTGCATATTTTAAATTTAGAAAACAAGCACCTGGGGTTGTCAGTTCCATCCTAGAACCTATCTTTGGAAACAAGGTCAAAGGCCCACTCGGAACAGTAGTGGATACCATTGTTGTTTTTGCCACTGTATTCGGGGTAGCAACTTCCTTAGGGTTTGGAGCAATCCAAATAAGTGGTGGTTTATCTTACGTATTTGGAATCAATCAGTCCATATCTCTCCAACTAATTATAATCGCGATCGTTACCGTATTATTTCTAGCGTCAGCGCTGTCTGGATTAGGGAGAGGGATTAAGTACCTAAGTAATGCAAATCTCATATTAGCACTACTTCTTATGATATTTGTATTGATACTAGGACCAACAGGGTTTATCCTTAACTTTTTTACAACTACACTTGGTTCCTATATTCAAGAATTACCAAGTATGAGTTTACGAATGGCACCATTTAACGAAGAAAGTACATCATGGATTAATAACTGGACAATCTTCTATTGGGCTTGGTGGATAGCCTGGGCTCCTTTTGTTGGGACATTTATTGCTCGTGTGTCTCGCGGGAGAACCGTACGAGAGTTTGTGAGTGGTGTCTTGTTAGTTCCAACTATCATTGGTGCACTTTGGTTTACCGTATTCGGAGGTACAGCAATAAATCTGGACTTAAATCAAGGAACAAACATTATCGGTGAAGTAAACGATATCGGTGAAGAAGTGGCCTTGTTTGCAATGTTAGAACAGCTTCCATTAGAAACATTCGTTTCAATTATTGCAATTTTGCTCATCAGCACCTTTTTTATCACTTCTGCCGACTCTGCTACCCTTGTATTGGGTATGCAAACAACTGGAGGTAACTTAGATCCAAATAATCGTGTGAAATTCACATGGGGAATCATTCAATCTGCAACTGCAGCAGTACTTTTATGGCAAGGCGGATTAGGTGCATTACAAACTGCATCAATAATCGCAGCCTTCCCATTTAGCATTATAATGATATTGATTGTAATATCACTTATGAAATCATTTAAAGAAGAAGCAATGGCATTTGAGAAGAGAAAAAAATTATAAAATGAAAAAAAGAAGGTAACCTATTTATAAAATAGGTACCTTCTTTTTTATAACAAATTACATAACATGTATTGGCGAACCTAGAGCAACCTCAGCTGCTTCCATAGTAATTTCTCCTAATGTTGGATGTGCATGGATTGTAAGTGCAATATCCTCAGCAGTCATACCTGCTTCTACAGCTAATCCAATCTCAGAAATCATATCACTAGCGTTAGGTCCAGCGATTTGACCACCTAAAATTAATCCATCTTCTTTGCGAGTGATTAATTTTAAGAAACCATCAGTATCATCTAATGATAGTGCGCGGCCATTAGCTGCAAATGGGAACTTACCAACTTTTACATCATAGCCTTGTTCTTTCGCTTCTGCTTCAGTAAGACCAACAGTAGCAAGCTCAGGCTCAACAAATGCAACAGCAGGAATTCCAATGTAATCTACTTCAGACTTTTCTCCACTAATTGCTTCTGCAGCAATTTTACCTTCATAAGATGCTTTATGAGCTAACGGTGCACCAGGAACGATATCACCAATTGCATAGATGTTAGATACATTTGTGCGACATTGTTTATCAACCTTGATTAGACCTCTTTCAGTCATTTCAATACCAACTTGTTCAAGACCAAGTTCACTTGTATTCGGACGACGGCCAACAGTTACTAATACATAATCAGCTTCAATTGTTTCCTCTTTACCTTTCGCTTCATACGTAACTTTCACACCATCTTTCGTTTCTTCAACGCCTTTAGCCATTGCTTCTGTAATAATAGTAGCGCCTTTTTTCTTCAAGCGTTTCTTGAATACTTGTGTCATTTGTTTTTCGAAACCGCCTAATACATCTTTCGCACCTTCTAAGAAAGTAACTTCTGTACCAAAGTTAGCATAAGCAGTTCCTAATTCACTACCAACATAACCTGCACCAATAACTACTAATTTCTTCGGTACTTCTTTTAAGTTTAAAGCACCGGTAGAATCTAGAACACGGTCAGAGAATTTGAATGTTGGAATTTCAATTGGTGTTGAACCAGTTGCGATAATACAATTATTAAATTTATAAGTTTGAGAACTTTTCTCATCCATAATTTTTGCTGTATTTTGGTCAACAAAGTATGCTTCACCTTTAACGATGTCCACTTTATTTCCTTTTAAAAGTCCTTGGACACCAGATGTAAGTTTATTTACTACTTGACCTTTCCATTCTTGAACTTTAGTAAAGTCAACAGAAACACCTTTGGTTTCGATACCGATATCACCGTAGCCATGAGCTGCTTCTACTCTGTGTCCAGCTTGGATTAGTGCTTTAGAAGGTATACAACCTACATTTAAACAAACACCACCAAGTTCACCTTTTTCCACGATTGTTACTTTTTGTCCTAATTGTGCAGCTCGAATAGCAGCAACATAGCCACCAGGACCTGCTCCAACGACTAGAGTATCTACTTCAATTGGAAAATCTCCTACTACCATTTACTACGCCTCCATCATGATAAGTTGTGGATCATTTAATAAACGTTTGATTTGATTTAGTGCATTTTGAGCTGTAGCACCGTCAATTAAGCGATGGTCGAAACTCAATGAAACTGCAAGTACTGGAGCAATAACTACTTCTCCATCTCTAACAATTGGTTTTTCAGCAATTCGGCCAATACCAAGAATTGCAGCTTCTGGATAGTTAATTACAGGTGTAAACCATTGTCCACCAGCAGAACCAATGTTCGAAATTGTACATGAAGCACCTTTCATCTCATCAGGTGTTAGTTTACCACTTCTTGCCTTTTCTGCCAATTCATTAATTTCAGCAGAGATTGCAAAAATCGACTTACGATCAGCGTTTTTCACAACAGGAACTAACAATCCTTTTTCCGTATCTGCAGCAATACCGACATTATAGTAATGTTTTTGAACAATTTCATCTGTTGCATCGTCAATAGATGCATTTAAAATTGGGAATTGTTTCAATGCAGAAACAAGTGCTTTTACAACGTACGGTAAATAGGTTAGTTTAATTCCTTGGTCAATTCCAACTTGTTTAAATTTCTTACGATGTGCTACTAATGCTGTAACATCAACTTCATCCATTAATGTAACGTGAGGCGCTTTAGACTTAGAGTTAACCATTGCTTTAGCAATTGATTTACGGATTGGAGTCATCTTCTCACGTGTTTCTGGATAGTTACCTTCAGGAACAACCGTTTTCTGAGGTTTAGCTTCTTCTTTAGCTGGTTTTGCTTCTGTAGTTTCTGGAGCTGGTTGTCCACCATTCAAGAAACCATCAATATCCTCTTTAAGAACACGTCCGTTTTTACCAGTTCCTGTTACAGATTGAATGCTCACATTGTTATCACGTGCATATTTTCTAACAGATGGCATTGCAATTACACGTTTACCATTGTCAACCGTTTCTTCCGAAGCAGTATTTGTAGCTGCAGGTTTTTCGTTTTCTGTAGCTTCTGCTGGTGCTTCAGTTGCCTCCGATTCTTCAGACTCATAGCCTTCAGCATCAAATGTAATAAAGATGTTACCAACTGTTGCAACTTCACCTTCTGCTACATGTATCTTTTTAACCGTTCCATCAACTGGTGAAGGAATTTCAACAACTGCTTTATCGTTTTGAACTTCGCATAAAACGTCGTCTTCTTTTACTTCGTCACCATCTTTAAAGAACCATTTAACGATTTCGCCTTCTGCAATTCCTTCACCGATGTCTGGGAATTTAAATTCAAATGCCATTATTGTGCCTCCTAATTAGAAATTCATTACAGTGCTTACTTTTTCTACGATGTCTTTATGACTTGGTAGCCATACTTCTTCTGCGTCTGAGAATGCATATACAGTATCTGGTGCTGCAACACGTAATACTGGAGCTTCTAAATGTAAGATTGCTCTTTCTTGAATTTCTGTTACAACTGTAGCCGCTACACCAGCTTGTTTTTGAGCTTCTTGTACTACTACTGCACGACCTGTCTTTTTAACTGAGTCAATAATTGTATCTATATCTAGTGGTGCAACTGTACGAAGGTCAATTACTTCAGCTGAGATACCGTCTTTTTCTAATTCCTCTGCAGCTTTTAGACAAGAATGCACCATTGCTCCGTAAGAAACAAGTGTTACATCTTTACCTTCACGTTTCACGTCAGCTTTTCCAAGTTCAATTGTATATTCCTCTTCAGGAACTTCTTCTCTGAATGAACGATAAAGTTTCATGTGCTCTAAGAAAATGACAGGATCATTATCACGAATTGCAGAGATTAATAATCCCTTTGCTTCATACGGAGTTGATGGGATAACAACTTTTAGACCAGGTTGTTGTGCCATTAATCCTTCGAGAGAATCCGCATGTAGTTCTGGTGTATGTACACCACCACCAAATGGTGCACGAACTGTAACTGGCATATGCCATCTTCCACCTGAACGATATCTTGTACGAGCCATTTGACCACTAATCGAATCAATTACTTCAAAAACAAAGCCGAAGAACTGAATTTCTGGTACTGGACGGTATCCTTGCGTAGAAAGACCTATAGCTAATCCACCTATTCCAGATTCCGCTAACGGTGTATCAAATACACGATCTTCACCAAATTCAGATTGAAGTCCTTCAGTAGCACGGAATACACCACCGTTTTTACCAACATCTTCACCAAACACTAGCACATTTTCATCATTTTTTAATTCTGTGCGCATTGCATCAGTGATTGCTTGAATCATTGTCATCTGTGCCATGATTTACTTCGACTCCTTTGCTTTGTACTCTTCCATTTGTTCTACTAAGTTAGATGGAAGTTCTTCATACATATTTCCGATTAAATCTGTTACTTTTTGTTTCGGATATTTTTCAGCTTTTTTAATTGCTTCTTTAATGTCCGCTTTTGCTTCTTCAATTACTTTATTTTCTTCTTCTTCAGACCATAATTTCTTGCTTTCTAAGAAAGTACGGAAGCGAACAAGTGGATCTTTCTTCGCCCACTCATTATCTAATTCTTCAGAACGATAACGCGTCGGATCATCACCAGACATTGTGTGTGGACCATATCTGTATGTTAATGTTTCAATAAGTGTAGGGCCTTCACCATTGATTGCACGCTCGCGGGCATGTTTTGTTGCTGCATAAACCGCAAGAACATCCATACCGTCAACTTGAATTCCTTCAATACCTGCTGCAACAGCTTTTTGAGCTAATGTTCTTGCACTTGTTTGTAATTCTCTTGGTACAGAAATCGCAAATCCGTTATTTTGAACAACAAATATTGCTGGGGCCTTGTATGCACCTGCAAAGTTGATTCCTTCATAGAAGTCACCTTGTGAAGTACCACCATCACCCGTGTAAGTTATTGCAACTGTTTTTGCTCCTCGTTTTTTCATACCAAGTGCAACACCAGCTGTTTGTACATATTGCGCACCAATAATAATTTGTGGACTTAATGCTTGTAGGTCTTCAGGCATTTGATTTCCGTGGAAATGTCCTTTAGAAAATAAGAATGCTTGATATAACGGAAGTCCTTGCCAAATAAGTTGTGGAACATCACGATATCCAGGTAATACGAAATCATCTTTTTCAAGTGCAAATTGACTACCCAATTGGGAAGCTTCTTGTCCAGCAGTTGGCGCGTAAAAACCTAAGCGACCTTGGCGATTTAATGCGATTGAACGTTGATCCAAGATACGAGTATAAACCATGCGACGCATAAGTTCTTTTAACTCATCATCAGACAAATCAGGCATATCATCTTTACCTACAATCTTTCCATCCTCATTAAGAATCTGGAATGTTTCGAACTGACTTTCAACACTTTCTAATACGTGTTTCAAAATAGTTCACCTCTTCCTTTCTTTTAAAACAAAATTTTATTATTTTCATTTCTAGCCTTTCCAAAAAAACGGAAAAACTGTACTTATTTTTATTATTCTTGTACCCATAATCTTCTAAGCATAATCCTTTACATTTTCATTTATGTAAATCTGTTACAAAAAACATTTGAAAATTAATGGTACAACAATGAACTGTTTTAAATATAGCGCATTAAAACATACAGGTCAATTACTTTGACTTATTAATTTAAATTATATCAGGATTCATTCTAATCATCTAAACAAAGAAAAAGCAACAAACTGTTATAGCAATAAACATAATCTGTATCATAAAAAAGCAATAAAAAAAGAAAGGCATTATTAGATTCCTAATTTTGCCCTTCTTTAATTATAAATGACGTTTAAGAAGTCTGATTAAAATGACACATGATGTTTCTAGCCGGCCATATCTTGTCGTTTTTAAACGCGTAATATTATTCTTCAGCATAAGTTATATTAATATCCGCTTCTTGGTAAAATGCTTCTTTCAAGTTATTATATTCTACGGTGTAGCCATTAAATTCTTCATTCGCATCTAAAACCTGTTGATAACTATCATTTATGCGATTAATATGCTCCGTCAGTTCCTCTTGTTCTAAATCTTCCCTTTGCAACATGTTATAGAGCTCTTCCTCTAATTCTAGAGACAATGTATATGCTTCATATAAGTTGTCATAGGAATTATACCTGCTTCCCATTACATCAACTAACTTTCGGGCACTTTCCTTTGTCTCTTTATCTAGTTCAGGGATGAGATCTTCCACCTTATTAAATTCATTCTTGGATGCCTCAACACTTTCCTTCTCCTTACTAATTAACGCAGACCGCTCATCTATTATTTCAATGGCTTTTTTAGAAAGTTCAATTATTTGGTTAATATCTTCCGTCCCTAGTTCTATAATTTGACCATAGATTTCCTGTTCCTCTAATTCTAATTGTGTTATCTCACTTTGCTTATTCTCAAAGTCTTCTTCTAATTTAACCGCTTCTTCTAAATGTGTATGTATTTGTTCTTCCGTAGTCTCCCCACTACATGCAACTAAAAACATAAGTAACCATATACTTAATAAAACACTAATTTTCTTAATTGACATTACGAACGCCTCCTATCCTTCTTTTCGACAAAATATATGTTAAATATACCATAAAACAATTCTATTTCATTTACGAACGATAAATTGTGCTTGTCCTAAATATATGATTTATTATAATAGGATATGATAAACTTGATACATACCCCATTTAGTGTTTAAGTATTTTTTTAATAAAAAAGGAGCAGGAATCATGATTACAATGAAAGACATCGTACGTGAAGGTCATCCTTCTTTACAGAAAGTTGCCAAGGAAGTGTCACTTCCAATTACAGATGAAGAAAAACAATTATTAAATGACATGTTAATCTTTTTACAAAATAGTCAAGATGAAGAAATTGCACAAAAATATAAATTAAGAGCTGGTGTTGGCTTAGCTGCTCCACAACTAGGTATCGAAAAACGTTTCATTGCAGTTCACTTTGAAGATGTGGATGGTAAATTATATAGCTACGGATTAGTAAACCCTAAAATAATCAGTCATTCCGTTGAGGGTTGTTACATTGCGGGTGGTGAAGGCTGTTTATCCGTTGATCGAGTTGTTGAAGGATATGTACCTAGATATAGGCGCATTACTGTTAAAGCTACGGATATAGATGGTAACCCAGTAAAACTCAGACTAAAAGGGTACCCTGCTATCGTCTTCCAGCATGAAATCGACCATTTAAACGGTGTTATGTTCTATGACCATATCGATAAGGAAAACCCATTTAAAACTCCAGACAATGCTGTACCAATTGAATAATCCCTGTACAAAGAGTGTCTAACAATAATAGGCACTCTTTTTTTATGAATAAAAAAAATGATTCGTAGCAACATAAAAATGTGAAAAACTCTAATATATTTGCAATAATTTATCATAAATAATGGATTTTTATTTCAATATTTTCCATTTCGTACTATACTGTAAATTAGAGGGATTGGAACGGTAGATGTTTTTAGGCGCTTTTCTTAAATAGTCTGAAAGGAGAATGCACCGTGTTAAAACGCCTTAAAGAAAAGCTTAAGAAACGCTGGAAAGAATTATTAGGAAAAGAAGGACGTGTACCTACGACTTTTGAGAAAGACTACCATTAATTATACCAATCAATTGTAAAGAGTTTGTTAGCTGGTACACTGCTAAAATTGTTACGGAACGGATTTATAACATCTAATATTAACCATTTTTTTGTTCAATACAAAGAATATTTATATTAATAATTAGGAGAGATGAAATGATATTTAAAGTTTTATACCAGGAATTATCTGGTGAAATACCAGTTCGTGAACGTACGAAAAGTATGTACATCGAAGCTGATTCAGTAAGAGAAGTACGAGACATATTAGCTGATCGCAAGGTTAATATTGAGTTAATTCAGCAATTAGACGAGAAGCACTTAGAGTACGAGAAACAATCCGAAGACTTTAAGGTTGAGAATAGATAGCATATGAAATTTGTCAAGAATGACCAAACAGCCATTTATGCCCTAGGTGGGTTAGGTGAAATTGGAAAAAACATGTATGCAGTTCAATTTCAAGATGAGATTATCATTATCGATGCAGGAATCAAGTTCCCTGAAGATGAGCTACTAGGAATTGATTATGTTATTCCAGACTACACCTATTTAGTACAAAACCAAGATAAAATCAAAGGATTATTCGTTACTCATGGACATGAAGATCACATTGGAGGTATTCCTTACTTCTTACGTGAAATCAATGTTCCAATCTATGCTGGAAAACTTGCGATAGGATTAATTAGAAATAAATTAGAAGAGCATGGCTTATTAAGAAATGCTAAACTAACAACCATTCAAGAAGATGATGTTATTAAATTCCGTAAAACCTCTGTAGCATTTTTTAGAACAACTCACAGTATTCCAGATGCATTTGGGATTGTCGTTAAAACCCCACCTGGAAATATTGTACATACTGGTGACTTCAAATTTGATTTTACACCAGTTGGTGAACCAGCTAACCTGACCAAAATGGCCGAAATTGGAAAAGAAGGTGTTTTATGTCTTCTTTCAGATAGTACAAACAGTGAAGTCCCTGGTTTTACCATGTCTGAAAGAATCGTTGGTGATAGTATCAATGACATATTCACCCGTGTTGATGGTAGACTAATTTTTGCTACCTTTGCATCAAATATCTACCGCTTACAGCAGGTTGTAGAATCTGCTGTTAAACATAACCGAAAAGTGGCAGTATTTGGTCGTAGCATGGAATCAGCTATTAACTTAGGTCAAGAACTTGGTTATATCCAAGCACCTAAGGAAACTTTTATTGACGCTAATCAACTCAATCGATTGCCAGCAAATGAAGTAACAATTCTATGCACAGGCTCTCAAGGTGAATCAATGGCAGCATTATCAAGAATAGCAAATGGTACACACCGACAGATACAACTCATTCCTGGCGACACTGTTGTATTTTCTTCCTCTCCAATCCCTGGAAATACAGTAAGTGTGTCCAGAATAATCAATAAATTATATCGTGCTGGTGCTGATGTTATTCATGGAAAATTAAATAACATTCACACATCTGGTCATGGTAGTCAAGAAGAACAAAAATTAATGTTACGCCTGATGAAACCTAAATTCTTCCTACCTATACACGGTGAATATCGTATGCTTAAAGAGCATATAAAACTTGCCGTAGCTTGTGATGTCGATCCAGATAATTGTTTCGTTATGGACAATGGTGACGTATTGGCTTTAGGAAAAGATAAAGCTGCCATATCTGGAAAAGTTCCATCTGGTTCTGTCTATGTTGACGGAAGTGGTATCGGGGACATCGGAAATATCGTTCTACGCGATCGTAGAATCCTTTCGGAAGAAGGACTGGTTATTGTTGTAGTGAGCATTAATATGAAGGAATTTAAGATAGCGGCTGGTCCAGATATCATTTCTCGTGGTTTTGTTTACATGAGAGAATCCGAGGACCTAATTAAAGATGCACAAAAATTAGTTTCCAGTCACTTGGATAAAGTGATGGAACGAAGAACAACACAATGGTCAGAAATAAAAAATGAAATTACAGATACGATTGCACCTTTCCTTTATGAAAAAACAAAGAGAAGACCAATGGTATTGCCAATTATTATGGAAGTGTAAAGAAAAATAAAAGCTGCCTCGTAAGAATTTCTTACGAGGCAGCTTTTATTTTCGTATATTAATCATCAATCACGAGGTGTTTTTCGAAACGAGAAAGATCAATATCAGCACCAATAACAATTAATACATCATCTTCTTTCAATAACGCATCTGCTCGGGGTGATACATTAATATCTCTCCCCTGTTTAATTGCAACAACGTTACACCCGTATCTTGCACGTATGTCCAAGTCAATTAAAGATTTACCAACCATTTTCATTCCGGCTTTTACTTCAGCAATACTATGATCATCAGATAATTCAAGATAATCTAAAATATTACTCGAGATAAAATTATGCGCTAAACGCTTTCCCATATCTCTTTCTGGATGTACGATTTTATCTGCACCTATTTTAGTTAGTATTTTCTCATGGTAATCATTTTGTGCTTTTACCGTTACTTTTCTCACACCCAAGTCTTTCAATATTACTGTTGTTAGGATGCTTGCTTGAATATTTTCACCAATTGCGACAATTACATGCTCAAAGTTAGATATTCCAATTTCTTTTAATGCATCTTCATCTGTTGAATCGAGAATGACAGCATGTGAAGCGATGTTTTTATATCCGTTTACCCTATCTTCATCTTTATCAATTGCTAGCACTTGCATGCCTTCTTCACTTAATTCTTTGCAAATACTACCACCAAAACGTCCTAAGCCTATTACTGCAAATTCTTTCTTATTCATCACAATTCCTCCGAATAACACAATCTCTTCATATAATTTCTACCTATTTTATCATAAGTAAAAAGAAAAGGCTCTTTTCGTTCGTTTTATTGTTTTAATCGGAGTTGATATAAACTCCAAACTAACTTAATTCAGATTATCTTAAATCGAAGCACATCTCGCCGTCTGGGATCGCTCCGGGCGGATGCGGACCTTAGGGCACGGCCTCAGCCTCCTCAGAAGCACAGAACGCTTCTTCGGGGGTCTTCGGACACGTGCTATTCCCGCAGGACAAGGAAAGCTTCGTCAGCGTTACATCGCACGAAGAAAATGGCTCTTTATTTTCGAGGAGTCACCGCCCTACACTCACCCAGACTAGTGAAGTAGTACGATGCTTTTTGACTTTCCGTATCAAAGGAGATAATGGTTAGTAACTTAAGCTCAGTGGAGGAAACACACGAAGACTCCTACGGGAGGACAGGCCTAGGTGAGACTATGGAGTGCGATAGCACGTAGTAGGCTCACCAGCCGCCCGTGGAAAGCGAAGTGTGTTTCCGGAACGATGTGCTTCACACAATACTGAATTAAATATATCAACTCTTTACATCGACTATGACAAAAACTACAATTTTAAAAACAACCAATGAAAAAGAGCAATTTAACGTAAATTGCTCTTTTTCTTATTCTACATTGCATCCAACATCTGATATTGCGATTTAACCAATCCATAATACTTTCCTTGTTGTCCCATCAGTTCATCATGGTTTCCACTCTCTAACACTCTTCCGTTTTCTAATACAAAGATTGTATCAGATTCACGAATGGTTGATAATCGGTGGGCAATGATAATAGATGTTCTTCCCTTCAATAATTTACGTAGGGCTTTTTGAATTTTCACTTCAGATTCTGTATCAATACTTGCTGTTGCTTCGTCTAAGATTATAATTCTCGGATTAGCAAGTAATGCTCTTGCAAAGGATAATAATTGTCTCTCTCCAGCTGATAAAATATTCCCTCTTTCTTCCACTTCCGTATGATAACCGTGAGAAAGACGTTGAATGAAATCATCTGCCCCTACAACTTTTGCTGCTTTAATTACCTCTTCATCGGTTGCATTTGGTCTACCAAAACGAATATTTTCCAATATGTTTCCTGAGAAAATAAAGGTGTCCTGTAATACAACACTAATCCTGCTACGCAAACTATCTAGGTTGACGTCCAATAAATCATGTCCGTCTATTTTCACAGAACCTTTCGTTGGATCATAGAATCTACTGATTAAATTAGCAATTGTTGATTTCCCACTTCCAGTATGGCCGACTAATGCAATTGTTTGCCCTTCCCGAATATCTAGAGATATTTCATGTAATGCAATTCGATCATTATCATAAGAGAATTCAACATGATCAAATTCAATATGCCCTTTCATATCCGTAAATTCAACTGCATTTTCTTTTTCTTTTACATTTGGTTGTTCGTCAAGAAATTCAAAAATCCGTTCAGAGGATGCCATTGCCATTAATAATTGATTGTACATTTGACCGAGTCTAGAAATTGGTTCCCAGAACATTCCTAAGAAGAAGGCAAAGGATACAAATGTACCAATCGCAATCCCACCATTCTCTTCCCCTAATAAAATTAAATATGCACCAAAGGCAATCAGTATGATGGTCCCGACCGCATCACTAATATCAACGAGCGGTCGAAACATCGCACTCTTCTTCGCAGCTATCCTGAAGCTTGTAAAATAACCTTCGTTTACACCAGAGAAAAATTCAGCATTTTCTTTTTCCTGTGAGAAAGATTGCGTAATGCGCATTCCTTGTAAACTCTCATTCAGATGTGAATTTAATCTAGATTGATGGATACGAACCTCTTGCCAAGACCGCCTTATATTTCTCCTTAGCTTTGTTGAAATATAGAACATAAGCGGAATAACCACCACTACTGCTAACGCTAGTTGTGGACTTAGCACAAATAATATAACGATAATACCAATAAGTGTAACCATATCCATTAATAGATTAATAATTCCGTTCGTAAAAAGTTCCTGCAGGGAATTTACATCGTTTAATATTCGAACCAAAATAGACCCAGCCGAACGTGTGTCGAAAAAGCGATGACTTAAACGTTGTACATGTGAAAATAAATGCTGCCGCAGGTCATAAATTACATTTTGCCCCAGTAAATTTACCCACTTAATTCGAAATACGTTAGCTATATAACTTAGTAAGTATAAAACACCTATTCCTATTACTAAATAAGTTAGAAGTGTCATATCCTTCTCATAAATCGCTATATCGATTGCCACTTTTCCTACAAGTATTGGTACGGTAAGACGGACAATGGTTGAAATGAGCATTGCGATAATTGCCCCTGGTAAATATGTTTTAGAATAAGGTTTTAAATAGTGAAATAAACGCCATATCTGCTTCCAGTTAAATGGCTTTTCTATTACTGTATCTACCGTATAATGAAATCGTTTCAAATGCCGACTTTCTTTCTGTTTCTGTTTAATAGCCATTCATAGACACCTCCTTTATTAATTTGCTGTTTGCATGATTTCTTCTTGATCCTGATATTGGATATCATAGATACGTTTATATTGTCCATCATTGTTTAGCAATTCGTCATGGGTTCCACGTTCCACAATTTGTCCTTCATCTAGAACAAGTATTTCATCGGCATGCTTCAGGGAAGATATACGATGTGCAATGATAAATGATGTTCTTCCTTGCATGACTTCCTTCAATGCCTTTTGTATCTTAAATTCTGTTTCCATATCAACAGCGGATGTAGCATCATCCAGCACTAAAATACTTGGATTAATACAAATCGCACGTGCGATGGCTATCCGTTGCTTTTGACCACCAGACAACCCCATTCCTCTTTCACCAAGCATCGTCTCGTAGCCATTTGGGAGATTCATAATGAATTCATGTGCCTGTGCCCTCTTTGCAGCATCCATAATTTGATGATCAGTCACATCTGGATTACCGTAAGCAATATTTTCCTTAATCGTAGTTGAAAATAAAAACGGTTCTTGTAGAACGAATCCAATATGCTTTCTAAGTGTCTTTATGTTGTAATCTTTAACAGAACGATTATCTACAAGTACTTCCCCGATTTCAGGTTCATAAAATCTTGTAATTAACTGTGTAATACTCGTTTTGCCCGCCCCAGTTGATCCGATTAAGCCAATTACTTTTCCTGGTGGAGCATCAAAACAAATATCTTTTAATGCAGAATCATCATCTTTCGTATAGGTTAAGGTTACATGATTGAATGTTACATGACCTTTTATCGGTTCATCGATTGACTCTTCCTTTTCAACGATATCTTCGTTCGCATCCAATATTTCAATAAGTCTTTCACCAGATGCTTTCGCTTGCGAGAATTGATTTACTACGAAGCCGAGATTCATTAAAGGGCCCAAAATGTACCAAACCAAACTAAAAAATGCAACTAACTCCCCTAGCCCAAGCCTTTCATTAATTACAAGATAACCACCAAAAGAAAGTAATGCTACGACGCAAATATTTCCGATAAACTCCATCAACGGAAAATATTTTGACCAGAGTAAAGATGTATTTAAGTATTTATCCTTGTAATCTGCATTACTACCTGAAAATCGTCCAATTTCAAAATCTTCTCTGGATAGGGATTTAACCGTATTGATTCCACTGACATTCTCTTGGATTCTTGTGTTCAGTTGTCCCATTGATTTTCTTATTTTTCTAAATGCAGGATGTACTCTCCTGTCAAACTGATACACAACAACAATTAAAAACGGCATAGCTGCCATCGTTACCAATGCAAGCGGAATGGAATAAAAAAACATAACACCTAAACTTATCGTTATTAATAAAAAGATACGAATAAGCTCAGCAAAACCTGCAGACAAGAAGAAGCGAAACCCTTCTACATCCGATGTTAAGCGCGACATAATATCACCTGTTTTTGCGTTATCGTAATATCTAAATGCAAGCCTTTGGAGTTTATCATAAAGCGCTTCACGTAATTTATATACTGAAGTCATTCCAAAATAATCTCCTAAGTATTGAAACGCAAAGGTGGATATCCCTTTGATAATCATTAATCCAAGAAATACAGCGCATATATACGGTATTAAGTTATAACGATCCTGAAGTACTACCTCGTCAATTGTTACCTGCAAAATAATTGGATAAACGACGGTAATTGCAGTAACAAATAATAAAAAGAAATTTGACCAAAGGAAATATTTCTTATATGGCAGATAAAATCCCTTCAGCTTTTTAAATGTATTCAAACGCTTCCCCTCCTCTTGATGCTTTCAGTAATTATTAATATAACGGTTTTCGAAATAAATTGCTATACATTTTATCTAATTTTATAAAAAATTTTTACTAATATAAAAACAAAAAGAACTCCCAACATAATTGCGGGAGTTCAGCATTCTAAAAGTTTCTCTATCTTCCTTCTAAAAGACGCACTATACGTTTCTTTAGCATTTTAATGCTACCGCTTGATTGATAATGTCTTAATTCACCTGATTTATCAAACAAGTAATATGCTGGAACGAAACGCGTCTTAAATTGATTCGTCAATGTATGATCGTCGTCAATTAGAATCGTCTCGGTTAAATTATACTTTAGCGCAGCTTGTTTAATTGTTAGTAAATCCATATCTTCTTTTGACCTTGGCATATGGACGGCAATTACATTTAATAAACCTTTAAACTCATCTCTTAATGCAACAAGGTATGGTAATCTTTTTTTACAATCAACACAGCTGATCGACCAAAAATGAATGATTGTCGGCCTTTCCCCAATTAAATCATTTCTAGATACTCGACTTGCATTCAGGATATCTGTGTATGTTTGTAGATCAGGCATTTGTTCTCTTAACTTCACCTTCTACCCTCCCAATGATGAACCCCTTATATTCTATATTTATATATGTATATTGTTCTCTTTCGTTACCACTCCAAAACAAAAAGACCTATTCTAAACAGAACAGGTCTTCTAACAAAAAATACTAACTTAGTCTTTGGTCCACCATTTGACAAATATCATCTGCATTAAATCCCGCAGCATTAATCACAGAAGCTTGTGTACTAGCATCTGACATGCCCATTACATCTTTATCTTGGCCGGAGATAACACAACAGTCACAGCCTGCTACATCCGCTTCTGATTTAAGATCCAC
Source organism: Oceanobacillus bengalensis (assembly GCF_003628445.1). Lineage (GTDB taxonomy): Bacteria > Bacillota > Bacilli > Bacillales > Amphibacillaceae > Oceanobacillus > Oceanobacillus bengalensis. The sequence goes on from NZ_RBZO01000009.1 coordinate 116,098, forward strand.
AACTTCATGCCCCATTTCCATTAAAGCTTGTTTGACATCTGTTAGCGTCCCTTCAACTCCAATACGTGCCATTCGTATTTCCTCCTCTGTATAAAAATTTACATACGTAGTTTTACCAACCACAAGTAAACTATACAGATTCAGCTTGACAAAGCGTGATTATATGAAGCCTTTTTCTTTCATCACCGTTAAAAATGAGTACTTTAGGTGATTTATAGGATAAGGATTATTTTTTTAGAAATTTTGAGGTGTAAATTTCTTTTTTTAGATGTTTTAATAATGCTCTTCTAGTTAAGATACCATCAAAAAAACCATCCTCATCCACTACACAAACAAATGCATGATTAATTAACGCATTAAGTCCATCTAAAAGACTGTCTTCTCTAGACAAAGTTGGTATATCCTTTGTCATCACTTCTTGAACACGTATGGAAGATAGCTTTTCCATTTCAATTCTTTCAAGGCCAAATATTTGATTTAATATAGCAGATTTCCCAATAATGCCCAGTAATTTATACGTGGAATCTAAAACTGGTATAGCTGAATATCCAGATTTAACCAAAACCAATAACGCATGCTCAGAAGGATTATTGACCTGAACATGGGCAACTTTTTCAGAGGATATCATTAATTCAGCAACAGGAATTTCTGTTAACTGTTTGTCTTCTTGTAACATACTCATAACAAACTCCCCTTTATTAAAATACTAATCTAAAAATGTATACGTTTTCTTACCCACATATTATTCTAACATAAATCAAAGAGAGACTCACTTATATCGATTCCTGGTTCATCAGTATATGGCGTTTAATCCTTATAAAGGGTATCAAAGATAAGAAGCGGTAAGAGTTGGATTCCTGTCGTGGTACATGGGAGACATAAATATTAATTTAACTTCCTTGCGTGAAGCTGCTAGTAGGTGATAAAATTAACATTTCGATATAAGCGGATTGTATAGTATATACTATAGTATGTAGTAATACCTCCATATTCTAATATGGAATTGTACATTTTAGCCCATTACAAGACATAGAATGATAACATATTGCTTCATTGCTATGAACATTTTATAAGATTATAACAAATTATTATTATAACATTATATTATATTTCTCTTGACTTAATGTCAAATAATTCAGACGTTTGTCTAAGATTGTTAATTACCCCCTAATATGAGAAAGGTTTGGTTTCAAGTGAATCGTCGCAGTTTCATAAAAAGAAGTCTATGGAGCATTTTAACCGTTATTGGAGCTGGGAGCGGAGGGTATTATTATGCAAGAAACATTGAGCCTAGTTTATTACAAATAAAAAAAGAAACAATAGCTTCAAGCAAGATCCCATCTTCATTTGATGGCTTTAAAATTATACAGTTTTCTGATACGCATATCGGATTCCACTATACAATTGAACAACTGAAAGATTTGGTTCATCAGATAAATATGCAAGATCCAGATATGGTGGTATTTACAGGCGATTTAATCGATGCGCCTAATCAATATCATCAATATGCCGATGTACACAGTGCACTCCTAAAAATTAATGCTAATTATGGTAAATATTGGATATACGGGAACCATGACCATGGAGGGTATGGAACGGAAATTATTAAAGAACTGATGCAACAATCTCAATTCACTTTACTACAGAACAATCATGCCATAATAGAAAAGAATGTCGACCGTATTATAATAGCAGGTATAGATGATGTGATATTAGGAAACCCAGATTTAAACAAAACTTTATACCAAACGAATTCTGATTTATTTACCATTTTATTGGCACACGAACCAGATTTCGCGGAGACTACACGACTATATCCCGTCAATATCCAATTATCTGGACATAGTCATGGTGGACAAGTTCGTTTTCCATTTCTAGGACATTTATATACACCAGCTTATGCAGAGAAGTATGTACAAGGGAAATATACGTTTGACAATGAGAATGAATTCACACTTTACGTCAATAGCGGTATTGGTACCACCCGCCTCCCATACCGCTTTCTTTGCAACCCAGAGTTTCATGTTTACACACTAAAGCATACAGTTTGAAAGTAATGTAAATATAGCATGTTCACATCATTTTCGGTTTTGTTTGTTTATAGTTAGAACAATAATGTTATACTTTACAGTAGGCTATATAACTACTTTTCAAGAAAAGGAGTATACACATTGAAATTATTGGTTAAATTTATTATTCTAGGACTTATTCTTTTTTTAGCAGCATGTGGTGGTTATCCGATTGATACAACCATGTCTGAAGAAGTTACTGATTTTGAATTTACAACACAAAACAATGATACATTGAGCCTCCAAGATTTAGAAGGTGAATGGTGGGTAGCAGATTTTATTTTCACAAATTGTACAACGGTTTGTCTACCAATGACTTCCAATATGGCTTCCTTACAGGAGAAATTAGTTGAAGAAGATATTGACGCACAACTTGTCTCCTTTAGTGTTGATCCGGAATTTGACACACCTGAAGTACTAAAACGATACGGTGAGAGCTACGGTGCTGACTTCTCTAATTGGACATTTTTAACAGGCTATGATTTCGAAACGATTAAGGAGCTTTCCATAAAATCATTTAAGAACCTAGTAGCAGCAGCTCCTGAAGGAACAAATCAAGTTTCACATGGTACTTGGTTTTTCCTAGTAAGCCCAGATGGTGAAGTAATAAAGAATTATAGTGGTACCGAGCCTGGATCAATTGACTCTATTGTTAATGATTTAAAGAAAGTAGAGTAACAAATGAGTGAAGAACAGAATGATTTTTATTTCTGTTCTTTTTTGCATTCATACTGTTTTCATTAAAATTGGTTCCTTTTTTTAGATATTTTCTACTATCTATCCTTAAGTAAAATTGCAATTCATTTCACAATTATTCCATTTTATCTTGAACTTGTACAAGCTTTACGGTACGATAGAATGGAGTAATCATATTAGCACGAGTAGAAAGGAGGAAAAATAATGGAACAAAGTATTGATTTACCAGAGCTAGCTAAAGCGCTTTATACAATTAATCGTCATGCTAAAACAGCTCCAGAGCCACAGCATTTGTACTATATCAAGAAAGAAGCAATTAATAAACTACTAGAAGAAAGTAAAGCAAAAAAAGTAGGACTCCATTTTTCTGATCATCCGAAATTTAGTAATCAGCACTCCACTTTACTTGTCAAAGTAGACGATTATTATTTTCATATTCCCCCAACAAAAGATGACTTCAAAGAACTGGAGCATTTAGGTTCCTTAGATCAGAATTATCGGAATCCTCAAACGAAAATGTCCTTATCTAAAGCCAAGAAAATTATTTATAACTATATTAATTATAAGCCAGAAAGAAAGCAACCTTCCACGAAGCGAAGATATGTTTCTTCCTATTACACCCCATCTTCACTTGGAAAAATGGAATGGCCTCCCACACGTAAATCACATCGGTAACAAAAGAAGCATAGTCAGTGACTATGCTTCTTTTTACTTTCCTCATGTTTTTCTGATAAGATAGCGGATTCCACCATATAACCCTAATAGTACTCCAAAGATTGCAATTACTTTTAACAGCATATCTAATATCGTAAAAAAAGGCTGACTCATGGTTGGAACGAATATAGTAATGGTAAAGAATATTAAAATAACGAATAAACTACTAACGATGTAGCTTAGTAATTTTGCAGATTGTAATACCACAAACCACTCTATAAAGGGTTGTATTATAAAATAGCATACAAGTACCCCAATTATAATAAAAATTAAATAGACATGATTCTCATTTAAGCCGAGAGCAGAGAGATGTGATAACTTTATAAACATTAGAAGGAAATACTCCATTTCTAATTAAACCCCTTATCCGTTTTTATCTATCCTATCCTTATATTTCAAAAACTATACACATACGCTTTCAAACCTTCTGAAATTTGTTATAATTCAATTAGAAAGGTGGGATTGTTTGAACAAAGCTGCTATTTTCATTATTATAGGGGCATCATTATGGGGAACAATTGGTTGGTTTGTTAAACACTTGTATGCACATGGTTTTACACCAATGGAGGTTGTAACGATTCGTGTATGGACCGCAGCTATTATACTAGTTTTCTTTGTCGCAATAACGGCACCAAAGAAACTTCTATTACATAAAAAAGGCGACATCAAATACTTTCTAGGAACTGGAATCTTAAGCATTATATTCTTTAACTTCTGTTTGTTTAAAACAATGGAAATTTCAACCATTCCAATCGCAACCGCATTATTGTATACAGCACCTGCTATCGTAACGATGATCTCTTATTTCTTATTTAAAGAAGCTTTAACAAAGAGCAAAATAGTCTCACTACTTATTACACTTCTTGGTACTTGTTTCGTAGTAGGCCTTATCCCCCTTAATTTAGAAGTATTACAGTTTAGTAGTATTCTATTTGGCTTAGGGGCTGGAATAGGATATGCATTATATAGTATTTTCAGTAAGTTCGCCTTAAAGAAATATTCAAGTTTAATCATTACAACCTATACCTTTATCATAGCCTCGTTAACATTGATTCCGTTTTTTCCATTTTCAGAGAAGATGCCATTGTTGTTAGAGCCTTCTGTGCTTTTCTTTGCATTTGGTTTAGGGATATTACCTACTGCTTTTGCTTATATTGTCTACACCTATGGATTACAACAAACAGAAGCATCTAAAGCCTCTATCCTTTCCACAATCGAACCAGTAGTTGCGACGATAATTGGAATATTTATTTTCAAAGAGGCATTTTCTTTCATACAGATGATTGGGATGGGATGTATCATTGGGGCTGTCATCTTACTCCAAGCTTCTGGTAGGAGGAAAATAATCTAAAAGTTACTACATGAATAAAACAGAAATGGCTGTGCATTTCTGTTTTATTTTTATCATTTACCCCATTTAGCAATACATCATCAAGATTGAAGTTCTTTCTCCTCTTTTTTTAATAGGTTCTTATGCTTCTTTTCTAAACGTAGCTCTATTTGTTTTATTCTATTTTCATCATTTAGTAATTCTTGTTTATTTTCTTTTACTAATTGCTCAAAGTTGAGAGATTTTGGTCTCATATGGCACACTCCTTATAATGTCTTAATTACATTATACCCTATTTTTCGACTTTTATGTCCAAATTATTTGAATATTTCACTAAAATTTTACATTTCTTATAAAAATGGTAATTAAGCTGGAACAAATACGAAATAATTTCTCACAAAAAAATAAAAAGCTGCACATACAGGCTTAGTCATAAATATATTACTCTAACAAAAGTATTAAATTAGCTTAATCTTCAGAATGAGATAGGTAAAGTGATAGTTTTTCTACTTTAGATGAAGGATATATGCACTTGACTTATGCATATAGTATGAACACTATTCAGAAGGGGTAAATCGCTTAGAAGCTTACCTAGAGAAGATATACTAAATTAGAATGATGATTATTTTTGGTTTGATTCTTTTTCCTTCGTCTTTTCAAATTCATTTAATAGTCGATCTAGTTCCTGACTTATCTCTATGGATTCTTTATCTGTTAATCCTTTCACTCCGGCAGTTTCTGTCATCTTTTTTCGTAATATTTCAATCTCAATCAGTATATTATTTAGTGTTGACATGATATTAAATAAAAGCCTCCCTGCTTTTAAAAATCGATTAGAAAATGTTTAAAAAGTCTGGTAAAAATGACAAATCGAATTTCTAAGGTTACACTACTCTGCTACCCACATGCAAATAACGTACGCTCCGGTATCGTGAGCTACGCTGCCTTGTACTTCTCGGTCCTGTTTATCCACTTGTTGAACAAGCACTATTATAATTTAGCATAGTAGTGTGATTATTGACAACCTTTTGATCAGATTTAGTTCATGGACACTCTTCTAAGAAATAATAGTCGATTCCTCGGGGGGACTATGCTACTATTATTATAATACTGATAAGGGAAGGAATGTCTTCGGTGACAGAAACCAAGAAAAAAAACGAATGGTTAGAATGGGGAAAAGCAATTCTTATAGCTATTTTAATAGCACTTTTTTTACGTTCTTTTATATTTGCGACATCTATCGTAGAAGGCGATAGTATGGATCCCACTCTCGAAGACGGTGAAAGAGTTATTTTCAATAAATTAATTTATCTATTGGATGACCCTAAACGTGGTGACATTGTAATTATCCAGCGCCCAGCAAAAAATTATGTGAAAAGAATTATCGGTTTACCTGGTGAAACAATTGAGATTAGTTCAGGTGATCTATATATAAATAATGAACAATATACTCAAAATTTTCTACCAGAGAAAGCGATATATCAATCAGATAATTATGGGCCATTGACTATACCGGAAGACAGCTATTTTGTAATGGGGGATAATCGTTCGATTAGCAAGGACAGTAGGAATGGACTAGGTTTAATTTTAGAAGATGAAATCATTGGAAAGTCAGAAGTTATTATTTACCCAATTAATGAGTGGGCTAGGACAAATTAAAGGGGGCAGCTTCCCCCTTTTTTTATAAAAATAAGACTTTATAAATTTTTGTACTTCGATTTCCTACGCAAGCACCTGTAATGCTTATGAGACTTCTCTCCCCTCATGATACGAGAAAATCAACATCAATTCGCTTTCGCTTTTCTTCATCTATTTTTCATTATCTAAAATACAAGATCCTATGTTATAAGCTAGAATAGCAAAACAAGCAATACCAAATAAAACTTCTAATCCCGTCATCTATGTAGCACTCCCTTCAAGTTATCATTGACCAGTAAAAGTCATCATACAACATCGCTTCCCTCCCTTCTATCATATACCAATTGGATACTCGAAATAAAGAAAAATATGTTAAAATAAAGAAATAATCAAAATGAAAACATAAAACATTCAAAAAGCAGATGCTTGGCTTTTTGAACAACCTTTATAAGTTAAACGGGGTGTCATCCATGTTGCATTGCCCATACTGCGGCACAAGTGTTCATATTGAAGAAGACGAGTTATTTTGTATACATTGTGGTAAGAAACTACCATCAGATATGCATGAACGTGCAAACAATTCAAAGAAAAAAAATAAATATTGGCTACTTCCACTTTTTTCTCTCATCCTGTCAATCATCGCAATTGGGATTTATCATTTAATGTTACAGAACCAAATTACCGATGCAAAGGAAGCTTATAATGTTGCTGAACAAGCTGCGTTAGAAGAGAATTATGAAGAGGCAATGACCGCTTTTAACGAGGCATTAGACCATCACAGCAACTTTAATCAAGCTGCCGTTTCATTAGAATTTGTTAAAAAGGCAATTGACATACAAGATTTACTCATAAAAGCAAATTCATTATCCGATAATGGTGAATTCCAACAAGCATTAGCACTTTTAACAGAAACGGAACAAGAATTAAAAGATTACACAGGAGACGCGGTTAATGAGCTAATCCACTCCATCCAATCACATCAAGAAACGATAAAGATGGCAAAAATCAGTGACGCTTTAAAGAAGGAGCCTACTATTGATGAACTTAAAATACTTCTTTGGGAATCAGAATCAGTGGGACAAGAAGCAGAGGATATTACAGAATCTATTCGACACCAAATAATTGATTATTCCTTTACTAAAGCAAGTGAATTAATAAATGAAAAGCAGTTTAGGGAAGCTACACTTTTTGTTGAAGACGGGATGAAGTATGCTCCAAATTCTGAAAAACTGATGAGCATTAAAACGACCATCGAAAAAGAAAAAGTTGCTTTTGAAACAGCTGAACAACAACGCATTGAACAAGCTATGAGTATTGCACAAGAAGATTATGAGCTAAATGAAACGGACGTGGTAGAACTTGTATCCGCTACATTAAAAAGAGATAAGCAAGGGAATTTAGTCGTAAACGGAGAGGTAAAAAGTGTTGCAGAAATGCCAATAAATTCAATTTTAGTTGAGTATTCCCTTTTAGATAACGGAAACGAAATGATTGCAAACGAAGTGTTTGTCTATCCTGATACACTCTACCCAAATGAAAGTGGCAATTTTGAATTTACCCATTTTAATACCAAAAAAATGAATGAATTAGAACTTAAAGTCACGAAAATTACTTGGTATACTGATTAGAATCGCTACAAACCGTCAAGTGAGGCGAAGAAAATGCAAATAAGAAAATACCTGCCGATTACAATAACAATCTTTATTCTAATAATTGGGATTGGTGCAATGGTTACGATGTATTATAACTGGAAGTCACAGGAAATAACAGTAAACAAACCAATGATTAATAAAGTCGTTTCTAGTAATGATCCTTTAAGCTTGAAATCAATCATACATGAGGCTGAAAAAAATGTCATTCTAATTGAGGGACAAAATGAATTGAATACCATAACAGGATCTGGTTTTTTATTCAATGAAAAAGGTGATATCATTACAAACGCACATGTAATTAAGGATGCTGAAGTAATTTATGTTCGAACAGCAAATGCAAGAACTTATCCTGCAGCAGTAGTTGGTATTAGTGAGGACATTGACATCGCTGTTATACGTGTTCCACAATTAGCCAATGAAAACACCTTATCCGTTGAGACTGCAACATCTGCAGAAATTGGGGATGAGGTTATTGCACTAGGCAGTCCACACGGCTTTCAAAATACGGTTACATTAGGTATTATTTCAGGTACTTCCCGTAATTTCACTGTTGATGGATATGATTATTCTAATGTTTATCAAATTTCTGCACAGATTACGCATGGAAATAGTGGAGGACCGTTAATTAATCGAGAAACCGGGGAAATAATCGGTATTAACTCAGTAGGAACTGCGGACGGCACAATTGGCTTTAGCATACCGATTATTGAAGTGATTGATCAAATTAACTTATGGTCGAATGAAGCTCAAAATGATCAGTTAGACTTTGCAAGTACTTCAGATATTATCAATACACAAAAACCGGAACTTTATATAGAGGATGCAGCCTATTTAGTAAATTACTTCCTAGAAAGTATTGAGATAAGAGATTACGTTAATGCATACTCCCTCCTTGGAAGTACGTTACAACTCGAAACGCCATATGCAATATTTAGAGATCAATATATTGATAATATTAATTTGCGTTACTCCGAAATGAATAGCAATGTAATGGAAAATAATCAGATTGAAACCTTAATCGACGTAACATTTGATACAAGAAGCGAAAGTGAACAAGAAGTCACTACAGAGACAGTCTCACTCACATTCACCATTGGCTATGAAAATGACCAACTAAAAATACTAAGAATAATGAGCGAAGAAATATAGGTATCCTTAATAGCTGATGCATTTTTCAATTTTTTTGCCTAAACTAGGGAAATCGTCTAGACACAGGTTACACAGCCTACATATATTATAACTGTACATGTAGGAGGTGAAAGAGCATGAGCTATTGTTACGGAGGATACGGCTATGGTGGGAATTCTTACGGAAATAACTTTGCGCTAATTGTTGTGCTTTTCATCCTATTAATTATTGTTGGCGCAGCATTTTACTGCTAAAGAAACAAATAGCTTGTGCTATATAAAGATAAGCACAAGCTATTATTTTTTTGCCTTATACATAGGCTCTTTTATTATTTATTCAGGGAGTCGACTGCCCTCCACTCCAAAAGCGACAATCCTTTAGTAGACAGCCTTTAAGGCTAACCAATGATAATACGTTCCTTTGGATAATGATAATTGCCTTTTTTGTTCTTTGTTTTGAACATAAGTAAAAAGGTTAATATACCTACCCTTCCGATAAACATTAAAAACATAAGAATTATTTTACTAATGGTTGATAATTCACTTGTCATACCTAATGAAAGACCAACTGTTCCAAACGCAGATGTTACTTCGAAAATAACATGCATTAGTGGAAAGGCTTCAATCTTGGAAATAACTAGGACACTTACAAATACGATAAACCCTGCCATGAGTGTAACGGTTACCGCTTTCGCTAAATCTTCCTCATGTATTTCACGGTTAAAAATACGTATATTATTACCGCCTCGTGCATAGGTAATGATATAGATAACTACCAATGCAAATGTCGTCGTTCGAATACCTCCTCCAGCACTACTTGGAGAAGCTCCAATAAACATTAGTAACGACATAAATAAATGATTTTCCTCTGTTAATAAGCTAACATCCATCGTAGAAAGACCGCCACTTCTTGTTGTAACGGACTGAAATAATGAATAAAATAATGTTTCATGCCAAGATTTACCCGAAAAAAAGTTTCCATAATCTAATACGAAAATCCCCAAAGTTCCTACTACAACTAATATTAGAAATGTGCTTGTTGTTATTTTCGTAAATAGACTAAACCTTAATGTTCTACGTTTATCACTCTTTGCAAAAATATGTTCCTTCACTTCAATTAATACTGGAAATCCAATTGCCCCAAAAATAATAAGCAACATATTTATAAATTGAACAAAGTAATCATGTCTAAATGGGTAAAGTGAATGCCCTGTAATATCGAAACCTCCATTAGAGACCGCACTAATGGTTCCAAAGAAACCGTGTAAATATGCTTCCTTAGCAGTTGGAAAGTACTGTAAAAAGTATGTACCTAAAACAAGAAAACCTACTAGCTCAATCGCTAATAACACATAAATAATTTGTTTGATTAACCGTACCATTCCTCGGAAACTGGTTTGGTTCTGATCAGTCATTATTAATTGTCTTTCTTTCAACCCAATTTTCTTACCTAACACAAGCCAGAATAATGTTCCAATCGCCATTACTCCTACAGCACCAATTTGTAAAATGAGAGTCAATAATATAATTCCTGTCGTACTTAATGTGTCAACGATCGATATTGTACTAAGGCCTGTAACACTTACCGCACTAACTGCCGTAAATAATGTATCAATAAAAGAGATACTTACCCCGTCTTTATGTGCGATGGGAAGTGATAATAAAAACGTTGAAACCGATACTGCTAGACAATAAAATAGCAATAGCATCTGCACGGGTGTTAATTTATTTAGCCAATGAATTTTTGAATAGTAAAATTTCATAAAAGTCTCCTACAATGTACTAGAATCTACAATCGTTCCTTTAAATAAAACATTTAAGTTGTCTCCAATTCGGTTCACACCAATGATTATACAATTAAAAAAAGCAGGATTATTATTTTCCTTTGTTATTTTAACCTTTAGTAAAAGGCTATCCTCTTTCTTAAATAATTCTTCTAAGAAGGTCTGATACCCTTGTTCTATATACGCTTCAATGATCCATTGATTCTTATCATCTTCCCTATTAATGATAAGACCATCTAATAGAGGAATTTGTTTTTCTTGCCTTTCATTATTACCTTTTATCGTGAGCATTTTCAATTTAAAAGTTTTCATCGAACCACCCTTTTCTTATACATATATAGAGTCTACCAAATTTTACTGAAAATCAATAGAAATTAGTTGAATCTATAGTATACTTTTTATTATAAACAGATAGGAGCGTCTTTCATGAGAAAACTTTTCATATTGGTAATGTTTGTTACTCTTATAGCAGGTTGTTCTGACAATACAGAACCAGTTATTCAAAAGGTAGAGAATATCGGCAATAAAGGGGATAACAGCAAACCTGAACTAATAGAAGAAGAAGTAGAAGATGAGCAAGAAATAATCGAATATATTGATTTTTCCGTTGATGATCAACTTGTTAGGGTCAACTTAGATGGAATCCCTATTTTAAATAATTATTTGATTGGAATCATTGATAAGGAAACAGCTGTAGAAGGAATGAATTTGGAGGAAATAGAAGGACAAAGTATATACTTGTTAGAATTCTCTTGCCAAAATGATTTATGTTCTTACCTGATTATAAATCAGAATGAAGAGGATCAATCTTATCTTCTCACAGATTTAGCCAGATATGAAACAACACATTTTTCTCCCGATGGTTCAAAATTGGCTATTCAATTTAGTAGGCCATCTTCTCATGACTACCCTTTACACCATATTATTACAATTAATACGGAAACATGGGAACTATTGGATTTACAAAATGAAACAGAAAGTGAGAGTATCCTACAATACACTTGGCCGTATATCTCTGTTGAATGGATTGACGACACGAGCATTTCAGTCACGAAGCAGAGCTTGATAGGGAATGATGAAGGTGAAAAAAATCCAACACTAGAAAACCAAAATAATACAACAACATCAATATTAACGATAAAATAGGAAACATATATGAAAACAAACTTAGGAGGGGTCACTTATGAACAGTACAATTGAAACTATACTAAACCATCGCTCCATACGGCTATTTAAAGAGGAAAAATTAACAACAAAACAAATACAACTACTTGTGCAATCAGCACAACAAGCATCTACTTCTAGCAATGTCATGGCGTATACAATTATCGGGATTTCAGATAAGAATGTAAAAGAAGAATTGAAAGAGATCTCTGGCCATAAACATGTAATAAACAATGGCCATTTATTTATCTTCTGTGGCGATTTACATCGTGTACAATTAGTTGCATCTGATGAAGTAAGAAGTAAAATGATGGAAATGGTAGAGAGTACTGAACAATTTATTGTAGCGAACATTGATGCTGCCTTGGCAGCGCAGAACTTATCAATCGCTGCCGAGTCAATGGGCCTAGGGATATGCTTCCTTGGAAGCTTAAGAAATAATATTGAACGTTTTAGTGAAATATTGAAACTACCTGAACATGTTATTCCATTATTCGGCATTGCTGTTGGGTATCCAGATCACAAACCCGAAATAAAACCACGCTTACCAATAGATGCTGTGTATCATGAGAATCAATATCCTACAGACGATAAGCTGATTTCAATGGTAGCAAAATATGATGAGGAAATAAAAGCATATTATCAAACCCGGTCAACGAATCGTAAGGTTGAAACGTGGACAGAGCAAATGATCCAAAAATATAGCAATTCAACTCGATTAGACGTAGCAGATTTCACGAAAAAGCAGAAACTAAATAACCAATAAAAACAGGGAGCCCTTCCCTGTTTTTTTTACTCGAAAATTAGCTTCTCCACATGTTCGATGGTCACCTTTTCTCCTTCAACATGGAAATTTGCCTTCATATGTAAATCACTTTCACCTTTTACCTTTGGAAGTAATTTCACCTTTTCTTGTCGATAAATATTCCCCATTTCTAGCCTCTTTGATACCATACTTCCAGTAAAGTCATGATTTTTATTTCCCAAAGAAACAGAAATAAGTGGTGTCTGATGTTCAATTTCAATTGGCTCTTCCCCAACATATTGCAGGGATTGAAATACATTAATTCCGTTATTAGCCTTTTCAACTTTCATATGTAAGATAAAATCTCCAACCTGTTTTACCTGCGCCTTTTCTGTGATTAAGCTCCCAGCTTCTGAAAGATGAACTGCATACCCAATAATTAAAGAGCTCACGATTAAGATAACCACAAGAATGCCTGTCTTCCTCATAAACGACTCCTCCTAAAAACATCCCCTTACTTAATAAGACGAATGAGACCATGAAAATGTTTCAGAATTATTTAAGAAGGCAAAAAATCCCTCTAAACATACCTAGGAAAATAATAGAAAGTATATTTACTGTTATAAATCAAAAACTTAAATGACCACATATTTTAGGGAGGCGTAAAAATGACAGTTGCCACACAAGTAAAACAAACAATTGCAGGTCTTAAAAGTGCACAGGCAAGCTTTGAACAATTTGCACTTCAAACGGAAAACAAACAAGCGAAACAAATATACCAAAATGCCGCGCAACAAACTCAAACTATATTAGATACGGTTGAACCAAGAATGCAGCAAATTGAACAAGAAGAACCACAATACAAGCAGTAAAATAATCGGAGGTTGGTTCCTAATCTAACCTCCTACATACTTCTTTATAAAAGAAATGGGTGAGAAAAATGCACAAAACCAATTTATCATTATTCGTCTTATTACTTTTGGCATTATTAATCGGTTGTGATGGTGATTCAACTACCCAATCAATTGAAAATAAAGGAATAGATGTAAGAAACATTTCAGTTAATAATATGATTGACCAAACCCCCTCTAATAAAGCCAAAAAGATTCTGGAGAAACATGATGAAGTAATTGGAATAAAGGCAGCTAATACTTCGGAGGATATGATTGTTTCTGTTGAAATAAAGCATAGTAAACGATTCACACTAAAAAAAATAACGAAAGAATTATCCAATAAGCTAAAGGACACTTTCAGTGACTATCACGTAGAACTTTCCATTGATAAGAAAATCTTCTTAGAACTGGAAAAACTAGAGGAAAAGATTCAAAAAAAATCCATTTCTAAGAAAGAAGTGGAAGAAGAAATCAAACGAATCACGAAATTATCTAAAGAACAAACTTAACCAATCATTATGGAAAAGAGTGAAGTAATGTGTCTAACGACAAAAAGAAAAATTTACCACCACAAGCACAAGAATATCAAGCATTCCAAAGCAGACGAGAAGTAAAACGGCCAATATTAAAAAATTGTATTAAAGCTTTTCTCGTTGGTGGGTTCATTTGTTTAATCGGTCAATGCATTACAACTTTCTATATTTACTATTTCAACTTTACAGAACAAACTGCTGGTAATCCAACTACAGCAACACTTATATTCCTAACGATGTTGCTTACGGGATTTGGTGTCTATGATCGTATTGGACAATTCGCGGGAGCCGGATCCGCAGTACCTGTGACTGGATTTGGTAACGCAGTAATCTCTGCGGCAATTGAACATAAAACGGAAGGATTTATATTGGGTATCGGTGGAAGTATGTTTAAAGTTGCTGGTCCAGTAATCACGTATGGTGTATTCTCAGCATTTATTGTTGCATTAATCAAAACAATTTTAATCAAGTGGGGTGGCTTCTAATGCTTAACGGACATCAAACATGGATATTTCAAAATAAACCAGTCATTATTTCAACAGGTACAGTTGGCGGCCCTTTCGAAGCAAATGGAGCAATTCCAAAAGCGTTTGACATATTACATGATGATATGTGGCTAAATAAGGATTCATTCGAAAAAGCCCAGCAAACCATGATGGAGGAAGCATGTCAAATCGCGATAAAAAAAAGCACGATTGAGAAGGAGCAAGTTAAATTTTTTATTAGTGGTGATTTAATCAATCAAATCACCCCTACAACTTTAGCAGCTCGGTCGATGAGCATTCCGTATTTTGGTTTATTCAGCGCTTGTGCAACTTCCATGGAAAGTCTTGCTTTGTCTGCTGCAATTATTAATGCACATGGTGCGGATTATATTTTAAGCGGTGTATCCAGTCATAATGCTGCAACCGAAAAACAATTCCGCTACCCAACAGAATACGGTGGCCAAAAGCCTCCAACAGCACAATGGACTGTCACTGGTGCAGGTTGCGCTTTGGTTGCGAAAGATGGGGATGGTCCAGTAGTAACATCCGCAACAATAGGTAAGGTGGTTGACATGGGGATGAATGACCCATTTAACATGGGTGGTGCGATGGCCCCAGCAGCTGTGGACACAATTGAAACGCATTTAAAAGAAAGAAATATCGACCATACGTACTATGATTTGATTATTACTGGTGACTTAGCACATATCGGTAGAGAAGTATCTCTGGATTTACTTCATAAAAAAGGAATAGACATACCCGAAGAAAAATATGTTGACTCAGGGTTGACGATTTACCGTGAAGACCAGCCCGTATTAGCAGGAGCAAGTGGGCCAGCATGTAGCGCTATTGTTGCATATGGTCACTTTTTGGAAAAGCTGAAACAAGGTGAACTGAAGCGTATTCTCGTCGTTGCAACAGGGTCTCTTCAATCTCCGTTAAGTGTGAATCAGGGGGACACAATTCCAGGAATCGCCCATGCAGTTTCGATAGAAGTAGGAAGTGATATACAATGATTTTTTTCTGGGCATTTGTAATTGGTGGCCTTATTTGTGTTATTGGTCAAATCATGTTCGATGTATTTAAGCTCTCCCCTGCCCATACGCTGACAACATTGGTTGTCGCTGGTGCAATTTTAGATGGATTAGGATTATATGAACCACTGATTGATTTCGCAGGAGCTGGAGCGACAGTTCCGATAACAAGTTTCGGTAACTCTTTAGTCCATGGCGCGATGCAAGAAGCCGAAAAACATGGACTCATTGGTGTAATAACTGGCATGTTTGAAGTAACGAGTTCTGGTATATCAGCAGCAATTATTTTCGGTGTGATTGGTGCACTAATATTTAAACCAAAAGGATAAGAGGAGTGAAAGTATGACTGTTGGTTCACAAGTAAAAGGATGCTTTGCTTCTATCAAAAATATAGAAGCAAGTTTAGAAACGTTAGCAAACAAAGTACAAGATGTAGAGGCAAAAAATGCCTATAACGAAGTACAGCAAATTATTTCACAAATAAAGGACGATCTAAAAAAACAGGTCATCTATTTGGCACGTGAAGAACCTCAATATAAATAGTAGTAAGAAAGGAAATGGGTACTATGCCTGATTGGATAATTATCATTTTAAAATCAATCACACTCATCATCATATTGTTCACCTTTACCAAATTACTTGGATCAAAACAAATTTCTCATATGAATATTTTTGATTACATCACTGGCATTGTGCTCGGAGGAATTGTTGCAGTTCATACAATAGATCCTAACTTAAATTTACTGTATGGGATAATAGCAATGTTTATCTGGTTCATTGTTCCTTTTGCAGTGGAATGGGGGTCGTTAAAAAGTAAAGCCTTTCGTAATTTTACAGAAGGAAAAAGTACCGTATTTATTCAAGATGGGAAAATTATGGAAGATAATTTAAAAAAGGAAGGATTCACTACAGACGATTTGCTCGAAAAATTACGTGATAAGGATATTTTTCTCACATCCGATGTAGAGTTTGCTTTATTAGAACCAAATGGAGCAATTAGTGTTCTACCTAAGCGAGAGAACAGACCTTTGACCGCTAAGGACTTAGGGATCAAACTTGCACCAACAAAAGAACCGCAAACAGTGATTATGGACGGAAAGGTGATGCACGAATCATTAGCCAATCTTAACCTAAATTTAAAATGGTTAGAGACTGAACTCGCCAAACTAAATGTGAGCATCGAGAACGTTTTTATGGGGCAGGCAGATAATGATGGTGCGCTTTATGTAGATTTATACGATGATAAAATTGCCGTTCCAGAACCAACAGAAAAGCCATTACTGCTTGCAACTATGAAAAAATGCCAAGCTGACTTGGAATTGTTCGCCCTATCTACAGAAAATCAAACAGCAAAAGATATGTATGAGCAAAATAGTAAAAAGTTACAAGTTGCTATTGATAAAATTGAGACCTATCTAACATAACCCATTGGGAATGTTTGATAGGTTCCTCTTTATTATTCTTCTATACGTAAAGCTACCTTACCAAATTGTTTGCCTTCGTCTAGGTAATTAAAAGCTTCATTCGTTTGTTCGAATGGATATATTCGATCAACCACAGGATGCATCTTGTATGTTTCGAGATGATGTAACATATCCCGCAATTCCTTTCTACTACCCATCGTTGTTCCAAATAATTGATACTGTCCATAAAAGAAATTTCGTAAATTAAAATCAATATTATCTTCTGTTGTCGCGCCAAATGTCACGATACGTCCGCCTTTTTTCAGAACATTCATAGACTGATTAAATGTAACCTTTCCGACACTTTCAATAACTAGATCAACCGTCTCATTCGCTAATTCCTTATTCCAATCACTATTGGTATCAAGTACAATATCTGCCCCTAATGTTTTTGCCCTTTCCCTTTTCTCCTCACTGCGAGAAGTAACGATTACCCTTGCCCCAATATTTTTAGCAAATTGTATAAGGTATGTAGAAACACCACTACCTGCACCAGGAATAAAGACTGTATCCTTATCTGTTATTTTTCCCTTTGTAAAAAGCGCACGGTAGCCTGTAAGTGCGGACAAAGCTAATACACCAGCCTCATTCCAATCTAAATGTGCAGGCTTCTTCTCTACTTGTTCTTCTGAAATTGCGATTTTCTCTGCGAACGTTCCGTGATCAGGCATGCCCAGAAGATCGAATTCAATTGGCGGAGCATCCGTATTGTCATACCACCTTAGTGAAGGATTGATGATAACTTCATCTCCTATTTGAAATTTGGTTGCTCCCTCTCCTACTGATTCAATAATCCCAGCACCGTCAGAGCCTAAAATTAATGCACCTTCAGCTTTTCCTCTACGATTTGGTATGTATAGATCACGACGATTTAGTCCAGCAGTTTTTATGGAAACAACTACTTCACCTTTTTTAGCAACAGGATTGTCCATTTCCTTTTCCTTTAATTTTCCATACTCCAAGACAAACGCCTTCATTCAGGTCACCTCTCTAATAATAACTGCTAATCGTTTCTAATTGCTGCTTACTAATGATATCTTGTTCAAACAATGGTATGTAAATTAATTCTTGTTCCTTAAATGTCTCTTTAATCATCTTTAAATATTGGCTTTCATGTTCCTTTCGCTGCCTGAAAAAAGTACCATCGATATTTTCTGGCAAAATCTTATTGATAACTAAAGTTTTAACATGGAGCTTATATTTATCCAGTAATGCTATCGCCTTTTTCGTTTCCAAGATTGGTAGTCTTTCTGGGTTAAGAACGAAGATAAATCCTGTTACATGATGATCTAACAATACTCCCCTAGCCTTTTGGAATCGCTCTTTTCTTTCTCTGAGTACATCATAAATTGGATCTTCAATCGGGTCTCCATCATTTAATAATTGTGTATAGTTTTCGTTCGTCTTTTTACGCCGTTGCAACAAGCCTTCTATCCATATTCCCATTAATTCCGGTAATGAGAGCAACCTAATTGTATGACCTGTTGGTGCGGTATCAAATACTAGCTTATCATAGTTTTCCCTTTCTTCTAAAATAATAGATATTAATTTATCAAATAATGCAGCCTCATCTGCACCAGGTGATGCCTTTGCTGTATCTAATTGACGATGAACTTCTTGCATCATACTGGTATTCACGGTTCCTTTAATGTTTTCTTTCACACTATTAATATAGTTCGTTGTTTCTATGTCAGGATCAATCTCTAACGCATATAAATTATCAGAAATATTAATTGCCTCCCCTCCGATTGATTGACCAAAAATATCCCCAAGATTATGTGCCGGGTCTGTTGAAACGAGTAAAGTCTTATGTCCTTCCTGTGCAGACTTCCAAGCAATAGCCACAGCAGAAGTTGACTTCCCTACTCCACCTTTTCCACCAACAAAGATTACTTTTTTCTCTTGTTCTTTCATCTTCTCCCCCCTTTTTTGTTTAAATCTAGCAACAACGAATTCCTGACAATGGAGAATGGTCCATTCCCATTCTTAAATGCCAATCATGAAACTTTTCAATCATGTAAGGATATAACTCAAGTGTATAATAATATACTGGATTCGGAATTCCAATCATTTCGGAATATAGCAACAACAAAAATAAGTCATCCTCATTTCTTAGCTCACGAGCAATTTCTGTTCGATGTGGTAAGCTAATAACTTCCTCATAATATTCTATTAGTTTTTTAATCTTATCAATCATCAAGGATACACCCCCAAAAGTATGTACAAAAGAGGCTGGGATATAACTGAACAATATTTCACAGTCAATATAAACTTCGGACTAATTTAATTAAGAATATCTTAAATCGGAGCAAATCTCGCCGTCCGGGATTGCTCCGGGCGGATGCGGACCTTAGGGAACCTACCGAGCCTCCTCGCGGAAAGCATCCGCTGCGGGGTCTTCGGACACGTGCTATTCCCGCAGGACAAGGAAGACGCCCTAAGATGCGCGAAGTGTCTTTCCGTAACGGTGTGTTTAGAATTATTCTGAATTAAAGAAATCAACTATCTATACAAAATCCGAAGTAATTTGAATTGTAATGAAAAATTTTAAGGCATTGTTCGGATTTTACTATAATAAATTACTTTTGATCCAGCCTCTTGATTCATTACTAATAATTATCCAACTTTATTTTTATCAATTGGATCATCATATTTGCCTCGCATAACAGATATTGAAGTTAGAGCTATCCATAGCGCAAAAACGAAGATAATCGCCCCAAGTACAAATAGTAATGTGTTAGATCCTGTTCCCCATGCAGCCCACTCTAAGAAAACTTGTTGGAATAATGCATACATCGTCATAAACATTACAAATATCATCGGTATTAAAGTTACAGCGTAGTTGCTTCCTCTTCGTTTCAGCCAAATGGAAATTAACATTAAACTAATACCTGCAAGTAACTGATTTGCTGTACCAAATAACGGCCAGATTAAATACCCACCAGAACCAAAACCATTTGGTCCTTCTGGAATAAGCACTAATGCTGCACTAGAAAGAACTGCAACAGATGTTGCCACATGCGTTTTCGTTAATGCCGGTACTTTATATTCAGCGCCTAATTCAGCAATGATATAACGCATTAAACGCACAGCTGTATCAAGTGTTGTTGCTGCGAAACTAACTACAATAACAGATACAATCGTCGTCGCCACTGCTGGCGGAATGCCTAGACCTCCTGCAAGAACAGCAGCACCCTCTACAAATACCCCTAATCCTGCTCCATTTGCAGCTGTAAAACTACTGTATGTTGCAAAGAAGTCATCCGCATTTGCAAAGAATGTTCCAACTGTAATAATAGCGATAAGCGCTAAAATTCCTTCACCTACTGCTCCGAAATATCCTACAAATCGTGCTTCCGTTTCATTATTTAATTGTTTCGAAGTTGTCCCAGACGATACGAGACCATGGAATCCCGAAATTGCTCCACATGCTACTGTAATAAATAGTAATGGTAACCAGTTTTTATCTGGATTTTCATTTAATACTGGTGCAGTCATTTCTGGATTTGTAAAAATTAATCCTAAGTAAAGAATCCCCAATCCAACAACAAGCTGATGGGAATTGATAAAATCCCTTGGCTGCAATAACTTCCATACTGGAAGAGTGGATGCAATATAACAATAAACCATTAGGAATACAATCCAAATGAGGAATGCCGTAGAAACAGCACCAAGACCAAATAAACCTTCCCCACTTTCACCACCCATATACTGAACCAAATCAATTTGCAAGAAATCAACTTGTGCAGTTAGAATTGCGGCGGCATACATGATAACCAGCGCTATTAAAGACGGAACGAGCATACGTATATTCTTCTTATACACAAGGTATCCAATAATAACTGCTAATGGAATTTGAATCATAACCGGGAATACACTTGATGGATATGAGATAAATAAATTGGCAATAACCCATGCAAATACAGCATTAACCATTAAAACAAGAATTAAGATAATAAATAAAAATAGTAGTTTTCCTCGTTTACCAATTAATTTGTCAGCGATAGTACCTACTGACTGTCCTTTGTTTCTAACAGATAACGCTAACGTACCAAAGTCATGTACCCCCGCAGCGAAAACGGTTCCAATAATAACCCATAAAAATGCCGGAAGCCAGCCCCAATATAGTGCAATTGCAGGACCGAGAATTGGTGCAGCTCCAGCAACTGATGTAAAATGATGTCCCCACAACACAAATTTATTTGTAGGTACAAAATCTACACCATCTTTATACTGATGTGCTGGTGTGACATAATTTGGATCTAGCTTAAAGATTTTCTCTGCAACAAATTTCGAATAATAGCGGTAACCTAATGCAAAAACAACCATACCAATAATTGCAACCAAAATCGCATTCATATTCCTTTACCTCCCTTTTAGTATTTCACCCTATAATTTTTTTGAACACTTTCATATAGTACAAACTCATTCTATAATGAAATATTATATTTGCAAATATCAGAATTATTAATCGTTATGTATCTTTTGAATATTTTTTCAATAGAAAGGGGCTGGGACAA
Source organism: Oceanobacillus bengalensis (assembly GCF_003628445.1). Lineage (GTDB taxonomy): Bacteria > Bacillota > Bacilli > Bacillales > Amphibacillaceae > Oceanobacillus > Oceanobacillus bengalensis. The sequence goes on from NZ_RBZO01000009.1 coordinate 137,945, forward strand.
AACGAAAACCTTCCAATCAAAAGACGAATATTATAGCATAGGAATCTCGGAATGTTAACTTTCTACAATTGAATGTTAATTCATAGTCGATGTAAAGTGTAGACTAACTTAATTCAGTATTGTTTAGCTCTCGCTTACACTTATTAATGCTATGTGCTGTAATTTGCTGCGGCAGAATGCTTCGCGGACCTTAGGGCACGGCCTCAGCCCTCCTTGGAAGAAGAACACTTCCTGTGGGGTCTTCGGACACGTGCTGTTCCCGCAGGAGTCTACGCATTCTGCCTACGCTATATTGAGTGCTCTAGATGTTATTAAAGCTATCGAACATAAAATTAC